>NZ_FNZO01000001.1:0-1064256 GCF_900109305.1 Paenibacillus sp. cl141a
ATGCGGAAAAACGCGAATGCAAGAATTCGTTCGTATTATGAGAAAAAAAGAAAAGAGGGCAAGCCCTACAAGGTGGTCGTGATCGCTTGCGCCAACAAGCTGTTGCATCACATTTTCGCCATCTTGCAGAAGGGGCAGCCCTACCAAGATTAAACCATATTTAACCAAAACCTCCATAGATGTGGAGGTTATTCGGGTTGGTCGGAAAAAGTATATCACGAAAAGAGAATTCATCCAAGCTGAAATGCTTGACAAACATTAGCTGGTTTTTATTTGGATAGGTGAATGATCAAAGGGAATGAAATTGACAGAGACATTTTCATTCTGCTCTTCCTTGTTCTCGTACGAGTTAACGCATATTCGGTGTTCGTAGGCCATGTTCGCACAACGCTTGATGGAGCACAATATGTAACATATGAATCCTGATAACAGGTTCATATGTTACACATACTCCGCATCATCTATGAGCAAAAATCGCGGAGATTCGGATGAGAAATAAAGGACTGCAGCGGGATTTCGACGGACAGATGGATGACAATGCACATCTTACACATTTACGATGTCATGCTGTCTTCTCTACACTTTGGAATGTAAGCGTTACCTGTTAATCACTGAAACGTGATGTACGTGAGTGAACCAGATAACCTGACATGAATCGATATGTAAGAAAGGAGGGGAAACATGAAGGGAAAAAGACTGCTTGCTGTGATATCCGAAAGACGTTCCATCCATCGCGAAACGAAGCCGCCTAATCCAGGTGTAAAGCAAACGTCTCTTGGTAAACGAATCAGGGTGAACTGGGAGCTCTATCTGTTCTTGGTGCCAGCCTTACTGTATTTCCTTGTATTTCACTATGCGCCGATGTACGGCATCCAGATTGCCTTTAAGAACTTTATCCCTAGCAAAGGAATCATGGGCAGCCCATGGGTGGGCTTCGATCATTTCGAGCGTTTCTTCAATTCCTACTATTTCTGGGATCTGCTCTGGAATACGTTCAGCCTCAGCTTCTACGAGCTGATCATCGGGTTTCCGCTGCCGATCATCCTGGCGCTCGCTTTCAACGAAATCCGGACGGGTCCCTTCAAGAAAATCGTCCAGACCGTTACGTATGCGCCTCATTTTATATCCGTTGTTGTCATGGCGGGTATGATTATTACCTTCTTATCGCCGTCCACAGGCATCCTGATCCAATTGATCAAATGGATGGGCATCGATGCGCCGAACTTTCTGTCGGATCCGGCTTGGTTCAAGACCGTGTACGTTCTGTCCGGGGTCTGGCAAAGCACCGGATGGGGGACCATTATCTATTTGGCCGCGCTGTCCGGGGTCGATCCCCAGCAGCATGAAGCCGCGATTGTGGATGGCGCCAGTCGTTTCAAACGATTGTTGCACATCAACCTCCCGGCCATTCTCCCAACGATCACCATCTTGTTGATTTTGAACATGGGCAACATTCTTACGATCGGCTTCGAAAAAATACTGCTGCTGCAGAACTCGCTGAATATGGAATCTTCCGATGTCATTTCAACTTATGTTTACCGAACCGGTCTGGTCGACGCGCAGTACAGCTTCTCGACAGCCGTTGGCCTGTTCAACTCCGTGATCAACGTCATTTTATTGGTAACGGTCAACCGGATTGCCAGACGCACCAGCGAGAACAGCCTATGGTAGAAAGGAGGAAAGTGCATTGGTTACCGCGATGAAGGAATCGAAGGGGGACAAGATTTTTCTCGGCAGCGTCTATATCTATTTATGCATCGCCTTGATTGTTGTTCTGTATCCGCTCGTATATATTCTCAGCGCATCGATCAGCAGCCCGCAGCAGGTGAATTCCGGTGCGATGTGGCTGTTTCCCAAGGAGATTACCTGGGCCGGATACCAGCTGGTCTTCGAAAATCCGAAGATTTGGAACGGATATCTGAACACGATCGTCTATACTGGGATAGGAACGTTGTTGAACCTGGCCGTGACACTGCCTGCAGCTTATGCGCTCAGCAGGTCGGATTTGGTCGGTCGTCAACTGTTCTTGGGATTTATTCTGTTCACGATGTTCTTTACCGGAGGGCTTGTGCCAACGTATCTCGTCGTCCGGAATTTGGGGCTGATCAACACGATGGGGGCGCTCATTCTTCCCGTGGCCGCATCGGTATGGAATATCATCGTTGCCCGGACGTTCTTCCAGACGACGATTCCCAAGGAACTGCAGGAAGCGGCATATATGGACGGCTGTACCAACCTGAAGCTGTTCGTCCGCATTATTTTGCCGCTGTCCGCGCCGATTATTGCTGTCATGGCGTTATTTTACGGGGTCAGTCACTGGAACAGCTATTTTCCGGCTCTGATCTATCTCAACGATGAGAGCAAGTATCCTCTGCAGATGGTGCTGCGGCAGATTCTGGTTCTTCAGGAAATGACGGCGGAGACGACCGGCGCCGGAATCAGCGGGGATGCCGCCAGGGCAATGAATTCCAAAGCCGAAACTGCATCATTGATCAAATACGGGGTTATCGTTGTATCGACGCTGCCGATTGTGGTTCTCTATCCTTTTTTACAGCGATACTTTGTCCAAGGGGTCATGATTGGCTCTGTAAAAGGATGATGAAAGCGTTTTATAAGATATGAGCTTGAATATGCAAAGGGAGGAAACATGGATGAAGATGACAAGCAAATCTTGGAAGCTGGTGTTGACGGGGATGACAGCCCTGTCCTTGCTCGCCGGATGCGGTTCGGCCGGCGATACCAATTCTGCCGGTACAAAGTCAACGGAAGCAGCCGCCGTGAATAAGGAAGGCTTCCCGATTATGGATGAACCGATTACGTTGACCATGATGGCACCTGATGTCGGCGTTCAAAACTGGAAGGATATGGTCGTGCTGCAGCAGATGGAGGAAAAGACGGGCATTTCATTCCGATATTTGAACGCACCGAAGGATAGCTTTGATACGAAGAAGAACCTCGTATTTGCCAGCGGCGATTACCCGGATGTCTTCTATGCTGCAGGTTTGACCGCGGCCGAACAGATGAACTATGGCGAGCAGGGGATTCTGATTCCGCTGGAGGAGCTCATCGAGGAATACGCTCCGAACTTCAAGGCCCTGATGGACGAAATTCCGGAGATCCGTAAATCCATTACAGCTCCGGATGGACATATCTACTCCTTGCCTGCGGTCGATTTAAGCCAGCACTGGTATCGCAACCCGCTGTGGTACAACGGTGATTTCCTGGAGGCACTGAATATCGACAAGCTTCCGGAGACGACCGAGGAGCTCTACACCTTCCTGAAGCGGGTAAAAGAAGAGGATCCGAACGGCAATGGAGTCGCCGATGAAATCCCGATCTCTTCCGTATCGACAGCTACGACCAATGCTCGGGATTTACGTACTTGGCTTCTTGGCGCTTTCGGCGTTTATGAAGACGAAATTTATGTAGACGATGCGGATGTTGTTCATTATACCCCGATAGAAGAAGGCTTCCGAGAGTATCTGGTCTATATGAACCGTCTTTGGAAAGAGGATCTGCTTGACCACGAAAGCTTCTCGCAAACCGCAGAACAGAAAAAGGCCAAGGCACAGAACAATCAGGTGGCCCTGTTCTCCGACTGGCATGCCTACATGACCAAAGGCGGAGAACCGTCCACCAAGGATCCGATGTTCGCTCCGGTGAAAAGCGATTTGGTAGACAAGCCGGCCATCGCCAAGAACAGAGGGATTACGACAGGGGCTTTTGCCATCTCGGCTACCAATCCTGCCCCTGAAGCATCGATCCGTTGGGTGGACTATCTTTACTCTTATGAAGGGTCGCTTTTTTTCAACAAAGGACCGGAAGGGATGCTGTGGGAGTACACGGATGAAGCCAATCGCGTGAAAAGCTATTTGTCTGTGCCGGACGGCATGGAGATGGAGGATTACCGTGCGACTCTGACCCCAAATTACGGCATTCCGGCTCCTACCGTCAACACGGACGATATCAATAAAGGATTGAAGACCGACTTCGATCTGTGGGTTGAAAAGGAAACGAAGGAGAAGCTGCTCGATCGGGGAGCAAGACCTCCGTTCCCTGCCTTGTTCCTTACCGTGGAAGAGCAAACCGAGATCAACAGCCTGAACTCGGATCTGAGCACGTATGTACAGCAGATGGAGGCGAAATTCATTACCGGAGCAGAACCGTTGTCCAATTGGGATAACTATCTGAACACGATGAAGAAAATGGGTGCCGACCGAGTTGTTGAAATCTATCAAGGCGCATATGACCGCTGGAAGTCGAGCTAAACATAAAATGATAGAGGGCCTGATAAATCCTGAATATCATACAAATGTGGAGGCATAGCCTATGAAAATTACGAGACATCCGAATAATCCGATCGTCGTGCCGGGAACGTACGAATGGCGTAAAGTCACCGTATTCAATCCTGCCGTTATTATAGACAACGGCAAGTTTTACATGATTGAGCGTACCGCAGGCTCGCTAACGCCTTGCAAGAACGTTTTGGGACTGCTGGAGAGCGAAGACGGGGTGAATTTTACGCACGTGAAGGACGAGCCGATCGTGACGCCTGACATGCTGGGCTTTCCATATGGCAGCGTCCAGGACCCGCGGATTGTCAAAATTGACGGCACATACTATCTAAATTATGCCCTTAGGCCATGCGCCATGAGTTACTATCCGACGGGAGCAGGGATACCGGAACGGTCGATTCCCAAATATCCGGACGGCTGGGGGGAGGAGGAGGGCCACTGGCTCACTCGCTCTTCGATCGTGAAGTCGGATAATCTGATCGACTGGGAGTTCGTTGCCGATACGACACCGCTCGATATCAATGACCGCGACAACATTTTGTTCCCTGAGAAGATTAACGGAAAGTATGTATTGCTGCGCCGTCCGGAGGAATACGTGGGTGCAGCTTACGGAACGGACAGCGCGGCGATTTGGATTACGTACTCCGAGGATCTGGTTCATTGGGAAGAGCCGAAACTTCTGGCCAAAGCCGAGAATCCGGCATGGGAATCCAGGAAAATCGGGGGGGCCACGCCGCCTGTGCGAACCGATAAAGGCTGGCTGGTCCTTTACCACGGCGTTGATGATCAGGTCGTTTACCGTGTTGGGGCGATGCTTCTTGACCTGAACAACCCTGAGAAGGTCATAGCAAGAACGAAGAATTACATCATGGAACCGGAAACCTATTATGAGAAATTCGGTTATCAAATTCCGAATGTGGTGTTCCCGACTGGAAACGTGGTCAAAGATGGTCTGCTCTATATCTATTATGGTGTGACCGACACAGCAATTGCACTGGCTACCGTGCCGGTCGATGGGCTGGTTGAGCATATCTTGAACGAACCGCAGTGAGCAAGTAGAAGCATCCGGGCCCTTTCGAGACAAGTTCTCCTAAAGGGCCCTTCTGTTATATATCCAGCCTATTCGAACGATGTTCTTTGCGGTACTGACCGGGCGTAAGCCCGGTTTCTTTCTTGAATTTGCGGATGAAATTGGGTGCATCCAGGTAGCCCACCTGTTCGATGATTTCCTTCAGGGGAGCGCTTGTCGTCACAAGCAGCCGAATGACTTCCTCCGTACGCCTCTTCCAGATATACTGCGAGAAACTGATCCCTGTCTTCTCTTTGAAGCTGCGGCTTAAGTAAGAGGTAGAGACGGAAAATTTAAGGGCAACATGCTCCAGGCTAAGCGTATAGTCCGCAAACTGCTGATTTACATAATGTACGATATCATCGATCAGTTTTGGCGCTGCTTGCTCATGGTTCCGTTCAACCTTCTCGCAAATCTCCGTCGTGAGCGACAACAGCTTGTCCTCAAATTCCTCCAGCGTCTCAAACGACGTATAATCCGAGATGCTGCTGAATGCTTCGTTCATTCCAACCTCAGAGGCGGACCTTAGCAGCGCGTTCAGCAGATCGAAGCAAATACAGCGCAGCAGATGAATTTGCAGCGGTTCGCTCCGGATGGTCTCCATCATCTCAGCGATCATCTGTACAGCCACCGACTCGTTGCCTTGCTTTAGGCTTTGCTCCAGCTTGAGCAGCGACTTTCTTGGAAGCCACACGCCTTTGGCGACAGGATGATTCTGCTCTGCCAACTGGTCGAAATAGGTGATCCGGCTGCTGCCGACCATTCGGTGCTCGAGTGCGGTTGCGGCTTCGATGAAGGATTGGTTCAGCTGCCCCAAATCCCGGTAGGGCGTACCTACGCCCATGCTCGGATCGAGCCGAGTGTTCTCGGAGATCAATCCCTGGACCGCGCGAATGATCTGCTCCATCCGGAGCTTCAGCGAATCTTGACCAGGGTCGGGAAGCGATACGATCAGCGCAAATTGATTATCGGCTGAGAATTCAACGCCATAGATATTCGCTTGAAGCCCAGATGGTTCAACATGGCTGAGAATTTCGTGCACCTGCTGACGATCCTTCTGGAGTTCCTCGGCCGCATCGTTTTCTTCCCAGGACAGAATCACACAGAAATAAATGACTTGTTCTTGGGGAGATTCCAGTCCGACTCCGGCGATCATTCGTTCGATTTCGGGATCATCCGGCTTGCCGTGCTTCAACAGAAGCAGCATGCATTGGTTGCGCACGAAGGGCTCCTGCATATCGATTCGGGTGCTGTATTCGTGAAGGGTCTGACGAATCCATTCCCATTCATTGCGCGTTTTGGGCTCTGGGGTATCGCTAACTCTGAGCTTGGCGAATTCCATCAAATCCTTAATCGGGTGATATTGGCGTCTAGCCAGCACAAAAGCGGCAAGCACTCCGGTTATGACGGCGATGCCAAACACCAGCAGAATGAGCGTCTGTACATGAGCGACCCGGCTGAAGAACTGGTAGCTTGGCATGATGGTCATGTAGTTCCAGCGATTCTCCCCGGATTTGACGGATACGACGGAATACTTGTCATTATTCAGGGAGAGATTGTGTATGCCGGCATCAAGCGCAGCCAATGTCCCGAGATGCTCTTGAGACAGGGTTACGCCGTGATTGCTCGCTGTAAGCACTTCATCATTCTGATTGAGTATGTAGCTGCTCCCTGTGAAATCGCTAAGAATGGAATCCATGACCCCGGTAAGATTGGACTCTTTCACCATATATACGACGCTCCCGTACGGATAGGGGGCATTGGGCTTGATCGGTACGATGATGGTCAGCATCGTCTCCTGCCTGGAGCTGTTGATCGTAACATTCTCGGCCGGCCGTATGACCATCTGATTCGTTTCGTTCAGCGCAAGGGTGACATCTTCCAGACTCCAGTTCTCATAACGATAGAAGGAGTCGAACGCAACGTTAACATTCGTCAGGCCGCGGTAAGAGTAGATAATCGGGTCGTTATGATAGTATAAGAAGATGTCTTCAATGATGCTGCTGTTTGCCTTATAGTTGGCCAAAGCTTGTATGGCTTCCACTCTGTAATAATCATCACGGACCATATAAGGGGTTAAGCGTCTGTCGTAAGCGATTCGGCCGGAAAGCTCCCGAAGCTCCGCGATACGGGAGTCGATGGTCATTTTCACCTGGTTCAATTGATTGATGTTGGATTGTTCGATCTCGGTACGAAGCCCGCTGACAGCGCTATCATAAACGAAAATGGTTACTCCCGTCAGGGGAATCAGGAAGATCAGAATATAAGACAGTACGTATCTTAAGAGCAGCTTCGACTTAAAGTGATTCCAATTTATTCGGAAAGTGAAAGTGGATACGATGAATGATTTGAGGTTATGAATGGTCATTTTGGGTGCATCCTCCATTGCATTCTTTTCATGTCATGCGAAATTCCGATTTCATCAACAAGGATAGGGTTATTTGAAACATTATATCATTATAATGATTATTCGGAGAAATATTAAGAATAAATTCATCGTTATTCATTACATGGTATAACTCGTAGTTTTCATAGTTTCACGGCTTCAATCCAACTCAGTCAGATTTCGATCATCTTCGCTTTATAGGAAGATTTTGTTATGATAGGGACAAGAAAAACATGGGAAGTGGGAAGCTTTGGACAAAAAGGCGAAAAAGGTTTTACTTCAAACGTTCTGGTCATCCAGCGGCTGGAAAAGCAGTCCTTTGCCGTTCGTTGGGGAGGACTTTGATTACGCGAAGAGCATGAGGCTGATGTTCGACCCCATCACCATCAGGCATGATGAGCTGATCCAGCGGCTTCATAGCTTACATCAGACGGTTACTAAAGAAAGGGTTGCTGCCGCATTTCTGCACAGTTTGTCCACGAGACAAGTGCATCTGCGAAGCGCACTTTCCAGTTGGGCGCTTACTTCGCGCCTGCCTCTTCATCAGTACGAAGAACGACGCTCGGCCATGCCGAATTACAGCAGCTGCGGAGACTGTAACCATGCCGAGCTCCAGTCCGACCGGGATTACGTGAATGCCGACCTGAACGTGCTGAATTTCGAACGGGTCAAATGGGGAGGCATCCGTTTGAATCAGCTGCTCTACTGCTGGCTCGATCTGGAGCTGTTGAGCCATGAGGTGGACCTGACGGTGAACGATGAGGATATCGCCATTCTAAGGAAGCTGATGACAGCCGTCGACGGATGCGCCGAATCAGAAAGCCCGCGTCATCTTGAGAAGCGCTTGAAGGATGTTCTGCCTTCAAGCAAGCATGAACGAGACGTGCTGATGGAAATTCTGGGATATGCCGGCGTGCTGGTACCGAAGGATACGCCCCGCACGCGTCCGAGAAGGGACGACGATTTCTTCTCGATGTCGGAGTGGCAGGGAAGCGACGGATATTCCACTGAAGCGCTGCAGTTATATTTCGGCGAATATCTGTAGATCGCGCTGCATCATTCTAGGTTACAGAATACGTACCGGTTTAGGAGTTTAAGAGAGGGAGGGCTAGAATGGAGCCGCTATGTCATACGTTGTATGATCACGGAGTGCTGCCTTATATGAGGGAAAGCTTGGAGGGCCTGGGAATGCCCGATAAGACGGTGGAAACGCTTGTGTTTCGGGGAATGCCGGTCTTTGATCCGCAGGAGCCCCCGTTGGGTCTTCTGTTTCATGAAGCGTTACCGTTACAGGATATTCATGGAGCCTATATTGCGATCGGAAGGGAGATCTGGAGCGAAGGGCTGCATGTCGCGATCCAAAAGGATACAGGGGCGGTTTGGGCAGTCACGGAGGGCGGTACACAGAAACCGACCTACATGAACGCCTCCATCGACAGCCTGCTCGCCTTTATGGACCGTGTGCTTCGATTCAAGCAGCAAACGGAGCGCTTGCAGCCCGATCCACCTCCCACGATTTTGACGGCAGAACAATTTCGCCAGAAACTTGAGAAGTTCAGAAGAGGCGAGATCAAGCCGGGAACACGTCCGGACGCCTCGCAGGCTGAGCGCGAGCGGGAGTCAGCCTTCGAACAAATGAAGCGGGAGCTGAAAGACATAGATCCTAATGCCGTTCGTTCCTCTTCATGGTGGGGAATTATGCTGGAGGAAATGAAGGATCGGTTGAGGTAGCCGATAAGCATGTTAAAGACGGGATGGGAGGATGAACGTTGGGCTTTCATGACACGTACAGATTTGGTGTGCATGCCATCATATTGAACGCTGACGGCAAGCTCCTCTTATTAAAACGGACCTATGGAAATAAAGGATGGAGCTTGCCGGGGGGCGGGGTGGATCCCGGCGAAACGATCCATGAAGCGATTTTTCGCGAATGCCGCGAAGAACTGGGCCTTACACTGCAAGATGCGGTCTTGACCGGATTTTATTATCACAGTCATATCAACGCGCAGGTCGGCATATTCCGCTGTTCGATCCCGCTTCACGAGGAAATTGTGCTCAGCTCCGAGCATTCGGAATATCAATGGGCCGAGTTGTCGGAGCTGAGCGACGTTCAGCGGTTAAGGGCCCAGGATGCATTGGCTTATCAAGGAGAAGTCAAAAGCCGGGCGTTTTAGCATCTCGTACTTTTAAAAACCGGATTGCCGTTACTGCCCCCATGCACAACATCAGGGTTACGCTTACAAACTCTGTTGACGATGTTCCATCCGAAGCGGTAGAGGTTGCATTCATAAAGACATCCAGCATATAAAAAAGAGGCTAACCGCTCTCACGGTTAGCCTCTTTGATTTCAGTAAAACCTGTTACCTGCTTATGTCCTGAGATCATGGCATGTGGATAAACCCTTACTCCTTCAAAGAGCCAATCAGCAGCCCTTTTATGAAATACCGCTGCAGGAACGGATAGAACAGCACCACCGGTCCGATCGTCAGAATGGCGGTGGCCATCTTCACCGATTCTTGCGGCAGCGTCTGGGTGCCGAGGATGGCGCCGCTGCTCTGCATCTGTTGGATCATGCTGATCTCGGAGTTCAGCTTAAACAGCAGGTACTGAAGGGGATACAACTTCTCGTTGTCCACCAGCATGATGGCGTTGAACCAGTTGTTCCAGTAGGCAATGCCGTAGAACAGCGTAATCGTGGCCAGAACGGGCATGCAGAGCGGGAAGTAGATCCGGAACGCGATATAGAAGTCGCTCGCGCCGTCGATCTTGGCCGCCTCCGTCAGGGAAGGCGGAATTTGGGACATGTAGTTCCGCACAAGAAACAGGTTGAACGGGTTGAACACCAGGGACGGTATGATCAGGGCCCAGATGGTGTTGTTCATGCCGAGATTCAGGTTGATCAGATACCAGGGCACCAGGCCCGTGTTAAACACCATCGTAATGAAAAAGAACAAACCGAGCCCGTTGCGGTAACGGATATGCTTGGCGGCCAGCGTATATCCGGCCATGGACGTGATGGTGACCGCAAGAATCGTGCCGACGACCGTCACGATGATCGAGATCATGTAACTCCGGTACAGCGGCGTGCTGCCGAACAGGAGCAGCTTGTAGGCATCTAGCGACAGCTCGCTCGGGAACAGCTGGTAGCCGAACTGCTTAATGCTGGCTTCGTCGGTAAAGGACACCATGAGCACAAGCAGCATCGGCAGGATGCAGAGAATGGAGATGATGCCGATCAACGCGGCATTCACGGCGTCGAAAAATTTAGGTCTGGACGTCACTAGATTTCGCTCCCTTCCGAAGGATTCCGGCTTGCTTTAAAACAAGGCATGGTCCGGATTCACCTTCTTCACGATTTTGTTGCTGCCCCATACGAGAATAAAGCCGACCACGGATTGATACAGTCCGACGGCCATGGCTTGTGCCGGATTCCCGATGGTGCGGAGGGAACGGAACACATACGTATCGATGACGTCAACCGTCGGATACAGCAGCCCGTTGTCCTTGACGATGGCATAGATCATGTCGAAGCTGCCGTACATGATTTTGCCCAGGGCCAGCAGGGTTAAGATGGATATGGTCGGCAGCATGAGCGGAATAGTGATGTGTCGGATGAGCTGCCACCGGGTAGCGCCGTCGATCCGGCCGGCTTCGTAATAACTGTCATCAATTCCCGTGATCGCCGCCAGATAGATGACGAGGTTCATCCCGAGGTCCTTCCAGACCGCCGCGGTCGTAAGAATCCACGTCCAGTATTGCGGAGAGGCGTACCAGTTGACGGGGTCGATATGGAAGAACGCCAGGACCCGGTTCAGGATACCGTAGTCGGTCGACAGCAAGCTGTAGATAATGTAACTCACGATAACCCAGGACAAGAAATGCGGAAACAAAATCGTGGATTGGGTTATCCTCGAGAACCAGCGGCTGCGGAGCTCGTTAAACAGTATGGCCAGCGCCATCGCTGCGAGCGTGCCAACGATGATAAATAGAAAATTGAGCTTCAAGGTGTTGAAGGTGACTTCCCAAGCCCGGGGGGACGAGAAGAAGAACTTGAAATTGTCAAACCCGACCCAGGCGGAATTGAAGAGCCCCGTCTTGAAGTTGAATTTCTGAAACGCAATGAGCATGTACGGAAGCGTGAAATAACCGAAGACCAGCGTATAGATGGCGGCCGGTACGACGAGCAGGTAGGCGGATCCGTTCGAGCGGATTTCGCGCAGGAAGCCGAAGCGGCTTTTTTTCATGATTAGGCACGTCCTTTCGTAAGTGATGGGGGCTGCAAGCGTAGCAGTTCTGTTTCGAGTGTAAAGAGAGTTGCCGCGTGCAGTAAACTATGAAAATGGAGTTTGAGCGGATTGAAAGGGGGAACGCCTGCTTTAAAAAACGGCAAAAACTTCGAATTTGAGTATTTCGCACAGTGTCGCCAGGATTGAATAATGACCGAAAAAGCTTGATTTTATAAGGGGTTTAGCCGATGAAGTCTATGAAGGGAAGTTAGGGGAGGAAAATAAAGAATGCGTTTTCATGTTGATGTATGCCCTGAGCAAATGTAAGATGAGAATAAAATATCTATCCGTTCCAAGCGATCGGATGGCTAGGCAACCCCACTAAAATTAACATGTATATTACATATAATGTTAGTAAAATTCATGGATGATAAGATCTCAGTTTACTATACAGACCGAATGATAAAGGAGGGAGAATATGATCCGGCAGCGATTATTCCGTTATGCAGTGTATCGAAATATGTTTCTCAGCTTTGTTTTGCTCACGGCAGCCATGATTGCCCTCGTAACCGTCGTCCTGTACATGATGTTCTCCTGGAGCACCGCGAAGGAGGTAGGAAAAATATACGAGTCGATGCTGAAGCAGAACAGCGCCGTATCCAGCGTCATCCGCGATCAGGTGTATAACGTGGGCAACCTTCTGCTCAGCGACAAGGAGATTGTGAACGCCCTATTGGACAAAGAGGCCGATCCGGTGAAACAGTATGGCGTGTTCGGCACCCTTAACCGGGTCCAGTCCACCTATCCGTTCATCCATTCGATCGGGATCTATAACGGCTCGAATAACACGTACCTGAATACGAAGGGGATTACCAAGGAGCAGGAGAAGGCGCTGCTGGAGGAGATCAACAGTAAAAATACATCTTATTTTCACCTGTTTCCGCGCAAGATCTCTTCCGCCAATTCGGCGAAGCGGAGCGAAGACGTCCTGACTTTCGTTCTCCTTCCGAGCTATTATTCGCCGCTAAGTTCCAAAGGCGCGATCGTAATCAACATGAGCACCGACACCATCCAGGATCTGATCGGAGGCTACCGCAACGAAGCGGTGGATTCGCTGCATGTCATTGACGACAAGGGAACCATCATCACCCATTCGGATCGGTCCCGGTTCATGGAGGATGTATCGCAGGAGTCCTATGTCCAGTCCATTCTGGAATCGGATGCGGAAAGCGGTTACTTCACCCGCTCCATCGACGGCCGCAAGAGTCTGGTTACCTATGTCAAATCCAAGGATATGAACTGGACGTTCATCAGCGTAAGCCAATATCAAAATCTGTTGTTCAACATGCAGGCCCTCCGAA
The DNA here is from genome assembly GCF_900109305.1 of Paenibacillus sp. cl141a. Lineage (NCBI taxonomy): Bacteria > Bacillati > Bacillota > Bacilli > Caryophanales > Paenibacillaceae > Paenibacillus > Paenibacillus sp. cl141a. Next base: position 13,338 of record NZ_FNZO01000001.1, read on the forward strand.
CATCGGCGCTGGTTCTCGCTTTAGCCTGCTTCGTCGTCAGCATGTTCTTGTCGTTCTGGCTGACGCATCATGCGTACAACCCGATCCGCCACCTGCTGGAGAAAATGAGCGCCATACCGAAAATGAAGGAAAACCGTCGGCAAATCAACGAATTTGCCATATTGGATACCACTTACGCCGAAATGACGGAGAAGATGAAGTCGATGGAGTCCGAGGCTTCCGTCGCCCGGCAGGCGCATGTGCTGCAGCTGCTGAAAGGCGGCGACGAGACGGCATTCCGTCGTTTGGCCCGCGAAGGCAAGGGTCCCTATTTCTTGGCTGCCGTCCTTCTGATTGACAGCTTAGACGGCTCGCCGGGGGGCGAGGACGAGGATCTGCAGTCCTATACCTGCGCGGCCGTCGCCCAGGCGGCCCAGCAGATGCTGGAGCCGGAGGGAGCGAGCGTGGCCACGGTGGGGGACGGGACCATTGCGATCATTCTCCCCATGAAACAGAGCCGGCTTCCGCTCCATGTATTGGGCATGCTGGAGGAGCTGCAGGGCGAGATGCTCCGCACGCTCCGCGTGTCCGTAACCATCGGCATCGGAACGGCCGCGCAGACGTACGAGGAGCTGCGCGAATCGTTCGATTGCGCGCAATCCTGCTTCCAGCAGCGCTTTTTCGCGGGAAAGGGCAGGATATTCCATGGCGATCCGGTCATCGACTCGGAGTCGGAGCATACCGAGGCGCAGTATCCGGACAAGCGGGAGAAGCGCATCATCGAGGCCATCAAGCTGCAGCAGCGGGATAAATTGGAGAAGGAAATCGATCAGTGGATCAAGGAAATACGCGATTACAACTACCATGAAGTCATGTTTTTCATCAACCAGTTCATCGGCGGCCTGTACAAGCAGCTCAATGTCCATACGGTGAAAAACCGGGAAAGCGCGGATCTCTTCCTCAACTTTACGCGGCAGATTACCCGCTTTCAGACGCTGCAGGAAACCGCGGATGCCCTGAAGGATCTAGCCCTTAGGCTCTGCAGCCTGTCCGAGGAATCGGGAGCGGTCCGGCATGCGGAGGTGGTGGATTTTATCCAGATGTACGTACGCAAGCATTATGCGAGGCCGGATATGTCGCTCGAGCAGGTTGCTGGCGAGGTGAAGCTGTCCCGCAGCTATGTCGGCAAGCTGTTCAAGGCGCATTGCGAGCTGTCGTTCAACGATTACCTGAATGCCGTTCGTCTGGAGAAGGCGCGTGAGCTTCTCGCAAGCACCGAGGAGTCGGTTCAATCGATCAGCGAGCAGGTGGGCATTCTGAATACGACCTATTTCTACACGCTGTTTAAAAAGCACTACCAGATCTCGCCGGCCCAGTTCCGCAGCCAGCATGCGATCGAGACGAAAAAGGCGCAGTGACGGGCAGATTAAGTGCGGGTTCAAAAGGTCGACTTTTCAGCACCGAAGTCTTTGCTTCCGATGTGCGTTTTTGCAAAACGCTTTAGGTTGGATGAAGCTAGGGACTGAGTAGCGGAGCTGAACGTTTTCATAAGAAAACGGCTTCGGAAGCATAAGCTTGCAAACCTACGTGAGCAACGGAAGGCCCGGCTGAATTCAAGATTCGACGTCGAGATTGCTTCCCGACCTGCTTCGTGATCAAAAGATGACTTTCTGAACAACCTTTTAAAGGGTTTTAAAATGGCGAAAACCATCATTTTGAAGTATACGTTTCCCCTAATGTCTCCTTAAGATAGGAATCGTACCGCAAGACTAAACCAAATGAAGACAGGGGGACACATGCATGAAAAAAAGGAAAGCGCTAGCACTATGGTTGGCCGCGATATTCATGGTATCCGTGATCGCAGGCTGCTCCGGTGGCGGCGACGCCGGCAGTGAGAATGGATCGGCGAGCGGGGAGAACGGCGGAGGGGACAAGCTGCCGGTACGGTATTTGCTTCCGGGCTCCGCGCCGCAGGATTTGGATACGGCGGTCAAAGCGATCAACGAGAAGCTGGAGGCCGACGGTCTGAACCTTACCTACGAACCGACGTACATCGCGTGGGACGTATGGGATCAGAAGACCAACCTCATGATGTCGACGGGCGAGGAATTTGAGCTGATTGCCATCATGCACGATACCAAAGGACCGACGGTGCTTGCGGGCAGCGGCGGTATCATTCCGATCGACGATCTGCTGGACCAGTATGGCACCGAGCTGAAAGCTTCCATGCCGGACTGGATCTGGGAGTCGTCGAAAATCAACGGCAAGATCACGTACGTGCCGAACTTCTGGGCGGATACCGCTTATAACGATGGCATGTTCACGATCCGCACCGATCTGCTGGAGAAAAATGGCCTGAAGCCGCCGACATCGCCGGAAGAGCTGCTCAATGCAGCCGAGACGCTGCAGAAGAACTGGCCGCAGGACAACAAGAACGTATATATTAAGATGCTGGAAGAGCCAGCCTACTTCCTGCATACAACCTACGACACCTATCCGTTTACCGTTGCCGACAACATGATTTACATCGACCAGCAGGGGAACGTGAAGTCCTGGTTCGAAACCGAGGAGTTCAAAAAAGACGTGAAGTTCATGAACGAGGCATACAAGCGCGGTCTGATCATGAGCGATCTGCTTACGACGCCGACGGAGGTTATCAACCAGGAGGAGCTGGCAGGACGTTATCTCTACCGTCCGGGCGATGTCGGCTTGAGCGACGCCATTCGTCAGACGTTCCCGGATGCGAAGCTGGATATTTATTATTTGGCCGACCAGCCGAAATTCAGATCCTACGCGATCCGCAATTCCAACGGGATCTCGGCCACGTCTCCGCACCCGGAGGCCGGCGTTCAATTCTTGAACTGGGTATACAGCAGCCAGGAGAACATGGATCTCGTTCAAAGCGGCGTGAAAGATGTGCATTGGAAGGATACAGGCAAGAATACCAAGGACTATCTGGCCAAGAACGAGAACGGTTCCCCGGCTTATGAGCTTCCATACTGGCTGCTCGGCCACGTTGAAATGAACCGTTATCCAACAAATACGGACCCAGCGCGTCTGGAGCGCCGCACAACGGTATCGGAGGACGCCGTGAACAGCATCACGATCGGCTTCACCTTCGATCCGACCAACGTTGCTTCGCAGTACGCCAACTGCATCGCCGAGCTGAAGACCAGCGTTTATCCGGTCATGCACGGGGTCGTGAAATACGAGGACGCCTACGATAAAATGCTGGCCGCAATGAAGTCCGCCGGTCTCGATGAGGTCGTTGATGAATACAAACGGCAATTCGATGAGTGGAGAGCCGGTCAGTCGTAAGTTCAGGCACGCTAACGGCTAAGAAACATTGGAACAGGGCAATCCTTTCCCCGGTTTGATAACCGGGGAGGGGTTGCTTTTTTTCGTGCGTCGCCATGGAGCGTCCGTGAGGAGTACAGAGGGAATTCCAAGGGGACTCCAAGGGGATTCGAAAGTGATCCACTTGCCGTTTAGGACTTCAATTCTCCGATATTGGCCAAAATCAAAGTTTTCTCTCAAAAGTAAAGTGTTCAAGACAGGGATTCCCGGGCTAGAGTAAAGGTCATAAGAAGCCTTGAGACTGCTCAAAGAGTTAGAAGCGAAAGTCTTTATTAAGGCTGGCCGCACGGCAAGAGCCGTGCAGAATAAGGAGGACGTAGTTCATGACCAAGCAAACACAAGCCATCCGGGAAGGCTGGCAATGGTTTACGGAAAGCCGGTACGGCATGTTTATTCATTTCGGGCCTTATGCCCAATACGGGCGCGGCGAGCAGGTTCTGTTCCGGGAGCATTTGGACCAGGCCGAATACGCGCGGAAGGCCTGCGAGTGGAATCCGGAGTTCTTTGACGCCGAGCTTTGGGCGTACACCGCGCGCAAGGCGGGGATGAGATATGCCTGCTTAACGACGCGGCATCATGACGGATACTGCTTGTGGGATACGGCCACGACGGATTATTCCAGCGCGAAGCAGGCACCCGGGCGGGATCTGGTTCGCGAATTTACCGATGCGTTCCGGGCCCAGGGGCTTCGGGTCGGCTTATATTATTCCTGGATCGATTGGCGGATACCGGCTTATTTCGACGGACCGGAGAAGGATCCCGAGGGCTGGGAGACGATGAAGCAGTACTTGCATGCCCAAGTGGAAGAGCTGGTCACGAAATACGGGCGCATCGATCATTTCTTTTTTGACGGGGTCTGGCCGCGAACCGCGGAGGACCTGGACAGCATCAAGCTGGTGGAACGGATGAAGTCGATTCAGCCGGACATCCTGGTGAACAACCGTCTTGGGCTGTCTGAGGAGGAGAAGCTGCATGCGGACGGCGGCGGCGGCTCGGGCGATTCCGAGGTGCTGGGCGATTTCGGCTCGCCGGAGCATGTCATCGTCCCGGATCAGAAGCGGCTGTGGGAATCCAGCCAGGTCACCACGTGGAGGCTGTGGGGGTACACGAACGGCGAACGATGGCGTCCGGCCGACGTTCTGCTCGACATGCTGTGCGAGTGTGCGGAAAAAGGGGGGACCGTTGGCGGCAATCTGCTGCTTAACGTTGGACCGCAGCCCGACGGACAGCTTCCGCCGGCCTTCGTGGAGCGGGCGCTGAAGATCGGGGAGTGGCTGGACGTTCACGGCGAGGCCATCTACGGCTCCGACGGCGGGAACCTCACGGAGTTTATCACCTACGGGCGGCAGACGATGAAAGACAACAAGCTGTATCTCATCATCCGCTTCTGGGATGGGAGGCCGGTGCTGAGGCTGGCGGATCTCGTGACGCCGGTATCACGGGTGACGCTGCTGACAACGGGGCAGGAGCTGTCGTTCCGACAGGAGGGCGACGTACTGTGGATTGAAGGGCTTCCGCGGGAACGTCCGACCGAGCTGTTCCCGGTCATCCGCATCGAATGCGAGGAGCGGCCGCAGACCAATCCATGGGGAGTGAACCGCCTCTGGACCGGCGACCCTTCCCGGATCGCCGATTGGGCCCGAACGCGCGGTACATCCGTATACGTCGATGGCCAGCCGCGGACGAGAAAGGAGTAAGCGATGAGAACGCTGGTATTTTACGACGAGCATTTTCCTTATGAAGGCGAACGTCCGTCTGCTGAGGCGATGGGGCGATTGCGGGAATGGGCGGTGGTCGCAGGTGCCGCGGACGTGGCTGATCGGCTGACGGTAGGCGGCTGGGACGCGCTGGTTCATCTGCACGGGCCATACTTTCCGAAAGCGGCTTGGGCGGCCATCGAAGCCCACCTGAAGGCTGGCGGCGGTCTGGTTCATGCCGGAGGCGTGCCTTTCCGCAGGCCGGTTCGAGAGCTGAACGGAGGCTGGCATGCCGAACGCGAGCAGCTGGCTTATCATCAGCGAATGGATATCCATGATGCGCTGGCGGTTGACGTATCGCGCGTCCGGGAGCTGAAGGCCTCCGCCGAATACCCGATCCTGCTGGGGCGTGAGGAGCTGTTCGGCATGGAGCCGACCTGGGGTTTGACGCTGCATCCGACCAAAGCGAGCGACATCCCGGCCGAGATGGGGGCATGCGGTCCGATGGACGCCGTCATCTCGCCGCTGCTGATCGGCATGGACCGTGATCGACGCGAACGCTCTGCTCCGGTCGTCATGCTGGAACAGCATAAGGGCGATTACGCGGGGGGCCGCTGGATTCTGATCAACCAGCAGCTGAGGGCATCGTTCTGGGAGACGAAAGGGATGGACGTCCTGAAGGATCTGGCGGAATACGCGGGAACAGGCGTGACGGAGCTGTGGCTGAAGCCGAACTATGCTTCTTACGAGCCGGGCGAGCAGATGCGGTTGACGATCCAGCTGCAGTCGTTGTCCCGGACGTCCGCCCCGGCGCAGACCTGGCATTTTGCGGTGAGTCTAATCAAGGAAGACGACGGCGAGACCGTCTGGACCGGACACGAGAAGTCGGAAGCCGGCATGGAACAGCGGGATCTGCAGCAGCTTCGCTTGTCCGTACCCGTACGGCTGGAAGCGGGCTTGTACCGGATCGTTTGCGAAGCCGAGTCCGAGTCGGGGGAGCGCCGCACCCTGACCCAGGCGGTATGGGGCGTCGATCGTCCGCTGCTGCAGGCTGGAGAGCGGCTGGAATGCGGGCGCGATTACTTCCGCCGCGGCGGACGAACGGTTCCGATCGTTGGCATGACGTACATGACCTCCGACGTCGCGCGCAAATTCCTCCATCTGCCGAACGTGCAGCGTTGGGATGCGGATATGGCGGAGATGAAGCGGGCAGGGATCAACCTGATCCGGACGGGCATATGGACGGGGTACCGGATGATCATGTTTGCCGACGGCCATGCGGCCGAGGACGTCATGCGGGCGATCGATGCCTTTATCCTGACGGCCAAGCGGCATGAGCTGGAAGTGACGTTCACGTTCTTCTCGTTTGCGCCCGAAGCCTGGGAAGGCGTGAACCCCTACCTGGATCCGCGATCGGTGGAAGCGCAAAAGCGCTTCGTCGCCTCCATCGTGGGACGTCACAGGGGCACAACCAACGTGCATTGGGACCTGATCAACGAGCCTTCGCTGTTTGATCCGAAGCGAATCTTCGAAGGGCCGGTATCGATAGGGGACCGGTTCGAGCGTCAGGCCTGGTCCGAGTGGCTGCGGCAGCGCCACGGGGATGATCTGGCGCTGCTTCAGGAGCGCTGGAACATGACGCCGGGCGAGCTGCCTTCATTCGAGTCGGCGCCTGCGCCGAGTCCGGACGACAAGCTGTTCAACAGCGTGCTGCAGCCGAAGAAGTGGGGACCGTGGATCGATTTCACGCTGTTCACCATGGACATGCATAATCGGTGGGCGTCCGAGCTCATCGGCACCATTCGCCGCTCCGATCCCCGCCAGCTGGTAACGGTCGGGCAGGATGAGGGCATCTGCTCCCAGCGTCCGTCGCCTTCGTTCTATGGCCCCGCGGTCGATTACACGACGGTCCACTCCTGGTGGCAGAACGATCACCTGGCTTGGGACGGCATATTTACGAAAACGCCGGACAAGCCGAATCTGATCCAGGAGACCGGCATCATGCACGTGCAGCGTCCGGACGGCATCGCCAAGCGGACGGAGGAAGAGCTTCGCAGCATCCTGGAGCGGAAGTACGCGTATTCGTTTTCGACCGGCGGCGCGGGTGCCGTGCAGTGGATTTGGAATATTAACTACTTCATGGATAATGCCAACGAATCCAACATCGGGGCGCTTCGGGCGGACGGAACGCAGAAGCCCGAGGCTGATGTGTCCTATGACTTCGGCCGCTTCATGAAGGAAGCAGCCGGCTTGTTCGACGATGAACGGCAGCTGGAGGAGATCGCCGTCGTTTACCCGTATTCGAATGATTTTTCCAGCCGCAAGCTGGCTTATGAAGCGACGACTAGGGCCATGCGCGCGTTGACGTTCGGCATGAACGTCCATCCGCGGGGCATCGGCGAATATCAGCTGGAGGACCTGAAGCGTTATCCGGCCAAGCTGATCATCGTGCCGAGCGCGCATAATTTCGACGATCGCGCGTTTGCCCAGCTCCTTGACTTGGCAAGGGAAGGGAGCACGGTCTTGTGGACCGGCCCGCTTCGCACCGATGCATATTGGGGACCGGCACCGCATCGCCTGCAGCAGGAGATCGGCGAAACCGTCCATGCCAACGTTCTTCGGGAAGAAACGCTGGAGCTGGCGGGAGAGCATTTCGCCGTTTCGTTCGGCGAGCGGAAGATTAACGCGCTGGCGGTGGATCGTCCGGCGGGCCGGTTGGATGGGACGCTGGCACCCGTTACGGTGACCTTGGGCTCGGGACGGTTCATCTGGTGCCCGCTCCCGGTCGAGATGAACGAGCGCTGGGAGCCGATCCAGGCGCTGTACGCGGAAGCTATCCGCTCCGCAGCCGTTTCGCCTGAGCTGGAATGGCCGAAGGGAGGCGAGCTTCCGGGTATTTACGGCCGCAAGCTGACGTTCGGGCAGGGAAGCTTGTACGTCTTCGTCTCCGAGCATGGGGCAAGCGCAGAGGTCGAAGTAAAGGACCCGGCAACCGGAAAGGTCTACGCCTTCGAATTGGAACGGGAGCGGACCGTGATGTTTACGACCGATGCCGGGGGACAAGTGCAGACGGTTTACCGGCCGGAGGAGGTTCGCATCCGACAGAGCCAACCATCTTGAGGCGTGCTCGCCCATGAAAAGGTTGGAAGAGGGTTCTAGCCGTTGATCTGGTTTGTCCAGGTGCGGTGCAGCCATTCTGCAGGATACGCATAGTGGGAGGTTCTTCGGCCGATCGGATCGTGCCGGAGAGCCTTTTTCTTCCATCGGAAACTTCGGCAGGGCTGCTGTGATCAATAAGAATGAATTTAACAGGAAAAGGAAAGGGTGTGCGCCATGGACTACAAGGACGCTGCATGGCCGGTTTCGCGGCGGGTCGAGGACTTGCTGGAGCGGATGACGGTCGAGGAGAAAATCGGGCAGCTGATCCAGCCGTTCGGCTGGAAAGCTTACATAAGAAGCGACGACGGTACGATCAAGCTAACCGAGGAGTTCAAGTCGCAGCTTGCGGAGGGAGGAATCGGTTCCTTGTACGGTACGCTGCGGGCCGATCCCTGGACCGGGGTGACGCTGGCGAACGGATTGTCCCCGCGGGAAGGGGCGGAAGCGGTGAATGCGATCCAGCGTTATGCGATGGAGCACTCGCGGCTGGGGATTCCGATTCTGTTCGGGGAAGAATGCTCTCACGGGCATATGGCAATCGGGGCGACGGTATTTCCCGTACCGCTTACGATCGGCAGCACCTGGAACACGGATCTGTTCCGCAGCATAAGCCGCGCCATTGCCGCCGAGACAAGAGCTCAGGGGGGAGCGGCCACCTATTCGCCGGTGCTGGACGTGGTACGGGATCCCCGGTGGGGCCGTACCGAAGAAACCTTCAGCGAGGACCCCCATTTGGTGGCCGAATTCGCGGTTGCCGCCGTGCAGGGACTGCAAGGCGAGCGCCTGGATTCGCATACCAGCCTGCTGGCTACGCTGAAGCATTTCGCAGGCTACGGCGCTTCCGAAGGAGGACGCAATGGGGCACCCGTTCATATGGGTCTTCGGGAGCTTCACGAGGTCGATCTGCTGCCGTTCCGCAAGGCCGTTGAAGCGGGTGCCTTGTCCGTCATGACGGCCTATAATGAAATCGACGGAGTCCCTTGCACATCCAGCCGGTACCTGCTGCAAGACGTTCTTCGGGAAGCGTGGGGCTTTGACGGCTTCGTCATTACTGATTGCGGAGCAATCCATATGTTGGCATGCGGCCACAATACGGCCGGATCGGGCGTGGAGGCGGCGGCCCAGTCGCTGAAGGCCGGTGTCGATATGGAGATGTCCGGGACCATGTTCCGGGCACATCTTCAGCAAGCGCTGGAGCAAGGGCTGATCACTGAAGACGATCTGAATAGGGCAGCCGGACGCGTGTTGGAACTGAAGTTTCGCCTGGGACTCTTTGATCGGCCTTATGTGGATCCAGCCTGGGCAGAGCAGGTCATAGGGTGCAAGGAGCATATCGCTCTGGCCTACCAGGCGGCGGCTGAAGGCATCGTGCTCCTGAAAAATGAGGGGAACCTGCTGCCTCTGGATTCGAGCAGCGGAACCATTGCGGTCATTGGCCCCAACGCCCGTGCGCCGTACCATCAGCTTGGCGATTATACCTCCCCCCAGCCGCCGGGGCAGATCGTAACGGTGCTGGACGGCATCCGCCGACGGCTGGGAGACAGCCGCGTGCTGTATGCCCCGGGCTGCCGCATACAAGGCGATTCAAGGGAAGGGTTTCCTCGGGCGCTGGCATGCGCCGAGCAAGCCGACGTCATCGTGATGGTGCTTGGCGGCTCCAGCGCACGGGATTTCGGGGAGGGCACCATCGATCTGAGAACCGGTGCCTCGGTCGTGACCGGGCATGCCGAGAGCGATATGGAATGCGGGGAAGGGATTGACCGCTCGACCCTGACGCTGATGGGCGTGCAGCTGGAGCTGCTGCAGGAGCTCCAGAAGCTCGGCAAGCCGGTGATCGTCGTTTATATCAATGGACGACCGATCACAGAGCCGTGGATCGACGAGCACATCCCTTCCATCGTGGAAGCCTGGTATCCCGGCCAAGAGGGAGGCCGCGCGATTGCGGACATGCTGTTTGGTGATATCAACCCGTCCGGCCGTCTGCCGCTGTCCATTCCGAAGGAGGTTGGCCAGCTGCCGGTCTCTTACAATGCCAGACGGACCCGGGGCAAGCGTTACCTGGAGACGGATCTTGCGCCGCGGTATCCGTTCGGCTTCGGCTTAAGCTATACGGAATTCCGTTACGGCCGTCTGACGGTCGAGCCGGCCGTTGTTCCCATAGGCGGCGAAGCCACGGTCCGGATCGACGTGACCAACGCGGGAGCACGGGACGGCGCGGAAGTCGTTCAGCTGTACGTCTCGGATCTGGCCGCCTCCGTTACCCGTCCCGAGAAGGCCTTGAAAGGGTTCCGAAAGGTGTTCCTGAAGGCCGGGGAAACGCAGGAAGTAACGTTCACCCTCGGCAGCGAGCAGTTGGAATTGATCGGCCTTGACCTGAAGCCGGTGGTGGAGCCCGGCGAGTTCCGCATTCAGGTCGGTTCCGACTCGACGAGAGGAGAGATCGCAAGCTTGATGGTGGAAGGCTAACCGGTCCGTCCCTCCCAAACATAAAGAATCTTAACGATACGGGTTCAACCCGGCGAAAGCGGATATCCCGAAGTTGTCGGACGTCCTTGCTTTAGCCGGGCTAACCGGTCGTGAACAATCGCGTAAACGTTATGGTCCGTTTTTATTCTGTTCATCGGATAGGCGAAAAAGCGATCATGGTAACGAAGTGGAGGCAAGCGATGAAGCTGCTGTGGTTCAAATCGATTTATCCCAAAATCGTGGCCGGCTTTTTGTTGGCCATTATGCCGGTTTACGCCGCTGCCCTGTACATGAACGAGTCCGGGCTTGCGAGCGTGGAGCAGGAAATCACCCAATCCTTGAATGCGAGGACTAATTTTTTCATGCGTACGCTGGAACAGGAGCTGCGATCGACGGTGCTGCTGATGAACGATTTGTCGCAGGACTCCGACCTGCAAAAGCTAAGCACCATCGCACCCGCCATGAGCCGTTCCGAATATTTTCAGGCGATCAACCGCCTCCAGGGCAAAATGCGGCTGCTGCAAAGCTCCAATCAATACGTTCAGGAGGCCAAAACGTATATTCCGTTGATTGAGAAAACGATTGAGCAGGTGTCGTACGAAGGAGCCATGCCGCCGGAGCAGATGAAGGCGCTTGAGGAGCATCCCGATCGGGTCATTTTCGAATGGAAGAACAAACTTCTGCTGGGTATGGTATACCCGGAACGATTGCGAAACGGCAATCCGCCTAATTTTGCGATTGCGGCAGAGCTCTCCGTTCCGAAAATGCAAACGGCGCTTCTGCAGCTGGCCACGGGGGACGGGGGGGCCGTTCTCATCGGCGTGGACAATAGCTGGGTCCTGACTCAGGAGGACGGAGGCGGCATCGGTCCGCGGTTGGCCGAACGCATTGACTTGGAAGCGCTAACAAGTACCGAGTTTTCAAAGCTTCCCTATAACACGAAGGTCAAGGCGGATGGGGCCAACTATTGGGTTAGCGTGGAGCGCTCCGCCTTTTTGAATGCCGACCTGGTGGTGTATGTCCCCGAAGCCGAATTCTTAGGCCCGCTCGGGAAATACCGCATGATCTTTTTCGGGCTGTCGGGCTTCTCCCTGCTGGTGGTTATTCTGTTCTCGAGCTGGATCTACAGCCGAATTCATCAGCCGCTTCAGCGGATGGTGAGGGCATTCCGCAACATCGATTTCGACAGTCCCCGGGTGGAGCTGCGCCATAAGCATCATGACGAGTTCCACTATCTGTACGAGCAGTTTAACCATATGGTGAAGCGCCTGCAGGTACTGATCCACGAAGTGTTTGAGCAAAAAATCCGCTCGCAGCGTTCCGAGCTGAAGCAGCTCCAATCCCAGATCAACCCCCATTTTTTATATAACAGCTTCTTTACGCTTCATCAGATGGGAGAGATGGAGGATTACGAGAATATCGTTCGTTTTACGAGGCATTTGGGGGAATATTTCAGGTTCATCACCCGCAACGCTGCCGACGAAGTTTCGTTGAAGGCGGAAGTGGGGCATGCCAAGGCTTACGTGGACATTCAGTCCATTCGTTTCCATAACCGGATATCGGCTTATTGGGATGACATCCCCGGTGATTGGGAGCAACTGGACGTTCCGCTGCTCATTCTGCAGCCCTTAATCGAAAATGCATACGAGCACGGACTTGAGGAGAAGGAGGCGGACGGGCAAATCCGGGTTGCCATGGCCGCTGAGCGCCATGTCCTGCATATCATCGTGGAGGATAACGGGGAGACGTTGACGGACGAAAGGCTGCGGAACCTGCAATCCATGATAGCGAATTCGGACGTGAAGGGAGAGATCACCGGTTTATCTAACGTGCACCGACGCCTTCGATTGAAATTCGGGCCTGCTGGCGGATTGACCTTTTCGAGAAGCCGGTTGGGCGGTTTGAGGATCGATATGACACTGCCAAAGCAAGAAAGGAGTGAGATGGATGAAGAGCAGGTACAGAATACTGATCGTGGATGACGAGCCTTTTATCGTGAACGGGCTTGCGGAATTGTGCCTTGGCGCGGAATTTCTCGAGCTGGAGGTGTATAAGGCTTATTCCTCTTCGGAAGCCTTGGGCTGGCTTAAACGGGCGAAAATGGACATCGTTTTGTCGGATATCAAAATGCCGGGGTTAAACGGCCTTGCCCTGCAAAAGGAAATATCCAGGCAGTGGCCCCATTGCAAAGTGATTTTTTTGACCGGATACGACGACTTTTCTTATATCCAGGAGGCCACCCGGCAAGGAAGCGTCGATTACGTTCTCAAGGCCGAGGGAAACGATGCCGTGCTGAGCGCGATCGAGAAGACCGTGGAGCTGCTTGACCAGGAGATAGAAGCGGACATTCTGCTTGCCAAAGCGAGGGACAATATGCGCATGGCGCTGCCTTTTTTACAGCAGCAGTACGTTCTGGAGCTGATGCAAAAAGCACCTGGTCCTATCCGGCGGGAGGAACTGGAGCAGCGCTTTGCGGAACTGGAGATGAAGCTGGATCCCGGCAAGCCATGCCTGCTGCTGTTATGCAGGCTGGACGGCTGGCAAAGGCAAGAAAGTCCATCGGCCCAATCGCTGATGCTGTACGCGGTCCAGAATATCATCGGCGAGCTGCTCGGCCCGATGACCGACGGCATGGCCGTGGAGTTCGGCAGGGCCAAGATGATCTGGATTTTGCAGCACAAAGAGGAGGGGGAGGAGCATCCGGAGGAGGTTCGAGGTCCGGCTGCGGAACGGGTCCAGCGTTTTGTCCACGGGATGCTGGAACAAATTCAGGACGTTTGCAAAACACTTCTGAAATTGAAGACGTCGTTTGCCATGGCTGGCGAGTGGGTCGATTGGGAACGGCTGCCGGACAAATTCGAAGGACTGAAGCAGCTGCTGGACAGCGGCCTCGGGATTGGCCACGAATCTTTGTTGACCGAAGCCCGTGAGCGCAACCGCCCGGATCGTACGGGGCATTTTCTGGGGCGCTCTCGCTCGCATCTGAAGCGGATGGAGCTGCTGCGCGGCTGTTTAGACAATGGGGACCGGGAGGAATTCATGGAGCTGTTCCATGAGGTGACCGATACCTCTTCCTTCCCGCCGGAGGTTGAATATTTGCTGAAGATGGAGGTATATTACGGCCTGGTGTCCGTGATGATGCCGTCCCTGGTGGATATGGAAGCTCTCTGCCGGAACGTGGAAGGGGAAGGGGCGGTGGATTATATCACATTGACTCATTTGGAGGAGCATGATTCCTGGACGGAGGCGGCCGAATATTTCGAAAGGCTGGCGGACATCATCTTCAACCGGAAAGAGCAGGGGAAGCAGGATCAGCAGCATGAGGTGATTGCCAAAGTTCAACGGTATATCGAGGATCACTTAAGCGGCGACCTGTCCTTGACGCAAATCGGGGAGGCCGTGGGACACAACCCTTCGTATTTGTCCAGATTGTACAAACAAGTGACCGGTGAGGGCCTGTCCGAGTCGATTAATGCGGCAAGGCTGGCCAAAGCGAAGCAGCTGCTGAAGGAGACGACGGACAAAATCCATGTCATCGCCGCTGCGGTGGGTTTCAGTTCTCCGCCGTATTTTTACCGCTTTTTCAAAAAAACGACCCATTTGACGCCGCAGGAATACAGAGAACTGCACAACATGTAAAGAGAAGATATCAAAGTAAAGAGCTTGGAGTAGATAGCTCTTTTTTTGTTCCCTTATACTCTAAACAAACATCGAATTCAAGGAGGTCGCAAACATGAAGAGAAATAAGATCTTGTCCGTATTGTGGATCAGTATGCTGGCTTTCGTGTTTATTTTAAGCGCTTGCAGCAAAGGGGAAGGAGACGGAGGCAGCGCGGCTGGTTCATCCACCGATAGCGAAGCCTCAGCCATGGAGCCGGGCGATCCGTTCGGCAAGTATGATCCCCCCATTCAGCTGGATGCCGTCCGGTTTGTGGGAGAAGAAGTGAAGTTCCCGTCCGGACAGGATATTAAGAACAACGTGTGGACCGACCTGTATAAGGAAATGGGCATCAATCTCAACTATAAATGGGTGGTGACGGGCCAGGAGCAGTATGAATCCAAAATGAATATCGCGATTGCTTCGAATGACCTCCCGGATATCATGCAGGTGACGCCGGAGCAGCTGCGCCAGCTTGCGGACGCCGGGCAATTGGCGGACTTGACGCCCGCTTTCGAGAATTACGCCAGCGATGACCTGAAGAAGGTCATGGAGATCGAGAAAAACGCGCTCCCTTCCGCGACGTTTGACGGCAAGCTGTTGGCGATCCCGTCCACCCAGCCGGTAATCGGCGGCTCGGCTCCGCTGCTGTGGGTCAGGGAGGATTGGATGGAGAAGCTGAATCTGCCTGAACCGAACACGATGGATGACCTTGTAGCCATTGCGGAGGCGTTTGCCCAGCAGGATCCGGACGGTAACGGCAAGGCGGATACCTACGGACTTGCGCTGACCAAGGATATCGGATTAAACAGCTCTTCGGTAGGTTTCTTTAACGGCTTCGGCGGTTTCCCGCAAATTTGGATCGAGGACGCAGAGGGGCAACTGCAGTTTGGCAGCATTCAGCCGGAGATGAAGGAAGCGCTGGCCAAGCTGCAGGACATGTTCAAGAACAAGCTGATCGACCCGGAGTTCGGCGTAAAGGATACCGTCAAGGTCTTTGAATCCGTGACCACCCACAAAATCGGCATGCTGATCGGACCAAGCTGGTATCCGGCATGGCCTTTCTGGGACATGGTGAAAGAAGATGAGTCGGTGAATTGGAAGTCCTACCCTATCCCGTCTTTGGGGGGCGGTCCGGCGACGGTGCAGATGCCTTTTGCCGTATCCCAATATTACGTGGTCAAAAAGGGGTACGAGCATCCCGAGGTCATCGTCAAGCTGGCTAACCAGTACTACGAGAAGCTGTACAGCGACAATGCGGAATTCGACGAGTACGGCCAAATCATTGAGGACGGCGTATCCATCGGGGTCAACAAATATTCGCTGGTCGAGGTCGTCAATCCGAACAAAGACCTGATCCGGCAGGAGGAGCTGGCTAAAGCGCTGGAATCCGAAAGCGACGCAGACATCACCAGCGCCGAAACGAAGATCATGTTCAAGGAGTTTCAGGAATATCTCGCAGGCAACAATCCGATGGGCTGGTCCGGCTATGCCGCCAATGGGCCTGAAGGCTCCATGAAGCAGCTTCGCGATTTGAACGATGCGGGCAAAGTCATTTCGAACGGTTATGTCGGTGCTCCGACCGAGACCATGGCGGACAAAAAAGCGACGCTCGACCGGCTGGAGCAGGAAACGTTCATCAAAATCATTTTGGGTGAGGCAAGCATCGACGCCTTTGATGAGTTCGTAGCCAACTGGAAGAAGCTTGGCGGCGACAAGATTACGGAAGAAGTTAATGCATGGAAGGCCGCCAGATAAGAAGTTCGGCTAACGGGAACAGGGGGAGGGAGGTTTCTGACACCCGCCCCTGTTCTCTTTTCACCACCTGCTGAAGGCGAATGGGATAAACATTGACAGACAGGAGGATCGCCATGTTAAGCAAAAAGTTTCGGCGGCAGTGGCCGCTTCATCTGATGATCTTGCCCGGCATCGTCATCGTGCTGATCTACAGCTATTGGCCGATGATCGGCATCGCCATGGCCTTTCAGAAATTCGTTCCGTTCAAAGGCCTTTTCGGCTCGGATTGGATCGGGCTGGACAATTTCCGTTATGTGTTCGATCTGCCGGAAACCGGCCAAATCATTTGGAATACGGTGTTTATCGCCTTCATGAAAATCATCGGAGGATTGGTCGTGCCGATCCTGGTTTCGCTGCTGCTGAATGAGCTGAGGAACGAGCTGATCAAACGCGGCGTGCAGACGCTCGTCTATTTGCCGCATTTTTTATCGTGGGTCATTCTTGGCGGAATCTTTATCGACATTTTGTCGCCGACGAACGGGATCGCGAACCAAATTTTGGGCTGGTTCGGCATCGAGCCGATTTTTTTCCTGGGCAGCAACCAATGGTTTCCTTATACCCTCGTCATAACGGACATCTGGAAGGAATTCGGCTTTAGCACCATCGTCTATTTGGCTGCGTTAACCTCCATCAATCCTTCCTTGTATGAGGCGGCTACGGTCGACGGCGCAAACCGCTGGAAACAGACCTGGCATATCACGCTTCCCGGCATGATGCCGATCATCATTTTGCTGGCGACCCTCTCGCTTGGGAACGTGCTGAATGCCGGTTTTGACCAGGTGTTCAACTTGTACAGCCCGCAGGTGTATGAGAGCGGGGACATTCTGGATACGTTTATTTACCGGATCGGCATGCAGGGTGCCCAGTATGGGGTAGCCACGGCGATCGGCTTGTTCAAATCATTGATCTCGTTCGTCTTTATCGTGACGTCCTACGCCCTGGCATCCAAGTTCGCCAATTACAGAATATTTTAGGAAGGAAGGTGTCCCGTATGCATAAACCGTCACTCAGCCGCAAATTGTTTCTTGGCTTCAACTACGCTTTTCTGATCGGTCTGGGGCTGCTCTGCTTTCTTCCCATCGTTCATATTCTGGCGGTTTCTCTCAGCTCCAAAGGCGCGGCAACGGCGGGGATCGTGAAGCTGTGGCCCGTCGATTTTACGCTCAGCTCCTATCAGTACGTATTGAACAAGCCGCAATTTATGGTAGCGATGTGGGTCACCGTGCAGCGCGTCGTACTCGGGACCGGGATCAGCATGCTGCTGACCCTGCTCATTGCCTATCCGCTGTCGAAGGAACCGCGGGATTTTAAATTCCGCACGCAGTATGCCTGGTTCTTTGTATTCACGACCCTGTTCTCCGGAGGACTGATACCGAGGTATATGACAATCAGGGATACGGGGCTGATTGATACGATTTGGGCATTGGTTATCCCGGGTGCGGTAGCGGTGTTCAACGTGATTTTGCTGCTCAATTTTTTTCGCGGCCTGCCCAAGGAGCTGGAGGAATCCTGCTTCATTGACGGCGGGAGCTACATCACCAGCCTGTGGAAAATATACGCGCCGCTGTCGCTGCCGGCCATGGCTACCGTTACGCTGTTTACGATCGTCGGCCAATGGAACGAATGGTTTGACGGACTGTTATTGATGAATTCTCCGGAAAAATACCCGTTGTCGAGTTATCTTCAGACCGTTATCGTACAGACCAACCTGACGTCGATCAATGCAGACGATGCGGCGGCACTCTCCGAAGTGTCCAACCGAACGTTTAAAGCCGCGCAAATATTCATCGGCTCGCTGCCCATTCTGCTGCTGTATCCCTTCCTCCAGCGTTTTTTCGTCAAAGGCATCGTGCTTGGCAGCGTCAAAGAGTAATCCCGAATATGCGTTGTGTTTCGTTTGATCTCCGTGCTTTTTCGTTATATATGGTATAATTTTCTAGCGGGCTGCTAGGGGCTAGGTGCTATGGCTAGCAACCTAAATTCAGGCTTACCGATAAAGCGATCAAGAGAGGAGAGAGCACCATGAACGAAGCGTATCTTCCATTGTACGATTATCACATTTGGGCGAACGAAAGATTATTGGACCATTTGCAATCCTTGCCGGAAGGCGTGTTTCTCCAGGAAGTGAATCTGGGCTTTACATCCATCGCCGAAGTCTTCGGTCACCTTGCAGCTGCGGAGGAAGTTTGGTTTGCCCGGATCAAGGAGGAAAGTCCTCCGTCGCTTGCCGCCAGGCCGTTCGCGAATATGGCAGCAGCTCGTCAATACCTGAGCCAGCTCCAAACCGGGCACCATGAATATTTAGCGTCGGTTGGCGATATGGGGAAGGTTGTGACTTATCACAACACTGCGGGTGAGGCATTTCAGAATTCGATTTCGGAGATTCTCCAGCAGGTCGTAAATCATGGAACGTACCATAGAGGCAACATCACGACCATGCTTCGGCATTTGGGACACAAAGGAATCATAACGGATTATATTGCTTTTTTAAGAGTGTAGCTTAAACGCACCACACATAGGGGACTTCCTGCCGTCATGATCTCATGAGCCGGGGAGTTCTTTTGCTATTATTACCAAACAGAAATGAGGATGTAAAATAGAATAAGAATGCCAGGTTTACAAGAAGGATGATGGGGAGTCGTTTTTGGTAGAGAATGTTTATAAATATCGTTGGTATAGAGCTTCCTGCGGCTCTCTTATATGATCAAGGAAGCGTTGATTTATATCTAGAAAATCCAACCGGGTTTTACAGGGAACATTTAAGAGAGAAATATCAACTGGTGCCCGAGCATGAGCCGATGTACTTGGGCGATATGGATTCTAAAGATTGGGACTGTCCAAGAATCCTCTATCGGCCGAATGAGAAGCGGGAAGTGGAGGGCGTTATCATATCAGCTGGGTTGATGGGAAAAAAACATTTTTTAAAAAAGTGAGGTCATTTCAATGTATAGTTCGTACGGAGCGCTGTGTACGGAAGTGTATGATCTGAGCAAACCGTTAGGTTTCTCGTTTGGCGACGTGGAATATTATACAGAGCGCCTAAAAGACGTTAAAGGCAAGGTGCTGGAAGTTGGATGCGGATCGGGCCGGGTATTAATCCCGTTGCTCCAAGCGGGCATCAACATCGAAGGCGTGGATAATTCGGCTGCGATGCTGGATTCCTGCAGAAGAAGATTAGCGGAATTGAGCCTTGAGGCGAAGCTGTTTGAAGACGAGATGCATCACTTTTCGATGGCGGATGCCTATGACGCCATTATCATTCCAGCAGGATCTTTTCAGTTAGTGGAGGGGCGCGAGCGGGCTGAATCGGCTCTGGAACACTATGCTTCCAATTTGACCCCTGGGGGCAGATTGATCGTGGATCTGTATATTCCTACGGATTTCGACGCGAATCACACTTCGACTAGAAGCTGGGAAACTTCCGATGACGAAGTCATCGTTTTGGAGGAAAGACGTACGGAATGCAATCTGCTTGACCAGCGCATCGTATCGATCCTGAAATATGAAAAATGGAAGCAAGGCCATCTGGTTCAGACCGAGCTGCAGCGGTTTCCTCTAAGCTGGTATGGGATGCATGAGTTTGAACTCATGTTAGAGAAGCAGGGATACGAAGAGATTACGAAGTCGGCTGACTATCGCTGGATGAATCAACCTGTTAAGTCGGGTCAGATGATTACATACGAGGCCAGGAAGTCTTCAAGGGGGCTTTAACAGGCATCAGGGCGTTTATATGAAGTGCCATGGGTACCTTGCGCGATGACGAATCCAAATCAATGAGGTGACGGTATGCCTTATGACTCAGACTTAACAGCTTCAGATGTGGAGCGGTTGCTCCCATACCTCGAATATTTCCAAAATCCCGGGTCCGTTTTTTACCATGACGTTAATGGATATCGATGTGAAAGCAAAGAAATTGGAAGTTTTCGTAAAGCGTTGGATGATGCTGGCTTCCTCATGGTATTTAACTGGAGCGAATGGTTGGCTGTGAACGAGGTTTATCGAGATTTAGATAACCCTGTGGGGAGCAGCATTCGCAGCGCCGATCTGGTAACCCTTAGAAAATTGATGACCAGTTATGTTCGCGGTGACCGATTCAATGAAGGGTTATTCCTCAGCGTATGCATGAAAGGACATGTAACTGAAATTTTATTGCGACTGAGAGCGTTGAAGAGCTCGCTGTGATGACGTTTTGACATTAAAATTTCAATAAAAAAAGGTGAAAGTAATCGCTCATAAACTTGTCATCTTTAGGCAAGTTAGAGTTCGGGGAGACGGCAATGACTACCAAAGCGATTTTTCTCGATTTTTATGGGACTGTAGTTCATGAAGATGATGAGATCATCCCGTTAATATGCCAAAAAATTAAAGAAAGTTCTTCTGAGAATTGTTCGATTCAGGAGATAGGACAATACTGGTGGGCATCATTCTCCAAGAAGGGATCATATAGATATTTCAAAGGTGGATAATGATTAATGCTATAGGGAGAACATTATGCATATAAACCTGGTGCCCGTTGACCTAGGAAAAAAAGATATCCTGTTTAATTTGTATCAATTGTATTATTACGATTTTAGTGAGTATACGAATCAAGATTTAAATAAAGATGGAAAGTATGATTTGGATATTAATCTGTTTTGGGAGGGAGATCGAAGGTGGCATCCCTTTTTTATAGAAGTCTCGGGAATATTAGTTGGTTTTACAGTCATCCTACTTGAAAATATGGATACGGCCCCCCATCCGACACATGTTATTTATGATTTTATGATTATTAAGAAATTCAGAAGAAAAGGAATTGGGCATCAAGCAGCAATCAAAGCACTTAATATGTATAAAGCAAATTGGAAGATTGCCCAGATGCAAGTTAACACGCCTGCAATATCGTTTTGGAGAAAGGTAGTAAAACAATATACAAAAGACAATTATACTGAAGTACTAAGAGAAGATTCAAAGAAATATGTTCAAACATTTAGTACGAAATAAAGCATGGCGGTTTATCTTGGAAAAGTGATAATAGGAACGCTTGTACGTAGATGTGATAAGAGGTAAAATATAACTACAATAGAATCTTGGGTGGGCATGGTTTCCCTTCGAAAGGAGGTGAAGCCATGGAGGTAAAGGATGCATTAACGATTATGTTTCTATTTGGATCGTTCATTCTTGCTCTTTTAACATACATTAACAATAACAACAAGAAAAAGTAAAAACCCACCCAAAGGTTACGCGCCGAAGGTGGGTTTTTCATTCCTAATGACTTAGAAGGGAATAGACCATCCAAGCCAATTGTACTGACCAAGTGTTGCTGCACTTGGTCTTAATTACATTTATATTACCATAAAATAAATTATGTATCAAAGCTCTAGAAAAATCTGATGAAACATAGTAAGGACATGATACAATCCATTGTTCATATCGCGTTAGTCGTGAAGGACTATGACGAGGCCATTGCATTATATACCGAGAAGCTGAATTTTACTTTGATCGAAGATACATATCAGCCCGAACAAGACAAACGCTGGGTGGTTGTTGCTCCTCCCGGGTCGGTTGGCACGACGATATTGCTTGCCAAAGCATCCAAGCCGGAACAAGAGCCGTTTATAGGCAACCAGTCGGGCGGCCGAGTGTTTCTATTCCTGAATACCGATGACTTCTGGAGAGATTATCGCGAAATGGTGTCGCGGGGAATCGAGTTTGTAAGAGAGCCGAAAGAGCAGGATTACGGTATGGTAGCAGTATTCAAGGATGTATACGGGAACCTGTGGGATTTGTTGGAGCTGAAAGAAGATCATCCATTGATGAAACGTTTGAAGTAATCGATACATCGATCCGTTTATTGAAGAAACGATAAGGAGGAGGCAACAGATGTCCACTATTCTCAATGTGATTGTCATTGCAGCGCATCCCGATGAACCTGAAATCTATGCAGGAGCGATCTCCGCAGCCTACGCAGAGATGGGCCATCGGGTGAAGTTCGTTACGTTAACCGATGGATGCTGCGGTCATCATGAAATGAGCGGGCAGGACCTGGTCGACCGTCGTATACGGGAAGCCCATGAGGCTGCCCGGCATCTTGGGGTTCTGGAATATGTCGTTCTGCCCATACCCGATGGCGAGTTGATGCCGACACCGGACGTACGCAAGGAAGTGATCCGTCAAATCCGCGGCTGGGAGGCGGACATCGTCATCACGTTCCATCCGGACGGTCCCGGTCATGTGGATAACCGAAATGCCGGGAAGGTCGTGCGGGATGCCGCAGATTTTGTGGCGAATGTACCTAATGCCGTGCCCGAAGTACCGTCATTAAAAAAATCCCCGATCTATCTGCTGATGCCGGATTATGCGGCACGGGCGTCATATCAACCTTATCTGGTCATCGATGCCGGAGGCGTCATCGAGAAGAAATTGCTCGCCTGCGATGCCCATGCTTCCCAGTTTTACGAGTTTGCCCCTTGGCAGGGTGGTTTCTTGCATGCCGTACCGGATACGTGGGAAGAGAAGCGGGATTTTATTCTGAAGTTTTGGAATCGGTTTCTGCGCGTGTCGGACGAAATGCTGCCTACGCTTGCCAAGCTGTATGGTCAAGAGTATGCAGCCGGCGTACAATATGCCGAGCCTTTCGAAATTGCGGATTATGGCCGAAGACCGAATGACGCTGAAATGAAGGTATTGTTCCCGATGCTAACGGGTACTCGCGTGTAATCGATTCTCAGTTAAGCCATAAAAGAGCTGATTTCCTCTTCAGGGAAATCCGCTTTCTTTATATGACCCTCCAACTGAGCTTACACCTTCTCTATTGGTAATTCTGTGACGGGACAGAACCCGGGATTCGTCGAATTTAAAAGCTCGGCAAATGGCGGCTGGAGCTTGGCAAGCTCCGCATAGTAACTGCTGATTACATGATTGCCGCTAACCGACCCATTTTGGAAGGTCAACGGCCAGTGAGTATGGACGTGACTGTAATAGTATTTCTTTTCCCGTTTCGGCAGTTTGTAGATACTGGGCGGTGCATGAGTGACGACATCGAACAGATTGGCTATACGAAAGCTGCTTCGAACATATTTGGCAAAGGCCTTCGCAAAATCGGGATCGCCTACGCGCGGTGATCCGTAAGTGAATACATTGGGGGATTGGTGATCCGTGTTCGCGGCAACATCCACGGCGCACAAGGTGGCAAGTGCCCCTCCGAGACTGTGGCCTGTAATGAACAAGGTCTTGTCGACAGGCAATCTTGCAAGCGCCGACATGATCTGCCCGCGGGCGGAAGCGTAGATGCTGGTGAAGCCGCGGTGCGTGAGAGCGGGATCTTTGATGTATTTGAAGTTCTTTTGGGAGGCGATGGCATCCGTGATCCAATCCGTGGAGGACATGGTACCCCGAAAGGCGATTATAATCTCCTCCGGCGATTCAAGGATAAACCCGAAGCGTTCCGACACGCGAATTAAGGAATTCGCTTCAATGGTGTCGAACAGCGAAAAGTTCAGCGGAAGGACAAATGAGCCGTCCGCGTTGGTGAATTGTGTATAGGTTTGTCCGCAGATCGCCGCCAGGAATATGGCCCATTGTTCTTGCTCCATGCTCGCACCCATGTACATCCCGCCCTTCTGTTCTCCTATACTATATTAGGGAGAGGAAGGAAAGGTGCCTATTGCCCGTTGGGTTGTTAACGGTTATCAAGCGAAGAGTCCGCGGGATTTCCTCACTTCGAAGGTTTGGGAAGAACCAAGTTCTATGGTACCATTCTATAGACATGGATTGGTCTTTGGTCTAACCGTGTAAAAGCATTCGAGGTTTCAGATTGAACTTATACGATACATAGAGAGCAGGGTTAAATAGAAATGACGGATAATAATCAACAACGCTTCCGTTTCAGTGAAGCACCCATCTGGGAACTACAGCGGACATATTATGAAGAACTGGGGATGAAGGCGTGGAATAATGATCAGGTCCCGCAGTATATTACGAGCAACCCCATGATAGCTACGGCTTACGCCGAAATGATATTCGGATTCCTTCGAGATCGCGCGGATCGGGGCGATATCATCGAACCCGTGACGATTCTGGAATTGGGCGCCGGAGCCGGACGCCTCGGTTACCATGTGCTGCACAAGCTGTGCGAGCTGAGAGATGATACGGGGATAGCGCTGCCTCCTTTCCGCTATGTCATGACGGATTTGCCGATGAAAAATGTGACGGCATGGCAGCAGCATCCTGCCATGCAATCGTATATTGAGCAAGGACTGCTGGACTTCGGGAGGTTCGATGCCGTGCATGATACGGAATTGAACTTGGTCGTATCGAAGACCACGATACGTCCCGGAGATTTGAAGCAGCCGCTGCTGATCGTCGCCAATTATTTTTTTGACGGCATTCCGCAAGAATTGATCTACGTCGGGGAAGGCCAGATTTATGAGAGCGATGTGGTCATCGAATTTCCGGAGCAGCACCATAAGCTCAAGCCCGCTGAAGCGCTGGAAGGAATGAAGCTGGCTTACGAGCACCGCCGGGCACCAAGATACGAAGAAGATACTTACCCTTATCGCGATGTAATTGCTCATTACCAGCAAGAGCTGGAGGATTCGCATATCCTGTTTCCGGAGGTGGGCTTGACCTGTTTGGAACGCCTGTATCGGTTATCCACGTCAGGTTTCATGCTCCTCACGGCGGATAAAGGAGATCATCGCATCGATAATTGGAAATTCGCCGAGCCGCCGCAATTAATTTACCATGGCAGCTTTTCGCTGACGGCTAATTATCACGCGCTGCAGCATGTGTTCGAACAGCGAGGCGCACTGGCCATGTTCCCTATGCAGCATTATAAGAATATTAACGTCGGCTGCATTCTCATGCTGGAAGCACCGGCTAGTTATGCCAATACCCGGCTCGCTTACCGTCAATTCATCGAACGCTTCGGACCGGATGAATTCTTCAGCATGAAGGAATGGGTCGACCGGAATATTGAAAGCATGGGCTTGCAGCAAATTTTGTCCTTCTGGCGATTGGGCGGGTATGACGCCGAGTTCTTCATTCAGAGCGCGAAGCGCATCTCGAATCTGCTGCCGGAGGCCAATGACGAAGAAATGCTGGATATCCGTGCAGGCATCTTCAAGATGTGGTCATCGTATTATGTGATGGAACAGCGTTATGATCTGGCTCTGGACGCGGGACTGGTGCTGTTTGAGATGGATATGTACGAGGAGGCCAAGTTCTTCCTGAAGGAATCCGTGGACACGGATGAAGACGAGCCGGTGCCAACGGTATTATACTGTTTGGCGATCTGTTGTTACGAGCTTGGCCTGGACGAGGAGGCTCTGGAATATACGCGCGAGGCGCTCGTTCTGGAGCCCGATCATGAAGAGGCTTTGGCTTTGCTGAAATGCTTTGAATAAATGGATTGCGTTTTTTTCATGATCACGAAGGAAGTTAATCATTCTTTCCAATGCAAAAGAACAACACGTCAGACCCGGCCTCCCGAGATTCTTACTTGGCCGGGTCTGTTTATTTTGAAACGCTTAATGCTCAGATGGCTCTGCGCGTTTCCGGGAAGTGGAGTATAATGTATAAGGACATCGATTGCAGTGATACGGACAGACCAACATATAACGACAGGTGAATAACAATGAGAATAGCTTTTTTTGATTCAGGTTTAGGCGGTTTAACCGTGTTAACGGCGGCTATGAAAAAGCTGCCCCATGAAGACTTTTTATTTTTGGCGGACACGCTCCATGTGCCATATGGCACCAAAGCCAAGGAAGACGTGAAAGCTTACATACATCACGCGATGGAAACCATCATGCAGAAAGAGGTCAAAGCCATTGTCGTTGCGTGCAACACGGCTACAAGCATGGCGATCTCCGATTTAAGGAAGGCCTATCCGATCCCGGTTATCGGGATGGAGCCTGCCGTAAAACCGGCTGTTGAAATTAACCGTGCCAGCGGAAAGCGGATCCTGGTGCTTGCCACGCCGCTGACCCTGAAGGAGTCGAAGTATAAGGACCTGGTCCGGCGAGTCGATAGCATGCATATCGTGGATTCCCTGCCTTTACCGGAGCTGGTCGAGCACTGTGAGGCTTTGAATTTCGACCCCGAGATCATAAACGCTTACTTCACGAAGAAGTTTGAAGCCTTTGATCTGAATGAGTATGGAACGATCGTTTTGGGCTGTACGCACTATCCTTTTTACAAAAGGATTTTGTCGGATCTGCTGCCGGATCATATCCGAATTATCGATGGCAGCGAAGGTACCGTAAACAGACTCATCCAAGTATTAAGCGACCAGGATCTGCTCAGCTCCAGCGGGAGTCAGGATATTAAGCTGCTAAATTCAAGCCAATCCGCGGAGTATACTAAAAAGATGGAGAAAGCGCTCAGCATATACAGGGAGATTGAGGGATAGGGAAAATAGAGCATCGCCAAAGGAGGAGGGGATCATGAATCGCTATCTTTCCATTTTGATCATTATTTTTCTATCCGTTGTAAGTACCGCTTGTGGCAATTCCTCGTCAGATTTGGTTCGGGGTGAAGGTTACATCTTAGAAAAAAATGATCATCAGATCCTAGTGCTGGATCGAAAATTTGAAGGTGAATCCTGGGATGATATTTTCCTCGAATACGAGGGACCGGCGATCTGGATAACGACCAAAGCTGCTTCGAAGTATGAACAAGGACAGAAAATACAATATTGGCTCAAGCCCGGGATAAACGATTCCTATCCTTCTCAGGCCAATGCTCAGAAAATAAAAATCGTCGAGGAGTAACGATTCGCATTTCATCCTACAACGGTTAAGTTTGGATAAAAACAGGGGAAAGGACCGGAAAAATGAAATTAAAGTTACTAATCATCTGTGTGCTAGTGATTCTGGTTGGTTGTAATCGACAAGACGATGAGATTATCATGGAAACGCCTAAAGAACAACACGTTAAATTCCTCGAGGATTACGGATGGAACATTGACAGATTCGCATCCGAAACAAAGTATGCTCCTTCGACATTACCATCCTATCAAAAGCATGTGAAGGATTTGAAAGATTTGGGACATGTGGACTTAGCGTCATTTCTGGATAGCGAGGTTATAGAGACGGGCTATATTTTGCAAGAGAAAACAACGACGTATAATCAGATTGTAGGATATATACTGGAGTCAGATCATGAGATCATAGGCGGGTATCTGGTATTCAATCATGAACTTGAACAAAAGGACGGTACATTTACAATTGATCAAAGTGAGATGAATCCCATGCTTCATCGTAAGGATCTAGGAAGCAACATTCTGCCATAATCGGTTCGTCCGAAGACGAGACTTCGGATCGATTCGCGGATGAGTTTTATAAGAAAAGTCGAGCGAAGGTGTATTTAACCTGGAAGCATGAAGCGTCGGCTGATTGGCCGAAGACCTTGTTGCTCAGCAGCTTCGAAGACTGGGTGAATACATCGATGTTACCCGATAACAGGGATTATTAGTTCAATTATAGAATAAGAAAGGATGCACGCTATCCATGATCGGTTTCATTGTGATTATCTTGATTGTCGGCTTGGCCGGGATTATCAGCAATCAATATGCTGCCCTGAGAAGAATGGAGCGCATGCAGCGTTCTCTGGATGAGCTTAATATGAGAATACATGAAATGAAGAATGATGAATCCAAGCGATAACCTATCAATCGGCAGGTGTATGATATGAACCCTTACAATCAATCAAAAAAAGAAATCAGAACAACGTTTGAGATCGACTTGCTGCACTTTGCCCAAGCGAAAGAACCTACAAAACCGCCTCGCCCCTGGACGGCTGAGGTTATCATTCCGGCTTCCGGATGCATCGCTTGCGGTTGGGATGCCGATGAGAATCTGGTTCTGATCAGCAGCTCCGGTTACAGTTTGACGCAGGCCATTACCGGAACCGTCATTCACAGAGACCGGGACTCCGACCTAACGGAAGACCATATGAGCGGAGACTACTTAAGTTTTCGCATTCCGCTTAGCGGACAGGACATTCCGATTTTTGGATTTGAGTCGGGGGATGGGATTCACGTGACAAACGATGGCTGGATGCTGGAAGTCATATACCCTTGGTGGCCAAGGGCTTCCGTTATATTGGACCAGGTGTTCGTCCCTAATTATGAGTATCTGAAGCAAGCCACGGTGATTGATTTGAACCGGCTGGACGGAAAAATAAAATGTGGTTTTTCACCATCGGGCAAACACTTCGTTATTTTGGGGTCTGGCGGTGCGCTTTTGTATTCGAGGGAATAATCGAGATCCATCACCTGACTTTCTTGTTTCCAATTTACATAGTGAGGGACTGCTGTTCCGCTCAAGGAGAAATAAAATGACAAAGCCGCAAATAACCTATGGCATGTATACAATGTGTATGATTCGGAATGACGATAAAGTTTTGCTTATTAATCGTCCGGACCAGCTCGGTTTTCCCGGTTACCTTGGGCCTGGAGGAAAAGTGGAGTTCCCGGAGAGCCTATCGGAAGGTGCAATTCGTGAGGTTTATGAAGAAACCGGGTTGATTGTTAACAACCTGGAGTATAAAGGCATAGATGAGTATGTGGTTCCCCAGACGAATTATCGTTACATGGTATTTAACTATTTGACAGATTCTTACGAAGGTGAACTCTTAGCGAATCCGCCAGAAGGGGAGCTCGTTTGGGTACCGATTCAAGAAGCGATGGATTTACCTATGCAGCCCTGGTTCAAACGAAGATTTCCACTTTACTTTGAAGAGGGGACCTTTGAAATCTCTATTGTCTGGGATGAAGATGGACAGAAGCCGATCGAAGAGAAAATCAGAAATTTACGATGATATGATGGATTGCGGTATAACCAGTATGGGAGAAAACAATCGATGATGAAATACAATATTTGTTTCGTTCGACGTGGTGATGAGATTTTATTATTAAACCGTGATAGAGCGCCATGGATGGGATGTTGGAATGGAGTGGGGGGCAAGCTTGAAAGCAACGAGACGCCCAGAGACTCCATGATACGTGAGCTGTATGAGGAGACGAACATTCGGGATAAGGATTGCCGATTAACCTTCAAAGGCCTTGTCACTTGGACATCGGAAGGCAGGAATCTGGGAGGAATGTACCTCTATCTTGCCGAAGTACCTGAGGACTACATTTATGAGACCCCGATGAAGACGGACGAGGGCATTTTGGATTGGAAATCCACGCAATGGATTCTGACTGCGGGAAATGCCGGAATCGCAGCCAATATCCCTAAGTCGCTCGAGCTGATATTGAATGATCCGAATTGCTACGAACATCATTGTACGTATAAGGATGGTAAACTACTGCAGCACACATCGGTTGAGATAAGTTCTATGGTTGAAACGAACGAGGAAATAAGAGCCGAATTATTTAAGAAATATTTAGAAGAACAGGTTAGGTATTAACCTGGCATAAAATCTATCACACCACATGACCCGACTCGGATTGGAATGATCTTAGGCGGGTTTTGTTGTTATATGCGGGAGGAATCATGCGAATTAACAATATGTTTTTACTCGTTTTACTGCTTCTGGTTGCATGCTCTCCGGCCGAAGGATCCGTCTCGGCTAAAGCTTCAACACCCACAAACGAACAAGCGGACGCTGTAGACCTTCAGGCTAAGATATTAAAAGTATCAACAGATTTGCCATATGATTCGAATTGGTGGGTTGTATCTAGGGATACCCATACGATGACCATCCATGTTGAGGGAGAAAATATAGAGTCGGTTCTGTTCTGGGTAGCGCCTACGGGGACCGAAACTTGGAAGGAAAGGGAGCTTATCGGTTATGACATCGACGGTTCGGATGGGTGGTCGTTGTCCTGGGAGTTTGGCAATCGGAAATTCCACGATCATATCACTGTTCAAGCTTTAGGCATGGACGGCCGTACGCAGGCTAACGAGAGCATTAATGTACATACACTCGAAGAATGAAAAAATTTTGAAGGTACTGAATGATTTGAAAAAATTGATCGTTCCAACCATTATGGTTTTCTCGATTTTTTTGATTTTGTCTTATAAGTGGTATACACATCCCAGACAAATTGTTCAGAACATAGAAGCAGTAGAGTTTCATTTAGGAAAGAACGCGGACCAGGCGATCATGCCGGTTCGTATCGAAATCGATGGTTATCTGACACGGTCCATCACTGGAGAGAAGCATTTTGACGGCTCAATCCAATTATTTAGCGATGACAAACGACTTACAGACGAGAAAAGTTATACCCAAATCGTATTTAATCTATAACATTAGATTGAGGTTTACCAGATAGATCCAGCTTACCAGGGGAGGAGTAAAGATGGATACGTTACAATTCAAATCCTATATCCATGAGCTTTTCGGCTCGTTATTGAATGATTTTGAGGAGGACGATGAGTATGGCTACCATCTTTTTTCATCGAATCACTATCAACGGATAGGTTACGCCACCAATCTGACTCCAGAGGTTGTACAACAAGCAGCTGTCGAAAAGGTCGATCTGATTATCACGCATCATGATGCATGGAGCTTCTTGTACGGGATGAAGGAGCGCTGTTTAGAATTGCTGCAGGAGCATGACATCGCTCATTTCTATATCCATCTTCCCTTGGATTATGCCGAGTTCGGAACCTGCAATTCGTTGCTGCGTGTGTTGGGGGTGGAACATATTATCCAATCGTCCCGGCATATGGATGGGAATAGTTCGACAGGCATTGGAGAACTGGAGTCTCCGGTCTCGATGGAAGAGCTTGTAGACACCATGTCCTCCGCTTTAGGTGAACACGTATTTTATCAGCAAAATAGCAACAAACCCATTCAAAGGATCGGCATGATAACCGGAGCAGGTAACGGCACGAATCAGTTGAAAGAGGCCTTGGACCATGGCTGCGATGTTTACATTACCGGGGAAAAAACACTCTATACGGTTCAATATGCCCGGTTCGTCGGATTGAATCTCATCGTGGGCAGTCATACGTTTACCGAAATTTTCGGCGTTCGATCGCTCGCCCAGAAGCTGCAGGAGAGGTTTCCAGATGTGGAAGTTATCCAGTTGTACGAGGAGCATATGGAAGTAGTGAACTAAGAACAGGTCATCGGAGGGATAACGGTTGAAGGATTCCAGCTTTGATTTTTACGAAGATCTTGCGGATACATATCATTTGATTTTTGAGGATTGGCATGAAGCGGTAAGATGGCAGGGTGAATTCTTCAATCGGTTTATTCGTTCGTTACATGACGAGAACCCTGAGGCTCGGTTCCATCTCCTGGACGCATCATGCGGAATAGGGACGCAGGCTTTGGGATTGGCACGGCATGATTTTGTCGTAACGGCTACGGATTTGAGTCCCAAGTCGGTGGAGCGGGCCAGAAAGGAAGCCGAGAAGCTGGGGATACTCGTTGATTTTGGAATCGCCGATCTTCGGTCTCTAGAGCAAGATATCGCTGGGCAATTCGATGTCGTATTGTCTGCTGACAATGCGATCCCCCATTTATTGTCAGATGGGGAGCTTAGACAGGCATGCCGCAACCTGTATGCCAAACTTCGTAACGAGGGTCTGCTTGTCGTGTCCATTCGGGACTATGACGCTATTATTCAGAACCGCCAGCGTGCAACGGTTCCACGAATCTTGGACGAAGGAAAACGTATGGTTTTTCAAGTTTGGGACTGGGCGGAAGGTGGATATCACTATGTGACGAACCAATTTATTATGCAAGAAATCGATGGATGGCATACCCAAGTCAACAGCACATCCTATAGAGCATTAATGCGATCAGAATTAAGCAGTTTGCTGGCGGAAGCGGGATTCATCGATATCCAGTGGCACATGCCTTCAGATTCGGGCTTTTATCAGCCGATCGTTACTGCAAGGAAGCCAGGAGCATAGACATAGACCAAAATAAGGCAGGATGGGTTAATCCAGTATAAAAGGAGGCGTTAAGGATGGCACAATGGCGGGGTCAAGAACAAGTCGAGGAGTATCTTCATCAACTTGAGCATCCCTTGAAAAAAGAAATCGAGGAGGTCCGAAATTTCATCCTGAGTGTTGATGATCGAATCACGGAGCATATCAAATGGAATGCACCCAGCTTTTGCGTTCAGGGTGAAGACCGGATCACTTTGAATTTGCAGGGGAAGGGTTTTATTCGTTTGATTTTTCATTGTGGAGCCAAGGTAAAGGACCATGATATAAAGGGAACGCTGACTGAGGATACGGCGGGTTTATTGGAATGGGCATCGCGCGATCGGGCCATCGTGAAAATCGTTGATACAGACGATTTGGAGCAAAAGAAGGAACAGTTAAAGGCCGTTATTGCTAGATGGATTGAAGTGATGAGTTGATGACTAGTAGAGTGTCGAAGTTTACTCTGGAAATTGTGTTCGAATCTAAAGAGATTGAGGCCGATTATAACAGAGGGTTGTCAAAGTAACATGGAATTACGTGCGTGGATACTGGATTAGAACATACAGTCGAAAGGCTCAAGAGGGAGATTGAACAACATGATCATCCATGAAGTTACCGATCTGGGTGCAGTAGACCTTTCCGAACTCTTGACTGAAAGCCAGGAAGAAGGATTCAGGAATATCCATCGATTAGTGCATGAATATCATAAGGGTATCAATACCTTTCATCATGAACATGAAGCCTTGTTTGAATGTCGAGTTGGCCATAGAGTCATCGGCATTTGCGGGTTAAATCGGGATCCGTATGCGAACGGAAGCATAGGAAGGATCCGCAGATTATATGTACTAAAGGAATTCCGGAATCAAGGAGTCGGGAGAAGGCTGGTTGAAGCTGTAATTCGTAAGGCGAGCAGCCATTATACAAAACTCGTATTAAAAACAGACAATCCCAAGGCGTCTGCATTTTATAAGAAACTAGGTTTTCGGGAAATTGCAGAGGGTGGATTGGTCACGCATGAACTAGTGCTATGATGTAATCATGGATGCCCCGTCTCAAATGGATAGAACATTCAAACTTAAAAAAGGCTGCCATGAAGGCAGCCTTCCCTATCCCTCATAGGCTTGCTGTAGCGTTTGCATATCGATTTTTGATTTCGTCTGGAGTATGGCCTTCATCACGCGTTCCGATTTAGCCGGATCGGGATCGGTTATCATTTCGTTTAAGTTCGCCGGGACGATCTGCCACGATACGCCGAACTTGTCCTTCAGCCAACCGCATACTTGCGCTTTCTCGTCACCGCCTTCGGCCAGCTTCTCCCAATAGTAGTCGATTTCTTCTTGCGAATCGCAATGCACAATAAACGAAATAGCTTCGTTGAATTTGAAATGCGGACCGCCGTTGAGTGCAACAAAATGTTGTCCCTCTAATTGAAATTCCACCGTCATGATAGCACCCTCGGCGAATGGCGAGTGATCGTTGCGTTCTGCGCCGTATCGCGTAAATCGTTCGATCCGCGAGTTTTTGAAGATCGAAACGTAATGCTGCGCTGCCTCCTCGGCTTGGTGATCAAACCACAAGTTAGGGGATATCTTCTGGACTCTATTCTTCATCATCCCAACTCCTTCGTCACAGATAATAGAATGTAATATCATTGTATCAAATCACTCGGATCATGATTTCTTACCGATTGCGGTCTATCCCTGCCGATCATGGATTTCGGATAACAACGGGTCGATTCGCGTTCAGAGTAAAATAAGCCTTTTCCATTTGGATGAAGATAAAGGTAAAGCTCATACCCGTGGTGAAGAAGTAGAAGAATAGACTTATGAAGCGATCTTTCCAGGATACGCTAACGAATTCTAACGGGACTTGTCATAGTTTGTGGTATATCTTATCTATCGGAGGCTGTTGTCATGATGATGCCAACGCATATTGTTGCCGTAGGCGGCGTGGTTGAGAATGAACATGGAGAAATTCTATTGGTGAAGGATCGTAACGGATGGGTGTTTCCGGGAGGACAGGTGGAGTCCGGAGAGAATCTCATGGATGCGCTGATCAGGGAAATCAAAGAAGAGAGCGGGATCGAGACCCTCGTTTCTCATCTGATCGGCGTCTATTCCAATACTTCAACCTATCCGGGTCACAGCGGAGTTGCTGTGGTTCCAACGAAAGTGATGATGGATTTTGTATGTAAGCCTACGGGTGGCGAGCTAAGGACTTCGGAAGAAACGACGGACTGTCGTTGGATCCATAAGGATGACGTGCTTCAATACATTACGGCCCCGGCCATTCGTACGCGTTTCCAGTCTTATTTGGATTTTAACCGAGCCGTCGTCTATATGGAATATATCACGAAACCGGAGTTTGAAATGAAGCTGAGACGGAATATATAGGCATTCGAGCTGGCCTTTGGGAGTAGAGCTCAACCATATACTATCTGCTATCGAAAGGAAACGACCCATGGAAGAAGTGATTGTTACACCATACAACCCGGACTGGAAGGATGAGTACAACCGGGAAAAAGCGAAAATTGAGTCGGCACTGAAAGGACTCGACGTTCACATGGAACATATCGGGAGCACGTCCGTTTCGGGTTTAGGCTCAAAACCGACCATCGATATGATGGCTGGCGTTCTTAGTTTAGAAGAAGTCGATGAGTATTACATTGAGAATCTGGCTGGGATCGGCTACGAATATGTTGTTAAACCGGAGTTTCCGGAGCGGCTGTTCTTTCGAAGAGGGCAATGGCGGGCAGGAACGCATCATCTACATATTTACAAGTATCAGGGCCAACAGTGGATTGACCAGATTTTATTCAGGGAGTATTTAAAGAAACATCCGGAAATAAAGGATCGATATTATGCTTTGAAAAAAGCACTCGAAAATCAATATAAACACGACCGCGTAGCCTATACGAACGGCAAGGCTGATTTCATTCGTGAAGTGATCCGTAAGGCAAGGCTGGAACAGAGTTAGAATCCTGATGCAGAGAGGACGTAAAGAGAATGTCCGAATATTACTGGGATTCCAAAATCGAATACCTGAGGAATACCAGATGGTTATATTACAATGACGACTACCTGGAGTTTTTGGTTAAGAACGTCTGGAAAATGAATACGCCCATTAACATGGTGGACTACGGTTGTGGTTATGGGTATCTAGGATTAAAGCTTCTCCCGATGTTACCCGATGGGTCAACCTACACAGGTATAGACAAAGGTGAAGATTTGATCAAGGAAGCAAGGGGAATCTTTGACAAGCTGCCATATTCCGTTGAATTGATTCAAGGGGATATCGAAGAAATCCAGGTGCATCGGCAGTACGACATTGCGCTCTGTCACGCGTTTCTATTACATATGAAGAATCCCCAAGATATCCTTCAAAAAATGATCGACAGTGTGCGGAACGGCTGCCGAGTCATTTGTTTTGAGCCCCATTGGATCGCCAATGCGGCGAATTTTGGCTTCGATGATGGAATGTTGCATTCCGAAGTGGTCCGTCTAGGCGTATTACAGAAGCTGTATGAGGTGGACGCCAGCCGCAGCGGCAAAGACGGAAACATCGGCATGAAGCTCCCTATTCTTCTAAGTCAGCTGGGGTTACGGAATGTTGAATGTCGAGTAAGCGATAAAGTGAATTTTTTGGATCGGCATATGGACGATGATAGCAAAGAACGGCTGTATCGATCCCTAAGAGAAGAGGGGATTGGGCAAGAGCCCGATGAACCTTCAATGACAATGGAACAACTGGTACAAAGAGGTTTAACAGCGGAGGAAGCACAAGCCCAATATGCAGCTGAACTCAAGCTGTTCCAGAAGTTTGATAGCGATTCGTGGTTGACTTACGCGCCGAATATGAAGATTTCTTTTGGCACGGTTAGCCGAGAATAAAAGTACGTAAGGAGCCCTGTGATAATGGGCCGGGTAAGGCATCACAACGACTGCCTCCAATAATAGATCGCCAATTGGGTTCTGTCCCGGAGCTCCAGCTTATCCAGAATGATCGAGAGGGTATTGCGGACGGTTCCTTCGCTGATGAACAATTGCTCGGCAATTTCCCGATTCGAGCAGCCTAAGGCAACCAGCTCGAGAATATCGTTTTCCCGCGGGGTAAGGTCGGAACGATTCTCTTTTTCGGGCAGCATCAAGGTTTTCAGCACATTGGCATCCACAACGGAAGTGCCAGAAGCCAAAGCACGCAGCTGTTGTGCCATACTGGAGACCTGCGTCGACTTCAGCATATACCCTTCGGCTCCGGCTAGCAGCGCCAGGCGGATGCTATGCTCATCTTGAAACGTGGTCAGCATCATAATCTGCACTTGGGGCCATTTTTGCTTGATTTGCCTTGCCGCTTGGATTCCGTCCATACCAGGCATCCGAATATCCATGAGGACGATGTCCGGCAGGACCTCTTCACAGCATTGAATGGCTGCTGCGCCGTCATTCGCAGTCGCCGTCACTTCCATATCCGGTTCTCTGGATAGAAGCAGCCGGAGACTCTGACATACCAATGGATCATCATCCACAATGAGAATGTTCATCGAATGCCCTCCTTTTCCATAGGTAATACGTAGACCAATTGAAAGCCGCTGGACGTATTGGTGGAGATGTTACCGCCTGCCGCCTGGGCTCTTTGCCTTAGGTTGCGGAGTCCGGTTCCAGGCAGCGAGGAGGAATCCAAAACGCCGTCATTTTGGACGCTTAACCGCACGATATGTTCATTGACCTCCAACGATACTTCAACGTGTTTGGCTTTGGAATGACGCACCGCATTGGTCAAGGCTTCCTTGAGACAAGCTTTCAGGATGACCCACAGATGGGCAGCTATTCGGGATGTATCTCCATAAATTTGCAGCTGTACAGGCATCGCTTTGAAATTGCGGCAGATCTCCTCCAGGCTCCGAATGCCAATCGCTTGGACAGGCTGCATATTATGGACCGTTTCCCGCAGCTCCAGGGCACTGCTCGACAAACGCATCTGGGCTTGAGCAAACATGTCTTCCGCTTGCGGGTCATTCTCCCTCCATAATGTTTCAAAAGCTTGAAAGGCTAACAACGCGGCGGTTAATTCTTGGCCGACCTCATCGTGCAGCTTCTGGGAGATTCGATGACGCTCTCTCAGCTCTGCAAGCTGAGCCGTCTGCACATTGGCCATGAGCAGCTCACCTTTCAATATTTCCAATTCGTAGCGATCGCGACGCTCCTGATCTGCCTCCAATCGATACTGATGGATTTGCTTGGACCAACAAAAAACGATCCACCCCGCAAATGAAGCTTGAACGAGCATGAGAAGAAGCGGGAGGTCCGGATCGACATAGCCGATGACAAGCGCTGCCAGGATGGGCAGGGAAAACAGCGGTTTACCGGCAAGCATGGTTTCAAAAAGCGGTAGAGCCAATCCGAAGCCTGCCTCCGGCCAGTGTGGAACGATGGACATGCATAGAATCTGGTCGGCCAGTGTTGTCCATGAAGGAAGGGAAAACCGCCATCGGGCTATTGCCAGGATCGCTAAGGCGAAGATTAGGACGAACCCTTCGGTCCCGGCATCTCCCATAAACCACAGAGCTGCCAAAAGCAGCAGGGCAAACATTCTCCAAATCACGACCGCTATGCTTGGGGACCACGAATCGGTATAGCTTCTCATGAAAACCTCCCATGGCATACGTTCTCTTTTCCCCATATATCGTAACATATTTTTCAAGCCAGTTTCCTTCGGCTGCCGATCAGCATAAAAGCGATCGCAAACAACAGCAGGATCCCGAGCGGAGTGAGTTGCTCCGCGAACAAGCCTCCGTTCTTAGCAAGCATGATTCCCTCATGGAACCAATAGGTAGGGGATAACATGGCGATTTTCTGCAGGGATGCGGGCATAGCCTGAATGGGAAATAAGGTTCCTCCGAGCACCGCCATGATCAAGATGATTCCCAGCATAACGGCTGTAGAAGATTCAGGCTGGCGGAACATGGAGCACCAAGCGAGGGAGAAGCTAATCGCGGTGACCGAGAACACGCTAAACATGCTGAAGAGTTGAATCAGACTGCCAAAAACTTCGGCGCAGCAACCAGGCGCTGCACGTGACAACGGCGCTTTGTCCTACGAGCAGCAGAGCGAAAGCAAGCAGATTTTGCGATAAATACTTGAAATGGGTCACAGGTGCAACGCCGATTCGGGTCAGAATTTTATTCTTCCGATCCTCCATGATCATATGAACGAGTTTGGAGGCACAGAATAACAGCAGGATTCCGTAGAAGTGATACCCCAGCGGTAAGCCATACCAACCGCCCACCGGGAGGACAACGACGGCTGCGGGAAGGCCTAACAGCAAGATAAGATTGGGCAGGCTGCGGACGCTCCGGATAAGGGCGAAGTTAAATATCGTCAAGCGAGCTTCCTCCTCCCAAGCCATGCGCCGATCATCATGCATATCACGGTTAAGGCTAACAGCAATAGCAAGCTAAGGTACGCAGTCCCTTGCCCGCCATCTACATGCATCTCCAGGACGGCCATCTTTCCGAGGGATACCGGATTCCCATAGAACGACATGAACTCAAAGAAACGATGATCCGGGAGAGGAAACATTAATCCGGTTAAGATGATGAAGCCGATTCCGAGGACTTCAGATACCCTTTCAGCCAATTTTACGTTATGAATGGACAAAGTCAGCAGCAGATGTACGGACTGGGCGAAGAAGGAATAAATAATAAATACCAGCAAGACCCAGCCGAGCGATCCCCACGCGATCCCGAACACCCAGGTTGTGAATAGCACCAAGACCAATCCTTGCAAAGTGCTGAAGAGCGTGCAGGCAAGAATAAGAGAGCTTGAATACACCGCTACGTTAATAGGGAGCGAATAGATTCTCCATTTCCGGGTTTTAAGTAAATCGGTATCCAAAAAACTCATCAAATACGTGCCGCCAAAAAACTGAACGCCCATAATGGTCGTAACGGCCATCAAGTCCAGCGGAGGAACGCCGTTCATGCCTTCATAGGGTCCAATAACGACACCCAGCACGGTAATGACGACCAGTGGCAGGCCCAGCAGAAGCAGCTGCCCGATGGGTTAGCGTATAAGGCGCAGCAAGGAGAAGTACGTCATTCTGAACACAAGCATGTTAAGTTCCCTCCGTGTCACGTAGTTGCTTACCGGTAAGCGTAAGGAATACGTCTTCAAGCGTAGGTTTCTCCGCATGGATGGATAGGACGCCGCCCGCGCTTTTGGCCAACGACAGGATACGATCCAGATTTCCGGCACCTGCCTGTGATATGATCTGAATGTGCGTTCCATTCAAAACCACGTGCTTGACTCCATCCAGCTGTTGGATGTGATCGATCAGATCCTTCGTCAGCTCCACGACTTCCAGCTTGATTTTCTCTTCATGGTGAATGTTCTTTACCAGCTCATCGATCGTCCCCTGCGCGATGACGTGGCCTTGATCCATAATCACGACTCGGGATGCAAGGGACTGCACTTCCTCCATGTAATGGGTGGTATAGAGAATGGTCGTCCCCCTTTTTTGCAGCTCGCGGACCGATTCCAGGATGTGATTTCTGGATTGGGGGTCGATTCCAACCGTAGGTTCGTCCATGATCAGGAGCCTGGGCCTGTGAATAATAGAGCAGGCGATATTCAGTCTCCGCTTCATTCCCCCGGAAAATTTGGAAGGACGTTTATGAGCTTGATCCGTTAGTCCGACGAACTGAAGCGTTTCCGTGATTTGCCTTCTCAATTCCGTGCCTCTTAACCCATAGATTCCGCCAAAAAAGGCGAGATTCTCTTGCGCGGTTAAATCTTCAAAAACGGTGATATCCTGCGTAACCAGTCCAATTTTTCGTTTGACTTCCAGCATAGGGCCGCCTGGCCGTTCCCCAAACAGCTCGATGCTTCCGGAATCGATGCCAATTAAGCCGGATAACGCGTGGATCAATGTGGTTTTACCTGCACCATTCGGACCAAGAAGGCCGAGTATTTCTCCCTGCCTGATTTCTAAATGGACATGGTCCAGGACAAGCTGATGCCCATAGCGTTTAATGATATGGTTCATGGTAGCGATTGTCATCCGAATCCTCCTTTGCTTGAGTGCTTAG
The DNA here is from genome assembly GCF_900109305.1 of Paenibacillus sp. cl141a. Classification (NCBI taxonomy): domain Bacteria; kingdom Bacillati; phylum Bacillota; class Bacilli; order Caryophanales; family Paenibacillaceae; genus Paenibacillus; species Paenibacillus sp. cl141a. The sequence continues at coordinate 53,412 of NZ_FNZO01000001.1, forward strand.
CTTTATTATGGCCACCGGACGAAAGCGTTCATAGTTACAATTGTAATGAAATCGGCAGGGGAGCGCTGTTGAAATATGATGCCGGATACGTTACCATCAGGGAATTAGCAAATGTGTAATCGGCCAGTAAAGGAGTCGTATCTGCGATGACCAAGGTACTTGTTGTGGATGATGAGATCAGTATCTCAAGCGCAGTTGCTTATGCGCTGAGAAGGGAAGGATATACGGTAGAGACGGCAGGGGACGGGCAGGAAGCGCTGGAGCGCGTGGAATCGTTTGATCCTGACGTGATGGTGCTCGATGTCATGATGCCGAAGCTTAGCGGGTACGAGGTTTGTCGCAAGCTCGAGGATCGGCAGCGTCCTGCCATTCTGCTGTTAACGGTGAAGGACGATATTGTGGACAAGGTGCTTGGGCTGGAGCTTGGTGCCGATGATTATATGACAAAGCCCTTTGACATGCGGGAGATCATCGCCAGGGTAAAGGCATTGTCCCGAAGAAGCCGTATTCCTGAGACAGCCGGGAAGCAAGCCCCCGAAACACATGTGATCCGGATAGCCGGACTTACCATTAACCTGTTGAATCGCACCATTCACGCCGAAGGCAAGCCCCTTGAACTGACGCCGAAAGAGTTTGACCTCATGGCTCTCCTGGCCCGGAATCCGGAGCGGGTATATTCGCGAGAGGCTTTGCTTGAACAGGTATGGGACATGGATTTTGCCGGCGGCACGCGTACGGTAGATATTCACGTCCAGCGATTGCGCAAGAAGCTGGGAAACCAGCATGAAGTGATCCAGACCGTGTATGGCATCGGATACAAAAGCACGGAGATTCCATCATGAACAAAGGAAAAGTGCGTTTCGGCTTAAAGTGGAAAGTCGCACTGCTTCTCGCTTTGCTGCTGATCGCCGTTGTGGTTGTTCTAAGCACGTTGGTTCTTGCCGGGATACGGGAGGATCAGCGGGTGCGCCTGGAGCAAACCTTCGCCCAGGAAGCAGAAGCAGCCAATCTCAGGATTCATCAGGAATTACTGACGAATCCTCAAACGCAGCCGGATGATTTTATGGAAAATGTCGGTCAACGGCTGGCCGTCGATCTCGGAACCCAGAGCGGCATGCCGGTGACCCTGTATAAGATTGATGGTACATTCACGGGGACTTCCCTTCCGTTCCAGCCGAAAATGGATGTACAGGACGCGCTTGCTCACACGGCGCAAGGGCGTTCCGCCTATATTACCGAGGGCGACCAGCTGTTATATCTTGCCCCGCTTCGGAATATGGAGCAGCCGATCGGAACGATTCAATTCCACGCCTCCCTGGCCGAGCAGCACGCGTTCTATGACCGGATCCAGAACCTGTTTGTTGTGACGGGTCTTGCGGTGCTGGCCGCCGGCTTCCTGATCGGTTTTCTATACGTCTGGCGGCAGGTGCATGTCATCAGCAGACTGAACCAGGCTGCGCAGAGGATCGGCGAAGGCGACTATCTTCGAGAGCCGACGGTGAAGCGAAACGATGAGCTCGGCGAGCTGGCGCAAGGGATATATGAAATGAGCGGGCGAATTTCCTTGTCGGTGAACCAGCTCACGGAAGAGAAACAGAAGCTGCTGGATGCCATTGATCGGCTGCGGGAGCTGGAGCAGCAGCAGAAGCAGTTTATCGGAAATATCAGCCATGAGTTGAAAACGCCGCTGACCTCCATACTGGCTTATGCGGACCTGCTTGAGATGTATCGCGACGATCCCGCGCTGCTTGAGGAAGCCCGTGGACAGATCAGCCAGGAAGCACAGCGTCTATATCGCCTGGTAGAAAAGGCGCTTCAGTTATCGTCCTTGGATATTTATGAATTCGAAACCCATGCGGAACACGTAAACCTCATGCCGATTCTGCAAGAGGCGGCAGCCCGGTTGGAGGCCAAAGCAGAGCAATCGGGCATAACGCTGCAATCCTCATTATCCGAAGGCAAGGTATGGGCCGATCCGGAGAATTTAATGCATATGATTTTGAATCTGCTGGATAACGCCATTAAATATAACAGGCCCGGTGGGACCGTTACGCTATCGAATGAAGTGGACCGGGATCCACAAGGCCATGATCGTATGGTCATTAAGGTAAGCGATACCGGAATCGGAATTCCGGACGAAGCCCGGGAACGGATCTTTGATCCGTTTTATACGGTAAGCAGCGACCGTTCCCGGGTACATGGCGGTACCGGCTTAGGGTTATCCCTGGTTCGCAATTTGGCGGAGAAGCAGCGCGGTTATGTGGAGGTTGCGGAATCCAGCCCAAACGGTTCTACGTTTGTGGTCACCTTGCCGATGGAACGGCCGCAATCTCAGAAGGTTCATTCGGTGGAAGAAAGCTCAGACTTGGAATAGGTCTGGGCTCTTTTTAAAATGCACATCTTTGTTTACAAGTTCGTTACAAGCTCGATATCGTATCGAGATATTCGCATTCTATACTGAGTTCAACAGGGAAATATGAGGTATGCAAAAGCGAAAACCGCAGCTGCCGAAGCTCCTTGGGGGATATGCAGGGGAGGAACCTGTTATGAGAAACAGACTAGGTAAGCATGGATTCAAGTTGCTGTCTATCGTTGCCGTGGCTGCAGCCCTTGCGGCCTGCCAGTCGCAGGATCGGTTGACGATCGTGGAACCGGGCAGTCAAACCAGCCAGCCGCCTGCTTCCAATGCCGGAGGGAAGACACCGGGAGAGCGCAAGCTCACGGTCGTTGACGGTGCGAGCGGGCAGACCGGTCGGGAAGTGGTCGTGAATCAGACGCACCGGATTGCCTCGTCCAACATCGAGACGTGGATATCGGAGGATAAGGTCAGGGTCACGACAATCAAAATGGTCAAGGAAGCAACCGCAACGGAAGAACCGAAATATGCGTACGCCACCGAAGAGGTGGACGTAAGCACGGGCGAGCGGCGTGAGCTAACGAATCAGAAAGCGTCGCATCCAGGCCAACATCTGGTCAAGGAAGAGGTGTCGCCGGACGGTAAATATAGCTTTGTACAGAAATGGAGGGATAAGTACACGGCAGACAATTTCATGAAGGATCTTAATACCGGCAAGAGCATTCCGGTAAAAGGGGACAACTACATGGAGATTGGCGGTTGGCTCGATGCAGACACATATGTACTTGCCGCAGGCTCCATGAGCGGCAAGGGGGAGATTCGTCTCATTTCCACGGACGGTACTTACACCACCACCGCCATTGAGGATGAGGACGTTGAAGTTTACAACCAATTCGGAGCGAGTAAAGGCCGAATCTATTATACCGATGTGAATCAGGTGCTTAAGGTGGTTGAACCGGGGCAGTCAAAGCCGGTACATCTCATCGAAAATGTATGGAGCTTAACCATCTCGCCGGACGGAGAGTTCATTGCCGTCTCCACAGCAACCAACACGGAAGGGAACTCCGGCAGCAATTTACTGATCTATGATGCAGCCGGCAGCTTGCAAGGATCGCTTATCGGAAAAGGCAATCTGATTTCTTACCCGTCCTGGTCGCCGGATTCTGCCAGATTAGCCTTTGATGTGTACTCGGAGAATGAAAGCGGGATGAACGGCGTGTATGTGTTTGATACGGCTTCCGGGAAAGTAAGCTGGATGGCGCCCTATTATTCAGCGGTGCATCCTGCGGCCCATCCGGTCTACCCGCTGACTTGGAGCCCATCTGGAAAAAGACTGGGAATTACGATTGATGATAAAGAAGCTTTAATTGCGACGCATGTCATTGATTTTCAATAAAGTTATTGCGCTTCATACTATGACTCATCGATTTGGAAGGTTGGTGAGACAAACGAGAGGGATGAATGAAATGAAACAGTTGAAAAAATCAATCGCGGCGGTTGCCGTGCTGGGAATGACCTTATCGGGAGCGGCAGGTGTCTATGCGGGAGCCAACCTGGAGAAAATCTCGGCTTACCTGAATCACAGCATCGGCATCCAAGTGGACGGTACCGTCTATAACACGGGCAAGAAATTGACTCCGATCACGTATCAGTATACAACGTACTTGCCGGTACGGGCGATTGCCGATGTGCTGGAAGTTCCTGTGCGATACGATGCGAAGAATAACCAGGTGTTAATCGGAAGTAATCCTGGAAACGGTCAGACGATCGAGCTGACCAACGTGAAATACAGCGATGCCCAACTAAAAGAGATCAAAAGCGCATTCGCCAAATTTGATGGTTTCCAAACACCGTACGCTCCAAGTCAGATGGTAAAAGGCGATGTGTATCAAAAGACGGGCGCATCGGCAGATGGTGTGAACATGGTCTTCAAACATATGACGGTGTACATCTCTCCAAGAGACTACGCTCATGGATATGACAGCAAACCGGTTACATTGTCCAATGGGGTTAAAGCGAAATGGTATACACCGGATGACACGGATATGCTGGGATTTCAGATCAATGACCGCTTCGTGACGATCAGCTCCCCGGATCATTCCTTAAGCAAAGCGCAGCTGGAGAAGGTTGCAGTAAGCGTTACCCAAATGAAATAAATATAGAGACAAAAGATCATAGAGATATGGTTTAGATGTGAAAAAGGTGAATAGAGGTTCTTACGAGGAAGCTTGCAGGAGGATAGGAATGCCCTGCGGGCTTTTTCGTTATGAGAGGCTAACGAGGGAGTATTTCCTGGGCAATCGATCTGGAAATCGATGGGATTTTGTGAAATGAATGGAGAGTTCCTGAGCTGTAAATGTATGGGTATAGAGGTTGGTAATGTGTATCGAAACTCGTAAATAAAATAGACTCATTTCGTAAATAGTGTTGCTTCAGTGGCAGAGTAGTTTTTGTTTACATTGATTTTATAGCAAGTTTACGCATAATAGATACAAAGGGAGATGATTCCACTTTGATCGATAAGAATATTAGCACTACAGTTGAAGGAGATTTGATTGTTACTCGTCTGATAGGGAAGATAAACACTGATGACGTTATTGAATGGTTTAATGGTTTTGAAAAGTCATGTCAGCAGTTTATTGGTGAGGGTCTGAAATACAAATTATTGGTAGATAGAAAAGGATATACCCCAAACCACTTCTCCGTTCAAAAAGCATGGAAAGATAAGTTCTTCAATGAAACCATTCTGAATCATAGCAAAGCAATTGCGTTTCTTCTTGAAGAAGGGGAGATCATGAATTACTTACAGCAATCCAACACAAAAGAATCCGTTAAATTTTTTGATAATTATGAACAAGCATTCAAGTGGTTAAAGAACTATCCAAGATAAGAACTTTACTGAACCAGTTGCTCTCAACAACTGGTTTTCTTATGCCCGCAGCTTTACTGTTGTTGTGAAATTGACATACTTGCAAGCTTCTAATATCTTGTTTGCAACAATATTAATGAAAAGAGCTAAAAAAAGAAGCAGCATGATCGCTGCTCCTTCCCAAATCTATTAATTACGCTGCAATAATAGGTATCCGCTAATGTTGGATGTTCTTTGGCGGAATACGATTTTGAAACCTACATCATGATCCAGTAAGCAGGCTAAGGCGGTTCTTAACAGTGCATTCGGCGTCAAATCAGCTCGGCAGGGAGAAGCATTGCCAATGACGCGGGCAGCAACGATTCTACGCGCGGAGCCCGTAACAAGAGGGTTTCTTGACCAGCTGATTAAAACTAAATCTGGTTGAGGAACAGCAGTGATACGACCCATTCAAATCACCTCTTATACTATAGTAGAGTCCGTATATTAAATGACAAGTTGATGAGAAATGTGCAAAGCAAAAGGCGGAGTTTTTCAAAATTAGGGTTGCAACCTACACTGACGAAAGGGGATATGTAATGTGAATCCTATGAAAATGAAGGACTTCTCCTATCGTTGTCAGACTATCGCTGGTTATTCGTTTGAAGATGTGGTGGCTTTGGTAGAAGATTACAGTTGATTGGGCTGGATGTATTTTGGAAGAGTTTATCTAAAATCGTTTATATCCGGGCATATCCCAACTCCATATGGTATTATTTGGTTTAGTGTATGCTCGCTTGGGAGGACAATGATATGGACATCAAGTTAATGCCAGTCAATCGAAAGAACTGGGAAGAAGCATTGGCACTGCAGGTTTTGGACCAACAGCAGGGGTTTGTGCCAGCGGTAGCTGTATCTCTAGCCAAGATCTACATCAAACCGGATGGTGAACAAGTAGAATACATTCCTTTTGCGATATATGACGGGAACCGAATGGTCGGATTTATTATGCATGCTTATGAAGTGAATACAGCCGGTGGTTATTGGATTAACGGCTTTTTAATAGATGCAAAAGAACAAAGAAAAGGATATGGCAGAGCAGCTTTACTCCAGATGATCGCATGGATCCAAGGCCAATTTCCGGAATGTAAAGAAATACGCCTGACCGTACATAAGGATAACCAGATAGCGAAAACTTTGTACAGCAATCTAGGTTTTGTGGAAACGGGAATCTGGTTTGGCGATGAGGAAGTTATGAAGCTGAATGTTCAATTAAACCTACAAGTAAAGAGAAGGGGGTGACCCATTGTCGCAAATCAACATCAATCGTAGCAGCCCGGAAGAAGCGCTTGCGGTACGGACGAACCTGATTCAATTTAATGCACGGTTTATCGCAGAAGATTTGCAGCAGAATTACGAGGAAATCAACTTACATATAAAAGATGAGCATGGAGAGATCGCAGGCGGCATCAACAGTGTATTTTGCTGGAATTGGATTGAAGTCGATATTCTGTGGATCGATGATCGATTTCGAGGGCGGGGATATGGCTCAAGATTACTACAAGAGATTGAGACAATCGCAAGAGAAAGGCAATGTACCTTCATCAAGCTCAATACCTTCAGCTTTCAAGCGCCGGCATTCTACCGTAAACATGGATTTCAAGAGATAACTCGCATTGACGATGCTCCAAGGGGGCATCAGCACTATTATTTTGTTAAACATTTGGCATAAACCAGTGTGAACATCAACAACGATTCGAAGGAGCTTGACATGATTAGACTGCAGCCCGTAGATAAGGATAATTGGACCGAATGCATTAAACTGAAAGCAAAACCGGAGCAAGAAGGCTTCATAGCCTCCAATCTGTATTCGATTGCCCAGTATCAATTTCTAGAACATTTTGAAGCGATGGCCATTTATGATGATCAGACGATGGTTGGGTTCGCGTTATATGGCTTGGACGCCGATGACGGCAACTATTGGATTTACCGTTTCATGATCGACGGGAATTTCCAAGGAAAGGGCTACGGGAAAGAGGCTTTGCGATACATCGTTGAAGAAATCCGAAACAAGCATGACCGGACAGATGTCCTTATGCTAAGTTTTGATCCGAAGAACGAGCGGGCCAGACAGCTGTACATCAAAGCGGGTTTTGAGGAAATCGGCGTTATGCCGTGGTCAGGGGGAGAATCCGTAGCGAAGCTGGGGCTATAAGCCCTCAGCCTACAAGTGAGAGAGGATTATGCTGAAATGAAAATCATAGTGACAGGCGGCGCCATCATCCAGGATCATCGAGGGCGGATATTGCTCCAGCGGCGCTCGGACTACGGCAATTGGGGTCTTCCCGGTGGCGGTATGGAGGCCGGAGAATCCGTTGAAGAGACGATGAGACGGGAAGTGCTAGAGGAAACGGGGTTGGTCGTACTCGATAGTGAACTCTATGGAGTCTATAGCGGATCCAGAATGCAGTATCGATATCCGGATGGAAACGAAGTCGTGTTTGTCATGTTTGTTTTTAACGCTACGGCGGATTTACAGGGAAAGACGGAGGAGACAGGCAGATTACTGATTCATCACGATGAGTACAATGAGTCACTGCAGCTGGAATTCAAGGCATTGCATGAGATCGATCTAGAGGATATCAGTTCTGTACAAAGACCGGTATTTGAGGATCTACGCAATGGAAAGGCAAACATTTTAAGAACTTGATATGTTTGTACCATGATAAAAAAGGGAGTGCATACTGTATGCAACAGTTATGCACTCCCTTTTGTCATTTTAATTGGAGATTGGGTTCATACCATGTGGCTTGGGTAAAGTCCTGGAAAGTATCAGCGTAATAATACATAACTTCAATGTTGTTATTTTCGCCGGTTGCTTTTTGACCCTTGCTTCGGATAATGGGGATGAATTCCGCATAGTATGCGCCATTCAAAGGGATTCGAACAGGCTGCTTAGGGTTGCTCAACTGCTCGTAAGTATAATAGGATGGCTCCCCGTTCACGTTGATCTGCAAGTCGATTTTCTCCGTAGCCTTCAAGGCCAGATAGAATTCCGGCAGGGCATCGGAATTCACCAAAGCGAAGTCATAAACCGGACTTTGTCCGTGTCCTGATGGGGAACCCGCATAGATAAAGTTTCTTGTGCCATTCGGAATGAGATCATCCGGCGATGGTTCCCGGACATAGTCGCTGCCACTATAATAGTCGTAAATTCGATGCAGGACGACCGCTGTTTCGGCTAACGTTACCTTTTGATTCGGGCGAAAATATCCTTTGGCGTCGGGTTTCATGATCCCGGCCTCGGCAAAGCCGAGCAGGGCATAGGCTTTGACGTGATCGAGATCGGAGGCTAAGGAAAGCCCCCATCTTTTGTCTTGCATCAACCCGATTTCGGGCGCTAGTGGCTGATAGGCATACTTCCACTTATCATATTGCTTGTAGGAATTGAAATTTCTTTTGGGTAGGTCTTTAATCGCCCGCAATCTCGCGATATCCTCACCGTCGTATAACTCCAAGGAATAACCAATATCATCGAACAGCGTATTCAGCGTAATCAACAAGTCCCAGCGTGTTAACACTTTCTCCGGTATATACTTGAAGGTTTCATCGTTGTAATTGATTCTGTCTGCGGCTCCGATTAATCCGTTCGGCGCTGAAGGTATGCTGCCGTAAACATCCTTAAAAATCTGGTAGGATGGGTGCCCGTTAGGGACGCCGGGAATGTTGATATTCTTATCAGCATCGACCCGGAAATCGGTAAACAGCCGGTGAACCATAAGGGTCAGATCGGCTTTGGTCACCACCCTGCCTAGCGTTTTTGTCCGATACTCCATGTTCTCAAAAACCCCATGGGATCGAAGGAAGTCAATGGACTCATTGGCCCATGCATACTTGGCTTGACCAGATTCCGCCGCACTTGCCACGGATGTCATGCAAAACGATAAAATAAGGGTTAAAGATAATAATTGACGCCACCTTTTTAAAAACATGAAATCCTCCTGTATGTATCGATAGATTGGATTAATATTCCTCCATTGTAGACGACAAATTATGACAAGAGCAATGTTTTTTTGGTCCTCCTTACCTATTGAAAGAGAGCCGGTTTGCATTGTCCTTGATCCGAACGTATGGGAAGCGAAGACGAATGCCGGGGAAATCGAATGAAAGTGGATGATGTTCAACGGGAATTTTAAATGTAACCGTTGACATTACGGAACAAAATGGTAATATTTTAAGACATTAGCAATAGCGGTTATTTCGTTGATTCGGTACCTGTTGGCATGCCCAAGATTATGTAACGACAGGGTTGTGCCATCTTGGATTGTGAATGCAGTACAGCCTATCACGGAGGGGGGAACGCATGGGAATCGACTGGTATGACATGATCGCGCGCAGGAATGGCGGCTATAGAGGAAGAGCGGTGTGTACCGTAGTCGGAAGGTCGGCGGAAGATGTGTTTGAGGAGCGGCTGGTGGAGATGCTGCCGCAGTATCGTTCCGTGCTGGACGCAGGCTGCGGGCATGGCGAGTTTACGCTTCGAATGTCCAGACATGCTGAGAGGATCATTGGCTTTGACAATTCCGCGGAGATGATTCGAATCTCCCAATCCATGCTCGAGAGCAGCGGAACCCGGAATGTGGAATTCGTGTTTGCCACAACGAAGACACAAATGCCTTTTCAAGACGGGCAATTCGACCTTATCTATGACCGCAGAGGACCTACCTCCATCCTGGAACATCCCAGGATATTAGCTTCAGGTGGTACCATCTTCGGGATACATAACGATGTGACTCAGGTACGAAGGCGATTGTCGGAGTATGGCTACATGAATGTCGAGATTGAGGAGTATAATGAAGCGATTATGTACTTCCCGAATGCCCGCGAATTTGCATTAAACCTGTCGGATACGCCAGGCAATCCCGATTATACTTTACCGGAAATGAAGGGTGAGCTCGAGGCCAGGATACGGGAGAATCAGATCGACGGCCGGCTTGGAGTCCGCGAGCACAAATATATCTGGAAAGCGATGAAGGCATGAATTAGGGATCTTTTATCATACCGAATAAGGAGTGTGCGATATGGATCATGAGTTCAACCGGAAGTGGCTGGAGGACAAATTTGAAAACATCCGCAGCCGTATCTTGAAAGCGTTGGTGCAGTTAAACGATGAGCAAGTGAATTGGCGGCCCAATCATTCCAGTCTGAGCATATCTACGTTGATCAGGCACATCGAAGGCAACATTCAAGAACGGGTCATGAAAGGAATATTGCAACAAGACGTTGCCCCGCGAAACCGGGAGCAGGAGTTGACCCAGGTATTTGTCAGCCGGGATGATCTGATCCAGATTGTGAAGAATCGGTTTCAGTTCCTGATCGATACGGTGAAATCCATGTCGAGTCAGGACTTTGAAAGGGTTCAACCGGTCCGGGGAAAAGAACGGAGCAATCTCGACATCCTGCATCAGTGCGCCACGCATTATTCGGAGCATATGGGTCAAATTTTTTATATCGCCAAGCAGTGTTTGACGGTTCAATATAAAACCACATCGATCTAATAAACGAGTCCCCCTTAGATGGCGTTTCCAGCTAAGGGGGACTTTGTTTCGGTAGAATCATATAGCGACTGTGTACAAGATCAATCCAGGGAAGGCGTTACGCTGGCTTTCAGCACATTCCCGCTGGTGGTCCAGTTCACATGGGCCCCGAACAGAGCAGGGATCGTCTTGATGGGAATCATGGTTATGCCATTCTTCATGATGGCCGCTTCGCTGTTGTACACCGCCTTGCCATCCATTTCATAGATCGCCTGTCCGATCGGGACGGTTATGCTTTTACCCGGGGCGGTTGCTAAGGCTGCATGCCGCTTAGGATCCCATTCCACTTCATAGCCCAAACCTTCAGCGAGCGGACGGAGGGGAACATAGAACTCATCCCCGATGATGGAGGAGCCCAGGGCGGAACCATTGATGGCGATCGACAGCTTGAGATTGTTAATAAAATGCCGCTTATGAATCAGCGCATGAATTCCTTTGGTTTTGTCCACCACCTGGGAAACCTCGTAGTCCGTAGCCGCACTCATGTAAGCGTAAGCCGTTGCGCGATCCATGCCCAGCTTCTCATTCAAGAAGCCAAGGGCTTCGCGTACCGCTTCCTTCATGGCCTCATCCAGATCGGGGTCAAGACCGACGGGAATCCAGTAATCCTCCGTTTCGGCAAAAGGCTGCTTGAGCTCTGTACGCGGCAAGGATGGGTCGCCAGCTTTCAGCACCGTCAACCGGAAGGTGCCGCGAAGGGAAGCCTCCATTGCGGTCAAGGCAACCTCGCCATCTCCCTGTGCAAAATGAGGATCGCCGGTATAGAAGAGCCCGCCTTTTACCTGAATCGGAAGATACAGCGTAGACCCGACGCCAAGCTCGTTGATATCGATGTTGCCTCCGGTTTCGATCGGCGGGACGCTGCTAACTTTTTCACTGGTATCCGGTGCGACGCCCATAAGTCCCATAAAAGGCTTGAGCGGGAAGCGGACATGCCCGCCCTGTTCAACGGGAAGCACGCCATAGAGTTTACCGTTGATTTCCTCTACCGGCGTGAATTTGGAAATGTTTTGGTATAACTCGGGATTTGCTGGGCTTGCTCCTTCTTTACGCCCGTCATTCTCGGGATATTCGCCGGGAAGGGCACCCTTGTAATGCCGGTTCGATATGACGCCATAGGGAACCCGGGGGGTGAGAGAAAGAACCTCGATCTTCAACACATCCCCAGGTTCTGCTCCCTGGATTTCGATCGGTCCCGTGACGACATGCGGTCCATCGTTGTCAAAATCATGCTGCAGCTCAGAGGCAGCAACAGCTTTAGCGTCATTTAGCACTTGATCCGGCCGGATGCCGAAAGAAGCAAAATACTTCTCCGGATTCCTTCCCTGGTCTTCAAGGATGCCTTCATGGGATATCGTATCAAACGTGACGGTGCTGCCGGAGGTGACGGTTATGATGGATTTGCTGTCCCGATTCGGAAGATGCCCCCAGCTGATATTCTCTACGGTGCTGGGGACATAATAATCGGCTCTGAGTTGCTCATTGCTGGTGGATTGCAGGATGGGAAACGAATCGAGGGCAGCGGCTTGCGCGGGTACAGCGGCGAACAAGGAAATCGTACATAAAGCTGCGGTGATGGAATGAAAGCGAGTATTTCTTTTCCTTGATGACATATTATCTCCCCCATATCCTGTGCACATTATCAATCTAGCAGCATTATACATGGAGAAGGATAAGTTTAACAATATTTATGTCATTTTATATGACATGAAAAGATGAAATTAATTACATAGAACTAGATTTCTGAGGGTGAATACCTAAGAAACCTTCCACGCACCATGAGCCTGAGTCACGGCATGTGGAAGGTTTATCTGTTTTTTTTGGAGTATGAAGCTTACGGCTGACCAGGGGAAGGGCGCTGAAACGTGTCTTTTTTCTGCATAATGCTTATTAGCGGCTCAGGCTCCTGATAGGTGATCGATTCGTTCACACCGGCATCCAGCTGTCCGTTATTAAACTGGACCCCTACAAGATGCGTGCCGGATGGCGATGAAATACCCAAGGAACGTCCGCTGGTGGAGGTTCCGTTCAGGCCCTGATTGTTGCCCGGCGTGAAGACGGCAAGCACCTGAGACGGTAAGAGCTCATCCCCATCGGCATGATAGTTGGCAAGGAACTGCTCCAATCCCAGGTCATAACAGCAAGGCTGCTTCTTGATCCAGACCACCTTGGTTTCATTCGGGCCGATAAGGGTGTTGGTGCTGTAGCGATCCTTCGTAATGGTCCATCGGTTGGACTTGGATTTGTCGAACGGAAGGGCAGGATCGTAATAATAGTAGATTTGATACCCTTCCAGGTCGATTTCCCGGTTCGTGGGGTTATAGATCTCCACATAATTGTAATTCCCTTGCTCGTTCGAGTTGGCGACCACTTCGGTGATATGCAGAGCCGTGGTCAAGGGCTGCTTAGGCACCGTTTCTCCGGTGGTTTTGTTGGATTGTTGCAGGGTGCCCTCCATCATGACGGGATAATGATCGCTAGGGTATTGGCCGTCTTCCTTGTAGTTGATAATCTCGCTGTGCAGGACATTCCAACCTTGGCCGTGCAGAATCCAGTCGATCCGGTTTCCGCTGCCGCCGCCCGTAGGGTCCTTGTAGTTATGGAAGGTTCCCAGATCATCGTTGGTTCGCTTCTTGGCCGTGACATGCGCATCCGACAACCCGTTGCTTGTAAAAATCGAGTACGTATCGCTCCCCGGAAGCGTGTTGAAATCGCCGGTGATTACAACGGGGATATCCGGGTCAAATGCCTTCATCTTATCAACGATAAGTGCGGCGCTCTTCTGCCGGGAAACCTCGGATTGATGATCCAGATGCGTGTTGACCATATAGAAGGTCTTGCCGTTTCGAAGATCCTGAAAGCGAACCCAGGTTGCCATCCGCGGAATTTGGTTGCCCCAACTGGCCGAGCTGATCGTCTGGGGCGTATCGGACAGCCAAAAGTGAGACTGCTCCAGTGGCCTCAGCCGTTCCGTATTATAAAAAATCGCCATATATTCCCCTAAGCTCCCGCCTTCACGTCCGACTCCGATCCGATCATATCCCGGCAGATCATTCTCCAGATCCACGATTTGCCGGTGGAGTCCTTCCTGAGTTCCAATGACGTCCGGCTGATGCTCCAGGATGAGGTTCCTGGTGACTGGGCGGCGCTTCTCCCAGGGCTGACTGTCATTGGCGGCATACCGCAGGTTGAAGCTCATAACCTTTAAAGGACCTGACGATGCTTCCGCGGTGCTTCCCATTTCGCCGGAAGCGGATAGCGATGCCGTCGTCAGAAATGTAAGCATCATGAACAGGCTGGTGATTTTGGGGATCCTCATTAAAATTCCTCCTTTGTCATGTGCAAGAATATGTTCCTACTTGAATGCTGGCAGGTTATTTGCCCTCCCTTCCTGATTTGCCCATATCATATCGTATTTTTAGCGGGCTGCGTATTTACAATTTTTTAGGTTTTTGCTGTTGTTTTGGTTATTCGTGGAGGAAAGCCACATATGATCCGCTGCGGGTCGATCCATGAAAAGTTCATCAGGCTGTTCGTAATATGTAAACCTGGCCCCGCCTCTCCGGTTGTTCCCGGCTCCGCGGCGGTACGGCACAAGAATGAGGCCAAGAAGACCATTGTCCTGCAGGCCCCTTTGACCTCAATACCGTCATTATCGTAAATAACGTCTCAAGAAGCACAGGCTCCCGAGGTTTAGTTCATTTGTAACCACACATTTCAGGTTTTTAAGAATACGCCGAGTTCCCTTACTTTCCCTGTGCCCGATGTGGCCGCCAACTTCACATACCGGGTGAAATGCGTATTTTGCAGCAGTATCGATTTTTCCGTTTCCGGTTCGCCGCCGGATTCCCAGAAAAGCATATCGGTAATGCATTGATTGATTTTTCGCAAAAAAGCGTTACGGATATACGGGTCTCCCATATGATGATAAAAAACGGTTAACAGGAGGCCGATCTCATACTGCTGAAGTCTTGATGAAGATTCGAAGCGGTCCGGAAGCAGGTCAAAGTTCACCCTTTCCAGCCGATTCAGCCGCAAAGCCAGATCATAATGCTCAGCCAGCGGCTCCAATCCGGTTACGTGCGCACCTTCGCGGGCGAAATGCCGCGCGTAATATCCGATATTGCAGCCGATATCGATCACTTTCGCGCCGAGAAGAGAACGTGAACCCAAGAAATCCATAATGACATCAAGTCTGGTCGGATAGGTTTGATCGCGCTCGCTCTTTAAATGAAGATAGGAAGGGTGCAGTATGGGGGTATAAATAAGGCTCCGTTGATATCTTTGAAAAGAATCGGCAACCTCTGACAGCCCTTCGATATTCATCCAGTCCATATAATCTTCGCTGGACATTTTGACTTTCATGCTCCTTTTACCTTGGCAATACAAAAAAGTAGACCTGTGATGCCCGTCCCTCAGGTTAAAATAACCCCCTGCGCGATTAAATTTCACCAAAGGCGGGTCTTGGTGAAAAAAAGCGCTGTTGGACGACAGATCCACCTTCATTATATGATACTGATTTTTCCTAAAGGCGAGGACCTCTTCATCCTGTAAAGGCGGGTCGATTCCCCTGGTGAGAAAGATCTTCTTATACCAATCCAGGTACGCGGACGGGCTGGCTAGTTCGTTCATGAAATATCGGTACAGGCTCTTGTGCGAATCAAAACGCATGATCGGCATATCAGCGGAAAGCTTGTGATGTTCGTACCAGCTATCGGTGTAGTTGGGAATATCCCTTTTTCTTTCCTCCGTAACCAGATCCGTGAACAGCAGTTCGATCGGGACATCAACATTTACATACCCGGACATCGCTCAACCTCCAATTTATCGTAGTTCCCTTATATTCGAAGAAAATAAATAGGATTCAGCAATCTCCGATAGGAATGTTCAGTAGAACGTGCTTGCTTCTTGCAATATTGGCATTCAGAAGGGTAACCGGAGAATTTGACATCATGATCATGGGGTGATGTTCTGGAGCATTCAGTCTTTAATAATATACTCTCTGCCCTATCGGCTTGACCCGACGCGTGACTCTATCTTAAAAAAAAGACTTCTAGCAGCGGTGGGTCAAATGCTTGAGAAGGAGAGGCATTCAAGTTGAAGGTTCAATAACGTCGTGCCGATTGCGTGTTATGTGCGTTAACGGTAGAATAAGGGGAGTTACCAGATAATTCATCCAAGAACCCTCCTCGTGGTTAACGCCAAAGGTGGGTTCTGTTTATGTAGATCATGTGCAAAGGATTGTGGATATGACGGAAAATGGGATCGTGCTTGTGGTCAGCATTACCCTCGTACAGGGGGATCAAGTGTTCATCATCCAAGAAAATAAACCTTCGGTTCGGGATACCTGGAACTTCCCGGGAGGGCGTATCGAGCCTGGAGAAACGATGGTTGAGGCGGCTATTAGAGAAGTGAAGGAAGAAACAGGGTATGTAGTCCAACTGACGGGCACTACAGGGGTTTATCAATTCTTGAGCAGTTTGAATTACCATGTCGTCATGTTTCATTTTACCGGAATCGTGACGGGAGGCTCGCTTGAATTGGGTGCGGAAGAGATCAAGGATTGCCGCTGGGTCACGCTGCCTGATATCTTCGCGGATGACAGCATGAAATTCCGGGATGCCGAAGTCATGAGGCGAATTGTGGAGAGCCTCGAAAAAGGCGTACAGCACCCGCTTGCGCTGTTTCATCCGTCTTAACTGCTTCTAACTTCGGGGTCATCGCATAATCATAATTCTTAGTTGGAGGAGGTAAGGAAGTGGTGGTCAGTATACGTTATCCCCTGGGCTCCTTTGAGCCATTGGTAGAGCCGACTTTGGAGGACAGACAGAAGTTTATACAGCAGATCCCTTCAATCGTACCGACGCTTCGGCAACTCATCATGAAGTGTCCTCTTTCTCAGCTGCATATGCCATACCGTGAAGGTGGCTGGAGCATTCAGCAAATCGTGCACCACCTCGCCGATAACGACATGAACGCTTACTTGCGATTTAAACGGGCATTAACCGAGGATGAGCCGCTGGCTAGCTCGTATCGGGAGGATTTATGGGCTGAGCTGAGCGATTACACGGAAGTTCCCGTGGAGAACTCGCTTTCGCTTCTGGAAACACTCCATTTTCGTTTTCTAATCCTGCTTAAGGATCTACATCCCGAGGATTTCAAAAGAACCATGAGAACCCAAGTGCTCGGCAGCATTACCCTGGACATCGCCTTGCAGCGATTCGTATGGCACAACCAGCATCATATCGCACAGATTCGATCCATAGCGAACCGTGAAACTGTGAAGTTACATAAGGAATGAGCCCATATGAGCTGGAGATCCAGGTCATAAGAAGCTAGATTTTAAGCCTTTCATGTCAGCAAGAAGAACCAAACCAAAGGAGCGTAAAGCCATGGGAATGTCGGATTACTATAAAGATTTGAGAGAGAAGATCGGAGATCAGCTGATATTCATGCCGTCCGTTGCAGGCATTATCCGAAATGATCAGGATGATATTTTGTTCGGAAGGAAGCATCAGGAAGAATTATGGGGCCTTGTAGCAGGCGCCATCGAGCTGGGTGAGTCGCCGGCGGAGGCGATGATTCGCGAGGCGAAGGAAGAGACGGGGCTTGATATCAAGCCTGAACGAATCATTGGGGTATATGGCGGAAAAGAACACCGATACACGTACGGCAATGGGCACCAAGTGGAATACCTCACCATTGTGTTCGAGTGCAGCGTTGTGAGCGGTGCGTTGGACCCGGAGAATGACGAGTTTGCGGAGCTGGCGTTTTTTCCGGAGAATCAGCGGCCACCGACGGCTTTGAAATATCCGGAGCCTATTTTCATCAAGGGAAATGGAGAGCGGGCTCATTTTGAATAGAAAGCAGGCTTCCATGACAGTAAAAGCGATCATCTTCGATCTGGATGAGACATTAACGGACAGAAGGGCAGCAATTAACACGTTCATCAAGCGATGGATTGCCAGGTACTTTCCCGACTCCGATGAAGCTGCTCAAATGATGATAGCCAAGCGATTCAAGGAAGCGGATCATAACGGCTATCGGGATAAGCGCGAAGTATATGAGATGCTGGTCGAGCAGCTTCCGTGGGTAAATCCCCCGAAGGCGGATGAATACCTGTCATTTTTCAGACGGGAAATCGCTTGTTGTATCCAGCCGATGGATCAGCTGGTTTCCGTCCTGCGTGAGTTGAAGACTTGGGGACTTAAGCTCGGCATCATCACCAATGGAACCGTTCAAGTCCAAGAGGGCAAGATCCATCAGCTGGGGATTCACGAATACTTCGATTCTATCGTGATCTCCGAAGAGGCTGGCGTCAAAAAGCCGGATCCGGCCATCTTTACGAGAGCTCTGAGCCAACTTCACGTGATGCCATCAGAGACATGGTACGTCGGAGACCATCCGCATAACGATATTATCGGGGCAGCACAATGCGGCATCAAAGCCATCTGGTATACGAGAGACGGGAGATGGGACGACTCTCTGGACGTGAAGCCATACAGGACCATACATAAGCTGGAACAATTGATCCCTATATATGCCGAACACCATGAAGGCAAGTGCATAAGATAAAAGTTTATGTCATTGGAGGTGCAGATATTGAAGCGATTCAAAAGCAATCATGGACAAAAGCTCGTCTATGCATCCTACGACCGCCTGCTGTCAGCGTGGACGGTGCCGTATGAGCAGCATAATGTTTCTACTTCCTACGGTATCACTCACGTCGTAACGGCAGGTTCTTCGGATCTTCCTCCGCTGCTGTTGCTGCATGGAACGGGCGATAACGTCGCCATGATGTGGATATATAACGTGGAGGAGCTATCCCGTAACTTTCATATCATCGCGGTGGACAATATCGGAGGGTCCGGGAAGAGCGAGCCGAACGACAAGTATGCTCGCGAATTCAATCAGGCAACATGGTTGGACGAGGTCCTTGAGGCGATGAATGTGGACGCTGTCTATATCGCGGGCGTATCCTATGGAGCTTATCTGGCCTATCATTATGCCATCGTCAGACCGGATCGGGTGAACAAGATTGTTTGTTTGGCCGGCAGCATTGCCGGAAGCCAATTTGAAGTGATGAGCAAAATGATGCGGGCTTTTCTGCCGGAAGCCTTATTCCCTTCGGAACGGAATGTGCGTTCATTGCTTCGTAAGCTGTGCGGTACCCATGCGGATGCCTTTGAGAACAACCCGGAGCTTATGCAGCACTGGTTCTACTTGCTAAAGTACTTCAACAATCGCTCCATGATGAAGCATGCGATTACGATCCATTCGCCTGCCGACATTCAGGTTATTCGCAGCAAGTCCTTGTTCGTCATTGGCGAGCGGGATTTGCTTAGTCATTATCCGAAAGCGGTTGCCAGATTGGAGACGAACGGGATGCGCTACCGCATCGTTAACGGGGCCGGTCACGCCATTAACCATGAGATGCCGGAGATCGTTCATGAAGAGATTATAGGCTTTTGCAAGGAAGCTTGAGCGAGGTGTGCCGATATGAAAATGAGACGTTGTGCCGCTTTAATCATCATTGCGCTTGCCTTGCTAGGCGTGGTTCTATTCGGCAATATGATGACGCCTCGGCCTGGCAGCAGCTCCGGAAACGGCAATCCTGCCATCCTGCTGCTCATCCCTTTAAGCATTCTTTTTCTTATGTTGGTCTATCAATGGATTCGTATTTTTAAAGATCTGAAGATGGCTTTCAGCTGGTTATGCCTTGTGATCTTTGCTCTGGCTGGCTATATCCTAGCGGGTTATGCATACCAGCTTCATCGACTCGAAATCTATAGAGAAATCCTAGCCGAAGCTTTCCAATTGAGGTGGGGCCAAACGGACTGGGATCACATCGAATCGATAACGTCCGGCGGACTCCTATCGATACATATGAACAATCAATTTTTCAATTGGAACACGTATTTCATGATGATTGCCTTCTCGCTGCTTCTGTGCTTCATGTACAAACTGATACAGCAAATTATGAACAGAAGACAAGGAACATCCGCGGAGAATTAATTTCCGTAATCTGGCTGGGGGGGACAAAACATGTCTATTGATGAAATTTACGACAAGCAGGCTCAAGCCTATGAGGCCATGGTTAGCAGACAGCCTGATTTATCTGAACTTATCCGTAGGGTCAGGCCGTACGAAGGACTGGATGTCCTTGATTTGGGGGCAAGATCAGGCCGATTATCCATGCTGCTTGCCGCCGACGCTGGATCATTGATCTGTACCGACATATCGCAACCCATGCTCGATATTTTGGACGATAAATGCTCTGAAGCAATAGACTCTCGCAATTGGACCACAATGGTTGCGGATCATCGCAATCTCCCGGTTGCTTCATCGAGTGTAGATCTGATTGTATCGGGCTGGAGCATTAGTTATCTGGCCAATTCCAGTCACGAGGAATGGCGTGAGAATCTTGAACTTGTGATGACGGAGCTGCATCGAGTCTTGAGACCCGGGGGGACGATCTTGATACTGGAAACGATGGGAACCGGAACGGAGACGCCGAATCCTCCCGAATTCCTAACCGGTTATTACGCTCAATTGGAGCATCAATACGGATTTAGCCATCAGTGGATTCGGACCGATTATGTTTTTGATACGGTAGAGGAGGCATTGCTAAACACAGGCTTCTTTTTCGGTGAAGAGTTAACGGACAAGATCATAGCGAACCAATGGTCAACGGTGCCGGAGTGCGCGGGGGTCTGGTGGAAGCATGTTTAATTAGGGGGTGACACGGCCTCGTGGAGCTTCTAATCTATGTCGTGTTGTTCATCCTGAATATTCCGATCTATAAGTGGATCTTTAGACGGATATTCGATGACGTGGATGATCTGAAGCAGTCGGTGAAGTATTCGTTTACGCCGGATATTATCTCCTTGTTCCGCAGACGTTATTGGAAGGATCAGTTCGGGGAGCTGAAGCTGTCCGTTTTCTATTTTTGTTGTTTACTGATCTTCGTCATGGAGTGCGTGGTCGCGGCGAAGGTGATTGACGTGATCTTTCGATGAGTTAGCAAAGGCTATCCAAGCGTCGTTTTGACCTGGATAGCCTTTTTATTGTGCGCCAACCGGTTACTTCCCGCTGACTTGATAATGATGCTCCACATATTCAATGAATCGTCTGGCCGCAGGCGAGAGGTAGCGGTCTTCCCTCCACTTCAAGCCGATCTCCCAGAACCAGCCTTCATCGGTAATGGGAATCCACGAGAGACCTTCCAGCATGAGGCCGGCCGTTTTCGGCAGAACGGAGACGCCAAGTCCCTCTTTAATAAAACCCGCAACGGTGGCCAAATCTTCTGCATCGTACGTCGAAGACAGAATAAAGCCGGTATGCTGAAATCGCGATTGAATCGTGGCTCGAAGGCCGCAATTATGCTTCAGGCCGACGAACGGCTCTCCGGACAAATCCATCAGACTTAGCGAGGGACGTTTGGCCAAGCGGTGGCGGCTTGAAACCACGATATATAAAGGCATGGTTCTCATGACCAGCCAGTTATGATGATCCATGGTGGATTCTCTCGATGTAATCATGAGGTCCGAATGCCCTTTTTCCAAATGTTCGTCAATATCGCCGAGGTTTCCCTGATGCAATTCAAAACGAACCTTGGGATGAGCCAGCTGATAGGCCCTGACAAGGGCAGGGACGAGATCGACCCCTAAAATATTCAGGTAAGAAACCGAAATGATCCCCGTGTCCGGATTGGACGATTCTTCGATTTCCTGCATCCCGTTCTGAATGTCCTGAAGTGCCTGCTCCACCCATCTGGCAAACATGCTGCCATAGCGGTTAAGCTTCACATTACGGCCATTTCGTTCAAACAGCGGGACGCCCAGCTCACTCTCCAACTTGGAGATGGCGTGGCTTAAAGCCGGCTGCGTGATGCTGAGCGCTTTCGATGCCTTCGTCATATGTTGAAGACGGGAAACCGTCAAAAAATACTCCAGCTGTGTAAGCTCCAATCGCTAAGCACCTACTTTATATGAATTTTATTTATAAATTTTATGATTATTATAAATTGGACGTAATAAAAGCGTCAAGGTAAGATATCCTTGTCTTCAACCGGACCGGGGGAGGATAAGCGGCGTCAAGCCTGAGGAATATAACATCATAAGGAGTGAAGCGTTTATGATCGAGATAAGCGAGAAGCAGCTGCCGAGTATAATTCGCACATTTATATCCGCAAGCAATGATCATGATACAAACCGGATGCTTACGTGCATCGGCAAGGATGCTATAGTCGTCGATGACAGCAGGGAGTTCAGGGGAAAAGCAGCCATACAGAAATGGAGCGACGACGAATTCATCGGCGCACGGGTAAATGTCCGGGCGACAAACATTCATCAACGCCTAGACCAGTACATCGTTTCAACCGAAGTAAATGGTGATTATCCGGCAGGCCCGTACTATTTTGATTTTTATTTCACGGTGCAAAGCGGTCAGATTTCAAAATTACAGATTACTGAATCAAAGTAAGGAAAAAATACCATATTCAAAATTTGAACGTTCGAATACTGGAGGGCCATTATGAAACATAGACATGAAGGACCATGGAATGAGTTTGAAGGCAAAAGAGTCCTGGTTACTGGAGGAACCAGAGGAATGGGTCAGGCCATCGTAAAGCGGCTTTCAGACGGAGGGGCGGCTGTACTGACTACCGCCCGTTCCGAACCTAGCGTTCGGGTCGGCTCCGGCTTGTTCGTTCAAGCCGATATTGCGACGTCTACAGGCGTCGATAAGGTGATTCAAGGTGTTAAGGAGCACCTGCATGGAATTGACATCGTGGTGCACTGCGTAGGCGGTTCGACCACACCCCCTGGAGGAGCGCTTGCCTTGACTGACGAGGATTGGGTTCAAGCCTTGAATTGGAATCTTCTCGCGGCGGTTCGTTTGGACAGGGGGCTGCTGCCGTACATGGTAGAGCAGGGATCGGGTGCCATCATTCATATCACTTCGATACAGAGACGCCTGCCGCTCTATGAAACCACGCTGGCTTATGCCGCGGCGAAGGCTGCCCTTGCCAATTACAGCAAAGGGTTATCCAACGAGTTTTCTCCGCGGGGCATTCGAATTAACGCCGTATCGCCCGGATTCATTCAGACAGAGGCTGCAGATGCCATGATCGACCGGATTGCGTCGGTATCAGGAAGCCGAGAAAGCGCGCTTCAGGAATTGATGAATTCGCTCGGGGGGATTCCTCTTGGACGTCCCGGGCTTCCGGAAGAGGTAGCCGAGCTGGTGGCATTTCTTGTATCGGACCGGGCGTCATCCATAACGGGAAGCGAATATGTAATCGACGGCGGCACCATACCAACCGTCTAATGATAAGATTTAGCGTGAGAACAGTG
The DNA here is from genome assembly GCF_900109305.1 of Paenibacillus sp. cl141a. Lineage (NCBI taxonomy): Bacteria > Bacillati > Bacillota > Bacilli > Caryophanales > Paenibacillaceae > Paenibacillus > Paenibacillus sp. cl141a. Next base: position 76,569 of record NZ_FNZO01000001.1, read on the forward strand.
GTACTTCATCATCCATAGGTAAAACAGGCTATCCGGAGAACTTAGGCGCTCCGCGATAGCCTTTTTTTTCGAGTGGGTCCGTCGCCAGCGATCGGCGGAAAGTGGCCATACTGCATTTTAACAAATGGGTCGCTCCAGATGCGTTATATCCCGATATGGATCGGAAGATCGTTGTATAGTAAGCGCTTTACCTGCGCTTCTATAATGATAGCAAGCTGTAAAAGGCGCTTGATGCGATAGCGTCCTGAATGCAGCACAGATGCACGCAGAAGGAGGCAATCCACGGATGTTAGGAAGCAGCGATACGGCAGTGAACGTGGGGGTGAATGCCGAAACTCACCTTCGCTTGGCGAATGGTCTGGTGGCCATTGAGGTGGATTTGGAAAAAGGCGGTTACGCCTACGCAGGCAGCAGGGGATTCGCTCTGCAAGAAGTACGAAGCGGCTTTCGATGGCAGGGTCGGGAATACCATACGGGACATTACGACAGCCACTATATGATAGGGCAGCCGGAGAAGATTCAAGATCGGTTCGGAACCGGAATCCATGCCGTGATTAAGCATGAATCCGATCTGCTCCCAGGCCTGGAACAGCATTTTTACGTCTATGAGGGAACTTCATCTTTTATCACGCGGGTCGTCATCGTCGGCCAAGAGGAATTAAAGGTAAAACGCATCGCGGTGGTGAAAACCGATAGCGTATCGAGCAGGAGCGAGACGGTTCCGGGAGAAGCGCTGCATGTGCTGCGCGTGCCGTATGACAATGACAAATGGGTGCGCTATCTCACGGAGACGGCCCCGCTGGAGACGGAAAGCTACGAAGTGACGGCCTTGTTCCTGCCGGATAGCCGCCATGGATTGATTCTGGGATCGATCAGTCATGACGTATGGAAGACCGGCATTCGCGTCAAAGGGGAAACCGCAGGCAAGCTTGATGAACTGGAACTGTACGCTGGCGCGGCCGACATTATGACCCGAGATTCCCAGCCGCATGGCTACGTAAGAGGAACTCGCATCGAATCTCCGCTGGTTATGGTAGGGGATTACGACGATTACCGGACAGGACTCGAAGCGTATGGGGAAGCGAATGCGAAGGTAGCTCCTGCTCTGAGCTGGGACGGCGGCGTCCCGATCGGCTGGAACAGCTGGTCGGCCGCCATGAGCACGCTGGATTACGACCTCTATGTGGCGACAAGCGATTTTCTGAAGCGGGAGGTTCAGCCGCAGGGCTTTCATAACGAGGATACCCTGTACATGAATTTCGATGCGTTCTGGGATCGCCTGACGCCTGCCGAGATGGAGGATGCCTTGAAAAGGGTCCGCGAAAACGGGCACAAACCCGGTACATACTGGACGCCGTTTGCATTTTGGGGAAGTCCGGCTGGGTTCGGGAACCCCGTGGAGGGCACCGATGGGAAGTACACCTATGGCGATATTCTGCTTCGCGACCAGGATGGCGAGATTTTGCCGGATGTTGACGGCGGACTTGCGATTGATCCTACGCATCCCGGGAACCTGGCGCGAATCGATTGGTTCATGGATAAATTCGTCTCCGAGGGATTTGAGTATATCAAGCTGGATTTCATGGCTCACGGGGCTCTGGAAGGCAAGCATTACGACCCGGATATTACGACGGGGATCGCAGCATACAATTACGGCCTGTCGTATCTGACGGATAAACTCTCCCCGGAGCGGATCGTCAGACCGTTCTTCATCAACCTGTCGATTGCCCCGCTGTTCCCTTATTCCTATGCGCACAGCCGCAGAATTTCCTGCGATGTGTTCGGAACGATCCAGGATACGGAATATTTGCTGAACTCGCTGACGCACGGGTGGTGGATGAACGATACGCTGTACCGTTTTAACGATCCGGACCATGCCGTGATCTATAAAAGCTTCAACCAGGATTCGACGACCCGCCATGAAGGGCGAAGCCGTCTGACCGCGTCCGTGATCTCGGGAACGGTGCTGCTGCTGGGCGATGACTTCCGGCATGAGGAAGCGGCATGGCGCGCCAAGAACTGGCTGGGAAATGAGGCGATCATCGAGATTGCGAGACTGGGCAGAACCTTTGTGCCCGTAGAGGGGAATCTCGGGAAACAGGCTGCGGATACGTTTGTGCTGACCCATCCGAGCGAAGCGGGAACTACGTATATTGCCGTGTTTAACTTTGACGGAGCCGAGTCTGTGCAGAAGGCGGTTTCCTTGGGACGCTGCGGCCTCGAGGCGCACGCATCTTATACGGTTCTGGATGTGTGGGAAGGAACGGAAGGTCAATCGGAAGGCACGCTTGTGGTCGAGCTGGCGCCAGCCGAATCGAAAATCCTGAAATTAAGCCGAAATCAATGAATAGAAGGAGGAGAGGTTCAGTGCGTATTCATCCGTTCAAATTCTTCCAAAAGCCATTCATGCTATTCTTATCGATGCTGTTAGCGGGGGCTATGCTAGGCAGCTCCTTTGCTTCGGCGGAACCGCAGCAGCCGAGTCAAACGGCCGGAGGCATCCTTTCCTACGAGGCCGAGGCATCTCAGAACACGTTTACCGGCAATGCAGGAGCGGTCGATTGCGGCTTCTGTTCAGGCGGGCAAAAAGCCGGCAATCTGTACGGCGGCTCCACGCTGACGTTCAACGGGATTCAGGCCGATAAGGCCGGTATATACAATATGAACATGTTCTACATCTCCGGGGATTCCCGCACTGCTTCGATCTCCGTAAACGGAGCGGAGAAGGAGAATTTCAGTTTTCCGAAAACAGCGGATTGGAACACGATCGGCACCTATCAGATTCAAATTTACTTGAATCAGGGCAGCAACACGATTCTGTTCGATGACGCAGGCGGCTACTCGCCCGATTTTGACAAGATTGAGCTGACCTTTGATTCAGCCGTCGATGACGGATCAGGCCCAGATGGCAGCATTGGCGATTTGGGCAAGCAAAAGAAAGCCACGAGTTATGGCTCCATCACCTTAACCGAATATGCCAACGGCTTCAAGGTATCCAATCCGACGTATGAGCTGCTGTACAACACCTCGACCGGATTGTCGCAATACAATTGGAACGGCAAACCGGTTGCCAAGGGGTTATACAGCGAGATCCAGCTCGACCGGATGGTTGCAAGCAAGGACTATAAACATCATAAATTCTATAAAAATCAAGTGGTCCCATTCCAGGATGCCACCGGCAAGGGCATCAAGGTGACGGTCGTGAATGAGGATGGGGGAATGCCATCACTCAGCCAAATCTATTATGTCTACGAAGACGGGCCGTATCTGCTTACGGAAACAGTCGCTTCCCATCATTCCGCCATATCTACGGGGAATATCGCACCTATCGCGATGGAAGCGAGGGGCGGCATCGACATCGGCAGCTATGACGATAACAGGGTCCTCGTCGTTCCGTTCGATAATGATGCTTGGTCCAGATACCAAGCGAAGTCGATGAATACCGGCCTCAACAATGGTCTGTATGTCAGTTCGGAGCTGACGGCCATCTATGACAATACGAGCCGGAACGGCCTCGTTATCGGATCGGTGACGCATGACACGTGGAAGACCGGCATCTATTGGAGCGGCTCGAATGACAAATTGAACAAACTGCGCGTATATGGCGGATTTACGTCATCCACCTCCACGTGGGATACGATTCCGCATGGAAAGGTAACGGGCAAGCAGATTGCTTCGCCGAAAATCATGGTCGGCTTTTTCGAGGATTACCGGACCGGGCTGGAGGAATTTGGCCAGGTGAATGCAGCGATCCAGCCTCCATTAGCCTTTGGCGAAGACATTCCTGAAGGCGTTCCGGTCGGCTGGAACAGCTGGGGAGCTTATGCCAGCGATTTGAGCTTTGACAAGGCGGTTTCCGTCTCGAATTATTTTAAAGACCATATTCAGAACCATTCCTTCAACAATGAAGGCGATATCTACATCAATCTCGATTCCTATTGGGATAACATGACGGATCAGCAGCTGACGGATCTGGTTCAGCTCATTCACAGCAATGGACAGAAGGCCGGCATCTATTACTCGCCGTTTGTGTACTGGGGCAACAATATGGAGCAGGAGGTCGAAGGGACCAACGGCAAATATAAATACGGCGATATCGTGCTGCGCGATTTGGAGGGCAACGTGCTGCCAACACTGGACGGCGCTTATGCAGTGGATCCGACGCATCCGGGCGTGAGGCAGCGGATCGATTATTACATGAATAAGTTTAAGAGCAAGGGTTTTGAATATATCAAAATCGATTTTCTGAGCCATGGGGCAATGGAAGGCAAGCATGATGACCCGAGCGTTCAAACCGGGATCCAGGCCTATAACCAAGGAATGGCTTACTTGAATGAAGTGCTGGACGGCTCCATGTTCATCAGCGCTTCCATCGCGCCGCTGTTCCCTAGCCAATATGCGCACAGCCGCCGCATCTCCTGCGATACCGACGGCAGCATCGGCAGCACGGAATACCAGCTGAACAATCTGACGTACGGCTGGTGGCAGAACGGAACGATCTATCATTATACCGATCCGGACTACATGCACTTAACCAAAGGCGGATCGATGGAAGGCGCGCAGTCTCGTGTCAATGCGGCCGCGATCTCCGGCACGGTCTTCCTGAATTCGGATGACGTAACGGATGCGACGGCACGGCAGTACATGGAAACGCTGCTGACCAACCCGGAAGTGAACGGGCTTGCGATGAAGGGCAAGGCGTTCCGGCCGGTAGAAGGCAACACGGGCACGCAGGCAGCGAATGTATTTGTGCTGGACGATCAGGGAACCCGCTATGTAGCCGTGTTTAACTATACGCAAAATGCAGCACAGCACACCGTGGATCTCGTTCGTGCCGGTATCGATTCGGAAGGGGCGGCGTCCTATACGGTGACGGATGTATGGAGCGGCCAATCTCAGACGGTGTCTGGCTCTTCGCTGGATGTGACGCTTAAAGCGGCCGAATCCAAGCTTTATAAAATCGTCCCTAATCCATAACAAGTAGTCATCGATTCATCATGTACATCTGCAAGTTCATCGCGGTTCTCGGCTCCATCCGGGAATCGCGATTTCTTGCTTTTGCTTTAAGGGTAGTGCTTGTCTCGATATTGGAAAATCAATTGAAGAGGAGAAAACAACATGTCAGATATGAAGCTTTGGTATACGAAACCGGCCCAGGGCTGGTCGCAAGGGCTGCCGATCGGCAATGGCCGAGTGGGGAATGTGGTGGTATCCACTCCTGACAGAGAGATATGGAATATCACCGAAACCACCTATTGGTCCGGCCAGCCGGAGCCAGCTCAAGGGCAAAGCAACAGCAAAACGGATTTGGAGCAGATGCGGAAGCACTTCTTTCAGGGCGATTATCGCGAAGGCGATCGACTAGCTAAGAAGCACCTGGAGCCGGAAAAATTGAATTTTGGCACCAATCTGGGACTATGCCAAGTCGTTCTGAAGTTTGACCATAACGTGAACCCATTCGAGGGCGGGGGACAAGATGCAGCAGCTGAGCCGCTGTTCCATCGGGAACTGGACCTGCAGGAGGCGGTGGCGCGTTCTTTTTGCGAGATCGATGGAGCGGAGATGACGCGAGAGGTCTTTGCTTCCCATGCCGATCAGGTCATCGTTTCCCAGATCCGCAGCAGCCATGGCTCGTCAGGCGTGTCATTCCGCATTTCGATTCGAGGCGAGAACGGCCCTTTTCATGCTGCCGTTACTGGGAAGGACACGATCAAATTCCAGGGACAGGCGCTGGAAGGCATACATAGCAATGGGGAGTGCGGGGTGTCCTGCCAAGGCCAGCTTCGGGTCGTAGCGGAAGGCGGGCAGGTGAGCTGCACGGATGACACCATAACCGTAGCCGGGGCGGATGAGGCGGCGATTTATTTTGCGGTGAATACGGATTATCGTCAAGAAGGCGAGAGCTGGCGGGTGAAAAGCGCATTGCAGCTAGAACAGGCTGTGCTGCTGGGATATGACGAGCTGAAAGCCAAGCATCTGGCGGATTATCAGCCGCTGTATGCCCGCGTACGATTGGATCTGGGAAGCTCCGAGCATGTCAGTCTGCCTACGGACGAGCGGATCGGCAGGTTCAAGCAGGGCAAGCGGGATGATCCGGCGTTGTTTGCGTTGTTTTATCAATACGGCCGGTACTTGACGATTAGCGGGTCACGGCAAGACTCCATCCTGCCCATGCATTTGCAAGGGATATGGAATGACGGCGAAGCCAACAAAATGGCCTGGAGCTGCGATTATCACCTGGACGTGAACACCCAGATGAACTATTTTCCGACGGAGGCCGCGAACCTGAGCGAGAGCCATGAGCCGCTCATGCGGTATATCCAGCAGCTATCGGTGGCCGGACGCTCGGCGGCGCGCCATTATTACGATGCCGAAGGCTGGGTGGCCCATGTATTCTCCAATGCCTGGGGATTTGCGTCACCGGGGTGGGGGACTTCCTGGGGGCTGAACGTGACGGGCGGATTATGGATAGCGACGCATATGATGGAGCACTACGCGTATAACCGCGATCAGGCTTTTCTGGAGGAGCTGGCGTATCCTGTCCTGAAGGAGGCCGCGGCCTTTTTCATGGATTACATGACCGTGCATCCGAAGTATGGCTGGCTGGTGACAGGTCCGTCGAATTCGCCGGAGAACAGCTTTTATACCGGCAATCCGGAGGATGGGCATCAGCAGCTGTCCATGGGCCCGACCATGGATCAGGTCCTGGTTCGGGATCTGCTGACGTTCTGCGTGAAGGCAGCACAGACGCTGGGCGTGGATGAGGAGCTTCAGCAGAAGTGGCAGACGGCGCTGGATCAATTGCCTCCGCTGATGATCGGCAAGAAGGGACAGCTGCAGGAATGGCTGGAGGACTATGAGGAGGCGCAGCCGGAGCACCGCCATCTGTCGCATCTGTTTGCCCTGTATCCCGGCAGCCAAATCACCCCGCATCATACACCGGAACTCGCTGCGGCAGCCCGAGTGACATTGGAGAACCGGAACAGCCGGGCCGACCTGGAGGATATCGAATTTACCGCGGCACTGTTCGGGCTCTTCTACGCCCGATTGCATGACGGGGACCAGGCCGTGCAGCATATTGCCCACCTGATCGGGGAGCTGTGCTTCGACAACATGCTCACCTACTCCAAACCCGGCGTAGCCGGAGCCGAGGCCAACATCTTTGTCATCGACGGCAACTTCGGCGGCACCGCCGCCATTGCGGAAATGCTGCTGCAGAGCCACGAAGGCGAGATTCATCTCCTGCCTGCACTGCCGGCCATGTGGCCGACGGGCAGCGCAAAAGGGTTGAAGGCCAAAGGGAATATTGAGGTGGATATGAGCTGGGCAGATGGGAAACTGGTTGAGGCGAGGGTGAAGGGGAATGAGGATGGGAGTGTGAAGGTGTTTTATGGGGGGAAGGAGATGGACACAGGGAGAGCCTAAGAATTCATGAAAATCGGGAGTGAAATATTCACTCAAAGCAGATACAAGAAGGATCATTAATATTTAGTGGGCATCTGATACAACAGGATGCCCTTTTTTGCTACAAATATTCTATTGCAATTAACTTTAATAGCCCTCAATTTCATACGAAGGCGAGTGTATTAGAAGCAATAACAAATTTGAAACTTCTTTATAGGTTTTGTTGGGATTGCGATGCTCTTTAATGGTACCTAGGAAGCAACTGTTCTGAAACATTCATTATTTTTTGTTGCCAAAAAATGATCAAGTAGCTAGCAAAAGACGTAACGGTGTAAACACTTTAAGCTTTTTAATTTCTTCACTGCGATAGTTGTTTATAAGTTCTGCCTCGTGATATAAAATGGAAAATTAAAATTTAGGAAACTTTTGATCGTGTACGGTAATGCAGGATGAGCATCTTGTGAGATTAGAACAAGGCCTAAAAATAGGAGACTTCCGAGAAAATCCTCTTCACCCAACTTCTGGGTGGTTTTTATTTCGCAATCTGATAAAATATGACTAATGAAGATAGTTATAAAGTAGGATGTTGTCCATAATATGAATAATTTCAAGGGGATAGATATGTCGAGTGAATTAATTATTTTTAAAAAGGATACCGATGCTGTTGGAACCAATAGAGGTTTTATATATCAGTATTTAAAAACATTAATTCAATGGTTAAACAATTACACTTCTGGATCTGATAACGTAATATATTGTGAAGTTGAGGACGATATCAAGCAAATTGATAAGTCTAATAGCAAAATTCAGTGGACTCAAATAAAGTGCTATTCCAGTGTTTTTAATTTAGGGCATCGCGATATAATTAAATCTTTGCACAATTTTTTTGTTCTATTCGTTAGTTATGATAAATACGATGGAACCTTTTGCTTCGAAACAAATTCAAAAATTTCAAGTAGAGATACTTTATTGAAGAAATGGGTAAATTCTCAACCTCTAAAAACAACTGATAGAGAGCTGCTCGGAAAGTTAATTGTGAAGATTCAAGAGACTTTGAGGGAAACCGTAAGGGAAACAAAGACGGCTCTCTCAAAAGATGTTGCAACTCAAATAAGTAAGTTGGAAGGAGTTAAACCTAAGAGTTCTGTCACAAAGAAAAGAAATCTTCAATTAATCAAAAATTTAAAGAGTGATCTTGGCTCGATAGTAGAACTTTCGGAGCAATTATTAGAGAAAATTAATGATATTGAATTGATGTCGGAATTTATATCGAAAATAAATTGGACATTTGATAACGTTGAAAGCACCAATTCAGTATATGAATTGAAATTTAAGGCGATTCAGTTATTAAAGCAATTGAATCCAAAATTATCTTATGAAATTTATTTCAATAGATTAATTTCGGAGATTTTTTTTAAGTCAACAGAAGAAAATATTGAAGATCGTTATTTAGATAATGAATTATTAGAAGAAATATTTAATGAAACTGAAACTCAAATTAAAGAAAACATAGATAAAGAATTTCTTGAGAAATTCGAAGGTATTGAAGCTATTCTTAACACTGAGTTCGGAAATGTAAACACAAAGCTAACATCAATTGAACTGAAAATTGATTCTATTGTAGAAACAGCAGCGGGTTATAATGACATTCCTTTAATTGATTTGCCATTGGTGGAACCTAAAGAAGTGGAGAAAATTATAACTAAAGAGCCAGAAAAGCAGAGCAAATTAGTTGCTAAAATTAAGTTGATTAATATAAAGGATTCTTATCAAGAAGAGAATTTAATTAATCTTGCAACAGAACTAAGATGCAGATATTTAATTTTCCTGCAGAAACTAAAGTTTGAAAACTTATATTTAAAGTATGATCAACTTAAAATTCTAGAGTCGAAGGTTAAGTATCTTTGTACTAAAACTGTTATCAATAATGATGGTACTGATGCTGAAGTTTTTAATCCTACACAATTCTGGAACACATTTCAAGAGGATTTAAAATTACTACTTAAAGACTCAAAAATGAGGAATAAAGTCGATATAGATGAAGATATAGTATTTGCTCAAATGTACCAAATGGCAGCCGAGTGCCATTTACGTTGGCATAAAGGGGAATTAATATGAAAAATGATGAAGATACAAATATAAGGGATTTTTTCGAGGCTCTTATAGAGAATCAAGTTAGGATGGCGACTGTTCCACTTGACGAACAAATTTCATACATTGATCCAGATGATGATTATGATTTTCATGCATATCGAATATTATTATTGCTTAATGTTTGTGGGATCATAAAGGAACCGTTTTTTTCTTATTCGTCCATTTATGGGAGGAGAAAATTTTCTTTTTTTGATTTTTTAATTAGATACCCCTTCTATCTCTTAAAAGTGATTGAGAAAAGTAATAAGAATTATCTTGCTTCTCTAATTAACTTGAAAGAATCAGAAAAAGAACATGCTTTTTCTCCTATGATTAGATATATTCGTGGTCCTTGGGATCATCGTTATGATTCAATTTTCAATTACATGATTGGAAAAAAACTAATACAGGTTAAGTATGGTAATTTTTCAAAGTCTCAAAAATCCTTTATTGTAAGTTTAACTGAATTAGGAACTGAAAAAGCTAATCAGATTATGGATTTGGAGAGTGAGTGGGTTTCAAGAATGAATGTTATTAATAGGATTTTTCCACAGAACTCATCAAATGAATCTATTGAAAAGTATGTACATGAGAATTTTCCTTCTCTTATTCTAGGTTATTATGGGGTGAAAGAAGATGTTTATTGAAGCGGTTTTAATTCTAGTACAAACCGATGAAAATCTATATAGAAGGTTCGTTTCCTTTAAAAAAAATGATAGTAACGTATATGAGTTTAATATGATTTTTGGTGAAAATACGCTCGGTAAGTCCACTTTTATTCAAAGTGTTATTTATGCTTTGAAGGGTGAAGAATTATATGGAAATCGTAATATAGTTAATTTTAGAGATTTATTCAAAATAAATTATAGGGAAAATGTTGAAGAATCTCATATTTATATACAATTGGTGAATGATGGAAATAGAGTTATAGTTATTAGAAATGCTCAAAAACCAGATGATCCAGTAGTTGTTCTAAAAGGAACTGAACTCCATGAAGATTCAAATTTAGAATCTCTACTACATGATAGTAGCACACATGACTTTTATAAAATGAGAAAAGAGAATAATTTGAAAGGTAATGAAACCTATCAAGAGTTCTTATTTAAATTTATGAATATTACTCCTATAAAAGATGAAGATAGTTCAGATAACGAAGATAATGATAATTCGGATACCAAATTGCTCTTTTATATACAGAATTTAATGCCTCTTTTTATTATACATCAAGGGGCCTGGCATGATATTCAGGCAATTAATCCTCGGTATGGTCTAAAGGATATAAAGAAGACAGCTTTCGAAGTTCTTTTGAATTTTACTGGAACTGAAGTTATCCAAGCGAGATTCGAACTTGAGAAGTTAGAATCGTTATTGAAACAAAAGAATACATCACTAAAAGATATTGAAGAACTGATTGGTACTCTTTTATTTAAACAGTCTGTTTTGATAGAATCAGAAATAGAAAAAGTTCAAAAAGGCATAGATGAAAATAACAAAAAAATAGATGAAATTGAATTAGGTTCTAACGAGGCAAATAACGTTATTAATGACATTCGGAATCAATTTAGAATTTCATCTTTGAAAGCTAGAAGATACCGGGAAACAATGAATAGTTTAGAAACAGAAATTGAGGAGTACAATTTCTATATAAACAAAATACTTAATGACATAGAAAAGAATGATAAATTAAAAACAGCGAAGAAAATTATTGGAATACTTCCTATTGAGACATGTCCCCATTGTCTAAATGCATTGACTATCAACGTTGATGAGGAGTTGCATAGTGAGAATTGTGGTTTATGCGGAAGTCCCTTCAAGACAATGAATTATTCCCAAAACGATCAATATCTTGGTTATTTAAAAGATGAACTAAAAGATTTTAAAAGACTCAAGTTGCAGAAAGAAGAAGAAAAACAACAGTTATATAGTAAGGTAGTTGTGTCTGAATTGGAACAGGCTGAGTTAAAAAAAACGATGAACGATTTTGAAGAAAAACTTAAACCAAAAAAATTACAATCTTATAATTTCCATTCAAGAGAGATAGGTCGGTTGGAAAACGTTAAAACACAACTTAAAAAAGATAAGGAATTAATTTTGAAATATGAGAACCTACTAAATGAAAGAACAAAACTTATAGAAGATGTGAAAAACAAAAAAACATTTATTAAAAATATTCAGAAACAAAAGGAAAATGATGAAGAAAAGCTCAAGTATTTCGAAGAAGTGTTTAAATCATTCTTGAAAAAATTGGATTTTCTAAAAATGGGTCTGGACGAGGAGAAAATCAAAAACGATAATAAAGATAAAAAAGTAGATAGAAATTTGGAAGAAGTTTATGATCAAATAAAAATTGACCGGTTTGATTATTTACCTAAGATTGAAGATAGAAATTTGTATTATCTTACTTCTAGTAGTGGACTTATACGTATTATTTTATCGTATTATACCGCATTATTGAAGACTGCTTTAAAGTTTGCCAAAGATGTACAGCACCCATTTTTGCTTATTATGGATGAGCCAAGACAACAAAATCTGGATATACAAACATTTAATAATTTTCTTTTACTTTTTGACAGTCTAAAGAAAGAGTATCCAAATAAATTTCAAGTGATAATACTATCTTCTGAAAAAGGAGACCGTTCAGGTCATGATATTGCGCTTGATCTAGGTAAAACAACTAGATTGCTTGAACGAGTCTCAATTAAATAGTGGTATTAGGTAAAGCAAAAAATGATCGGCCAAGTTAGTACTTGAGCCGATCATTTTTACTTCTAAATAGCTAGAATAACTTTCCTTGAATTACATTATTTGTATTAGGTGAACTATTCATGTTACTATCTAGTGAATGATATCTCTCTACCCAAAAATTTATCTGATCGATATTTACATTAAGCTCTTTACTGATTTGAATGTTAGTTTTATCTTCTGATAATACCTGTTTTAAAACAGGTAATATCAATGGAAATATATCTCGGTCATTCTTAGTTTCTGAGTTTTGATTATTTATCTTTAATACTTCTCTAATTTTTTCTACAATCGAGATATTTTCGTTTAAATTAATACTACTAACCATAGGATTGTTTTTATATTTTTCAAAAAGAATCTTATTACCTTCTGGGACTTCGTTATCAAGTTGAATGAATAGCGGCACCCAATTATTTTTAATATTCTCTAGTGCGCCTTCCCAAGTTCCTCCACTTGTGGACGATGCCATTACAAATGTTGCTTTTGAATGAGAATAAATATATTTATTCCTTCCCATTGCGTTAAAGCCTTGAAATCGGGCTTTTGGATGAACAGCTGTAAGTAAAGTTAGGTTCCCACTGTGTATATTCCGCTGTATCTCTTTTTTCTTACTCCATCCTTCTAAGTCAGAGTGTAAAATTGAAATAGCAATTCCACCATGAGCAATCGCTTGATCTTGGGCTGTAATATCTACTCCTTTCGCACCACCAGAAACTACAGCTAAGCCTTCATCGACAGCTTTACTCACTAACTTCTTAGTTAAATTCAAACAATAATCATCGGCATTTCTTGAACCAACTACACCAATCGCTGTTCGGTTTAAGTTAGTTAGGTCTCCGGCAAAAAACATGTAAGAAGGTGCTTGGTCTCTTAATTTTGACTTCATTAAGAGCGGATATTCCTTATCCGCTCTTGTTACAACCCCAATCCCAAGTTTCTTGAGCCTTTTTAATTCTTCTGTCATGAAATTTGCATGACCTAACAAATTGACGATTCTACTTGATGTTTGGCGATCCAAGTATAAATCATTCATAAGGTTTTCAATTGTTTTTCCGAACAGATCAGCTGGACCAGTATAGCTAGAATCTTTAATTTGTTGAGCTAGCTTATTCCATTGAAATAATGTAAAAGCTTTAAAATCGGTGGTCCTAGATTTAGAGGGGAATAAATTCATATTGAGAAGCAATATTGCCAATGAATCATCAGAAACTGTCATTTTAACAACACCTACTTTGAGTAACTTGATTTAAAATAATATTACTTTATTATAACCTATTCTCAGAAAATTCATCATTAATGCTCGAAGAATTATGAGTTTCTTGTCTTCGTCATTGTTAGTACATAAATATTCATAACAAAAGGAACATTTTTCAAGATATTCGTTGCAGCAGTCAATGTTGCACCAGATTGATACAAGTCGTCTACTATTAAGATATTTACTGGTTGAATAATGTTCCTGTTCAGAATAATAGAATTATTAATGGTGCTTTGTTTTTTCTTTGAATCTAATCCTTTAAGTTGTTGACTGTTTGTCTTCCTTAAAACTTCCAAATCAACGTAAATATTTAATTTTGAGCCGATTGCTTTACAAATCTCAAATACTGGTTGGACTTGTCTTTCATTTGATGGTGGTGCAGGGATTATTAGATTTATGTTATGATCATTCCATTGTTTTGAAATAAAAGGGATAACAAACTGCATTATGTCATCAACTGTGTTTTGCTTCTTATACTTTAATTGATAAACTAACTCCCCGAGTTCACTTCTTATATTATCGAACTTATCGTGCCCGTACTCATCTTCTCCTAAGTATGTACTTGTAGTTATGTGTCGATCCAATGCGTAACCTTGAGTCCAGGGGCCATATAACATTATAGGATTAGTACTCTTCATTTTATTCCCTCATTCCTTGAGTCTAAGTCCAATATGGGACTTATTATCTATTTCTTTTCTCCTGAAGTGAATCGTTTGTAGACAAATTATTGCAGCATTTGAGTAGTTTCTACATGATATACAAGTTTTCCTGCAAATGAATTTTGTCAATTTGGGTTATTTTCACTATTTTGTGTTTGACACATCCTTATATTAACAATAGTTTAGATGCCCTATGTCTTTCGACTCAATTTTTATCAACCAAACTAAAAAAATTAGTCAGGAACTTTTGTTTCTAATAACACAAAGTCCAAAACTAATAATCATTCATGAGCATCAATATTATAAAGAGTAACGCGATAAAATCTATTTTGTATTATCATGCTTTGGTCACATTTCTGATCGCACATTTTCATTTTTTTTGATCCTCACAGAATACTCGAACGCAAAAAACATAAACTCGATAAATTCTTGTCCCCACAAGAATTTATTTTGCTATTTCCTTAAAGTACAGAAATCCTCTCTGAACTGACAGCAAGAGGTTAGAGTTCGTTCGAACTATGTTCACTATAATCTATCGAGAACCCTGAACTGCGACCCTTTTGTGAGCCCAGTTCAAAGTTCTCTTTCCCAAAAACCTCCTAACTCTTTATAGCCCCCATCATAATCCCCTTCACAAAATACCTTTGCACAAAAGGATACACCATAATGATCGGCAGCGTAGCGACCATGGTTACCGCCATCCGGATGCTTTCGCTGGAAACCGGGATCCGCTTGGAGCCCTGCGCCAGTTGCTGGGCGTCGGACATCATGCCGGCGGTCTGGAACTGGTTGAGGATTTTGACCAGGACGGCCTGCAGGGTCTTGAGCTCCGGCTTGTAAGTATACACATAGGAGTCATACCAGGAGTTCCAGTGGCCGATGGCCAGGAACAGGCCGATCGTGGCGAGCACCGGCACGCACAGCGGCAGGATGATGCGGAAGAACGTCTGCAGGTCGTTCGCGCCGTCGATTTTGGAGGATTCCTCGATCTCGCCGGGGATCTGCTCCATGAAGGTGCGCACCAGAATCATCAGGAACACGCCGATTAAGCCAGGGAAGATATAGACCCAGAAGGAGTCGATCAGCCCCAGGGATTTGATGATCATATACGTCGGGATCAACCCGCCGCCGAAATACATCGTGAACACAAAGAAGAAGGAGAAGTATTTCCATCCGAGCAGGCTGCGCTTGCTGAGCGGATAGGCGAGCAGCGTAATGAAGAAGATGGATACCGCCGTCCCGACGATGGTCCGGAGCACGGTAATCTTAATGGCGCTCCAGATTTCCGGGTTCCGGAAGATGGTCAGGTAGCTCTCGATCGTTGGCACGCGCGGCCAGAAGTACAGGTTGCCCCGCATCGTATCGGTTGCATCGTTCAATGAGATGACCAGGATGTTCCAGAACGGATAGAAGGTTACGAGAAAGATGCCGGTCAGGAACAGGTATAAAGAGGCATCGAAGATACGCTCGGGCACGGTTTTTTTGCTTAACATGGATGTACCTCCTTATGGTTTAGAATAGGGACTGCCCGTTCAGCTTCTTCGCCGTATAGTTGACGATAACTACGATGATGAACGCCACCACGGAGCTGAACATGCCGACGGCAGCCGCATAGGAGAACATGCCGTTCTGAATGCCGTAGCGGAACGAATAGGTGGACAGGACGTCGGAGTAATCCCGCGTCAGGTCATTGCCGAGCAGGAAGTGCTGGTCGAAGCCCGCGTTCAGAATGCCGCCAAGCGCCAGAATCAGCAGAATGACAATGGTTGGTTTCAGGTGGGGCAGGGTGATGTACCGGATCTGCTTAAAACGGTTGGCGCCGTCGACTTTGGCCGCTTCATAGAGCTCCTGGTTGATGGACGAGATGGCTGCCAAATACATAATCGAGCTGTAGCCCATATCCTTCCACGTATTGCCGAGCGCGACGATCCACCAGAAGTACTTGCCGTTCTGCAGGAATAAAACGCTTTCATCGGTAATATGGAGGAATTTCAATATGCCGTTAATCGCGCCGTCCGAGGAGAGCAGGGTCACGATGATGTTGGCCGCGATGACCCAGGATATGAAATAGGGAAGATAGGAGGCGGTTTGCACTGTCTTTTTGAACTTCACATTCTTGATCTCATTAATCGCGATGGCGATCAGGATCGGCATCGGGAAGGAGAAGAGAAGCGTGATCAGCGTGGAGGCCAGCGTATTTCGCATGACGATCCAGAAGTCGCCGTTATTGAAGAAGTAACGGAACCATTCCAGGCCGACGAACTCGCTCGAAAACAGGGTCGACCAGAAGCCGCCGAGCGTCGGCTGGTAATTGACGAAGGACATGTATAGACCAACCATGGGTGTATACGCAAACACAATGGCCCAGATCAGTCCGGGCAGCATCATCAGGAATAGATATTTCTGCTGCTTCAGCATGGCCCAGCGGCTTATTCGATGAGGACTTAAGTTCAAGTCACTCCGGGTCTGTAAGGTTGTAGTAGTTTTCATATGGGGCACCTCGCATCTCAAGTTAACTCAAATTATAAGACTCCGAAAAAATGAGTGTCGATATGACAATGTAACGAAAGATGCTTGAAAATAACTTACATTGCTTGTTCCCATAGTTAAAATAACGAAATCGCTATAATATGAAGGGATAAAGCCGACACAGGGGGTATGAGCATGTATAGCATTTTTCTCGTAGATGACGAAGAGCTGGAGCTAGAGATGATCCGAGATTATATTCGTTGGGAAGAGATGGGGATATATGTAGCCGGAACGGCCCTGAACGGCAGGGATGCCCTGGAGAAGATTGAGGTGATTCAGCCCGATATCGTACTTACGGATGTCCAGATGCCCGTCATGAACGGGCTCGATATGTCGAAACGGGTGAGCGAGTTATTCGACTGGATTCAGTTTGTCTTCCTGACCGGACACGATGAATTCAATTATGTGAAGTCAGCCTTAAACGTGGGAGCCGTCGGCTATTTATTGAAGCCGCTGGATCTGAGCGAAATTGTAAGCGTTATCGATAAAGTGAAACGGCGCTGCGAGGAAGTGCGGATGAAGAACCGCTCCATTCGCGTGACCAAATCCAATATTGTACGAGAGATGATGTTCGAGCAGAACGAGGAGCGATTCCGAAACCTCGCTGCCAGCTACCATAAGCTGTCCCGCCATACGGAGCCGAGAACGTATACCCTAACGCTGCTCGGCCTCGATGCTCCGCACGCTGCACAGCCGGGGCTGTCCCTCGAGGATGGCATGGCGCGTCTGCAGACGTATATGGAGGAGTGGCTTGCGGACAAGAAGCTGGAGGCGGATCTGGTCATCTGCCGGGAAGGCGAGCTGGGCATCTTCATGGATGCGGGTAGCCATCTGAGCCGCTTTACGTGGGAGGATTTGCTGAAGCAGATGCAGGATACGCTGGGCTTTACGATGACCGCGGCCGTGAACGAGGAGCCGGAAGAGCTGTCCCGCATCCAGGATTTATACCGGGAGACGCGGATGATGCTGGAGGAGATGTTTTACGTCGGGAACGGGAGAGTCATCTATGCCAAGGACGTGTTGCGGCAGCTGGAGAGCCGGCAAATTCCTCCTTTCCAAGAAACGGCCTATTTCGAGGACATTCATCAGCTGGCGTCCGAGCAGGCCGCGCAGAAGCTTCGGGATTACTTCAACCGGCTGGTCATGCTGCGAATCCGAAAAACCGAAGTGTGCGACTTTGCCATCGGACTGGTGGAGCGTCTGCTGGAGGGGATCCACGAACCGATCACGGAGAGCCACAAGCGTGCGGAGCTTTACCATTCCATCTATCAGTGCCGAACCATTATTGAAATCGAAGCGATCATCATCGATTTCGCCGGGCATGCGATTCGGACGCTGGAACACCGGTTCATGGACAAAAATGCAAGGCTGGTGCACCAGGTACGCACGACGATCGACCAGACCTATCACCAGGCTATTACGATCAACAGCTTGTCCGATCAGGTGTATCTGTCTCCCAACTACCTGCGTTCCATTTTTAAGGAGAAAACCGGCATGACCATCCATGACTATTTAACGAGAATCCGGCTGAACAAAGCCAAGGAGTTGCTCGCGGACGATTCGCTCAAAGTGCAGGACATTGCCCAAAGGGTCGGTTATGAGAGCACATCTTATTTCATTTCCCTATTCTTAAAAAACCAAGGAGTCACGCCGAATGAATACCGCAAAAACATCTAGACCGACCGGCCCGTGGAGCCGTCTGGCAGGGGTTCTCCCGTTCGCGCACTTACGCGCATACACCAACTGGCGGCTCCGGCACAAGTTCTTTTTCATCTTTCTCATCGTGATCATCCTGCCGTTCTCGCTGCTGATCTATTATTCGTATTCCTCGACGCGCAGCACGATTACGGAGCATACCTATACGGCGCTGGGCGGATCGCTGGCACAGATTAACACCAACGTGGAGAAACGGCTGGAGTATTACAATCAGCTGTCGAACATCCTCTACATGGATGCGCAGCTCCGCAATTATCTGTCTACCGATTATGAGCAGGCGTACTATTATCTGGATGCCTACCAATATATCAACCGGACGCTGCCGTCCCTGATGACCCTGAATGCCAACATTCTGGGCATTACGATATATACGGGGAACCACACCCTCTATTCCGACGGTCAATACGTCAAATATACGGAAGAGATGCCTCCGGCGATGGAGGAACAGGTGCTGGATGCCGCCGGCAGTACGGTGTACTTCCATTCCGGGGATTTCAAGTCCGATGATGCGTATATCACCATTGCCCGTTCCTTGAGTTATTTCAGCCTGCAGCATCCGTACGGGATTTTGACCATGGACATTAACGCAAACGAATTCTACTCCCTGATCAAAATGGAGAATTACAACAAAAGCGTTTATATTATCGACGAGTTTGGCGGCGTGATCAGTACGGGGGATCAGAATCTCCAATCCAACCAGCTGTTTGACGTGTTCCCGATTCAGGAGCGAATGACCCAGGATGCAGGTTCTTTCGATATTAAGATTAACGGTCAGGAGCGTTTTTTTACGTATAAAAAGCTCAGCAACGGCTGGTCCACGGTCATCACCGTGCCCTACGACGAGCTGCTGGCCAATGCGAATCAGGCGACCAAGAACGTCATCTGGTTCTCCGCGCTGGCGATTGGCATAGCCATCCTGCTGTTATATTTTACGACCAAGGTCATGACCAAGCGCATCGAGGTGCTTCTGCAGCAGATCCGGAAGGTGGAGCGCGGGGATTTCCGGCTGTCGATTAGGCCGATGGGGCATGATGAGATCGGCCAGGTTTCCTTTGCGTTTAATAAGATGGCTTCGACCATACAATCCCTGATCCATGACGTGTACGTGAAGGAGATCGCAAGGAAGGAGTCGGAACTGAATACGCTCCAGGCCCAGATCAACCCCCATTTCCTGTACAACACCTTGTCCTCCATCTCTTCCCTGGCGATCAAGGAAGGGGCCATGCAGGTGTACCAGATGGTCAATTATTTGGCCAAGTATTACCGGGTGTCGCTGAATAAAGGGAAACGCATCATTCTGCTGGAGCAGGAAATCAATCTGGTGAAGAATTATGTCGCGATCCAGAAGATCCGGTTCCGGGACAAGCTCCATATGCATTACGACCTGGATGAGCAGCTGTTCGGGACCCCAACGATCAAGCTGATCCTGCAGCCCTTTATCGAGAACTGCATCAATCATGCCATCTGGGACGAATCGGGGATCAACATCATCGTGAAAGTAAAGCAGGAGGGGGACGACCTCTTGCTCCAGGTTATTGACGACGGCATCGGGATGACGCCGGAACAGCTCGATCATGCGCTGAACAAATCGGATAATCTTCCTGGATACGGCGTGAAAAATGTGGATGACCGGATCAAGCTGACCTACGGGGAGGAATATGGCGTCAGCATCTTCAGCAGGCTCGGCATCGGAACCGCGGTGACCATTCGGATACCTGTAATCTCCGATAGGCATCCAGCAAACGAACGGGACAGGCAGCAGGTGCTACCCTGAATGAAAGACGTTTTGCATCATGAATTGTAAGATTGCGTTATAGATGATTGAACTCCTGATTTTTACAATGATAGATATATTCGAGCTTTTGAATATGACGACCTTAGAAAGGGGTTCAGCAAATGAAGAAACTAAAATTGATTCTGGCAGCAGCCCTAGTTATGACAACGCTTTCGGCTTGCGCCGACAACCAGAAGGCGGCATCGGGCGGAGACAGTGGAACGGATGCGGACAGCAACGCGCCGATCACGTTAACCTGGTTTGACCAAAACACGGGGGATGCCTTTACCAACCCGGTTGCGCAAGTGATTACGGAAAAAACGGGCGTCACCGTCGAGATCCAGCAGCCTACGGGCAATCCGGTCGAGAAGCTGAATCTGATGCTGGCCAGCGGCGATCTTCCCGATGTTATTTTATTGAGTCGTGGAAGCGATATCATGAACAAGTATATTACCTCCGGCGCGATCGTCCCGCTGAATGACCTGATCGAAGAGCATGGACCGAATATCAAAAAAATGTACGGCGACACGTTGACCAAAACCCGAAGCGAGGATGGCAAAAATTATTATTTCTCCAACTGGTACGGCTTGGAGCAGTACCCGGTATTCGGATTCATGATGCGCATGGACATCATGAAGGAGCTGGGCGTCGGGGATAAGGTGAATAACGGCGAGCCGTTTACCGCGGAGGAATTCGAGGAGCTGCTCGTCAAGTTCAAAGAGAAGTATCCAACGATCGACGGGAAAGAAAGCATTCCGATGACACTTAACGGCGAGAATATCGGCAGCGTGACCGGCAGCCTTAAAGGAATGTACGGCATGATGCCGTACTACGAGACCAACGGCGAGCTGAAGAAGGACGTCCGCGATCCGCAGTATCTCGAAATGGTCAAGTTCCTGAATTCCCTGTACCGTAAAGGGTTGCTGGACAAGGAATGGGCAACCATGAAGACCAAGCAGTACGAGCAGAAGCTGGGCAACGGTAACGTGTTTGCCACGGCGGAAGCGCTTTGGAATGTGGGAAACGCGAATGCGCTGCTCAAAACCGAAGCGGCCGATAAGGCAACCGAGGACGAGCGTCAATTCTACCAATATAAAGTGCTGGCCCCGGGCGTGAAGCCGGAAGAGGCAACCTATGGACCGAAGAGCTCCCTGGGCTGGGACGGCGTCGCCATCAGCCGCTCCAACAAGGATCCGGTCCGAACGATGAAGCTGCTGGATTTCCTGGCCAGCGAGGAAGGTCAGTATCTGCTGATGTGGGGAGTTGAGGGCGAACATTGGGACATGAAGGACGGCAAGCATGTGCCAAGACAAGAAGTGCTGGACGACTTCAAGAAGAATTGGGACGAAGCCTCCCGTACGACGGGCATTCGCAAGTGGACCTGGATGATCAAGAACGGTCCGGGCGAGGACGGAACCCCGTATGACCTGATGGGCCGTTATCAGACCGATCCGGTCACGGATCTGGCGATCAAGAACCTGGCCGATACGTCGTTTGATACGGCACCGTATGACAACCTGGGCCCGGCTGGCGGGACGCCGGAAGCCATTATGGAAACAAAGGTGAACGACACCATCAATAAATATTTCCTGAAGATGGCTCTGACGCCGTCCGAGGATCAAGTGGTGGAATCCTATAACCAGATGATGGCCGAGATCGAGGCGGCTGGCCTGGCCAAGCTGGAAAAGATTTATACGGACAACTTCAATAAACGTCAAGAGTTGTGGGGCAAATAATCTGGCCAGGGAGAGTCAAAAAGATGCTTCGTCTTTTGGCTCTCCGTCTTTTCTTGCTCAGGCAAAAACCATATCAACACGAATCGGAAGGATGATATTCTGTGACCATTCAATACCAAGAACAGTCTCGCGTGTTTGCGATACAAACTGATAACAGCTCCTATCTGTTCGGCATCAACGACAGCGGCAATCTGCAACATCTCTACTGGGGGGAGCCGGTCGGAATCGAAGACGCGGCGCCGCTGCTCCGGCCGAGATCGCACAGCTCGTTTGACGCGGAAGTCCATTCGGAGGTGGAGGAATACAGCTTCTGGGGCGGCGTCAAATACAGTGAGCCCAGCCTGAAGGTCCGCATGCCGGATGGCGTGCGCGACTTGGCGGTTCGTTATGCCGGGCACCGCACGCTCAAGACGGAAGGCAGGGAGACGCTGATCATCGTCATGAAGGACGAAGCGTATCCGCTCGAAGTGGAGCTGTCTTATCGGGCGATTCCAGAGTGCGACTTAATTGAACGTTCAGCCCGGATCGTAAACCGCGGCGAGGCGGATATCGTGCTGGAAAATGCGCAATCCGCGGCATGGGTCATCCCCTATCTGGCGGATTACCGGCTTACGCACGTGACGGGGAAATGGTCCGGCGAATTTCAGCTGCGCAGCACCTTCCTCACCGAAGGAAAGAAGGTGCTGGAATCCCGCAGGGGCTTTACGGACAGCCACGCCAACCCTTGGTTTGCGATGGATGACGGACATGCCACGGAGTCGGCGGGGCAGGTATGGTTCGGCGCGCTGGCCTGGAGCGGAAACTGGAAGATCACGGCCGAGCGTACGGTGTTCGAGCATGTCCGGGTGACCGGGGGCATCAACGATTTCGACAGCGAGTGGGTGCTGGGAGCGGGGGAAGGCTTCGATACGCCAAGCTTCGTCGGGGGATACAGCGGCGGCGGCTTTGGCGGGATGAGCCGGCAGTTGCATCGCTATCAATATTCGGATGTCCTGCCGGGCCGCGAAACGAGACCGGTCCTGTATAACTCGTGGGAAGCGACGTACTTCGATGTCAATGCCAAGGATCAAATGGCTTTGGCCGAAAGAGCCGCGCGTTTGGGCGTGGAATTGTTCGTCGTGGACGACGGGTGGTTCGGCGGTCGCAATCATGATCGCGCCGGTCTTGGCGATTGGTTCGTGAACCGGGAGAAGTTCCCGAACGGCCTCGGCGAGCTAATTGACAAGGTGTATGAGCTCGGCATGGATTTCGGCATCTGGGTGGAGCCGGAGGCCGTCAATCCGGACAGCGACCTGTACCGGGAGCACCCGGATTGGGTGTACCATTTCGAGACGCGGGAGCGCTCGGAGCTTCGCAATCAGCTGCTGCTGAACATTTCGAAGCCGGAGGTTAAGGCTTACATTGTGCAGTTTATGACGGACCTGCTGGAGAATCATGACATCAAGTTCATTAAATGGGACATGAACCGGACCGTAACCGAACCCGGCATGAAGGATCATCCGCTTCACCGCCAGAAGGAGATCTGGATTCGCCATGTTCAGAGCCTATACGAGATTTGGGCGGAGCTCCGGCGGAAATTCCCGCATGTGGCGTTTGAGACCTGCGCCGGCGGCGGAGCGCGCATCGACCTTGGTATCTTCCGGTATGCCGACCAATCCTGGCCGAGCGATAACACCGATGCCTTTGACCGCCTCAGCATTCAGGAGGGCTTCTCGTACACGTATGCTCCGCGGATGATGACCTGCTGGGTAACGGAATCGCCGACAGGGATGAACCGCAGGCAGGTATCCCTGAGATACCGCTTCCACAGCGCCATGATGGGAACGCTCGGCATCGGCTCCAACCTGAATGAGTGGAGCGACGAGCTGATTGCGGAATCGGCCGAATTTGTCGCGCAGTATAAATCCATACGTCATCTGGTTCAGTTCGGCAGCCAGTATCGCCTAGACACGCTTCGGCATAAAGGCGTAACGGCCGTGCAGTACGGCAGCGAAGACGGCAGCGACAACGTGCTGTTTGCGTTCCTGCACAGCCAGAAGCTGGGCGAACCGCTGCCGAGACTGCGGCTGACCGGACTGCAAGCCGATCAGTCGTATGGCATCGAGGGGTTTGAAGGTACATGGAGCGGCAGGGCACTCATGAACATCGGGATCGAGCTGCCGCTGCGCGGGGATTTTGACAGCTTGGTGTATCGGATTCAGAAACTGGGATAAGATACTGCCTAAATAGAAAGCGCCGTGTTGTCTGATAGACAATGCGGCGTTTTTATTGCCGTTGCCCTTGTTAACGTCCATGTTATGACTGATATTAGATTACATCATGGACTTAAGGGAGGAACGAAATGTGGATCACCTATGGGTTTAGCCTTGAGTATGCTAACCAATGTACAGTATCGAATGGCTCCATATTCGCCCTATGGAGGAGCGAGGAGGGGCATACACCATATATTAGGACTACAGCGCACCGTTACAGTAGATCCACTACATATCCAGTCGTACTCGCAGCCAGCTGTCTGTGGTGGCCCTAGAGATGGGGATTACAAAAAGTGTGGTACAGACGATGCTGGAACGTTCAAAATAAAGCAAACAGCCTTTTCCTTGTGGGTTAGGCCGTTTTTTTACGCTCTGATATTCAATCTTTGTTTTCAAGTTTGCTAATGCGCTCTTCTAATAGATTTATTCGTTTGTTGAATCTATAAAAAGTTGGGGTAACTCCAATAATAATTAAGATAATAAACAATATATACATACCATACACAGAAAAAACCACCAATTAATTTAAGAAGTTTCTAATTTCCAAAATAACAAATATATAGCATTAAACTCAACTATTTACATAAAAGAAAAAGTGTTAGGTAACATAGACGAGTAGTAATTTCAATATTAAAAATGAGAATCTAAACCATGTTGAAAGTATCGAAAGCGACCCTAGGTAGGAGTTTTTATTTTGAAGTAGTGGATTAGTTGTATGCCTAAATACTTCCATTTTATAGTATGATAAGTTATAGCTCATAGGGCTTATCAGGGTGTGTTCAAGAATATAACCTATGGCATGAAATAGCACTTTATTTTTTGAGGAGGTTAAAAATGAAGTTTTGTCTTCCTCTTGGTGACACTAATTTTATTGCGCTAGCCAATGCAGATAAATGTAAGACATTTGTAGATGAAGATTGGGAATTTGCAATTCTATAATGCTGATAATGACGATCATATTGGTGGCGATAAAATAAAGATGTTAATGAATTCTAATGAAATATCAAATTTTGAAGCTAATGCAGATAAAGTAATTTGGTGCAGCTATATTCACTACATACTTCTAGATGATGATAAGGAGATGAGAGCATGACAACAAACACCACCGCGGAACAAATCCGAATTATCGAATATGACCCTTCCTACGCTGGGGCGCTCACTGATATGTGGAACCGCAGCAACGAAAGTTGGGGAGGCGGCACCAGGCAGAGAACGGAGGACGCTGTTCGCCGGGAGATGGAGATTTCGTCCAATCTTCATGCGTTTCTCGCCGTCGATGGTAAGGAGGTTGTCGGCTTCTGTAGTTTCGCCCACTACCGCCATGACGAAGGGGCCCTGTATGTGCCGCTGTTGAATGTTCGGCCCGATTATCACGGCTACAAGGTAGGCCGCAATCTGATCTTGAATGCCGTCCGCATGACAGTTGAAGCGGGTTGGCCGCGGCTAGATCTGTTTACTTGGGCAGGCAACACCAAAGCCGTGCCGATGTACAAGAAATGCGGGTTCTTCTGGGAAAAGAATGATGATTACGTCCACCTGATGAACTTCATTCCGACCATCTTGCAAACCGAAGCGCTCGCTCCTTATTTTAAGGAGCTGGATTGGTATGCAGACAGCACCCGCGAGCTTGTCATCGAGCCGGATGGTCGCCGGGAGCGCGGCTTCGATTTCTTTGAATACACCTGGGGTAAGGGAGATCTCTCCGTGCGAGCGGAATTCGAAAAGTCCGGTCGCGGGCTGACCGCTCTCGACACGCCTGACTATGCAATCTCCACCGAAATGGACGAGCACGATCTTGTGTTCGGTTCCGCCTACAAGGTTCGCTATCGCATCAAGAACCGCTCGGCTTCCGAGCTGGCGATTGAGATCAAGGGCCAGGATGACAAGAATATCCGTTTTGCGCTGACTGCTTCACAAACGATCGCTCCGGGAGAGACAGTCATCGTGGAGGGGGAATTCGAGCTTGACCCAGTCCAGGAGGAGCTGAATGACAAGAAGACCCATCCCGTTGTCATGAGCCAATGGGTTATCGGTGGCAAGCGGGCTGAGTTCCGCATTGGTATCGCTCCGAAATTCCCGGTCAAGATGAAGACGGCGCTGCCAGTCAAGGAGCTTTATCCAGGCATTCCGGCCGAGCTGTATCTGAACGTGGAGAACCATTTTGCCTCGGAAGCGGAGTTCGCTTTTGAATGGCCAGAGGATGAAAGCGTGGAATGGGTCGATCGTGCGGTACGCTTCACACTTCCAGCCAAGGGCAAAGCATCTGTCCCGGTATCCTTCACCTTACGGTCCTACGGACTCTACTCGCGAGAGGTTCAGGTGACGGCAGTTCCGGTTGATCAAAAGGCGGTTTCCTTCACAAGCAAGCTGTCCGTCCTGATGAAGGGAACGCACGGCCGCTTCGGTGGGGAAGACGGGGAACAGTGGGTCGCCGTGAATGGCGCATTCTCCCTCCATCTGGATAAGCTTAATAATAACATGTGGATCGATTATCCTGGCTCCCACCACAGTTTCTGGTGGAACTATCCGAAGCTGGGTAAGCCGTTTGCAGAAGAGTTCTCCAAGAAGCAGGCCAAAGAAGTGAAGATCTTCTCAGAAGGGGAGAGTCAGGTACTTGAAGCCCTCTACGAGTCGGAAGACTTCCCCGGCCTGGAGATAAAGTCGGTGGCCAAGCTGTTCGCAAGCGGCATCGCCGAATTTCATCACGAAATCTGCAACACCAGCAGCAAAGGGCTGGAAGAGAACATGTATCTGCTGACGAATTTCGGTTTCTTCGGCAGCAGGCTCATCCTGCCATACCAGGGCCATTATGTGGACATGGGCGATGCTTACTCCAGCGATCCGAGTCATTGGGACAGCGCCCAGATCACGGAGAACTGGCTATATAGCAAGGAAGAGAACGCCGGTTGCGGGATCTGTTGGGACCCTTCCCTGAAGCTGCTTCGCCCGGAATACCCGTTTGGGCTGGAGCATGATCTTGGCCGAATTTCTGGCGGAGCCGTCGTGCGGACGAAGAAGACCGTGTTTGCTCTGAACACCTTCGCCAAATGGTGGGATTTCCGCTCCTTCGCACGGAAGCTGCGGAACCCGGTCGTACCGATGCTGGACGATCATCTAGAACTGGCGCTTGGCGGCGGAAATCCGTTCTTGGCTGGGCCGCTGCATGCAGAACTTATCGAAAGAAAGTTGGTTCCGCTCGCCGGTTGCTTGGAACTGTATGTGCAAAACGGTGGGGAACCGGAGCGGAAGGTTGCTGACATGAAGTTGCAAAGGGAGCAGGACCTTCGTTCTGCGAGCTTTGAGTTCTCCCCTGGGGAAAAGCAAGACCCGGAAAATGGCGAATCCGGTTGGAAGGCCCGTGCCGTCTATCGCGGCGAGGATTGGGTTCAGGAGCGGTCGGCTCTCTGGCTTCCCCAAACGGAAGCAGCCGTCGTTTGCGGGCTGGAGGAAGGAGCGGCAGGTCCCGTGTACACAGTGAGCAACGGGATTCTCTCCATAGCGGCTTCCCCTGGCTTCGGCAGCGTCGTGCATTCCCTGAAGCACCAAGGCGAAGAATGGTTGGACAGTTCGTATCCGGAAGCTGCCCCGCGTTCCTGGTGGAATCCCTGGTACGGCGGACTCGGCGTGGACATTCCCGGCATGAGTGGCTTCAGTCGACAGCAGGAGCCGAGAAGTGCGACATGGGCGGAGCGGATGGATGTGCACGGCAACGTCTGGAAGGGACTCCGAATGACCACTGTCATCGAGAAGCAGGAAGCGAATCGGGGGATCACGATCGACCAGCATTACCTTATGCTGCCTGGTGTCCCTGTTCTCTGCGTGCTGCATTCGGTGACCAACGAAAGTGGCCTGGTTCTGCCGCATTATTCGCTCAGGGATGATAATTTCTTCAAGCCTTCACCAGTCTTCTCCGAAGGATGGATGGAAATCCCCGGGGAAGGAAAGTTCCTTCTCGGGAAGCTGGAAGCCGAGCTTCATTTCAAGGGACTCTTGCGAATAGGCGCTGTTTCTCGTCAGAACATGCTGCATATAGTGAATAGTTATCACAATCAGAGTTCATCAGCGTATGTGAACAACAAGGTGTTTAGTCACGATGTGAATCACCATCTTTCACTTCTGAATGGGAAAACCGCCTGGACACAGCCGACTTTTCTGATCTTGGGTCGAATCGATCTGAATTCGGAGGATGTCCGTGACCTTCAGAAGCTGACCTTTACCAATCCTGCCGACGAAAAGGAGATCTTACATGCCGATCATTGACATTCATATTCATCTGTCGGACATCGACAGCTTTCATCAAACAGCGATTGATCAGTCCAAAGTCGATTACACCACTGCCGGACTTAAGGCGGAGTTTGACAAGAACGACGTCATTCTCGGTATTGGAATGGGCGTCACGGAGCAGACCAAGGGAGCCTTTCCTGATTCCAATTCACCTAATCCGATGGGTCTTGATCTGCAAGAAAGCGTTCCACCGTTCCTAATGGAATGCGTCGGCATCAATCCGAACATGCTCACCGGCAAGCACGCCCTAGAGGAGCTCGATAGGATTGAAGCTCGTCTGCAAGTTCCCGAGGTGGCGGGAATTAAGCTATATGCTGGGTACTACCATCATTACGTCTATGACAAAATCTACACGCCGATTTATGAGTTGGCTGCCAAGTACGGCATGCCCGTGGTGATTCATACCGGCGATACTTACTCGATGAACGGATTGCTGAAGTATTCGCATCCGCTTACCGTAGATGAATTGGCCTACCAGCAGCGCGGCGTGAACTTCATGATTTGCCATTTGGGTGATCCCTGGGTGATGGATGCCGCCGAAGTGGTGGCCAAGAACCCGAACGTCTACGCCGATTTGTCCGGACTTGTCGTCGGAGATCGGCCCCATTTTGAACGGTTCATGAACGAACCGCTGTTCATGGACCATTTTCGCCGGGCGCTGGTGTACTGTGATCATTACGAGAAAATGTTGTTCGGAACCGACTGGCCGCTCGCACCGATCGACCTGTATGCGGAATTCGTTCGCAGGCTCGTGCCTGAGCAGCATCATGAGAAGGTATTCTACCAGAATGCCATTGGACTATTTCCGCGTATCAGGCAGCGGATCGCGGCGCTCTGAAAGCATCGGCGACGGCAGTTAAACCGTCCTACAGCGCGAAATTTCTCGAAACTACCGGGTAGAGGCCGCTCTAGAAAGTGCAGTGAAACATGGAGACTACAGCGTGATGGAGCGCCTTCTTCTTGTTCTTTCTAGCCCCTACGCACACTCTCAAGAACAGGTTGATTGCTCCACACTACCTGCATTATCACCCCATCCTTACCGGACGATTTACGGTACTTGAAAACTTCATGTGAATCAATTGTTCTAGGAACTTTTACCGTCAGGGTAGTTTTTTTGTTTGGAAAGAAGATAGTTTATATACTGGGGATAGCTCGATTTATGTTTAACTGTAACCACAAAGGTCGCAGGCCATAATTCCAAACGATGATTTCTTTTTCTGCAACATTTTTTTTAATTATGGCATCAGCACGAAGCAGTGGAAAGGATGAAACGATTCCCGAGAAGCGAATGCGGTCGCCTTTGTCCCCGAATTCCTTCCTTGACGAGAACCAATTCAAGAAATTGGGGACAACACCGATGGTAGGAACGATTCGTACGTGGAGCGTCTCGCAACACATAAAGAGGAGAAACCTACCCCTTCCGGGTATCTCGGTATTCGGAAGGGGATTTTCCCATGATTTTTTTGAACAGCCGCGAGAAGTAGTAGGGATCCTGGAAGCCGAGCCGGAGGCTGATCTCCTTGACGCTCTCGCCGGTCAGGTCCAGATGCTGGCAGGCTCGCTGGATTTTGAGCCGCAGATAGTAATCGATCGGGGAGTAGCCTGTTGCTTCCTTGAACCGGAAAGTGAAGTGCGGAATGGATAGATTGGCGTTAACCGCCAGCTCCTTCAGGCTCACATGTCCCTCCAGGTGCTCCGTCATAAACCGAAGCGTCTGCTCCATGTAATGCTTATTTTGCTGATCCAGCCCCCGCTGCGGTTGGAGCCGGGCGAGGCGGATCAGAGCCGCCAAGTGGCCGGCGAGCTGCGAGACATGGATGATATGGTTCAGCGTATACCCTTTTTGCAGCAGATCGTAACTTTCATGAAACAGCTCCACGATGCTCCTTGACTGATCGACCGGAAGGACGGCGGGTTCCGCCGAATGGCTAAAGCCCTCAAATAATAGGCCCGCATTCGTCCCCTTCATATGCCACCAGTAAATGCTCCAGGGATGAAGCTCCGAGGATGCATATTCATGCGGCGTATCCGGCGGGATGACAACCGCCTGCCCCTTGAGCAGAGAATAGGTTTTGCCGCCGTTGACCCGGTACCAGCCTTCACCTTCTACGCAGTAGATTAAGATGTACGCGCCGCTGCCCTCCGGGCGTTCCCGGTAGTGATGAAGCGCACGCGGAAAGTATCCGATGTCGGTTACGTGCAGCGGTTCCACAAGCGGATGGCGGGCCGCCTCTTTCATAATATGATCCGGTAGGACAATGATTTTTTGAGACTCGAATCCGTCTGATTTTCGTATGGTATCCATAGCTTTACTATGTATTGGGGCGGCAGTGTTGTCAACCTGATGGAAAACGAAATAATCAGAATATAATCCATCATGAACATGATATCGTCAATGGCTCTGCGGGCAGGCGGGCTTATAAAATAGAGACATGAAGCAGCCAACGCTGATATTAATGGAGGGATGACGAATCATGACAAAACAGCTGCATGTGAGCGTACGGGAAGAGAGCGTGGAGATTCCCACGTATGAAGTGGGGAAGCCGGATCTTAACCCGATGTTTTTGGAGAAACGGGTGTATCAGGGGAGCTCGGGGCGTGTCTATCCGCTGCCGGTCATCGATAAAATTTATGATGAGAAAGTAGTAAAACCCTACCGGATCATTTTCCTTGAAAATGATTACGTGCAGATTCAGATCATGCCGCAGATAGGTGGCCGCATCTACCGGGCCATCGATAAAACCAACAACTATGATTTTGTATACCACAATCAAGTGATCAAGCCGGCTTTGGTTGGCCTCGCAGGACCTTGGATATCCGGGGGAATCGAGTTTAACTGGCCGCAGCATCACCGTCCGAACACCTTTGGCGAAGTAGAGTGGAGACTTGAGGATCATCCGAATGGCAGCAAGACGGTATGGGTCGGTGAGATCGACCGGATGTACGGCACGAAGGTGACTACCGGCTTCACGCTGTATCCGGGCAAGGCGTATCTTGAAATTCACGCACAAATGTACAATCGGACCTCGGAGCCGCAGACTTTTCTGTGGTGGGCGAATCCGGCCGTAGCGGTCAATGATCATACCCAATCCGTATTTCCGCCGGACGTTCATGCGGTGTTCGACCATGGGAAGCGGGATGTGTCCAAATTCCCGATCGCAACCGGCACGTATTATAAACAGGACTATTCGGCGGGCGTCGATATTTCCATGTACCGCAATATTCCCGTTCCGACTTCCTATATGGCTTATCATTCGGATTATGATTTCGTCGGCGGATATGACCATGGCTTGAAAGCGGGGATTCTGCATGTCGCCAATAAACATATATCTCCCGGCAAAAAACAGTGGACATGGGGGCACGGCGAATTCGGCCAAGCCTGGGATCGCAACCTGACCGACGAAGACGGCCCGTACATCGAGCTCATGACCGGCGTGTATACCGATAACCAGCCTGACTTCACCTGGCTGGCGCCATATGAGGAGAAAAGCTTCAAGCAGTACTTCATGCCCTATAAAGACATCGGGCTGGTGAAGAACGCGTCCATTGACGCCGCCGTAAATCTCGAAGTTCACAACCATAAGGTCGTTGTCCATGCCTATGCAACCTCAGTTAGGGAAGGGGCTCGAATCCTGGTGACGGGAGCGGGACGTACCTTTTTGGAACGGAAGGTCAAGCTGTCCCCGGCCGATACCTTCCAGTCCGTGATCGAACTGGACTCTGGTGTCAGAGAAGAAGATATGAGAATCGCGGTATTCGCTGAGGACGGCAGAGAGCTGGTCGCTTACCAGCCCAAGCCGCGTACCTTGGAGCGGACGCCAGACCCGGCCACGGCAATTGGCAAGCCGGAGAACCTTAAGAATACCGAAGCGCTGTTCTTGGCAGGGCAGCATTTGGAACAGTACAGGCACGCAACCTATGAACCGGAAGCCTATTATATCGAAGGTCTTCGGCGCGATGCGGGAGACGTCAGGCTGAACAATGCCTATGGTTTGCTCCTGCTGCGCAGAGGGTGCTTTACGCAGAGTGAGGTTTATTTTAGAAAAGCCATTGTAACCTTGACCCGCCACAACGCCCGGCCCTATGACAGCGAACCGTTCTATCATTTGGGCAAAGTCTTGAAGTGGCAGGGCCGTTTGGATGAAGCGTACGCTTATCTTTACAAATCGGTCTGGTCGGGGGCTTGGCAAGGTGCAGGGTATCTGGCTTTGGCCCAGATTGCCTGCGAGAAGCAGGAATATGAGGAAGCGTTCGAGCTGATCGAACGATCCCTGGCTGCCCAGTACCGTAATTATAAGGCGCGGCATCTCAAGGGTTTCGTCTTAAGAAAGCTGGGACGCTTGGCGGATGCGGCATCATGGCTTGAGGAAACGCTCAAGCTGGATCCCATGGATGCGGGCGCGATGAACGAGCAGGCAGCCGTATATCAAGAACTGAAGCAAGAGGACAAGAGCCGGCATGCTTACGAATCGCTAGCCCAGCTCCTGCGCGATAATCCGCACAACTATATCGCCGTTGCGCAGGACTATGCGGATGCAGGCCAATATGGCGACGCTTTGGATGTGCTGCAGCGCATCGAACGCCTTACGGCATCTGCCGTCTATCCGATGGTTTATTACTACCAGGGCAGCTGTCTGATGAAGCTGGACCGGGCGGAAGAGGCCTCCGCTTGCTACCGATTGGCTTCGGAGGCCGATCCCTCGTACTGTTTCCCGAACTCCCTGCATGACTACGTGACGCTAAAGCAGGCGCTCGGCGTTCAGCCGCAGGATGCGAAGGCGTTGTACTACTTAGGGAATCTGCTGTACGACAAGAAGCGCTACGAGGAAGCCATAAGCAGCTGGGAAGCTTCGGTTGCTTTGGATGGCAGCTTCGCTACGCCGCATCGGAATCTGGCGCTCGCTTACTATAACAAGAGGCAGGACCACGACCAAGCATTGGCATCCCTGCAAACCGCCTTCTCGCTGAATCCGGCGGACGCCAGGGTCTTCTACGAGCTGGACCAATTGTATAAAAAGCTCGGTCATGCTCCGGCTGATCGCTTGAAAGCGATGGAGGAGCACTTGGAGCTGGTCGAGCAGCGCGACGATGTATATCTGGAATATTTGACGCTGCACAATACGCTGAATCGTTATGATGAGGCGTTGGCATTGATTCTGAAACGCAACTTTCACCCTTGGGAAGGCGGCGAGGGCAAGGTGCCGGCCCAGTACGTATTGGCCCGCGTGGAGCTGGCGAAGCAGCTGCTTCAGGATCGTCGTTACGAGGATGCTATAGAGCAGCTGCTTGCTGCCAAGCAATATCCGCTCAACATCAATGAAGGGAAGCTCACGGGAGCGCAGGAGAACAACATCGATTATTACTTGGGCTGCGCATACGAGGGACTGAGCTTGTCCGAAGAGGCGGAGGCGTGCTTCCTGAAAGCTTCGGAGGGGCTGGATGAGCCGACCAGCGCGATGTATTACAATGATCAGCCGCCGCACATGATTTATTATCAAGGGGCCGCGCTGTATAGGCTGGGCCGGGAGAATGAAGCCCGCAGCCGGTTTAACAAGCTGATCGATTACGGGGAGAAGCATATATTCGGGCCTCAGAGCATTGATTACTTTGCCGTATCGCTGCCGGACTTCCTGGTGTTTGATGAAGATCTGGACCGAAGGAACGAAATTCATTGCCGCTATATGATGGGGCTCGGGCATCTTGGACTTGGTGACTGGCAGTCCGCGGAATCCCTGTTCCGCGAGGTGCTGCAGCTGGAGTCTCACCATCAAGGAGCTGCGCTGCATTTGGCGCTTTGCAAGACGTTGGTGTAAGAGATTGACACTTCATTCTCAAGGGCCGTTATGGACGGTCCTTGAGCATTTGTGCTTCCTGGTGATGCGTTGACTATAACGGAGGAGGATGACGATGATGATCTGGAGCAAAAGGATGCTGGATGGATATGAGGTTTGGACAGGGCGCACGGAGGTGATGGAGATGGCCGTGGTGCCTGAACTCGGAAGCAGGGTCATCTCGCTTCGCAATCGAATGACTGGCCGGGAATGGCTGGTGCAGCCTGCTGGAGCTCTGGAAACGAACGGGTATGCAAGCTCCTTCGGAAAGCGGGACGGCAGCGGCTGGGACGAAATGTTTCCAACGATCAATGTCTGCCGGTATCCCGCGTATCCATGGGAAGGAACGGAGCTTCCGGATCATGGCGAGGTGTGGTCCATTCCATGGAAGGCGCACAGCGAGGAAGAACAGCTTCACTGCAGCGTGCAGGGAATCCGAATACCTTATCGGCTGCGCAAAACCTACTCCTTCGCCCGTGAAGATACCTTACGGGTCGAATATGCCGTTCATAATTCGAGTCCGTTCCCATTCTCTTTCCTGTGGGCTGCGCATCCGTTGTTTCAAATCGATGAAGGCGCAGAGATTATCGTTCCACACGGGCTGAGGGAGATTATCGTATCGTACTCGGCGAACGGTCGATTGGGAGAATCCGGCGATATTCGGAAATGGCCGCAGCCATGGGAGGAACACCCCCATGTCCGCTTGAATCGTACCGCCAGCAGGCTTGAAGCATCGGCGGAGAAGTTTTATTTTGCTGGTGAGCTGCCGGAGGGGGCAGCCTCCATTTACGATCCGGTTGCAGGTGAAGGACTATGCATGATGTTTCCTAAAGAGCAGGTGCCTTATCTAGCGATATGGGCCAACTATGGCGGCTATCAGGGACAGTACCATCTTGCAATCGAGCCTGCGACGGGGCTGCTCGATGATCTCTCGTATGCCATGCATCGTCAGGCCGCGGCCGAAGTGCCGGCCGGCGGCACGTATACGTGGTACCTTGAGATTAGCTGGATTAACGGCAGAAGAACGAAGTGAAGTCTTCTTGATCGACCGTGGATCGGCAATCGCTTAAGCATAAGCCAATTCACGAATGCGCTGGTTGGGATTGTCCGTAAATAATCCGCCGTGGTAACAGATCACGTTGCGGATATCATAGTGAGTGAGCTTCTGCAAGGAGAGCCGGGCTAATGCCAAATCCAAAGTGGTTGCCGGATCCGGCCCGATCAGTTGTCCCTCCCTGACGTTCAGCGCATCCGCTGCAATCAGGGTTTTGCTTGGTATATGATATAAACTGGTGTGGCCGGGGGTATGGCCCGGCGTATGGATCGCGATGATACCGCCGCCAAACGGCAGCTCTTCGCCGCCGCGCAACATGCGGTTCACGGGTGCCGTGGGCGGGTTCTCCAGCGTGTGTTTAAACGCGTTCCTCCAATCCAGCGGCACGTTATCCGGCAGCGAAGCCAGCGCTTGCGCGATAGCCTCGGGCGATAATTTGACAAGCCTTGTATCGCCTTCGATATAAGGCTTTTCGATTTCGCTGGCGAACACTTCCGGGGCTTGTTTGCCGTGCTGGATAATAGCTGGCAAACTGCCGATATGATCCAAATCCTGGTGTGTTATAATAATTTTGCTTATGTCCTGAACGGAAAAGCCGCAATCCGATATCTGCTCCTGAATCAGCGGGAACTGGCCGGGATAGCCGGAATCGATAAGCACCCGATTCTGATGATCCCAGAGGAATGTCGGGTGGATCGTTTCGATGCGTCCCATCATGGCTGCGGAAATTTCCAGCATGGCAATGCCTTGATCGATTAGTAGCATGTTTACATACCTCCACTATATAGGAATGTCTTCTCCCAAATTCAATCTCCAGAGAAGAACGAGCAGAAGTAGATTATCAAATCAACAAATCAATGTAAATAGCTAAATATTTAATCATAACATAAAAATAATTGTTTGTCAATGTATAATTTATTGACAAGAATCCTCGTTTAGGCATGAAATGTCCTGCCTACATACTTCGCATGATTCCAAGTCGTAGTCTGATCACAAGGCGGATTTCATCTTTCTATTGAGGAATATGTAATTGCTGGTATAATCTCTTGAAAAGAGAAACGAAATGGCGCAGCAGATTGAAGAAGGAGAGGGAACGGCTATGAGCACGATGATTGAACTGAATGACGTAACCTGGAGACGGGAGCAAAAAACCGTTCTTACAGGGGTGGATTGGACCGTGCAGCAAGGGGAGCATTGGGCGGTGCTCGGACTGAACGGCTCCGGGAAGACAACCATTTTGAATATGATTAATGGTTACATCTGGCCGACCAGCGGCACGGTTTCGGTCCTCGGGCATCGTTTTGGCAGGGTGGATTTAAGAGAATTGCGTAAATCGATAGGCTGGGTCAGCTCCTCGCTGCAGGAAAGAATCCGGCCGAGCGAATCCACGCTGGACGTCGTGATTAGCGGCAAACACGCCTCGATCGGGCTGTATCAGAAGGTGGATGAAGCAGACCGGGAACAGGCCGAGCAGCTGATGAAGGATTTTAATTGCATTCATCTGCTGGGGCGTACATATGAAACCTGTTCGCAAGGGGAGAAGCAGAAGCTGCTGATCGCTAGGGCGCTTATGGCTTCGCCAAGGCTGTTGATACTGGATGAGGCCTGTAACGGACTGGATTTTCTGTCGAGGGAAGCGCTGCTGTCCAGCATTACGGCACTGGCTTCAAAGCCCGATGCGCCGACCCTGCTGTTCGTTACGCACCATATCGAAGAAATCCTGCCGATCTTCTCGCACTCCTTGCTCATCCGCCGGGGTACAGTATTCGGACAGGGGCGTTCCCGGGACATGCTGACCAGCAACAATTTGACCTCGTTCTTTGAGACGCCGGTCGAGGTGAGCTGGCAGAATGATCGGGCTTGGATGTCCATTCCGGATTTATAATGAAGGCTCGAAGCTCGCGAGATATTCATGACCTAGGAGAGTGACCATTGTGCCAAGTCGAATCATAGCGAATCGAAGGCTGTTCAATCAGGGGATAACAGGCATGAAGCATGAGACTCCCGAGGAAGTCGTCAGAAATCTCGGCGCTGTGCAGGCACAAGATTTCCACCAAGCGGTATGGGGAATCGGTCTCCGTACGCAGTCCGCCAAGATATCCGATGTGGAGCAGGCCGTGATCGATCGCAAAATCGTGCTGACTTGGCCGATGCGTGGAACGATTTTCTTCGTGCCTGCGGAGGATGCCAAGTGGATGCTGAAGCTGACGGCATCGCGGTTGCACACGAATGATAAGAAGAAGCAGGCTGAACTTGAGCTTGACGAAGGTACGCTCCATCAATGCCGTGCGATCATAGGCAACGCGCTGAGAGGCTGTTCACCCGTATCCCGTCCCAGACTGATAGAGCTGCTGGAGGAAGCGGGGATCAGCACCAAGAATGGCCGCGGCTATTACATTCTCGGATATTTGGGGCGGACCGGCATGATCTGTTTCGGCCCGCATGAAGGCAAACAGCAAAGCTTCGTGCTGCTCGACGAGTGGGTCCCGAATTCAAGGGAGCTATCGCTAGAAGAATCGCTGGCGGAGCTTGCGCTCCGCTATTTTACAGGTCACGGGCCTGCAACGATCCAGGATTTTGCATGGTGGGTCGGACTAACGCTGACAGAAGCTAAACGAGGCTTTGAGGCCGTCCAATCCAATTTTCGTTTAGATTTTGTCAACGGCACGGAATACTGGAGCCCTGTTACTGGGCCATCCGCGTCCGCTGATGCGGATTCGGCGTTTCTGCTTCCGGGTTTTGATGAATATTACTTGGGGTACAAGGATCGCAGCGCAATTATGGAGTCAGAGCATGATGCCAAAATCGCTCCCTTTCGCAACGGGGTTTTCCAACCCATCATGGCTGCAGGAGGAGAAGTGGTCGGTATCTGGAAGCGGGAGATCAAGCGCAGCGGCATCGAAATCACGTTAAGCCCGTTCTCGCCGCTTGGCGATCGAGATGAGAAGTTTCGGGAAGCGGCTAAACATTACAGTGATTTCATGGGCCTGCCGATTACACGAATAGAATCATGAACGAGAAGGAGGGATAACGAGTGGAATCCATTATGAAGCTGGAATCTTTGATCTCTGAAGTAACGGAGATTGTAACGGCAATTGACGAGGTGGAATTCAATCTGAAGCTTACGCCTGATAAATGGTCCAAGAAGGAGATCCTGGGCCATCTATGCGATTCGGCGGTCAATAACCATATCCGGTTTGTAAAAATATTGGTGTCGGATTACCCTATCGCGATTCAAGGTTACGCGCAGAACGATTGGGTCCGGGTGAACGATTACCAGAATCGATATGATCAATCGGATGTTCTGGCACTGTGGCAGCAGGTTAACCGGATGATTCTGCGGGTCATGCAAAGAGCCGATTCATCCGACTTCCAGAAGAAATGCGTGCTGCCCGATAAAACGGAGGTCACGCTGGAGTGGTTGTTTAACGATTATGTTGATCACCTGATCCACCATTTGGAGCAAATCGAGCTTTAATGCCTGCACAATAAATAGGTTCATGACATGAAACGGAAGGTGTTCCTCCATGTTCAAAGTACTGAATCTCGCCGTCCGATTTATATTGGAATTGATTCTGTTATTTTCGATAGGTTATTGGGGCTTCCATTATGGTTCCGGGCTCGTGGCACAGGCAGCTCTCGGTATTGGACTGCCGCTGCTGGCAGCCGTCATCTGGGGCATGATCATATCGCCGAAGGCAAGAGTCAAGCTGCCGCTTGCCGTCGTGCTGCTTATTGAATTCCTCATTTTTGCGACCGCGGTTGCTTGCCTGATCGACTCAGGTTTAATAACCTTTGCCATCGTGTTCGCTATCCTGGCTATGGTAAACCGCTTCTTCGTGATCAAGTGGAGGATGCAGCCATAGAATATTGAAGTGCGCATTATGCAACTGCATAACACATTTATAAGCTCATGCGAAAGACTGCCCCTCATCTGGTTGACAGATGGAGGCGGTCTTTTTGTATTGGATCCAGGTGCAGGTTAAAAGACGAATTAAAGTCACGTCCTTTAGTCGTTTACGATGATATGATGGTTGAAAGAAAAGCCTACGTCCGGCTGCTGGATATCCTCAGTAAGGCAAAGAATGGAGAAGCCAGCGTGATCCTCTAAAATGTGAAGGTAAAGGAGAATGAACTTATGACTATGAAAATCGGTATGATTGGTTTGGATACATCCCATGTTTCCATTTTCGCGAAGATGCTCCATGACAAGGAGCATCCATATCACGTTCCGGGTGCACGGGTGACGGCGGCTTTTCCCGGAGGGTCGCCGGACTTTGAGCTGAGCATCAACCGGGTGGAGGGATATACAAAGGAAATCGCGGCTTGGGGAACGGAGATATTGGAGAGTCCGGAAGACGTGGCCAAACAGGTCGATGCCGTCATGCTGGAAGCGGTGGATGGAAGGTCTCATTTGTCTTTGTTTCGCGCGATTGCGCCTTATTGCAAACAGGTATTTATTGATAAGCCGATTGCGGTGAGCAGTAAGGATGCGAGGGGAATTGCCGAATTGGCGGAGCAGTATCAGGTGACCGTTATGAGTTGCTCGTCTCTCCGGTATGCGCAAGGATTACAGGATGAATTGGCTCGGGGCGGAGCGGATAATATCATTGGCGTGGATTGCGCAGGACCGCTTCCCCTTCAACCTACGCAGCCGGGATTTTTCTGGTACGGCATTCATGCGGCTGAAATGCTGTACCGTGTTCTGGGACCCGGATGCGTAAGCGTCCATGTAGCCGCAACGGAGCTGCACGAGGTGTTAACGGCGGTTTGGAATGACGGGAGGATCGGAACGATACGGGGCAATCGGGCAGGCAACGATCGCTTCGGGTTGACCGTTCATCGCGCGGAGGCCAGCAGCTTCGTGGACATCATGGAGCACCCCAAGCCCTATTATGCCAGTCTGCTGGATCAAATCATGAAGATGTTCACGACGGGCGTTTCCGATGTTCCCTTATCCGAAACGCTGGAGATCGTTCGTTTTCTGGAGGCGGCGAATGTTTCCCGCGAAACGGGAGAAAACGTGAGACTGGATGATAGCGATCAAACGTGAATGATAGCAGAACAAACACGGGACATACTGACTAGCGATATACTGAGGAAAGGATACATCATATTTCCATATCGGCCGCGTTGATTGTATGATAGACAGATCAAGTAGGTTCGGCCGTTTTATGTAAGCCGGGAGAGGTGGTTATGATGACGTATCACATTCGAGTGAGACCGACAGCCTTGGTTCTGAGGGATGAGTCTGTGTTATTAGTCGAGTATGTAGATGAGAACGGATTGCATTATAATTTGCCAGGGGGAGGGGCGGAGCCGGGGGAGTCGATCGTGGAGGGAGCCTTGAGGGAATTGCATGAGGAAACCACGCTGGAGGCGCAGGTTGGGCCTGTCGCATTCGTGTACGAGTATGCTCCGCATAAACAGTCCAGAGATAACATATCGGGCATCCATACGTTATACATCGTGTTCGAATGTTATCCGCTTGAAGGGTCCTTTCCAAAGCTTCCGGCGGTGCCAGATCCGAATCAAACCGATGTGAAATGGATACCGCTCGAGCAGCTGGACGACATTATTTTGTATCCGAATATTAAGAAACACATCAGACAGTACGCTAGGGATCGCAGAAATATTGAAATAATCGAGGATTTTGTCTTGGACAAATATTCGTGAATTGCCGGGAGTCGTCAGGAAATGGAGGAGCGGATAGCTGCATAATCCGGTCAACGGCACAATAGTGTATAACAAACAGAATGGAATGGCTTCACTACAACGTAGGAGGTCATTCCTTTCTTTTATATAGCGAATGTCGTTGCGTAAAGGTTATTTACTCCTTCGTATGATGACAACGGAATAGGGAAAAGCGGAAAAACTATTGTTCGATCAGGAGCCGAAGCTTACAATGATATCAGGGATTTGGAAAATGTTGTGTGGAAAGAGGCGTTCTATGAACCATAAAACGATGGGTATGATATTTATCTGCATTTCGGTGTTCTTGTATGCTGTGCGGTATTTGGCAGCTGCTATTTTCGGCTCCAATCTCACGTCGTGGAGCAAAGAGATGTTTGATTCGATGTTGACCTATGTAGGCAAAGGCCCGCTGGTATTAAGCTGGATCAGCCTGATTGTCGGCATCTTGTGTTTCTTAGGTCCGAGTACCGGCAAATGGAATTCGGAAGATTTGAACAAGATCAAGAAGAACTGGAAGGAATTCGATCCGCCTAATAACAAATGAAATGTGAGGCAGGTAGTCTTTTTTTGGGGTAGGGAGCGAATCTAAGGGGGAATCGAGATGACCGATAACCAAGTGGCAGGCTTTTGGATCAGGCTAGGAGCCAACATTCTGGATGGACTTATTGTGTCGCTTCCGCTAACGATCATAGCTGGATTAATCACGGGAAATTATGAGAATGAGCCGATCAGTAACTTGATTTTCGGTTTATACGGTATCCTGGTTCCGGTGTATTGGAATGGGTATACGATTGGCAAGCGCATGTGCGGCATTCGTATCCGCAAATTCGATTTTCTTGAGCCGCCGGGCCTGGGGACGATGCTGCTTCGCAATCTCGTGGCGGGTATCGTATACGCGTTAACGTTAGGAATCGGGCTTATTGTGAGCATCTTTATGGTTGCGCTGCGCGAGGATAAGCGTTCCCTGCACGATTTTATCGCCGGTACGGAAGTTGTATATGACTAGGGAATGAAGGGGTCAACAAGGATATGCGAGTTAATATCAGCAGAAGGCTAATGCTCACCATGATGGCTACCATGTTATTGATGGCTGGGTGCCACGGGCAGAGAAGTAATGATTCCAAAGAAGCACAAACTGTGACGGAGGAAGCGCGCAAAGCCGCTGAGATCAAATACATGCAAGTTCCGTACACGCAGCTCTTATATACCAAAACGAGTCCGGAATTCACCTGGGAGCACCGTTCGGTCGAGCACCTTGATCCGGATATTCAACAGCTTTATGATGACGGCATAAATCGGGCTCCCGGCGGATGGGTGCTTAAGGAGACGGATCAGGAAATTTACCTGTTGGTCAGCGGTGGGCAGCTTCCTTCGGCAAAAGGTTTTCGGATTGCATCCTTGAAGATGACCGACCAAAAGATAGGGGATCAAAAGAATCATTTATACATCACTTTAACTTCATATGAGGATGATGGGACAGAGGGTTATCCAAGCCAGGTAAGCGTCACATCCTTGGTCGCCATACCCAAATCAGGATTACCTAGCGGGGCAGCCATTCATGGCGTTACCATGACGGGAGTTGATTAGATATTGAGTTTAAGATAAAAGGGATTGTCTTTGATATGGATAATACGCTGCTGCATTCCAGCATTGATTTTGGAGCTATGATAAGAGACATCTATGCCTTTTTGTGCAGTCACAGCATTCTGTCTCCCGGCCTCTCCATGGATACCCACACCACCTCAACCGTCATCGCTGAGGCCATGAATACGGGACGGCTGTCGGAAGAGCTGAGCTGCATGATGTGGGATATCGCCAAGGAACATGAGATCCAAGGGATGATGGGAGCAAAACTTGAAGATGGAGCTATGGAGCTCGTCCAGCAATTACATGGACAGCTGCATCTTGCTATCGTGACGAATAACGCGGTAGAAGCAGCGATGACTGCACTCGAAGAGAACCGGATTGCTCATTACTTCGATCTTATTATCGGCAGGGAAGACATGGGCTTATTAAAGCCTGCACCGGATGGATATATGGCGGTGCTGAGGCATTTTCACCATACATCGCCGATGGAATGGCTGTCTGTCGGAGATGCCTGGGTGGACGGCAAGGCCTCCGAGAGCGCCGGAATTCCATTTATCGCATATCGTGGGGACATCGCGAGCATGAACCGCATGGGAGTTTTTCCGTTTGCCGAGATTCAGGACATACAAGAAGTCTTGGGGTATCTTCAGCCGCGTATCACCAAATAAATTTTGGAGGGGACATTCGCTGTGCAGAGTTTTATGAGGGAAGAAATTCCTCAAAAGATTGAGGTCGTTCGCAGAGCCGGTATTCTGTCGGGCACGCTGGCCGAGGTTACGTGATGAGATGGTATTTGTCCCATGTGTCTCTGACTTTATTTATCTGCATCACCCTGTTCACGCTGTACAGCTTCATGTTTCCGCCGGAGGCAGGCAGTCCCTTACAGGGACTGGCCTATGCGTCGATTCTTCTGTTGTCGCCCGTGGGGATGCTGTTGGCACTCCTAAGCAGAACTCGGGGTAAACTTTCGCGAATCGGCATCACAGCCATTGCAGGCCACTCCGTGCTGATATTATTTCTTTTTTTATACATGACACTGGGATACCTGATTCTCGGTGTGTAAGGTTACCAAAGAAAGGGAAAGTCATGCCTGT
Organism: Paenibacillus sp. cl141a; assembly: GCF_900109305.1. NCBI lineage: Bacteria > Bacillati > Bacillota > Bacilli > Caryophanales > Paenibacillaceae > Paenibacillus > Paenibacillus sp. cl141a. Next base: position 120,313 of record NZ_FNZO01000001.1, read on the forward strand.
TCTCCGTTCATTCGTTCCCAATGCCTGCAAACAATGTATCCAACACCCGATGTACTAGGATTCAACGGCTTCATTTGCCCGGCGGGGCCTTCATTCCGAGCGGTGAAGCCTTCCCGATGCTGCGCTAACAGCCCTGGCTCAGAAATAAACGCACATTGAAGCGAAATAAGCAATTAAGCTTTACCATCTTCATCTCGTAAGTTGTATAATCATGGAAGACGTCTAACTCACACGTATGGCCCAGTCTTGGCGTGAGCTGTTCTAAGGCTGGGTTTTGTCACATACCGGGCGGCGAAGGAGGACTGCTTCACTATGAAAAAGAGAGCCTATATTACGGATCTCGACGGGACGCTTTTGCGATCGGATCAAACCTTATCACCCTATACGATGAACGTTGTCACGGATGCATTGGAGCGGGACTTGATCGTCACGTATGCGACTGCCCGCGGATATATTAGCGCTCAGAGCGTCGTTTCGGATATCCCGTGGAAATACCCCGTGATTCTATATAACGGGGCTTTGATATATGACGGGTTGAGTCAAACCGTCGTGGATGGATCCTGGCTGGAGCGCGACATTTCGAATGAGATTATCGACGTCGGGAGAAAGCACGGCATTACGCCCTTTTATTTCTCGCTCGATAAGGACCAGCGGGAGCGTGTACTGCATGAGACGCTGCGCAGAGAGGGAGAGATGATCTTCTATGCCGGCCGCCCCCATGATCCGCGGTTTCTGGAAGTGAAGAACTTGAACTGTCCGCCGGATTACCGGACGTTGGCTCTTACCTACATCGGATTATATGAAGAATTGGAGCCGATTCGGCAAGAGGTCACGGCATTATACGGCGACGTGATTCATGCGCATATGATGCCGGATTATTACATTCGCAACCATTATTTCCTCGAATTCAGCCATGCCCAAGCAAACAAAAGAGACGGTCTCCAATTATGGTCCGCCCACATGGGGATTGATCTGGAGAACACGGTGGTGTTCGGCGACCACATCAATGATGTCGGTTTGTTCGAGGCCGGAGGCACGCGGATCGCAGTCCGGAACGCGCATGAAAGGATACGGCAGCTGGCTGATCATATTATCGACTCGAATGAGCTGGACGGCGTGGCGCATTATATCGAGCAGCAGATGGAACTGGCGGGAGAGCATACGATCATATCCACACTGGGAGGACCATGATGACGTTGAATTTGGCAAAGGAAATCTATGATGTAACCCATTTAACAGGAACCTTTACTTTACGCTCGGGTCAAACGTCTCATGAGTATTTTGATAAATACTTGTTGGAGTCAGATCCCGCTATTCTGGCCCAAGTAGCTGAGGAGCTGGTCGGGCTTATCCCTGAAGATACGGAAGTGTTAGCAGGACTTGAAATGGGCGGAATTCCGATTGCAACTGCGTTATCCTTGAAGTCAGGCACTCCGTCCGCATTTGTAAGAAAAAAAGCAAAGGAATACGGCACCTGCAAATTGGCGGAAGGTGCGGACATTAAGGGTAAATGCGTATGTGTTATCGAGGACGTGGTGACGACAGGAGGACAAATCTTGTTAAGCGTTCACGATTTGAGAGAAGCTGGAGCGGTCGTCGAGCATGTCATCTGCGTCATTGAACGTAATCCGGCAGGAAGACAGAGACTGGAGGAAGCCGGTCTTGCTTTGCATTCCCTGTTCAAAATGGAGGAGCTTTTAGCTGCAGGGAATATTGATTAGGCTTGAGATGAACATAACGAAACATTTCAACGGCCAGACGATTTGTTCAAGAGGAAATATCGCCTGCATCTCACGGCTGGTTAAATGTCAGCGTGATGTTCAGACCTCCGTCGTTATTTATAACTCATGATCTTCCCTTCATCTCAAAATTGACCTTAACCAGCTCGGCAAAAGCGGAAAACGCCTTGTTCCTGAACCGGTCGTTGCGCCGGACCAGGCTTGTCGTGGTGTGCCGGAAGGCTTCCGGGATCGAGTAGCTGCCCATATTGGCATATTCTCCGCTTAAGACGGAGCTGGGGAGCAGCGCAGCCGCAAGTCCTGACCGCACGATGCTGAGCTGGGTTTCCAATGAGGAGACCTCGATCATATTGGTTAGCGGAATGCCTTCGCTCAGCAGCCATGCTTCAAGGGCATTTCGAAACGGGCATCCCGCGGGGGCTACAGCCCATTTGGTCACCGCAAGATCGGGAAAGGGCTGCTCTTTGGATTTGCTCAGAAGCATGACTTCATCCTCATCTATATAATCGGCTACCAGCTTCGGCGGAATGGTTCCTGTCACAAATGCCCCGTCCAGCTGATAGTTCAGAACTTGAGTAATCAGCTCCGAAGAGCTGCCAGTCAACAGGGACAGCTTGACGTCAGGGTACATGGATTGATAGTCGGACAAGGATTGAATGAAGTGCCCGCAATGAACCGTGTCCACGACGCCAATGGCTAATGAACCGCTTGGATACGGCTGTTCCTGCACGGTTCTCACCGCTTCCTCGGACAGGTTGATGATGGTACACGCATAGTCCAGGAACGTACGCCCTTTCTCTGTCAAGGTTACTCCATTGGAGTGCCTGTTTAACAAGGGAACCCCCAATTCATCCTCCAGCTTTTTGATCCGGGCCGTTACATTCGACTGCACATACCCAAGCTGCTCCGCGGCGCGGGTGATGTTTCCTTCCTCCGCAATCCTGAGAAAAATCCTTAGATCAGTAAGCTCCATGCCAGCACTCCTCTCCTTTAGACATCACCCAAAATGATGACATCATTATTAATGATCATTATACGACATGCCAAATTTAGATTACAATCACAACGACATCATAAACCGATTTAAACAAATACAGAGTGGAAGGGAAGTTGGAGGATGAAGAAGGCATGGTGGCTCTTATTATTAGCGGGAGCGCTGGAGGTTGTCTGGGTATCCGGTTTAAAACATTCCGATGTATGGTGGCAGTGGGTCATCACCATCGCATCGATCGTATTCAGTTTTAAAGTTTTTTTGGACTCCGCGGCGAAGCTCCCCATCGGCACGGTCTATGTGATCTTCACAGGACTCGGCACAGCCGGCACGGTGCTGGTGGAGATTCTCGTGTTTGGCGAGGAAGCGAATCCCGTCAAGCTCCTACTGATCGGCATGCTGGCGGCAGGCGTGCTGGGGCTTAAGCTGGTCACGAAGGATACGGATCGTCAAGCGAAGGAGAGTGGCGTCTAATGGAATGGATCGCTCTGATTGCTGCCGGGTTGTGCGAGGTTCTGGGTGTCATTGCCTTAAGACGGGTAACCCTGCATCGCAGCTTGGGATCCTACGTTTTTTTAGCTTGTTCGCTTGGCTCCAGTTTCCTGCTGCTGACGTATGCGATGAATTTCATTTCCATGGGAACCGCCTACGCGATTTGGACGGGAATGGGGACGGCAGGCAGCACGATGCTGGGGATGTTTGCGTTCGGAGAACCGAAGGAATGGCGCCGTATGTTCTTCATCGCTTTGATTCTCGCTTCAGCCATCGGACTTAAGATTATGACGTAACCAGTCGGGGCGTACAGAATTTAATAGACTATGAAGGATATTCGGATTGGTATATAGAATTTACATATAGTTTGGTGATTTGAAGCCATGCGATCAAACGCCAGGATGCATTTTTTATTTTGGAAAGGACAGGTGTATCTTATGAAATTCAGCGAGTATCGCTATGAACGCCCCGACGTAAAAGCTTTTGAGCAAAAGTTCAAGGAACAACTGAACGCCTTCACCTCCGCCGGCACGTACGAGGAACAGGATGAGGCGATGACCCGGATTAACAAACTCCGCAGCGAGATGGATACCCTGAGTCAACTGGTGCACATCCGTCACTCGATTGATACGAACGACGAGTTCTATAAGGCAGAGCAGGATTTCTTCGACGAGAACGGACCGGTCATCCAGGAATACATAACGGATTATTACCGGGCCCTCGTGAATTCGAAATTCAGAGCCCAGCTGGAGGACAAATGGGGACGGCAGCTGTTCCAGCTGGCAGAGCTGTCGCTCAAGACCTTCAGTCCTGAGATCATCGAGGATTTGCAGCAGGAGAACAAGCTGACGACGGAATATGCGAAGCTGATCGCTTCTGCAAAAATCCAGTTCGAAGGCGAAGAACGCACCCTGTCGCAGCTGATTCCGTTCCAGCAATCGACGGATCGCGATATGCGCAAACGCGCAATGGAGGCTTCCAGCGGTTTCATGGCCGAGAACGAAGCCACCTTCGACCGCATCTATGATGATCTGGTCAAAGTGAGAACCAAGATGGCCAAGAAGCTTGGCTTCAACAATTACGTGGAGCTGGGTTATGCTCGCATGGCCCGTACGGATTACAATGCGGAGATGGTGGCTAATTTCCGTAACCAGGTGCTGGAGCATATCGTTCCGGTTGCGTCCAAGCTGAAAGAACGCCAGCAGAAGCGGATCGATGTGGACCAACTGCTGTACTACGACGAGAATTTTTCCTTCAAATCAGGGAATGCCACGCCGAAGGGCGACCCGGATTGGATCGTGAACAACGGCGCGAAGATGTACGAGGAATTGTCTCCGGAAACGCACGAGTTCTTCACCTTCATGCAGGAGAACGGCCTTATGGACCTGGTTGCCAAAAAAGGCAAGCAGAGCGGCGGATACTGTACCTATATCAGCGAGTACGGCGCACCGTTCATCTTCTCCAACTTCAACGGGACTTCCGGCGATATTGACGTGCTGACGCACGAAGCCGGTCATGCGTTCCAAGTGTACGAGAGCAGAGGTTTCGAGGTACCGGAGTATGGATTCCCGACTTATGAGGCTTGCGAAATCCACTCCATGAGCATGGAATTCTTCACCTGGCCGTGGATGGACCGCTTCTTCGAGGACGAGGCGGATAAATACCGCTTCGACCATCTGGCGAGCGGACTCATCTTCATTCCTTACGGGGTAACGGTTGATGAATTCCAGCACTTCGTTTACGAGAATCCGGATGCTACGCCCGCCGAACGGAAACAGGCATGGCGCGAGATCGAGCGGAAATATTTGCCGCACCGGAACTATGATGATAATGCGTATCTGGAGCAAGGCGGCTTCTGGCATAAACAAGGACATATCTTCAATACGCCGTTCTATTATATCGACTATACGCTGGCTCAAATCTGTGCATTCCAATTCTGGAAGAAGATGCACGAGGACCAATCCGCGGCATGGGCGGATTATCTGCACCTGTGCCGCCAAGGCGGAAGCAAGTCGTTCACCGAATTGGTGAAGGTGGCAGGCCTGATCTCTCCATTCGAGGATGGCTGCGTCACTTCCGTCATCGGCAGCATCGAAGCTTGGCTGGACAGCGTGGACGATGCAGCTCTTTAAATCGTAAATAAGTTATGCAAAGACATGCAGGAGCACACGAGTGGGTACATACTCAGGTGTTTCCTGCATGTTTTTCATAGTGTGAGCATCGCTAAATATGCCACACTTATTTAATGCCCATAAACCAGGAGGAATAAAGTTTATGATTACATACAAACCGTTGAGCGAGCTTCCAATCCGGGAAGTATCCGAACTGTGGAATCTCTCGTTTGAAGGCTATATGGTGAACGCTTTCATGCCGCTGGACCGCTTCATTGCCCGGATCGGGAATGATGCTTTAAGTCTGGAGCGCTCACTCGCTTGCTACGTGGATGGCGTACCCGCCGGGATCGTCATGAACAGCTTTCGATTGGATGACGGCGAATCCATTGCGCGTAACGGAGGGACGGCAATAGCTCCGGATTTCCGGGGCAAAGGGATCGGCAAATCCATGATGGAGAAAAACGACGCCCTCTATAAGGAGCAGGGCGTGCGTCGTGCCTATTTAGAGGCGATCAGCACGAATGCGGCCGCGATTCGCCTATATGAAAGCGTCGGATATGAAATCATCGATCGGCTGCTCATTATGACAAATGATCAATCGTTAGAGACGCAGGATCATCAGAATGCATCGACTCCGTTTACGTTGGTCAGAGGCCTGGCCGCGGAGGCCGCCTCCGCAGACTTCTATCGATCCGGCGAAGTCTGGCAGACAGACGCTGCCAGTATCAAGGACGGCGAGTGCGTGCTTGTTTATGAAGGGGAAGAACTTGTGGGCTACGGTTTGTTTAAGCGTGCGTTCGATGCCGCGGGCCGTTTGCAGGCGACCACGCTGTTCCGCTGTGAAGCCGCTCCTGGTTACCGGGATGCCCAAGCCGTGTTAAAGGCAGCCGCGCTCGAAATGATGCAGCCTGGTTCCACTTGCAAGCGATCCGCATTCAATATCCGGGCTTCGCATAAGGAATTGGTGGATGTGCTGGAGGCGCTTGGGTTCGCCAGCTCGATGGAGCAGGTGCTTATGGTCCGCGACTACAACGCTACATAGGTTGTATGAATATCTGCAAGGCTGGAGGGATTACGCTTATGAGAAAAAGCACGGATCTGACCCTGTATCCGGCCCTATCGAATGATATCCATTGGGGCGTGGTACGAGCCCGGTTTATACTGGGCGAAGATTTCGAAGAATCGATGGTCAGCAATGTCACCATTATTCCATTCGCCGGGGAACGCTGCGTTATTTTTCAGATAGCGGACGGCAGCTGGGAGCTTCCTGGCGGAACCTTGGAGCCTGGCGAGGATTATATCGAGGGACTCCGGCGGGAAGTGAGGGAGGAGCTTGGCGCAGAACTCGAGTCATACCGGGTCTTTGGCCGGTTTCGCTGCGAGTCCAGCAGCAAGACGCCTTATCGGCCGCATATTCCCCATCCTCATTTTGTCCGATTGGTTGGGTATGGGGATGTACGCATCGTTGGGGAGCCGCTGAATCCCGAGGATGGGGAGCAGGTCATCGCAGTGGAGGCGGTTGATCTGGAGGTAGCCGTAAGAAGATTGGAGGAGACGGGCAGGCAGGATATCGCGGATCTTTACAAGCTGGCATATACCATACGGCAAGGTGACCGCTGTAATCGACGATGACTCACTAGGTAGGGAGGAAGGAACATGAAAGAGACAACCACCATTTATCTTGTCAGGCACGGACAAACCGAGTGGAACGTGCAGCATCGTTTTCAAGGACATAAGGATTCGCCGCTGACGAAGTTGGGCATTCAGCAAGCGGAATGGCTCGGCGAAGCCTTGCAGCATGACCCATTTGACTTTATCTTCTCCAGTACCAGTTCAAGGGCATACCATACGGCCGAGCTCATCAAGGGGAACCGGAATGTGCAAATTTCGGCATGTGATGAATTCAGAGAGATTAATCTGGGGGTATGGGAAGGAGAGATCCAGGAACGGATCCGCGAATTGTATCCTCAGCAGCTCGATCATTTCTGGAATCATCCGGAGTTGTTCGGTGTCAAGGGGAGCGAGACGTTTCACGAGGTCAGAGAGCGCGCGGTTAGCAAGCTGAACGAAATCGTCTCTTCATATCCGGGTTCCCGTATTTTGCTGGTCACGCATACCGTGGTGGTTAAGCTGTTAATGGCTTATTTTGAGGGGAGAAGTTTGGATCGGCTGTGGGATCTGCCTTACATCCATCCGACATGCCTGAGCAAGATCGAGCTGACCGATGACGTCCCTTCCATCCTCCTCCACGGGGATGTCAGTCATTATAAGGAGGAGCAAGGCGCATAGATCGGTTGGTAGCTGCCGGAGAGATTCATTATTCTGGTTGATTACCAGCTTGACTCTGTAGCACATGGTCTCTAACTCCCCCGAATTCCAAACAACTTCTAGGATGTGATGGATGCTGTGAGATTACCTTATAAAATAGGTTATGCCGTTACGTTGGTTTGGCTGATCTGGATTGTATACGGTTATATGAATTATGACGAAATCGCTGAGCGCGGCCAACTCTCCATCGTTCTGTTGAGCGCCGTGATTGGCATCATCCTGCTGCCGATCTATTTTATATCCGTACTTCTGTACTCTGTTTACAAACGAAATCCGGGAAAGAAAAAGTAAGGGGGGATATCTTGAAGGATCGATATCTATTTTTGCTTGGCGGTCATTCCTTTCAAGCCGAAGCGAATCGACAGTTTCTAGAGCAAGCGGGGGGTTCCCATGCCAGGATTGCGTTATGCATCATGAACCGGCCGGGCTGGGAGGAGTATGTTCCGTTGTTTCAGCAGATGTGGACTGAAGCGGGAATGACCCAGAACGTGAGCGTGATCGTTCCCGATGAAGACGGGAATCTGGACATGGACCAAGCTGGGCGGGTGCTGTCATGGGCCACGGGAATATTTATTGGCGGGGGCAACACGGAGAAATATCATCACTATTACGCGACGGGGGCTTTTAAAGAGCTGTTAATCGACCGCTATGAGAACGGCGTTCCGATTGCGGGGAATTCGGCAGGTGCCCTAATTCTTCCGGAGACATGCCTGATATCCCCGCTTGATAATGATCAAGGCATCATGATGTTTAAGCAAGGCGTAGGGCTGTTCTCGAATGTCTTGATCAGCGTTCATTATACGGAGTGGGACGACCAGTCCAACCTGCTGCAAGGAATGAAAACAGGGAAAGTGCGTTACGGCATCGGCATCGATGAGCAGGCATGCGCCGTTTTTATCAATGGACAGTTGGCGTCCTCATTGGGGGAATCCGTCTATACCGTAACCTACGAGGATTTTGACGAGGACCGATATACGATAGTGAAGAGGACATCTTGAAGGATGTCTTCTTTTTATAGGACATCCGAAAATAAGGTCACCTGGAAATTACGTACCGGGGATCTGGTTTTTCTATCGCAAGTGTGTCAAGATAAACGGAAAATAAATGGAGGGACTGGACGGAATGATCTATCATATTATTTCGAAGCAAGCATGGATGGAAGCGCAAGGCAAGGACATGTACGAGCCGCCAAGCCTGCAGACGGACCGATTTATTCACTGCTCAACCGAGGCGCAAGTCAGCGGCGTAGCTAACACAATGTATACAGGCAGAACCGATCTGCTCGTTCTGGGGATTCAGGAAGATCAGGTGGACGCGGAGATCATATTTGAGGATTTATATGAGCTGAATCAGCTGTATCCGCATATTTATGGCGGGTTAAACCTGAATGCGGTCCGGAAGGTTTATCGTTTGGAGGCGGATAAGGACGGTGTTTTTGCGTTCCAGGCTTCTCCTGAGCTTGAATATGAAGCATAGAAAGACCGTCATACTTTAACTTAATCCAAAGGAGGAGGCTTGTATGATACTCGAAGTCGCCATGCTGCAGATAAAGCAGGGCCAAACGTCGGATTTTGAACGGAATTTCCAAGTCGCGTCAGGAATCATCTCGAAGATACTGAATCGAGTACGGGAAACAACAAATCAGATCATAACGAAGCTGGCTGAGCGAAATACGAATGATCTGCACGATCCTCACCCGTATGGATTCGAGCTGAATGCTGCACAATGGGCCCATTTTATAGCAATACACGAAACCCTGCCTATCAGACAGTTGGGACGTATCCAAGAGGCGAATCAATAACCGTTAAGGCAGGTGTTCATGTTGATCGTCGAAGAGTTGATGATAGAAGTATACGGCATTCAGCCGCTTAGGGTCGAGCCTATGTCATTCGGCCATACCAATCAGGTGTACAGCGTAACATTTCCGGATGAGCAAATCATTCTCCGAACCAATCGCAAGCCCGACGTCCTGAAGCATACTGCAAACAACATAGCGATCCTATCATCGCTGGGCCTGCCGGTACCGAGCGTGATTCGAACGGATGTGTCCCTTCAGAAGGTCCCCTATGCTTACATGATGCTGGAGCATGTTCCGGGCCGTGATCTGCGATATGAGCTTGAGGGCATGACGGATGAACAATTGGACGATCTCGCCGGACAGATCATCGTTTTCCAGCGCAAGGTGTCCGAGCTTCCCTTGGGCACCGGATTCGGATGGGTTCCGATCGGAGAGCAGGGGCCTTTTACATCCTGGACGGAGATCATCGATCGTGATATCCGCAATCATATCGGCAACATAACCGGTGAGGTTGCTCCGGACATCATCGTTCAATTGCAGCAGATCAAGCGGCGATACGAGCCTGATTTCGACCGGATAGAGCCTGTCTGTTTCCTGGATGATCTCACGATCAAGAACGTGATTGTGTCCGATGGCACGCTGCAAGGTATCGTGGATTTCGATTGGGTCTGTTATGGAGACCCGTTGTACATGATCGCCCTCACCCAAACGGCGGTGGTCTCAGATATCGGAGACCGGGGAATGGCCTACGTGGAGGCGTTATGCAGGCAGTGGGGAGCGGACCGGGAACAGCGGGCACTGATTGATTTTTACTCCGTCGTTCATGCATTGGCTTTTATCGGCCATCATCAGAGGGAGCAGAACGAGGCCTGCAAACAGCGCATGGTTTCATTCATAGTAGACAAAATAAAGCATGATGCAAACAGAACCGCATGAGCTTAAGAGCCCATGCGGTTCTTGCCGTCTTATCAAGAAGTTGGCGCAAATCCAACTCTTGGTTTGTCCCGTTCCTTGGTATTCACCGAAACGTAGCGGATCGCGGTTAACGGTACATACAGCATCTCGTATTCATCTTTGTATCGGATGAATTGTTCGCCTACTTCCTCCAGCGTGCCGTTCCGCACATAACTTCCATCCGTAAAATAGATGCTCACTTCTTGATTCAGCAAATTTTTCAGCATATACGGTTCACTCCTTGTGAATAAAATAGAGTATCGGGGCTAAACGGACCATGGGCATTCATCGGATAGCGTCACAGTTTGGTGACGATGTCGTCAATGATCCCGTATTCCTTCGCTTCTTCCGCCGACATAAAATAATCCCGCTCCATATCCTTTTCGACGCGTTCGACGGACTGACCTGTGCGCTCGGATATAATATGCGCCAGCTTCTCACGGGTTTTCAGGATGCGTTTAGCCGTAATGGCGATATCGGTGGCCTGCCCCTGTACACCACCCAGCGGCTGATGGATCATAATTTCGCTGTTCGGCAGAGCGAGGCGCTTGCCTTTGGCGCCGGCCAGCAGCAGGATCGCCCCGTATGATGCGGCGAATCCCGTGCAGATGGTGTTGACTTGTGGTTTGATAATCTGCATGGTATCGTATATGCCAAAGCCCGCGGATACCGAGCCGCCCGGACTGTTGATGTACATGTGGATATCCTTCTCGGGGTCCTCGGCCGCAAGAAACAACAGCTGCGCGATAATGCTGTTTGCGATGGCGTCATCGATGGCTGTGCCCACAAAGACGATCCGATCCTTCAACAGTCGGGAATAAATATCGTATGATCGTTCGCCACGGTTGGTTTGTTCAACAACATAAGGAACAATATTCATGGTTTCATCCTCCATCTTCGTAAGGTTTTCGTGATTCAGCAAGTAAACGAAGAGACTGCTGCAAAAGATACGAAAGAAACCATGAAATATTTTGGATGACAGCGTAACGAAAAGCAGGCATCATTCGTTTACCTATAAGATATCCTACCGAGATGTGGAAAGGAGTTGGATTCCGATGACGATCTATCGACCGAGCGCCACCACGGCAGCCGACCAGGGCTTGGCGGAGCTGAATGCTGCCCTGCACAGGTATTGTCTGTCCCTTACAAATTCCTCATGGGATTCCGATGATCTGGTGCAGGACACATGGATCAAGGCGCTGGAGTTTTTACAGCAGCGGAGCCATGCCAATCCCGAAGCTCTCCTGCTTCGGATCGCCAAGAATACATGGATTGACCGGGTCCGCCGGGATCAGACCTACCGACGAATTCTGGATGAGAAGCTGGAACACGTATTGCCTAAAGAAGAAGCCTCGAACGAGGACAGCAAGCTGAACATCGAGTTCGCCTTTCAATGGCTGATGGAACATTTGTCACCCCTGCAGCGAACGGTGCTGCTGCTTCGTGAGGTGTACGAATATTCCATTTCGGAAACCGCGAATATGCTGCAAACGACGGACGGAGCGGTAAAAGCGGCCCTTCATCGAGCTCAAAAGGTGCTGCAATCGTTGGACCCGGAGGAAGAGGAGCTTGAATTGGTTATGCCGGAAGAGGCAGAGATGACCCTGAATCTTCAGGCATTGGCAGAGGCATACCAATCCGGGGATGTTGAAGCTGTCGTTAGGCTGATTCAATGGAACCACAGCGGGGCATCGGCCATTGGAAGCATGGCTCCGATGGAGATTCAATCGCCGACCGCGAGTTATATGATGTATGGCGGGTATTCGGCCGACATGCGAATGGCCGCGTAAAGCGAAGATTCGACCAGGTGGATCATACATTGCCGTTAAGGCCGGAGCAGAAGCTGCTCCGGCCTTTTTTGACGAGGATTAACAAACGGTGAATAGGGGCAACCGAGATGCATGAATCTCCGTCCGTCGTATCGTTTTCCAGCGCTTGGGGTTGTATACTATAATCAAACAGATCGGACAGGAATGAGGGATGAGGTTGCAGGCCGAAGTGAAGCTGTACACCATGTGCATGATACAAGACGGAAGCAGAATTTTGCTGATGAACAGACCGGACGACAAAGGATTCCCTGGATATATTGCCCCCGGCGGCAAGGTGGATTTTCCGGAAAGCATTGTAAACGGAGCCATTCGGGAGGTTCGGGAGGAAACCGGCTTGATTGTGAAGGACATCATCTATAAAGGTCTTGAAGAATCCTGTGAACCGAATACGGGGCTTCGGTACATGGTATTTAATTATTTGGCCACTTCCTTTGAAGGGGAACTGCTGGAGCGTCCTCCCGAAGGGGAGCTGTTATGGGTGGATCGAGAAGAGGCGTTGAAACTGCCCATGCAGGATTGGTTTAAACGAAGGTTTCCTTTGTTTTTCGAAGAGGGGACGTTTGAATTAAGCGAGATATGGGATGAGCAGACAGGGCAGATTCTGGAGGAAATGGTCAGGCGGTATCCTGCAAGAATACCACAGGCGGCAGGTCTCGCCGATTAACGAAGGGAGCGTTGCGGCATGGCGGTGAAGGCGGTGTTCTTCGATTTATATGAGACGTTAATCACGGAGTTCGCAGACGGCAAGCGGGTATCTAAGAGAGCCTATGACTATATGGATAGACTCGGGCTTTCGGACGCGGAGTTTAAACAGGAGTGGAGCACCCGTTCGGAGCGAAGAATGAATGGGCATTTTCCCGACTATCATTCGGTGATCCGTGACATCCTGGATTCTCGCAGTTTGCCCTATCCTCAGGAACACGTGGATTTTCTATATCAGTCGAGAGTCAGCGAGAAGAAAATTCCTTTCCATACGATCTCGAAGGAGATCTGCAGGATGCTGGAACTTCTGCGTGAACGGGGACTGAGGCTGGGCTTGATCAGCAATTGCTCGGAAGAAGAGGTGGTTTCTTTTGGTCAGAGCGGATTGGCCCCCTACTTCGATGACGTTATCTTCTCTTATCAGGTTGGGGTAGCCAAGCCGAATGCAGAAATCTATCGATTGGCTTGTGAGCGCTTATCCGTAAGACCGGAGGATGCCCTGTTTATCGGGGACGGCGGTTCAGATGAGCTGAGAGGCGCGGGCAGTGCCGGATTAAGGCCATATCACGCCTATTGGTACAATACGTTTATGGAGAGCGGGTATGAGAAGATCCGTCAACCGCTGGATGTGGTGGACATCATTGAATCTATTTAGAAAGGGAGCCGCCGAACAATGAATCTGCAGGCCATTAACCATCTCTGCTTTTCGGTTTCGCACTTGGAACGGTCCATTGATTTTTACAGGGACGTGTTTGGAGCCAAGCTTCTGGTCAGAGGGCGAAAGCTGGCTTATTTCGATCTGAACGGGCTGTGGATTGCTCTAAACGAAGAAGACGCGGACCGAAGCACGGCAAACAGAACCTATACGCATATTGCATTTACCATCGATGAGCAGGATGTGGAACCGACGCTGCTTCGCCTTCAATCGCTCCAAGTGGAGATTTTGCCGGGTAGGGCAAGGGACGAGAAGGATAAAAAGTCGATTTACTTCCTGGATCCGGACGGCCACATGTTCGAGTTTCATACGGGCGGATTGCAGGACAGACTGGACTATTACCGAACGGACAAAGAGCATATGATCTTTTACGATACCGAATAGTTGGTGGAAGGAACGATTCCAATTGCAGATCGAGGAGATGAGACGATGAACCTTGCCAACCGCATAACGATAGCCAGGATATTATTGATTCCCGTATTTATTTTATTTTTTGCCGAGTATCCACTATGGTTGACCGAGAACAGCCCCTTCTTCGGATTCATTCATGCTTATGGAACCTACATCGCGCTGGGCGTGTTCATTCTTGCATCGGCTACGGACAAGCTGGACGGTTACATAGCACGGAAATTGAATCAAATCACGAACCTTGGAAAATTGCTGGACCCGCTCGCAGATAAACTGCTCATATCGGTCGCCTTAATCATGATGGTTCAATCCGGCATGGTTGCGACTTGGATCGCCGTTGCCATTATTGCCCGGGAGTTCGTCATTACGGGACTTCGGATGGTCGCCTCCGAGCAGGGAATCGCTTTGTCCGCTGATAGACTCGGCAAACTGAAAATGGTGCTTCAAGTCACAGCCATAGCGGCCGTGTTGCTGGATAACGCTCCTTTTACGTTCATCAGGATGGTCCAAGTGGACGAAATGCTCATGCTTGCGGCAGTAGCCTTAACGATTTACTCAGGCATCCATTATTTGGTGAACAACGTTAAACTCATTAAACTTAGCTGAAGAGTAGATTTTTTTGAACAACCGAAGATGGGAAAATATCCTACTTTGTGCCCATTTTGGGCTCGGAAGGTAACGATTTGAACCGGGACTGTCGATATACAGATAGACTGGAAAAAAAGCCTGCGAGACAGAAGGTACAAAGGAGAGAAATAAATGAGCTTAAACAGAAAGACAACGAAGATTTTTCTTGTCGTTGTGATGATGTTGGCGATGGTTTTTCCAACCAGCGTATTCGCCGCCTCCGGGGACGTAACATCGATTGAATTTGATACGAACGAGAGCAAAATTTACTTAACCGTTAATGAAACAACGGAACAACTTCGCGTATTGGCTAACATTGAAGGATCTTCCACGAAGAAGGACGTAACCAATGAGACAACTTGGACTTCGTCCAACACGAGGATCGTAAAGGTTGACGGCGGTCTCATTATTCCGCTGGAGAAGGGGACGGCCCGTATTACGGCAAAATACAAAGGCGCAATCAAAACGATTGATGTCGACGTCAAATTTGCCATCGACGAGTTCAAGCTGGATCAGCCGGATAAAGTGGAGCATAAGCTTGGAACGGAAGGTTTAACCGTTAAAGCACTGGCTGACGGAACGAACGACGTGACAACGGAGGCGAAGTGGACCACTTCCGATGACAGCGTAGTGAAAGTAAGCAAAGGGGAACTGACCCTCGTAGGTCTGGGCAGCGCAACCGTGACTGCGGATTACAAAGGGCTCAAGGCTTCCTTTACAGTCAAAGTCGTCGCTCCTTACCAAAAGCTTGCGATCGTTCCGGGCGAGGATCAGGAGCTGCTAGTCGGTGATGCGCCTGTGGATCTTAAAGTATTCGCCAAGCAGTCGGAGACCGATGCAGGTACGGACGTAACGGACAAGATAGAATTGAAATCGTCCAACACTTCCGTAGCAACGGTTGAAGATGGCAAGCTGAAGCCGGTGGCATTGGGTAAATCCACGATCAGCGTGAGCTATCTGGGTTCGACTGCCAAGCTGGATGTGTATGTGCGAAATCCATATGAAGCTTTGATACTGGATCAGACGGATTTCGTCAAGAATCCGGTTCTGTTTATGAATGATTCGATTACGGTAAAAGCCAAGGTTCGTAATGCGGCTTCCCAATCCGTCGACGTGGCCGGGGAATGGACCTCATCCAATCCGCTGGCGGTATCCGTCAACGGTGGCGTGATTACAGCAAGAGCTAAGGGAACCTCCACCATCAAGGTGAGTTACCTCGGAATCAGCAAAGAATTTACCGTTAAGGTGTATCCGACGGTAACCAAGTTTGAAACAGAGGACACGAAGGTGGATGTGCTGAAAGACGAATCCAAATCTTTCCCTAAAGTGACGGGAACGCTTCTGGACGATGAGGAAGAGGATTTCAGCAGCACGGTGACCTGGACTTCCAGCGATGAGAACGTGGTAACGACCGAAAATGGCAAAATCAAAGGTATTAATGCCGGTACAGCAACAATCACCGGGAAGATCGGTTCCAGAGAAGTAGCGACGCTGCCGGTTACGGTTAACGAAAAAGTGCTGGTGCTGCTGCCGGATATAGAGGAGTATCAGCTGGTTATGGGCAGAAGCAACGCGCTGCCGAAAGTAAATGCCATATTCGAGGATGGCGAAGAGAGCGATGTGACCTCTTCCATCGAATGGTCGCTGACAGGATCTGCGGCTGTCATTAAAGACGGTACGATTAAGGGCTTAACGAAAGGCTCGACTACGCTGAAAGGCACTTATTTGAATAAAGAAGTCAAGATTCCGGTCGTGGTTGAACAGGAAGTCGTTAAGTTTGTCGTAGACCCGGAGAATATTGACCTCAACATCAAGAAATCCAAATCGATTAAAGTTACAGGCTACTACAGCAACGGCAAAACGGTTTCGCTCTCATCCAAGATGAATTGGAGTTCTTCGGACACCGCGATTGTAACGGTATCCAGAACCTCCATTAAAGCGGTTGCCGAGGGTAAAGCAACGATTACGGGTTCATACCAAGGCAAAGAAGTCACCGTTAAGGTAAACGTGGTTCCGAAGATGACGAAATTGATCGCCAGCGAGAAGAAACTGAACTTGAAGCCCGGAGACGTCAAAACCGTAACGGTTACGGCCGAATATGATACCGGCGCAAAAGCGAGTGTTGGGGACACCGCCGTGTGGACAACCAGCAACTCCAGCGTGGCCAAAGTAACGAACGGACGCATTGAAGCGATCGCGAAGGGAACTGCCCGCATTAAGGGGCAGTACAATTCGAAGACCGTCACCATTACCGTCTCTGTTAAATAGTTAGAACAGCATGCTGCAACAGCCCGGCTCTAAAGATGAGCCGGGCTGTTGTCTGTTCACAAGGAATCTTTCTGGGTAAAGCGGGATGAGGTCAAATTCCAGGCGGCTGCGTTCTCAGAAACCAGGCAAGCAGATGGCCGTTATAGATCTCCAGCCATTTCACCTGAAAATTCGTCGCTTCGGCGAGTACGTACATTTCATCGACCGAATAATATTTCATCTCGGCATCAACAAAACCGTCTCCTATCCGGTAGTAAGGCATATCGAGGAGATCGGGATCGTGACGAGCAGGCGCAAAATGCCGCTTCCACGGCGTTGAGATGAGCAGGCTTCCGCCAGGCATCAGTTTGTCATGGATTTTGCGGAGAACCGGTATCGGATTGTAATTCATATGCTCGAGCACTTCCGTAAAGAGAACGATATCGTACCGTTCGGTTCCCGGAATCTCCCCGGCTTCTACATTGCACTGGCTCCACCGAATCCCGTAGTCCTGTTCCAGTTCCACGGACCAGTAATCCGCCATGTGATCCAAGCCGTGTGCCTGAGCTCCGGACAATACGCTGTACATTAGCAGCGTACCGTAAGCAGCGCCGATATCCAGTACACGGGTGCCCCGGTTCACAAGCAACGAGTCCAATATCGGAAGCAGCGGGTACCAGTAGCTGGCTTCTTCATCCTTGTAAACAGACAGATAGTGGCTCCCATTCCGCTTGGCATGATAGGAAGAGATAATCGTTTGGGCACGGGACAGTTTCTCGTCAGGCGACAGATCATCATCAAGAGACTGCCTGCATTGCCGCTCGGCAGCCTCGGGTAACGGTCCAACCGTTCCAACGCTGACGAGCAGGTATCCGGGCACATTGCGCTTCTCGTATTCAGGGAGTCTATGGTACCACACCGTCAGCCAATGCTTGACGGTCTGGGAATCCCGGATGAAATCAAGAAAATCCAAACTGTTCAAAAAGCCGATGCTGCTCTCCTCGATCAACGTAATACCGCACCGCTCAAATTGATTTCTGAGCGTGGAGGCTGGCTGCTCCGTGCCATACATCCAGGTGCCCAGCTGTTCGGCGGCTTCTTTACCCGCACGATACGGCAAACATTCCGCAAAAGGGGTGAGGATCAGCATCGTTCCTCCCGGCTTGGTAACCCGTTTCATTTCCCTTAATATCGCGATCCGCTCTTCTTCCTCAAAATGCTCCAGCACCCCCGCATTCCAGGTTAGATCAAAGTGCTGGTCAGGAAGCCGCATTTCCCTAATATCGGAGAGAACAAAGGTGCCCGGAACCTTGGCGCTATAAAAGGCGCTCCGGCTGTTGTACAGCGCATTCTCGGAATAGTCGACCAGCGTAACTTCCGCATGCTCAGCAGCCAGGCGCAGCGAAATCTTGCCCGTTCCGGAACCGGTCTCGAGTATGCGCTTCCCTTCGATGCCTCCTGTAACCTCCATGATCTTATCGTAGATGGTTTGGCTTAGTGAATCCCAGTGATAGGATACCTCCCGGGACCATAGCTGATCCCAAATCTTCTTCTGGCGTTCATCCGGCAGCATATCATTCGGTCACCCCTTTGTGTTCTGGCGTGTACTTGCGAAACAGCCGGTGGAACTCACCGGAGCCGTTGTGAATCTCAGCCAGTTCTCTCAATCCGTACGCCCCGTATTGATGAAACAGGCCAGCCTCGTTCATGGAAAATTCGGTGTATTTGTCCGGCATCGACATGCGTTGGGCCATGGTTGCATGGTATACCCAGGAGGCCAGGCAGCATTTCGGCCTCCATGCCGTGCGCGTTCCCATATAATACCGCATGCCCAGAAGCAGACTGTCATCCTCATAGCCCTGCTTGCCGGATAAGAATCGAGTATCATAACCTCCAATATGGTGAAGGGCTTCCGCACGGTGAACGACCGGATGCACGAATCCATCCGCGATCCCTGTTCTTGACAGCCGCTGGAGCGTTTCGTTGAGCTCACCCGGTGTTTTCGGAAGAACAATGAACTCACCCAAGGGCTGCAGTTCTCCGGTTGAGGTAACGATGCCGGGTGATACCATAGGTTCGTCGGTACATTCCAGATAACGAAGAAGAGGTTCGTGCCAATCCGGAGGAAAGAGCATGTCGACATGAATTTCGGAGATGTACCCCGCTTCAGGGAAGTGCTCCCATATGAATTCAAAACAGGCTTGCCTGGCGGCAGCGATGCCGATATTCGCTCCGTTCCCGAGAATAACACCGGATAGGCCTAACGTTTGCAGCCATTCGTGCAGCTCTTTATTCGTAAGGCATCCTTGATTAAACAGAACCGTCCTATGCTCCCGGGAGCGCTGCAGACTGCTTAACGCCAGGCTGGCCATGTGTAAGTCATTCTCGCGCGAGCTCTCCCGAATGAATAAGGGCAGGGTATGAATGATCTTCAATTCCATCGCTTCCTCTTATGGTTATTCATTATTCCATCCATTCAACAAGTGTAGGCGATTCCTCCAGAATGGAGTCGTACTGTTCTTTCGAGCCGAACTCTGCATCAGGGTCAAGCTGACGATAACGCTTGAGCTTCTCCAGCCTGTCTTCCGGTTTGGCCCACCCGTAATGTTTAAGGCGAATGGCCGAAAGATGGTGGGGGAGATCGAATACATTCGCCGGGAACCTTCCACAGTGCTGAGCCGTCTCTTTCCAGCAATACTTCATTTCGGGACGGTAACGCAGAAGAAAAGGGCGATAGGTTTTATGCGAGCTCCAGAATTCATCGTCCCGGTAATGGGTTTCGTTCCAAAAATCATAAAGTCGGAAGCAGTACAAATCGAACTCGTTTTGCTTCAGCATGGAAGGAAGCTCAGCCGTAAAAGAAGACTCAAACCATTCGTCCGCATCCAAATTTAGAATCCATTCGGGATGAACGTTCAAAGTTTCGCGCCATTGTTGCTTTCGCAGCTCAACCTCGTTGTGAAACAGGGATGCCTCGTTGCTGATCAGACGCAGCGGAATTCCCTTCAAAACTTCCATACATACCTCCAGCGTGTTATCCGTACTAGCGTCATCGATAATAACGGCTTGGTCAATGTAGTCCCGATGCCGTTCAAGCGCTTGCCGCAGATAGCGTTGGCCTTCATTCTTCAGAACCATCGTCAGGGTGAGCGATGGGCGTGCTGTGCGGCGATTCGCATCAATGGGGCTGAGACAGCCCTCTTCTCGTTCCTCGAGGCTGCTTCGCGTAACCTCGGGGATGGATGTAGTCTTATCCGTAGCCTTCAGGAACAGTCCGGCATGGTGAAGATCGCTTTCACGGTAGATATGGTAAGCCGGGTAGTGCGTATCTACATACAAGGTGAAGCCCAGCGCAGCCGCCCGAATGCTGAAATGCCGATCCTCTCCCCAGAAGGACAAATTGTAGATGGGTTTATAGTTAACCCCGCGCACAAGAGCCCGGCGGCTGATTAAAGTGCAAGCACCGAGTCCGCCGACTTCATAAACGCCGGCCTCCGCTAACCGGCTCACGAATTGTTGATAGCGATGTTCCTTTTGGGCTTCATCCAACGTTTCGCCCGCCTGTTGTTCGTATTGGGTATATTCATCCTTAAGCCACACCTGGGGATGGGGACGTGAGTCCGGCTGCCAACGGGTCCAGAAGATTTCCGAAATGATCTCTTTATTGGTGGCAATGAGGTGAATCAGGGTCTGCGGTGCCAGCAGCAAATCCGAATCGACCAGAAACAGATAGTCAAACCGTAAATCAAGCGCATATTGAATGATCTTGTTCTTATAATCGGCTACCTTCCAAATCAATCGATCGTTCCAATAATGGGTTGTCTCGTTGCGGATATATTCGTGATCATCAGGCGTATGGGCGCTGTGGATAACCACCCTGTTAACTTCTTTCATAAATCGGCTCAATCTTGCGCTGGATAATTCATCGTTGTTGTCATCGATGAAGAAGTAGCACAGCTCCAAGGAATTTTGTTCCAGCCTCAGCAATGAGGTTAGGAAATGATCCAGAATCTCCGGTTTCTGCCGTACAGGACTGCCGATCAAAACGCGTTTGCGCCCCTGGGTCGTCATGAGCTCTGCCTCTCATCTTCACGCTGAAGCTCCTGCAGCTTGTTTCGAAAATATTTTTGGTTCGCCAGCATGGTCTCATCGCCCGGTCGGTAGGCAAGCGCCTTCTCATTATGCTGATTGGCAAGCGCATAAGCTCCGATTCGGTCATAACAAACGGCCAATTGCAGATGGGGAAGCCATGTGGAGAAGGAAGGGTTATGAAATCCCATGTAATCCGGAGGCAGCTCAAGCTCGGTAGCCAGTTTATACCAGTAGATGGCCGTATCATATTGGTTTTTCTCGAGAAAATGGTAACCGATGCGGCAGCAGAATTCGGACCGCGGCGGCGCATATTGCAGGGATCGGAGAGAGGATTCAAATGCGGCTTGCCCGTTTCCGAGCTCGTGATGGCAATCAGCCAGCTTGCTGCAGGCCGAGAGAACATCCTCGATCCAGCCTTTTTCCGTATGTAAGAATCGTTCGTAATAATCGATCGCTTTCTCGAAATGACGGTGATCCTTTAGTTCATTCGCATAATAGAACAGATCCCGCGGAGTGAACGATTCGCCGGCTGCCTCGCGCTGCACATAGATTCTGAGATTCCGGCCGGTGTCCGGATCATGATTCGAGCTGAGATGGGTAATGGCAACATCGCTATTCAGAACATGACCGTAGACCTCCAAATATTCGTGGACGGGCCCAATCCATCGAAAGGCCCTGCTTCGTTTGACAAGACGATTGCGCCGCAGACGAAAGGTGACATTGCCGAATTCGTCCGAGCTCAAATGATAGAGCATGGTCACGGAATCGATGTCGGGCGCAAGGTTTTCTTTAAGCGCTATTAGTTTCAGCCGGTCTTCTTCAAGCAGCACGTCGTCGGCATCGAGCCACAGGATATAGTCCTGGGTGGCCTTGCTAAAAGCAAAGTTTCGCGCAGCCGCAAAATCGTCGATCCATTCAAAATCATAAACGACCGCCTGAAAGGACCGGGCGATTTCTTTGGTGCGATCCGTGGAGCCTGTATCCACGATGACGATCTCATCAACGATGTCTGCAATCCGGGACAGGCAGCGGTTCAAATGATGTTCCTCATTTTTTACGATCATGCATAGGCTGATAGCGATCAATACATCACCCCCGCGTATAGTCCATTTCAAAGAATATGCCAGATATATATTCAAGTCGGCTTACGAAATGAACCGCAAAGCACCAAATTGAAGCCGTGCGTATCAAAAAGACGAATATCGCTTCTCTAAGCTCGTTTTTTGCTTGCACGTCGCCGAACAACGGGGATCAGCGAAACGAAGTTTGCCGGGTAAAGGCAGCTAATTGTAAGTTTGGTCTGGATTTAACCCATGTCCAATGGTAAAATCTTCTCAAATTTTATTCTCCATTAAGTCATTATTGGAAAGAAGGAATTAAAGGACATGAAATCCATAAACGTACTTCATTATGATGCATTCTCCATACAGCCTAATATGGGTAATCCTGCTGGCGTGGTCTTGAACGCGGACGAGCTGACAGAGAAGGAGATGCAGGCCATCGCTCATAGCGTAGGGTTCAATGAAACGACCTTTATAGTAAAATCGGAGCAAGCAGATGTCCGATTAAGATATTTTACGCCAGGTCATGAGATGAATTTGTGCGGCCATGCCACCATGGCCTCGATGTATGCCTTGAAGACCAAAGGGCTGCTCCCTGACAAAGAAACCGTGTGGATTGAGACAAGAGTGGGCAATCTGCCGATCGAATTTCAGGATGCTCAGGGAAAGCTAACCATGAAGATGAAGCAGGATCATCCTCAATTCCTGCCCTTTAAGGGAGATGTTGACCGCCTGGCATCATCCATGGGCCTGCAACGCGAGGATTTGGATTTCGGAATGCCGATCGTATATGGAAGCACAGGGATATGGACATTGCTGGTACCGATTAAGGGGCTGGAGCCGTTTGGGCGGATGGTGCCTCATAATTCCATGTTCCCGGATATATTAACGGACAATCCGAAAGCCTCTCTGCACCCTTTTTGCCTGGAAACGATCGACGAGGCATCGTTCATGCATGCCAGACATTTCTCTTCACCGTACTCAGGCACTATCGAAGACCCGGTAACAGGAACCGCGTCAGGCGTAATGGGAGCTTACTACTTAACCTATTTGAATCCGGAGGTCTCCTCCGCACGATTTATCGTTGAACAAGGCAAGGAAATGGGGAAAGACGGTAAAGTCGATGTTCAAGTGAGTCGCTTTGAAGAGGCCATGGACGTCTATATTTCCGGTACGGCTGTATTCGTTAAAGAATTCGAGGTTAGCTATGATTCATAACGCAAGAACCTGAATACGGAGACGAAGGAGGGGTAAAGGTTATGAAGACATTCAAGCCGGAGATGACTTTGGATAAGGCGATAAGCCATCTCCAGCAGATTGAAGGAGAACCGGTGCTGAATGTGACCCCCATCGAGATGGGAGAATTAAGCAAGGTATTCAGTTATCGCAAGGGCGATGCCGATTATGTCATTCATTTTAAAGATAATGGGGACAGCCTTCATAAAGTAAACAAAATCTACAGTATGTACGGGGATCAATCCTTGCCCATTCCTCGAATCCATAAGATCGGAAGCGTGGGGAATATCCATTACTCGATTTCGGATAAAGTACCCGGTACGCCGATAAGCGCTCTTGAACCGGCACAAATTCAAGGGCTGGTTCCCGACATCGTCCAGCAATTCATGCGGATTCTTCAGATCCCAATCGGGGAGTCCCATGAGGGGTTCGGGTGGATTACTCCGGAAGGCAAGGCTGCTCATCGTTCATGGCCGGACCACCTGACGTCTGTATTCGATGCGGAGCAAGAAGGTTTCTACCATGGATGGCAGAGCCTGTATGAGCACAGTTTTCTGGAAAAAGCGTTTTTCGAAGAGATCTACCAAACGATGATCGAACTTGTTCGCTATTCGCCATCGGAGCGCTATCTTGTCCATGGTGATTTCCATTTGGGCAACATGCTTGGAGAGAACGAAAACGTAACCGGTATCGTGGATTGGGAGATGGCCATGTTCGGCGATTTCATGATGGACGTCTCCGTTATTCATATGTGGTATCCGATGCTGGGATTTCCCATGCGGCTGCAGGAAGCGATGGAGCAGCAAGGCGAGAGGATTCCTTATTTTGAAGAAAGGCTGCTGTGCTATCAGCTATTTCGGGCGCTGGACGGGCTTCGTTTCTATGCGAAGAAGGATGATCAGGGCAGCTATCAGTTCATGAAGAATCATATCACCTCATTATTAAAAGGATAGATCCCTTCGGGGATCTTTTTTTTGTTTATGAGCGAAATGTGCAACGAAAATGGTTACCTGACGAGTCCGGAATGGAAGGCCAGGAATACACTGGATTAGGTTGGAATGGAAGAGCCGGGAAGCTTCATGAATCCAGCGTTACCGAATAATGAATATGATGATGAATTTGGGGCGTTAAGATTCCGAATGGAGGTATGGGAATGGGGACGTCAAACTGGCAGAATTTATCGTATTGCGTGGATCTGATCCGCTATGTAGCTCCCAAGTCCGTTCTGGATATCGGGGTAGGTTTTGGCCGCTGGGGCATGATCTGCCGGGAGTATTTGGACGTATGGGAAGGACGCGTATTTCGCGCGTATTGGAACACGCGGATCGAAGGAATCGAGATTTACCCTGTCAATATCGATACCTACCACGAATGCTTCTATAATAAAATCCACGTTGCGGATGCTTACGATCATCTGCAAACGCAAGTCCAGCCGGGACAATTCGATTTAATCATTCTGGGTGATGTTCTGGAGCATTTTACAAAAGAGCGGGCGCTCGTCCTGCTGCAGACCTGCATTGAAAAATCCCGCTTTGTCCTGCTTAATATTCCGATTGGAACAGACTGGCCGCAGGGCGCTGAATACGGCAATGAGTTCGAGACCCATCGGAGCGAGTGGACAACAGAGGAACTGGATCGTTTTCCCGTAGCTGACAAGCGGCATTTTAAGGATTACATTAACCGTGATTTTTCCACGTATTTGTTTTCGATGCCAAGGAAGTAGGTTTCGTATGAATGGAGCACCTTCTATGAGGAGGGTGTTTTCTTTTTATTCTCTATTGAAAACATGGTATATTGGAAGAAACGATAGTCAATGAAGTATATGATATGGATAAAACATAGAGAAATGAGCTGATTCTATTCTATGAAAAAGATCGTTTTAGCTGGTGGAACTGGTTTTATCGGAACCTATCTTGCGAAAAAATTCACGAATGAGCAGCAAGCACAGGTACTTATGATCTCCCGACGGCAGGGTCATATCGCATGGAATGATCACGAAGCCATCGTCGCTGCCCTGGAGGGGGCGGATATGCTCATTAATTTAGCGGGCAAATCCGTTAATTGCCGTTACAATGAAAACAACAAGGAGCTTATTCTGAAATCGAGAACGGAGACAACGAACATACTCGGCAGCGCCGTCGAGGCCTGCCGTATTCCTCCGCGTACCTGGTTTAATTCCAGCACGGCCACGATTTATCGCCATGCCGAAGATAAGCCGATGACGGAGGAGCAGGGCGAGATCGGCGAAGGCTTCTCCGTCGAGGTTGCCAAGGAATGGGAGCGCGCTTTCTTCTCATTCCGATTGCCTCAGACGAGGCAAATCGCCCTGCGCATTGCCATTGTGCTGGGACCTGGCGGCGGTGTCATGACGCCTTATGTTAACTTGGTAAAATTCGGGCTCGGCGGCGTCCAAGGTACGGGCAAGCAAAGGTTCAGCTGGATCCATGTGGAGGATCTGTATCGCATGATTCTGTTTTTGCAGGAGAAGGAAGAGCTGAGCGGGGTTTTTAACGGTGCTTCTCCCTATCCGGTGACGAACAAGGAACTGATGGAGCAGCTTCGGCTTGCGTTGAATCGCAGAGTGGGATTGCCGTCGCCTAAATGGCTGCTTGAGCTGGGAGCCGTGCTTATACGTACGGAAACGGAACTCGTGTTGAAGAGCCGTTGGGTGATTCCGGACAGACTCTGCAAGGCAGGTTTTCATTTTGCATACGATACGTTGAATAAAGCACTGGCCGACATCTTGAAACGATAAGGGATTCTGAGCGCGCGCCATGGCTCGACGTTGCAGAACATGACTACATATGGCAACAGAACGGATAGAATGGGTTTAATAGATGAGAGAGGGAGTGGTCCGATCATGAATCAGGAGTTTACGATTGTGGAGGTCGACCAATTAGAAACCGACACGCATCATCAATTAACGGAATTATTGATTCGGGTTGTAGAAGATGGGGCCTCGGTGGGATTCTTAGCTCCGCTGTCTTATGATGAAGCTTCCGCTTACTGGGAGGATGCGCTTGGCCCAGGGGTTACCCTGTGGGCAGCCATGCAGGATGGGAAGATGGTCGGCACGGTTCAATTGCAGTGCGCAACGAAAGCGAATGGCAGACACCGGGCCGAGGTTGCGAAATTGATGGTAGATCCGGCTTCCCGCCGCGGAGGTATCGGCAGAATGCTGATGCTGCATCTGGAGCCGAAAGCCAAGGCAGAGGGCAGAACCCTATTGGTCTTGGATACCCGGGAGGGGGACCCCTCTAACAAGCTGTATCAGTCTCTGGGTTACATCCAAGCTGGAGTTATACCCGATTATGCCATATCCTCTAACGGTGAGCTTGCCAGAACGGTGCTGTATTACAAGCGCATCTAAGATTATTTTCTCATTTATATCGTGGTCGGCTTTATCATATCCAACGGGGCATGGAAAGGAAATAACAAGCGATATGAAAGGATGACCAAGGTCGATGACAAAGAGCGCAGGAACTTGCCGTAGCGGTGAGTTCTTTTTTTTTGAAGATATGAGAAAATGGTATACTGTTTTTTAACAGGCAATAGAGAAAGGATTGTGGTTATGGGTTACCAGCTGACTGAACGGGTGATCAAACTGTTATGCGGAAAAACCTCCTACGACCGCGGCGGGGTTTTATATAGAGATGGTTATGTATCGATGCTGAAGCAGGATCCGGACGCTCGCAAATACGAGGCTGAAGTGAAGGATCAGGAGTCGGGAATCGCCTATGCGGAGATTGACTCGAACGGGGACGTATACACGGAATGCAGCTGCATCGACTACGGATTTTCCCGAAAGCGGTGCAGGCATATTGCGGCTCTCCTCCTGAACATACGGGATATTGAACAAACGGTTGAAGCTCCGATGCGCCCCTTTCCATCATTATTACATCCTTCCGCCAACGTGAACATGGAAGAGGGACAATTAACGCACCGACACTCACCGGAATTTGGCAGAGGCTCGAACGAGAGAGAACGGGACGCGCTGCTCAGCAGCCAGCTGCTCGGATTGTTCTCGTATTCCGGCGGCAGGAGGGCTGCGGCGACATCCCGCTTTGATACCCGAGAGGTTCTGGAGATGGAGTGCATTTTCAAGCTATATCCGCACGGGGACCGGAAATACCTGTTCGGCGTCGAGCTGCGAGTAGGGAACAAACGCTTGTACATCGTACAGCGGATTCGGGAGTTCTTAGCGTGCGTGAAACGCGGCGCAGCCTGCGTGTTCACGAAGAATTTCACCTACGATCCGGAGGTGCACAGCTTCAAAAAGGAGGATGATGCGCTACTGCAGGAGCTGATCCGTATTTCCGATCATGAGAGCATGTATCAACAGTCACTGGACATTTACGCTTCGCCTGGCAAAAAGGGGAACAGCGACCGAATGCTGATCATTCCTCCTGCCTTTTGGCCTCAAGTACGGGAGGCGCTCGGTTCTTCGGATCGTGCCCTTTTGTCTATGGATGGAATTATGACGGATAAGCTGGAGTTCGCTCAGGAACCGATCCCGCTGCAATTCGAGTTCGATGAGGCTGCGGATGATCACTATCTGATGAAAATCGATGGGTTGGAGCGGATGACCGTGCTGGAGGGGTACGGGATCGTCATTGCGGAGGGCAGGCTGATACAGCTTGAAATGGATGCTTGCAAAAGGCTCGCCGAGATGAAGCTGCTGCTTGAACCTTCCAACACACCGCATATTCGGATACAGCCGGAGATGATGGAGTCCATCATGGAGCGGGTGGTTCCGGGGCTGATGAAACTGGGCACCGTGCATGTGGCGCAGACCGTGTCCGACCGCATCGTCAAAACGCCTTTAAAAGCGAAGCTGTTTCTGGACCGTGTCCGCGGCCGGCTATTGGCCGGACTCGAATTTCAATACGGCGACATCATCATCAATCCGTTGGAGGGACACCGCGCCAAACGCAGCAGCAGCTCGATTCTCGTTCGCGATGGAGAGACGGAGCAGCGGATTCTGGAGCTCATGGAGAACGCCTCTTTTGCCAGGACTGACGGCGGTTTCTTCATGAATGACGAGGATGCCGAATATGAATTTTTGTATCATACGATTCCGCAGCTGGAGAAGCTGCTGGTGGTTTATGCAACGACGGCGGTGAAGGAGCGGGTGCTCACTGAACCGATGGGAGCCAAGGTTCGGGTGGAGGTCGATGAACGGACGGATTGGCTTGAACTGAAGTTTGACATGGAGGGCATTCGCGAAGCCGAAATCCGGGAAATCGTCAAATCGCTCGAAGAAAAGCGCAAATATCACCGGCTGCGAAACGGAGCGCTGCTTCCGCTGGAAAGTGCGGAGTTCCAGGCCATGGTTGCTTTAATGAACCGGGTGGGACCTTGGCTGTACGAAGGGGAGGGGACGCGGTTTAAACTGCCGGCGGTCCAAGGACTTCAACTGCTGGATTGGGAGGATTCGGGATCATCGGTCCAGCTTGGCCGTTCCCTGCGCCGGATGCTGCAGAATGTGAAGAATCCGGATCATTTGGACTTTGCCGTGCCGGCCAGCCTGGAAACGGTTCTCCGGGATTATCAGAAGTTTGGCTTCCAGTGGATGAAGACGATGGCCCATTACCGGTTCGGCGGCATCTTGGCCGATGATATGGGGCTCGGCAAAACCATTCAGAGCATCGCTTTCATGCTGTCCGTGCTGCCTGAGATCCGGGAGCGTAAAGAACCCGCACTCATTGTGGCTCCTGCCTCCCTGCTCTATAACTGGTTTAACGAGCTTAAGAAATTTGCGCCGGAGATCAAGGCCGTCATTGCCGATGGCACGCTGTCCGAGCGCGCGAAGGTGATCCAGAATATAGGCAAAGCGGATGTTGTCATCACTTCGTACCCGCTGCTCCGCAGGGATATCCAGCGATATGCGAAGCTGCCGTTCTTAACCTTGATTCTGGATGAAGCCCAAGCCTTCAAAAATTACGCAACGCAAACGGCTCAGGTCGTAAAAACGCTCCATGCCCGTTATCGGTTTGCGTTGACAGGCACGCCGGTCGAGAATCGCCTGGAGGAATTATGGTCCATCTACGATGCCGTTTTTCCGGCTCTTTTCGGAGACCGTAAAGCATTTCATGAATTGCCTAAAGAAGCGGTGGTGAAGCGGGTGCGTCCGTTCCTGCTCCGCAGGCTGAAATCGGACGTGCTTAAGGAACTGCCGGAGAAAATCGAGACGGTTCAGGCTTCGGGCCTGCTGATCGAACAGAAGAAGCTGTATACCGCCTATCTTGCGAAACTGCGGCAGGAGACGCTTAAGCATTTGGCACAGGACGGTTTTCAGAAGAACCGGATCCGTATCCTGGCGGGCATAACCCGCTTGCGACAGATCTGCTGTCACCCGGCTCTGTTCGTGGAAGGCTATGAGGGCGGTTCGGCCAAGCTTGAGCAGCTGCTGGAAACGATCGAGGAATGTCGTTTTGCAGGGAGACGGATGCTGGTATTCTCCCAGTTTACAGGCATGCTGAACCTGATCGCCGGGGAGCTGGGATATCGGGGAATTCCGTTTTTTTACCTGGACGGACAAACGCCGGGATCGGAGCGGGTGGAGCTGTGCGATCGCTTCAACGAGGGGGAACGCGAGGTATTCCTGATATCGCTGAAGGCAGGCGGAACGGGGCTCAACCTGACCGGGGCCGATACGGTGATCCTGTATGACCTGTGGTGGAATCCGGCCGTCGAGCAGCAGGCGATGGACCGGGCGCACCGTATCGGTCAGAAGAAGGTTGTGCAGGTCATACGCTTCGTCGCCCAAGATACGATCGAGGATAAAATGGTGGCCCTGCAGCAGAAGAAAAAGGATCTGATCGAGGAGTTGGTACAGCCGGGGGAAGAGTCGCTTCCAAGCTGGTCCGAAGCGGAAATTCGGGAGCTGCTCGCGCTTCAGGGCTAATCGGACGGATAAGATGAACCGCGTTCCAAAAGGATGACAAGGAGCTGTTATTTTGAAAAAAGCCATGTTTCTCATACTCGCCGCCGTTGTGGTCGTCATCAGTTACCTGCCGCTGTTCCTGGACGGCTATGTTTACAATGAAGAGCAGGCGATACGGCGCGTTCACCCTGCGTATACCGGGGATAAGCTGTACGAGAGGTCAGAGGATCATCATAAGCTGATCGTCTGGCAAGATGGCCATGTAAAGACCGTCAACGTCCTGGAGAGCAAATGGGGACTGCTGCATAAAATTACGAACGCGGTCGCGCTGGAACCCAAGTCCGAAAATGAACCTTTTGTACGAACCTGGTCTGCCAGCCATCGTGGTGACGGCATCTATGACACCCTGGTGGCAGTGGAGACGTCAGAACCCGAAAGCAAGAAAATCATCGTCACCAATGAGCCCTGGGACGATAAACCGATCGAAGATTTGGAACAGGTGAAGGCTTTGTCCGGGATTTACATGGAAATCGACGTGGAGCAAGGGTACGCCATCCATTATGAGCAGCTGCCTGCCGACCAGACCGGCGGCTTCATATTTCGGAGCATCGATGCCGAAGGGAATATCCTTTCCGTTCAACCGTAGCGGATAGGCGGGAAGCATAATCGCTGATATAATAGGATGTATGTGATGTATGCAGCATTTACTCCAGATATAGAATAGGACGGTTCACGGATGATCTCTTTTTTATTAACGTTAAAACGTCTCCTCAGCGGTTTGTTTCGAGCGTTCAAGCAGCGGTATTTTATGGCGCTGTTTGTGCTAATCGTCATCATGCTGTTATCGGGCACGATGTTTTATACCAGGCAAGAAGGCTTGTCGGTGCTGGATGCCCTTTATTTCTGCGTGGTGACCTTAAGCACGGTCGGGCATCCGGAATTCGTGCCGCAGACGCCGCTCGGAAAAACCTTCACCATGGTTTACATCGTCGTCGGGACGGGCTTGTTCCTCGGAATGGTCGGACAGTTGGCGTATGCTTTAATCCGTACGAATCAAAGAGAAGAGAAGAAGACAACGAATTCATAATGGAAACGAAGAAACAGCCCTGGCCCGGGGCTGTTTCTTTTTATGGACAGGCCGGATGCGGGATGCTTGGTTAATCGATCCACAGCAGGTCTATTCAACCGTCACAGCAAAATAAAAGCTGGCTTCTCCTTGATCCAGAGGCCATGTGCAGTGAATTTCGTACAGGTACGAGCCGGCTTTCGCTGGCACGGTATACCCATCGTTACCTGAATCCGTCAGGTTGAGGATGGTGAAGCCATGTATTCCTTCGGGTGGCGTCGATTGAATGTCGGCACCGCCTTGGACCACAACCGGCGTCATATCCTCGAGCCTGGGACGGGCTGCATCCGTCGTTGCGCAGTTATCTCCGTTGCACCAGGAATAACCGCCACGTTGCAGATTGATCTCGGTGCCGTCAATGCTTACCTTGGGCAGCGGAGGTTCGGCGGCCTTCACCCACAGGGTCTGTACGGCTTTGCGGGCATTTTCCTTCGAGATCGGCGTTACGTTCTCGGACCTGGATCCGATGTAGTACCCGGTACTGAACACCATGATTAGAAGAAAGATGTATAACACCTGCCGTATTTTTTTCATGTCCAGCTGTCCCCCCCTTTTATATCCTTTGTCTCATAACTTGCTAGAAAATATGTTATAATTTTGAAATCAAGCACTTCCATTATAAACCAATCAGGGATAACAAGCGTTATATATTATGAGATTCTTTGAAGAGGATGAAACCTATGACAATAAAATGGTTAGCGTGGGCCAAGGAGATGCAGGCCATCAGCCAGGCCGGACTGGAGTATACGAGGGACGTTTACGACAAAGAACGGTTTGAGCAGCTGAGGGAGCTCAGCATCCAGATCATGCAGGAGTATACCGAAGCAGGCGAAGAGAAGATCCGTACGCTGTTTGCGAGTGAAACCGGATACCAGACGCCGAAGGTGGATGTCCGCGGCGTTATTTTTCAAGACGGAAAGCTGCTGCTGGTGAAGGAAAAGGCCGACGGGGCCTGGGCGCTGCCGGGAGGATGGGCGGACATCGGCTTATCCCCTGCGGAGGTCGTGGTGAAGGAAGTGAAGGAAGAGGCCGGCTACGACGTCCGTGCAGGGAGGCTGCTGGCCGTATTGGACAAGAAATTTCATAACCATCCGCCATCGGCCTTCCACGTGTACAAAATGTTCATTATGTGCGACATTATGGGCGGAGCTGCAGGTGTGGGGACCGAAACATCCGCGGTCGGTTTTTTCCCTCAGAACGAACTGCCGCCGTTGTCCGAAGAACGGAATACCAGGGAGCAGCTGAAGAGAATATTCGAATTCGAGAACAACCCGCATTTGCCGACTTGGCTGGATTAAACCACATAACATAAAGGAGCGTAGACAATGTGATAGGCTTTAAACCTTATAAAGACGTACCGGATGAATCAGAAACCAGGCGTAAATTCCATGGACGGATCAATATTTTCTTTTTCAGCGCATTTTTAATCTTTTGCGTCATTATCGTTCGCCTTGCCATATTACAGTTCGTAGAGGGACCGGAGCTGGCAAGCCAGGAAACCGGGGGGGAGCAGAAGCATTTCCCGCTGCAGCCGATCCGGGGGTCCATCATCGATGCGTCCGGCACCAAGCTTGCATACTCTACGGCTTCAAATTCTTTATATATCACGCTCATGAAGGATTACAGCAAAAAGACGGACAAAGGAAAAGAAAACCGGCCGGAAGCGGAGGAGATGGCGAAGCGGCTTGTCCAGGCGTTTAACAAATATGGGGATCCGAACTTGGAACCGATCACCGTCAAAAAAGTGATGGACGACTTGGATTTGGAATATAACAAGCAGCATGGTTATGAGCCCAGACGCATCAAATCCGATTTGACGAAGGAAGAGATCGCTTATTTCATGGAGAACCGAGCCAAGTTTCCCGGCATCCAGATCGTGGAGGAGAATGTAAGGCACTATGATCCGGATACGGTGGCCGTTCAGACGATCGGTTTTCTAAAGAAGTTCAGAGGCTCCAAAGACCTTAAGGATTATGAGGCCATTGATCAGAGCAACAAGGATCAGAAGAATCCCGGCTTGATCTACACGGAAGAAGAGTGGATTGGCTATGACGGATTGGAGCGGATGTTTCAGGAAGAACTCCGCGGCAAGAGCGGGTATCTTAGCATTCCGATCAATCCACAGAATATGGTGGACGGCGTACCGACGATGGTCGCTCCTGAAAAAGGCCATGATATTCACACCACGATTCATAAAGACATTCAGCTTGCCACGGAGCAGGCCATCATGGATCAGCTCCAATATCTTCATACTCATCCGGTATCGGGCAAGCTTCATAAGGATGCCGTAACCGGATACGCTGTAGCCATGGAGGTGGATACCGGTCATGTGGTCGCGATGGCCAGCATGCCGGATTACGACCCGAATGTATGGGAAAGCGGAGGCAAAATTACGCAGGATGTCGTGGACGCGTCGGGAAACGGCACGATAACGATTTACGGATCGGGCAGATCGGGAAACGGCTTTGAATCCATGATTTTTCTCGGTTCCGTCATTAAACCGCTGACGGTGCTGATCGGGCTTAATGAGGGGTTATTTGGCATTAATGACACTTATCCTGATCAAGGGTACGCCACCATAGGTCGGGAAGGAAGCGAAACGAGAATTTCCAACTCGAGCGGTCATCGAAACGGACCCATCAAACCGCAGTTAGCGATTCAGCAATCCTCGAATGCTTTTATGATTGATATGATCGGCAAAAGGCTAGTCAGCAAGTATGGCGGGGAGAAGGGCGTTACGGTCTGGGATGAATATATGGAGAAGTTTGGTCTTGGCGTCGTAACAGGGAGCGGTTTGCCCAACGAGCATAAAGGACTGAAAAATTATACCGATACCAAAGCAGCGGGAAGTAATCTGGCGGCGTTAGCCTACGCTTCCTTCGGTCAGCAGGGTAAATACACCCCTCTACAGCTTGCTCAATACACCGTCATGCTGGCGAATGAAGGCAAGCGGGTCAAGCCGCAGCTGGTCAGCAAAATCACGGACCAGGATGGCAACGTGGTCAAGGAATTCGGGCGCGAGGTCCTGAACGAGGTCGAATTTCCTAAAACATACTGGCAGACCATTAAGCGGGGGATGAATACGCAGGGGCTGGCCGCATTCGATGATTTTAAATATGACTTTGCCCGCAAAACGGGAACCTCCGAGCAGGAGGCTAAGGTAAATGGAAGGTGGCAAAAGATTGATAACGGCGTCTTCATCGCCTTTGCTCCGCGCGACAACCCGAAGCTGGCGGTGGCCGTCGTTGTGCCGGAAGGCGGCTTCGGCTCGCAAAGCGCCGCGCCGATTGCGAGGAAGATATTCGACGCATATGACGAAATTTACGGACTTGACGGAACGCCGCATCCGAAGAAAACCGAAGATCAAGCTAAGGATAACGGTGAAGACGAGACAGGGGACAATGAATAAACAGCGTAGACGCGGAATCGTGAAGATTAGCGATGGGAGACGGGGAGACTAAACCAATGATATGGGATGAAAGTATATCGGGTGCAGTCGGTTCATGTTCATCATTATTAATCAATACCATTCGCTTGTGGAAACGCATATAACGATAAGGCAGGCTATAGAGGCGAACTTGATCCTCTCCATCCTGCCTTTTTTGTATCTTATTTAATCAATAAGGATTGCTCCTGATCTTCAACACTTCCGCGAGAAAGGTCAAGGCCAGACCTTGGCCCCAGCCCTGGATTCGCTTATCGGGCACGCCTCTGTAACCTGCGGCGTCCTTCATGACGGCCGTTCCCGCGGAGACGCCCGTTACGGTACCATCCTCGGTGATTTTGGCCAAGATGCCGTCAATCGATTTCTGCGTGTATTTATTATAGATGCGTCCTTTGGTCAGCAGGGCGGCGGCGATGCCGGCTGAGCCGGACGTTTCCAGCGGAGATTGCGGATCGGTCGTAATCGTATGCCACAGGCCGGATTCATGCTGCAGCCGGACCAGCGCGCTGAGCTGGTCACGCAGCGAGCCTTCAATGATCATGAAGGACGGATGCGTGACCGGCACAAGCTCCAGGGCACGAGCCATCGTGATGGCGGCCCATGCATTGCCCCGGCACCAGAAGACGCCTGACATATGGTTGCCGGCGATGTTGTCCCAGCCGTGGTAATACAGATTCGTGACGGGATCCTGCAGGCAATCCTCATGGCCGTGATACTGCTTCAAGCCATCCTCGAAGTAATCCTCCCGGTCCAGCATCACGCCGATCCGAAGCAGGAAGTAGCCTGCCATGAACATCGTATCGACCCATGCCTGCTCCGGAAAGTTATACGTTTCGGAGTTCACCGTATGCTGAAAGATGCCGTTCCCGAAACGCAGTGCATCATGCGTGAGATACTCGGCCATTTCCTTCGCCGTTTCGATATACCGCTCATCCTCATAAACCTCGTACAAGGTAAGGAGGGAGTGGCCGATGGAGACGCCGTTGACGGACAGCTTTGGCAGCCCCTCTTCCATATTTTCGTCGACCCAGGCTTTCAGCTGTTCCAGATATTCCTTTTTGCCGGTGGCCTTGTAGGCTTCACATACTCCGTAAAAGGCGACCCCGCCCGGCCAATCCCAGCTGAAATCCATGCGAAAGGTCCGGTCAACCACGCGGTCGATGACATTCTCAATTTGTTGATCATCAAATACAAGTGCTGGCATGATGAGAAACTCCCTTCATCTTCAATTGAATCTATGGGTATGGATTACCCTTTCAATCCCGTCGTGCTGATCCCTTCCACGATGTATTTCTGGAAGATAAAGAAGACGATGACGACCGGCAGCAGCGATAAGGTAGCCATGGCAAACATGCCGCCCCAGTTATTAAGCGACTCCCCGTCCAGGAATAGCTTCAAGGCAAGTGACACCGGATATTTCTCCGGATTGTTCAAATAAATGAGCGGATTGATGAAATCGTCCCATCTCCAGTAGAAGGAGAAGATCGAACATGTAATGAGAGCGGGCACGATCAGCGGGACAACGACCCGGAAGAAAATCCCGTACTTGCTGCATCCGTCAATCTTGGCGGCTTCGTCCAGTTCCTTCGGAATCGTGCGGATGAACTGCATGATCAGGAAGATGAAGAACGGTATGCCGAAGAATTGGGGAACGATTAACGGCTTGAAGGAAGACAGCCAGCCGAATTTGGCGAACATGACATATTGCGGAACAATCACGACATCATGAGGCAGCATCATCGTAATCATCATGCAGGCGAACCAGAACTGCTGTCCGAAGAACTTGGTCCGAGCCAATCCGAAAGCGACAAGCGCCGAGGAGGCGACGGCCCCGATGGTGGAGATGATGACAATGATGAACGAGTTCTTGAAGAAGGTGCCGAAGGTGGTCCCGGCGAATCCCTTCCAGCCCGTGGCATAATTCGAGAACTCCAGCCGGCTCGGAATCAGGCTGTAAGCCGTGGTGAATATTTCATGATTGGGTTTAAGCGAGCTGGCGACCAGCCACAGAATCGGATAGGTCATGCCGAGGGCGAACAATCCGACCAGGGTATGGTAGAGAACGCGTCTGGATTTGGTCATAACCGTCAATCTCCTTTCGACTCGTAATGAACCCAGCGGGTGGATGATCTGAAGATGAGCAAGGTCAGGACACCGACAATAATGAGCATGATCCAGGCAAGCGCCGACGCGTAACCCATTTCAAAATGCGAGAACGCCTTGCGGTATAAATAGAGCGAATAGAGCAGCGTTTGATCCAGCGGGCCGCCTTCGCCGCGGGAAATAATGTAGGCGGGGGTGAAGGTCAGGAACGCCGAGATCGTCTGGAGCGTCAGATTGAACAGAATGATCGGGCTGAGCATAGGCAGCGTAATTTTGAAAAAGCGATGAACCGCATTGGCACCGTCCACGCTGGCGGCTTCGTAGTAATCCTTCGGTATATTTTTCAAGCCGGCCAGAAAAATGATCATCGAGGAGCCGAACTGCCAGATGGACAATGCGATGAGCGTCCACAGCGCCGTGCTGGGATTCCCGATCCATGAGGTCGTGGAATGGATCCCGAAGAGGGACAGGGCAGAGTTCACGAGCCCCTTGTCGCCGAAGATCTGCTGCCACATGATGGCCACGGCCACGCTTCCCCCGATGAGGGAAGGCAGGTAAAAGGCGGAGCGGTACAACCCAACGGCTTTGGTTGCGGTATTCAGAATCATGGCAACGAAAAGGGCGAATATGAGGCGCAGGGGAACGCTGGCGAATACATAGGTGAATGTGACCTGAAAGGACTTGCCGATCTTGTCGTCCTCCAGAAACAACCGCTCATAATTCCCGAGGCCCAGCCATCTCGGCGCTTCCATCAGATTGTAATTGGTGAACGAATAATACAGGGACGAAAGGATTGGATATAAGGTAAAGATGAGAAAACCAAGAACGAACGGCGCTGAAAACACGTAACCGGTGATGTGCTCGTTCTCACGGAGCCTCTTCATAGATTTCAACCCCTACGATTCAGATTTGGTTGCGCCCCGTGCAGGGGTCACTGATGTAAAAAGGCATCTCTTGCACGGGAAAGACGTGCGGGAGATGCCTTGTCTAGCCGTATCCTGGTTATTGCTGAGACCTGGCCAAGATGGCATTCGCTTCCTTGCGGAACTCGGCCGCGGCATCTTCGATCGAGATTTTCTTGAACAGGATGCGTTCGCTGAGATCTCGCAGCAGCTTCTCGATCTCTACCGCACCGATCGGGTTAGGAGGATCTCCTGGCGTGCTGTTGGCCTCAGCCCAAGTGACATAGTCGAAAATTTTGGCTTCGTTCTCGGAGAGGAGCGGCTTCAGTGCTTCCTTTACCTTGGCGGATACAGGAACGCCGCGTTCACCCTTGATCAGCTTGTTGGCCTCGATGTCGTTGATGAAGAAGCTGATGAATTTGGCGGCTTCTTCCTTGTGCTTCGAGGTTTCGGTGACCGAGAAATACATCGAAGGTTTCAGGAAGAGACCGTCCTTCGTTCCGGGACCCGGCATCGGATTCAGCTCCAATGAACGGTCGGTAACCAGATTAGCCACGGCAAGGAACTGGTTGGACCAGCCGGTGCCCGAGATGGAATTGCCAAGGACGATTTCATCCTCCTCCGCTACGCCTTTCTTCTGGGCTTCCTTGTCGAGAGACAGGATATATCCGTTGTCGTACCATTTCTGGTAGCGGGTGAAGTAATCGATAAAGGGCTGGTCGTCGCTGTACCCAATCGTTTTGCCGTCAGCGCTGTACATTTTCTGGCCGATGGTTCTTAAATAGTACGGGAAGAAGACGTCATGCCGGTAAGCAAAACCTCCGATTTGAAGGCCTTTTTCTTTGGCTTGGGCCCCCATTTTGTCCATGTCGTCCCAGGTCCATTCCTTGGACGGAATATCGATGCCGTTCTTCTTCATCGTCCCGACGTCAAATGTGGTCTGGAGTGCGTTCACGCCGAGGTTCATGGCAACCAGCTTGCCGTTGACCTCACCGCCGCTCAGCGCATTCTCGCTGACGTCGGCGACATCCAGCTCGCCGCTCTCGGTGAACGGCTTCAAATCCGCCAGCTGATTCCGGCCTGCATATTGATTCAGGTAGGAGATGTCCATTTGGATAATGTCCGGAAGTCCGCCGGCCACCGCTTGGGGAGCAAGCTTCTTCCAATAGTCATCGAATGGGGCATATTCCGGTTCAATGGTGACATGCGGATTCTGGGACTCATACATTTCGATGACCTTCAAGGTATAATCATGCCGGGACTGACCGCCCCACCACGCAATGCGGAGCTTGACCGGATCCTTGCTATCGCTTGCAGCCGGCGGCGGCGTTTCCGTTCCGGTTCCGCCGTTTGCCGGCGGTTCTGCAGCTCCGCCGCCCGAACAGCCGATCAAGCTTCCGATCAGGGAAAACAGCAGGACCGCGTTTAACACTTTTTTCATTCCATTTCCTCCCCTTTGTTGATGGACCACGAATCATTGCTTTCAAATGTTAGTGCTTACATTCCCAATTATCTAGTTTTCGAGGAGAAAGAGTAAGGAAAAAAACCGTGCAGTTTGTTTAAAAAGCAGAGATGTACGTACAAGTTAATCGCTTTTTTTCATATATTCGGAGGGCGTGCAGCCGATCTGTTTCTTGAACACTTGGCTGAAATATTGAGGATTATCGCCAAAACCGAGCCGTTCCGCCATTTCAAAAATTTTGATATCGGGATCGCTGAGCATCATTTCGGTTGCGCGTTTCATCCGAAGCTTCATCACGTAATTGGAGAACTTCTCGCCGGTCTCCTTTTTGAACAGCTTGCCAAGATAATCGGCGTTCATATACAGCATGTCGTTTGCCACCAGGTTGAGGGTAAGCTCCGAGTTGCCCAGCTGGTTCTCGATAATCTCCACCACCTTGCGCACGATGGCATTGTATTGGACCTTGTTCCGTTCAAAGTTTCGCAGCGTGATTTCCCGAACCGTTTCTTCCAGTACGCCTTGAATCGCTTGGAGCGTGCTCATCTCGGCGATTTCCGGGATTCGCGCGTATCGTTCCTGCATCTGGTCCGGATCGGTCAGCCGGATGAGGGATACGTATTGCTGAATGATATAGGATTTGGTCATCTCGATGCTCAGCTGCGCCCGCTTCAGCTCCTGAACGAACTCGGTCACGGCAAGCTCCGCTTCGTTTCGATGGCCGGATCGGACGGGCATGCACAGCCGCTCCTCATCAAAGACGAAGCTTCCTGCCAAACCGCCGCCGTGCAGCGTATCCTCGGTGGTGATCATTCCGCTTTCGTCCAGGTAGAATCGGTAGTTCAGGCACTGCAGCGTATCCCGGTACAGCCTCCGCGCCTGGGTAACAGGCCCGGGATCGCTGATCGCGATCGTGACGTCCATTTTGTAATACTGTTTAAACGTGCAGCGGATATCCTGGAGTTGCTGATGGAGCCGGTGCTGATCGTTACGGTTCTCGATCAGCACCAGGACCTGCTGCCCGATCGTCGTACTCAGCAGCGTCGTGTCCAGCAGATCCTCGGCGATGTTCTTCACGGCGAATTGATGCTCGAATTCGACGGAGCCTTCCAGTTGGAATAGCAGAAGACGCACAGGCTGATCGAAATCGTATTCGAACAGGCTCCGGTACTCCTCCAGATCATGGCGCCCATAAGTCTTGTTGGTGACAAACTCCTTGAGCACCTGTTCTTTGACATGGGGCAGCACCTTCCGGAGCCGGTCCTTCATCTCCTGGACAAACGTTTCCTTGTTCCGGTCCTTGGTCAGCTCGTCGATGACCTCTTTCAGCGCTCCACCGATCTTGTCCTCGTCGGTCGGCTTCAGCAGGTAATGCTTCACGCCGTATTGCATGGCGCGGTTAGCATACTCGAATTCGCCGAAGCCGGACAGCAGCACGAATTTGATATGAGGATGGGAGGCGTGGGTCTTGGCTACGAGTTCCAGACCATCGAGCCCGGGCATGCGAATGTCGCAAACGACGATATCCGGGCTCTCCCTGACGATTTTTTCATATGCTTGAATTCCGTTCTGGGCGGTACCCGCCAGCTCGGTTCGGTATGCCGACCAGTCCACCATCCGAGATATGCCGTCCAGAATAATCCGTTCATCGTCCACGAGCAGTACTTTGTACATTCGAATTCCCTCCGTTATTTGGGTAAAGACAGAATCACGCGGGTTCCAAGACCCGGTCCGCTGTCGATGGATAAACCGTAATGGTCGCCAAAAGCCAGCTTGATCCGTTCTTCGATGTTTAACAGTCCGATTCCGTTGCCGCTGGTAGCCAAATCGCCGTTCCGCAGCCGCGTCAGGATATCCGGCGCCATGCCGGGACCGTCATCCTCGACGATGACGCAGAATGCGGAAGGCGTCTCCTTGCAGGACAACGTAATTCGACAAGGGTCAACGGACGGCTCAAGCGCGTAATGAATTGCATTTTCGAGCAGGGGCTGAAGGGACAGCTTGGGTATTTTGCGGTGCAGATCCTGCTCTTGTACATCCAGCGTAAATTGTAGGCGGTCTTCGAACCGGAATTTTTGTATGATGACGTAGTTTCGGACGATCTCCAATTCTTCCCCCAATGTCAGAATGGGCTCCTTCAGACTGACGGAGTTTCGGAGAAGGAAGGCTAAAGCCTGCACCATGTCGGAGATTTGGGACTGCTTGTTCATCTTCGCCAGCCAGTTCACGGATTCCAGCGTGTTATACAGAAAGTGGGGGTTGATTTGCGCTTGCAGCGCTTTAAACTCGGTCTCTTTGATCAACAGCCGGTTTGAATAGTTCTCGGTAATGAGGGCGTTGATTCGCTCGATCATAAGACGGAATGTGCGATGCAGCAGTCCCAGCTCGTTCATGGCGACGGGGGCTGCGTCTTGAGGCAGCACGTTGGCTTCCGCGAAGTTTCCTTTTTCCGCGAGTTTCATTCGGGTGATGAGACTTTCGATAGGACGTGTCAGCCCCCGGCTGAACCTGATGCCGAGCAGAATCGCAACCGCAAAAATAACGGTAAACACGATGATGACAAGCTCTTTAATGAATATGATTTGCTTGAAGGTTTGGTTAAAGGGCGTGACATTCATATATGTCCAGCCCGTGTTGCCCGATCGGTTATGCGCAATGAAGTAGGTGTGGCCATCGATTTCCCGGGTAAGGTACCCGTTTCCGGATGACAGGGAGGATTGAATGACCGCCGGATCGAAGTGCGGCGTAGCGGGATAAATCACATCCGCACCCGAGGTCACGAGCAGGTCGCCTTCCCCGCCGGCGGATT
Organism: Paenibacillus sp. cl141a; assembly: GCF_900109305.1. Lineage (NCBI taxonomy): Bacteria > Bacillati > Bacillota > Bacilli > Caryophanales > Paenibacillaceae > Paenibacillus > Paenibacillus sp. cl141a. The sequence goes on from NZ_FNZO01000001.1 coordinate 162,376, forward strand.
TCCGGACGATTTTGTCCATATTGATGCGAATGATGATGGTACCCAAGTAGTTAAGATCGAATAATGTGCCGGAATAGGATCTTATTTCCCGGGAAAGTAGCAGAGCCGGATCACTTTCGTCAGGGTAAATCCAGCGTTCTTCTCCTTCGGCGTCACCGGCAAGCTGAAGAATCCGTTCCTTCTTGGCAGGATCAATCGGGACGACGCTGCCGACGTCCTGTTGATGGTCATATGAATCGATCAGGTGAATGGAGTAAAGCATAGGCTCGGAGCCGACATAATTCAGGAGGCGGTCTACCAAATGCTGGCGGAGGATGAGCCTGTCATAATCGGATTCGCTCCCGGCGATGGAACGCAATATATTCTGGATCTGGGTATCCGTAATGATATTAAAGGATAACTGTTCGACCCGCCCGAGCTCTGACTCAATCGCGGAGGAAGACAGGTGAAGGACCTGGGATGATTTGAGGTACAACTGCTCGTCGTAGATGGAGAAGGCATACTGCTGGACGATAACGGCGAACGCAAATGCCATGGCAACGATTAGGCTGATAAGAAGGGAAAGCTTGTTTTTGATTTTCATATTTTTATAGATCGTCATCCATTTTTGCACGGCAACGTCTCCTTAAACGGGTCCTAAAATGTTGTGTACACATTATGTACCGGGTTGTAAACGCTGTCAATACGTGCGAGGTTATTCAAACACCCTGGATAATCGGTGCGGCTCTTCTTTATTTAGTCGGCTATTTGAACATGGAGGACGGTTATTTGAATGTATGTTCGGCGGTTGCTGCTCCATAATGGACCTAGATGAAATTTGACCGGGAGAGGTGAAGTTCGTTGCAAAACATGTATACATTCGATTTCGGTACGGAAGCGCCGAGCCATGAACATATCAAAATAACCGCCGAGACCTTATATACTTCCGAGCTTGGCTACGGATTCCATTCCCTATCCAACGTCTCCGCCGTGAATCGGGCGGGGGAAAAGGCATTAACGGGTGATTTTATCATACCGCTGAATGCTGCTTATCAGGTCGATGTGGCGGATGGCCTGTACACTTTGCATTTGTTGATGGGCGATGCCTGGTTTGATGCGGAAACCTCCATTCGGGGGACGGAAGGGCAGATGCGCCCAGAAAAGTACAATACGATTTTCCCTTGAACCGCTGGCACCGTCATACTGTAACGTTCAAAGTGGCCTGCCGGGATGAGTTTCCCATCCAGCAGCATCTGGGCTCCCCGAATTAACGCATTGGAAGTGCTGCCTGCACCGCATGCGTGCCAGGTGTTTCTGGCTGGGGATTCGACGGTAACAAACCAGCCTGCGGACGGCTATCCCTATGCCGGGTGGGGGCAAATGCTGCCCGCATTCATAAAAGCGGATGCGGCCGTGAGCAATTATGCACGCTCCGGCCGAAGCTCCAAGAGCTTTATTGCAGAGGGAATCCTGGAGCAAATCCGAGAGAAGATGAAACCCCATGATTATATGCTGATTCAGTTTGGCCATAACGATCAGAAGCGCGACGAGGGGAGGTGTACGGAACCTAACTCGACATACAGGGAGTTTTTAAGACAGTGCGTGGACATGTGCCGGGAGAAACAGGCAACCCCGATTCTGGTTACCCCTGTTCACCGCCGTTCCTTTGATAGTAAGGGAAGGCTGAAGGACACGCATGGCGATTATATTACGGCCGTTCGGGAGCTGGCCGCGGAGGATCAGGTGCCCTTGGTCGATATGGCGGCGCTGAGTCTGGAGTATTTTAACCGGCTGGGTCCGGAAGGGACCAAATCCGTGTTTATGTGGGGAAGGCCGGGAGAATTTATTCGGTTCCCGCAGGGGGTTATGGACAATACCCATTTTCAACAGCGCGGAGCGGCCCAATTGGCCGATATGGTGGTTGGGGCTTTGAAGAGTCTTGGACTCCAGCCGTTGTCCCTGTTTCTGCGGTAACATGCCGGGTCCGAACCTGAAAAAGGAACTTTGACGCCAATAGCGAATGTATTCTACATTACCCTAAATCATACGGGCGAGGAGCGAAACGCATGTCAAAAGGTGAAAAACTATGGATTATTCCCGACGGGTATATCCCTCCCGAAAGCAGCGGAGAACTAACCAGTCATGAATCCGTCTGTGTTTTGAACTTATCTGAGCAGGACGTAGTGGTTACGATTCATGCTTACTTCGAGGATCGTGACCCATTGCTAGGAATGGAAACCATCGTGCCGGCAAGAAGAACCAAGCACATACAGACCAGCTCGCTTCAAACGGACGAAGGGAACGTCATTCCTTCGGGTATTCCCTATGCCATGGAAGTTACAAGCAGCGCACCTGTGTTTGTTCAATACAGCCGGCTTGATTCCACTCAGGCCGAGAACGCTTTGATGAGCGTGATGGCGTACCCGGTAACCGGATCCTAAAGGATGGTGATTGTATGACACAAACTGTGATCTATACCTCAGAGCCCCCAGAGGATTTTCAGCAACTGGAGGCTTTGTACGCTTCGCTTGGTTGGAACTCTATTCATCTATCCGTTACCGAATTGAACATGATGTGCTTGAATAGCTGGTATGCCGTGTATGCGTTTGAAGGACAGAAATTAGTGGGCATGGGACGCGTGATTTCCGACGGGGTGATCACCGGCGTTATATGCGGATTAGGCGTACATCCGGATTATCAGTCCAGAGGGATAGGCCGACAGATCCTCCATCGATTGGTTGAACATTGCGAGAAATCCCGGGTGTTCCCGCAACTGATGTGTGAGGAAGGACTGGAACCGTATTACGAGAAACTGGGCTTTCATCGATTCACCATCGGGATGAAGAAGAATATAGGGCGATAGACGAAAAAGGGACCGCGGGGCGGTCCTTTTTTGCATGTTGGTTATACGGGATTTAAAATTTGGCATCTTTGATCATTTCGTAGACAGTCAGGGAATCCTCACGAACTTCCAGTGCGATCACGGTATCGTCCTTTTGGAAAAAGTGAACATGGCCCATTTGTTTTTCTTCCAATTGGGTCCAACCTTCGGCTTGTATCTCTTGGAAGTAGCGCTTAGGCGTGGCCAAGCCCTGTTCGCCGCCGATGCCCTTCACCTCGTATTTAGCGCCGTTATCAATATTAGGGTTCTCAGGTTCCGGAATGGTCTGCATTAGCGCTGCACTTTCCGGGATTGGAAAGTCGTCATCCACGGACGAAGGCTTGTATCCGTCGACGGGCTCCTCGTATCTTGGCGTGCATCCGAGCGCAAGCAGGAACAGAGGCAGCACAATAATGGCGGTTAAGTATTTTTTCATATGCATCGCTCCTTATATGTAAGGAACGCCGCAAAGCTGGAAAAGGTTGCATATCTTTTTACAAAACTGACGAATGATTCTTCGAATCACTATGCCAAGTGCGCGGATCATCGAATAAATCTTACTAGGCCCGTTGCTGCTGGATACGCGGGAGGGAAATAATGTTAAAATAGGTTAGGCGAATATAGGCTGCGTTGTGATTTCCGTGCCGGCCCCGGTAAAGAAAGTACATAGAACCAAGAAACGAGGCTGATGGATATGTTTCAGAATGACCCGCATTTGCTTATCACGGACCTTCCCGGTTATTCACCGGATATTAGCCGCTTGCTGTCGATGATGAATTATGCCAGGTTCACGACGCTGCAAGAGGTCAAGGATTTAACCATGGAGCAGCTCGATTTCGTCGCAGAAGAAGGGGGGAATTCGATCGGCGCATTGCTGCTGCATGTTGCGGCCGTAGAGTATGCGTACCAGGTCAGCACGTTCGAAGAGCGCGAATTAAGCCAGGATGAGCTGCGGATATGGGGGCCCGCCCTCAATCTGGGCGATGAAGGCAGAGCCGCGATACGAGGCCATGACCTCGACTATTATATCGAGCGGTTAAACGAAATCCGAAACCGGACCTTCGACTTGTTCCGGTCGGTTACGGATGAATGGCTTTATATCGAGCTGCCATTCTGGTATAACCAGCACGCAAATCACTATTTTATGTGGTTCCACGTCTTTGAGGACGAGATCAGCCATCGCGGGCAAATTCGTCTTATTCGAAAGAAGATGCCTCATGTTTTGAGTTAGGAGTTCTCCAAACAGCTGCTATTTGTACGTCATGCGCAATCACACGGCGGCACGATAGCGGCATCTCGCCGATACTTGGAGGAGGATGTTAGGTGCCAGTTTTGGGTGAAACGGCTCCTATTCGATGATAATCTGATCAAAACTGGCGATTCTCTTGGATGATAGAGTAGTCAGGGATACCATGATTTTTTTATATGAGGTGATTGGATGATGAAGCCACTGTCCGTAGGAATCATCGGGACGGGATTTGGCAGAACGGTTCATGCTCCTATTTTTCAGATGCACCCCGGGTTTCATGTGAAATCCATTGCCAGCGTTCATCGACAACGCACGGAGGACCGCACGTGGAATGGAATTCCGTATTACAGAAATTGGCGTGACATGCTGGATCGAGAGCAGTTGGATCTGGTATCGATCGTATCTGCACCAGGCCACCATTATGAAATGGCGATGCTCGCCCTGCAGTCCGGCTACCACGTCCTGACGGAGAAACCTCTGGGCATGAATACGGAGCAAACATTGCAAATGCTGAGAGAGTCAGAACGGCTGGATCGACAAGCTTTCGTTAATTTTCAATGGAGAGGGGCTCCGATTAGGCAACGAATCAAACATATATTGAAGGGCAAAGAGTTGGGAGACATTCAGCATATCAAATATAACGGGAGTTTCTCTGGATACTCCGTTCTGACGGAGTCATATAGGGGGTGGGAAGCCCGAAGTGAGAATGGCGGAGGATTCCTGTTCGCGGTGGGTTCCCATATGGTTGATTCACTGATGTGGTGGATGGGCGAAGAGATAACGGAAGTGTACGGCGATATGAGAACTCAGATACCCTCATATCATGGGGATGCTGGTATTGAGATTAGGGATGCCGATGATGCGTTTACCTTCACGGGACGATTAAACGGAGGAACTTCGCTTGTTGTGGATGTGTTTTTTCCGGGAATTCACGGCAGGGGTTGGACGTTGGAGATTTACGGGACCAAGGGAACGCTGATTATGCGAAATGACCAAAACCTCGAATGCAGCTTTGGCGGCGCATTTGAATCGATCGATATCGAACCGTTTCAACCCCCGGCAAATCTGGAAGCTCCGGCAGTGCACTATTATAACGGCTTCTATCAGATGATAGATGGCATATACCATAGTTTAACTGGAAACACGACGAGAATAGATTTACCGACTTTTGCAGATGGGCATAAGACCCAGGCCGTTCTTGACGCGGTGCGGCTTTCGTCCGAGACGCGCAGTCGAATCAACATTGACTATGGATCAATGCCATGAATTCGGTATGGTGTATAGTAAAACTCGAAGGAGGTGGTACCTCATGACTCAGCGCCGTTTACAGATAGGCATGTGGGATCAGTTTACGGAAGATCGATGGGAACGGCTTGCCGACAAGCATATCAGCGGGATGGAAATATGCAGCTTTCCGAATCGGGAGGCGTTGGTTGAGGTCAGCGATTTTTGCCGTAACCGGCGGATCGCGTTCGGTGTTCATGCCCCGATTCTTCGTGAAGCGGGTTACCGGTTGCCACAAGTCAGTGCACCCGAACCCGAAATCTTTCGGGAAGCGCTTGAACAAATCTCGGCCGAGGTTCGGTTAGCCTCCGGCATGGGGGCAGATTATATACTGTTTCATTATCCGTTTTATCCGGTCTTTCAGGAGCCATACACGCCATACCCGAGACTTCCTAGCCCCGAGGAGCGTTACAGTTACAGCCAATTGGGCAAAGAAAGATTCAGGGAAATGTCGAAGCGGTTATTTGAGTTTCTCTGTGAACTCCAGCTTCGCTATGGGCAGCGCATTGTGCTAGAGCATGATTTCTTTGGAGATTACGGGGATGTGCTGATCGATAGCTTTCACGCTTATCCCGACATCGGGTTTGTGCTGGATACGGCCAGGCTTGATATTGCTCACAGGGCCTTTCAAGGTTTTGACCCATACCCATTTCTCGATCGGATGGCGTCCCGGATTTATTTGGTCCATTACAGTAACGTATGGTACGAGAAGGACAAGTTCACGCATCATCTGCCGGTGCTGCCGGAGCATGATCATGATGGGAACTATGGAGAAGCCTGCGCCTATTTGCAATACGTTGCCGCTCGTAATTCACGGTTCCATGTGACGTTTGAACATAACGAGAGCCTGATCACTCGGCAGCAATTGCAGCAGATCTATGTCCGGACGGCATTCATGCTTAAAGAGCAGGGAGGGCACGTACTAATTCGGCCGTAAACGCGATAGACATATAGGGAGAAACAGACTGCAGATTCAATCGGTGACACGATATGGTACGACTTAGCCTGCAACTCAGGTGGGGAGGAACCCTCTATGATACAGAGCTTGATCGTTGTGTTTGTCCTGACGATGATTATTCATACGGCGGAGACGTTGTCGTACTCTGCGAGATATGCCGGAGTGAAATTGAACAAAATTGCGGTGGCGTTATCCTTAACCGGAATCATTGTGCTGGTTTCCCGAACGTCCAACCTGGTTCAAGCTCCGCTGACGGGCAAATTCGTGGATTATGCAAAAGTGGATCCTTCGTTTGACGTGCTCACCTATTTCAGGGCGATATTGCTGGCCGCATCCATCGGAACGATTGTTGCGATCGCATGGTTTCCTACCTTCGTCAATCTGTTCAGCCGCATTATCAGTAAACTGGAGGTCGCCGGTTCCATTCCGAAGCTTGTATCAAGCGTGACCATCGGGCAGCTCAAGAATACGCGGCATTACATCAGGAAACCGAATTTGAAGTGGAGCCAGTTTCGCTATTTAGGCGTACCTAAACGGTTCATTTTGCTGAATATCGTGGTTACGGCTTTTTACACGGTGGGTGTCCTGGCATCCCTGTATGCCGCACATCTCGTTCCCCAGTACAGCACCATGGCCTCCCAAGCATCCGGACTGATCAACGGGATTGCAACGATTATCTTAACGATATTTATCGATCCCCAGCTTGGTTTGATTACGGACAAAGCCACCCGTAATGAAGAAGCAAGAGAACAGCTGGGCAAGGTGTATACGATGCTGATGGTTTCGCGGTTTTTCGGAACGATGCTGGCCCAGCTCGTGATCATTCCGGCGGCTTACGTCATCAGTGAGATTGTGAAATGGATATAAAGACGGTGGTATTAGAAAACAAGAATGAGAGGGGAGGGGATCATGATGACGCGTAAACGTCTGGCGATGGAATCCGTGCTGTTTGCCGCAGCGATATATAGGCTAATTTGCGTTAATGATGCTGCAAGGGATGGTGCTAACACAGAGACATGCGCAGGATTTGGATCTAACCCAGCAATATGTACGGATGGAAACCCTGCAGACCCAGGTAACGTTTGGAGTGATGGAGTTGAGCAGCGGGTGGCAAACAGCAGCAGCGATCGGAGGCTTCGTTCTATTGGGCGGCTTATATGGTTACATAAGATGGCAATGGACCAAACGGAGATCGCAGTCATAAATTTGAGGTCTTAAAGCACAAACCCTGTCATGGATTTTCGTCCACGGCGGGGTTATTTATTTCGTTCCACGGATCGCCGTCTCGAGGCGCTTAATCGCCGGATATACCGGATAATTGGGTGACCCAATTATCCGGTATTCACTGCCTTATAGGTCAAAACTACCGTAATTTTATCGATGAAAGCGCTATTTTTAAACTTGACAGCCTATTCAGATGCGTTTATGCTAAACGTGCGGTTAATTGGATCACCCAATTATCGTTTGCGCAAGTAGGGATAGAGAGGGTAGTCATATGACCATTAAGAAGATTAAATATCATCGGGTGTACGAGGATGTTATTGAACAGATCAAGAATCTGATTCTGGAAGGGAATCTGGCTCCGGGAGATGTCCTGCCGACAGAACGGGAGTTGGCCCAGTCCTTCGGCATTAGCCGCGGAACATTGCGGGAAGCTTTTCGTATTCTGGAGCGCGAAGGATTGATTGAAGCCAGGCCGGGCGGCGGACGTTTCCTGAGCAAGGCCCTGGACGTTGCCGAGGATCGCAGCCGTATTCTGGACAACATTGAACGCGCTACCATCATCGAGTTGTTAGAGGCGAGGGAATTGTTCGAGACGGGAATCGTGGAGCTGGCGGCGAAGCGGGCAACCGATGAGGATATTGCCGAGATTGAGGCTGCCTTCGCGACATGGGGACAGATCGATCAGAACGCGGAGGATCGCTCGAAGCCGGATCAGGCATTTCACCTGTCGATCGCCAAAGCCACGCATAACGTGGTTCTTGTCAATATGATTGAACTGCATATGGATTTGCTTCAGCGGACGCTGAGCAAAACAGCGCAGATTCCGGGGCGAAAGAGCGAGGTCTACGAAGAACATTTACTTATTATGCAAGCCATTAAGGAACGGGATCCGGTAAAAGCGAAGCTGGCTTTGCTGAACCATCTTAGCCGGGTTAAAGAAAACATACAGAAAAACCACATTCATGTTTAAGAGGGGGAAAATGCACCCCCTTTTAGCACAAATTGGATAATCCAATTATCCAATGGTCATGGGTGAATATGTGGGTAGAGAGGGACTGCAGATGAATACAGACATTCGAATTCTATCACCCTGCGGCATGCTGGGATATGGCTTTCCTGAACAATCCTTTATGAACGGACTGGCGTTTGAACTGCACGGCATCGTCGTGGATGCAGGATCTACGGATGGCGGACCGCATAAGCTGGGCGCCGGCGTATCGATCGTCAGCAAGCGCGCGGTTAAGAAAGACCTGGACATCATGATCACCCAGGGTTTGCCTCGGAAAATTCCGATTATCATCGGATCGGCCGGCGGCTCGGGAGCAAGGACCCATGTGAACTGGACGCTGGATATCATTGATGAGATTTTGGATGAGCGGGGTCTTCAGGCCAAGGTGTCCGTTATCTGGGCGGATTTTACGCAGGAGGAAATCCATCTGGCAAGCGAAGAAGGGAGAATCAAGGGACTGAGCCCGAACATTCCGCCACTGACCCGGGAGCGGATTGATTCCACGAACAGCATCGTTGCTCAGATGGGACACGAGCCTATTGTGGAAGCGCTTAAACAAGGCGGGGACATCATCGTATGCGGCCGGGCTTATGATCCGTCCCCATTTGCGGCGATCGGGATCTATCATGGCAAGGACCCGGGGCTATCCTATCATCTGGGAAAAATATTGGAATGCGGCGCACTGTGCGCCGAACCTGGCACAACCAAGGACAGCATTCTTGGCACGATAAGCGATGACTCGTTTACCGTTCAATCGCTTAACCCGAACCGGACGTGCAGCCCGACCAGCGTTGCCGCCCATACCTTCTATGAGAAGGAACATCCGTATATCCTGCATGGTCCCGGATTCACGCTTGATTTGGAGAACTGCCGATTCGAGGAAGTGGAGAAAGGCGTCGTTCGCGTGACGGGCAGCAGGTACCTTCCAGCCGAGAAATATTTCATCAAGCTGGAAGGCGCAAGACGCGTCGCGTATCGGACCTTTGTGGTTGCAGGGATCCGGGACCCGATCCTGATCGGGAAGCTGGAAGAGGTTGAAGAATATGTGCGCAACCAGGCGCGGGAATATTATCGGGAAATTCCGGAATCGGATTATCGGATTCAATTCTACAACTACGGCAAGAACGGCGTTCTCGGAAGCAAGGAGCCCGAGTCGTTCGACGGGCATGAGATCGGCGTCATGTTCGAAGTGGTGGCCAAGACGCAGGAGTTGGCAAACAGCATATGCGCGACGGTGCGTTCCACCTTCCTGCACTACGGCTACGAAGGCCGGAAATCAACGGCAGGCAATCTCGCATTTCCATTCGCGCCAAGCGACATCGAGTTCGGTCCTGTGTATGAATTCTCCGTCTACCACCTGATGGAAATGAAAAATAATGCTTTTCGTATAGAGCATCGATAAGGAGGATCAAACCATGACTCAACTCGGCGATTTGGCGAAGGTGCTGCGAAGCAAAAACTCGGGCCCCTTCGAAATTACATTAGACGTGTTGTTTGATTCCAAAGAGCAATATGACAGAGTGAAACAGTCCGGCATCATATCCAAACGGACCATATGCGAGCTGTATCAGATACGGGAGGAGCAGATTCATCATCTGGTGTTTTTCGACCAGGCGCTGGGTTTCAAGATCACGATGTCGCGGGACATATCGTCGGGCAGCGTCGGCGACCGCGACGTGTACGGTGCCCAGCAGCATGCTCCCCTCATGAAGTTATCCATCGAACATGGGGAGGAGGGGTAAAGCCATGAAGGTGTTAAGACGCATACGGCAGGATTGGGTATTATACGCGATGCTGTCGCTGCCTCTGCTCTACTTTTTTGTTTTTCACATCATTCCGCTGTACGGCATGAAACTCGCCTTCCAGGATTACCGGATTCTCGGGGATCATGTGTGGGTCGGGTGGAAGCACTTCAAGACGTTGTTCAGCTCCCCCGCCTTCGCGAGCGTGCTGCAGAATACCATCATCATCAGTTTGATGAAAATCGTATTCGTGTTCCCGATTCCGATCATGCTGTCGCTTCTGATTAATGAAGTTCGGAGCTCGAAATACCGCAAATATGTGCAATCCGTGGTTTATCTGCCGCATTTCCTGTCCTGGGTCGTGATTGCCGGGATCTGGATCAGTCTATTGAATCCTGCCGAAGGCGGAGTCAATCTGATTGCGAATTTCTTTCAACTGCCATCCGTGGATTACATGACCAGCAAGGAGCATATCCGTTGGGTGCTCGTATTCTCCGAAATCTGGCGAAGCGCGGGTTGGGATTCCATCATTTATCTGGCAGCCATCATGAAGATCAGCCCAGGATTGTATGAAGCAGCCAAGATCGACGGGGCGACCCGGCTGCAGCAGATGAGGTACATCACGCTTCCTCATTTATACAGCACAGTTGTAACCGTCTTCATTCTGAATCTGGGTTTCTTCATGAATGCTGGTTTTGATCAGGTGTTTAACTTTATGAACGATTCCATCATCAGCGTGGTCGATATTCTGGACACGTATGTGTACCGGATCGGTATCGGAAACGGGCAGTTTGCTTATGCAACCGCAGCGAGCCTGTTCAAGGGCGTGATCGGCATCATTCTCATCCTGGGCACGCATTTCATCTCGAAGCGCTTCTCGGGCAAGGGCGTCTGGTAAAGGAGGGATTTACGATGAGACGGCTTGAAATTTCCAAAATCGTCATTTATCTGATGTTGTTTGTATTTACGCTCATGGTCTTGGTTCCTCTCCTGAATCTGCTGGCGCTGTCTCTGACCGACCCCGGCAAAGCCCATCTGATGGGCGGTCTGGACATCATACCGAAGGGATTCTCAACGATCAACTACCAGCTGTTGTTGTCCAATCCCTTGATCACGGGCAGTATTCTGAATTCGGTATGGATTACCGTGGCAGGCACATTCCTGAATCTGCTGCTGACCTCCATGGCAGCGTACGTGCTGGCCAGAACCGAGTTTATCGGGAAAAAGGTCGTGTTGTTTTTCCTGATCGTCATTATGGTATTCGAGCCGGGCATGATTCCCGAATACCTGCTCGTGAAGGACCTCGGACTGATGAATACGTTAACTTCACTGATCCTGTATAAAGCGATCAACGTATACTATCTCTTTATTCTCATGCGGTTCATTCAGGACATCCCGGAGGAGATTCTGGAGGCATCCCGAATCGACGGGGCAGGCCATTTCCGTTTGTATAGCCGCATCATCCTGCCGCTCTCCAAACCGGGTCTGGCGACCTTGGGCTTGTTCTACGGAGTATATCACTGGAATGAATATTTCCGGGCGACGCTCTATATTTCGGACCCGACCAAATGGCCGCTGCAGGTCGTGCTCAGGCAGTTTGTTGTCCGTAAGGACAATACGTCCCTGATCGGGAACCAGAACATGTTCGACAGCTCGATCAATTTTGATTTCGCTTCCCTGCAGGCAGGTACGATCATGATTGCGATTGTGCCGCTGTTATTCCTATACCCGTTCATTTTGAAATATTACGCCAAAGGCGAACTGGAGGGCGGAGTCAAGGATTAAGCTAAGGAAGGCAGCATACTTAAGGCATGAATGTTCAAATTCAAAAAAGGGGAGAAAGATGAACATGAAAAAATTAAGCCTATTATTAATCGTTGCCATGCTGGTTATGGTCATGTCGGCATGTACATCGAATTCGAAGACGCCGGGAGCGGGCCAGACCGAGCCCGGGACCGCGCAGCCTGAAGGAAGCGGTGATCCGGTTACGCTGAAGATCGTGTACAAGGATGAAGGAACGGCGAATCCCGTTTCCGTTAAATTCTTCGAGACTTTGGAGAAATCCCTGGCCGAAGACGAAGGCTTGAACGTGAAGTTCGAGCTTGTGGATCTGGCACAGGGCAGTTATGCCGAGAACCTGAATCTGCTGCTGTTGGGCGGAACCATTCCGGATATTATCTACTTCCAAGGCGGCGACCAGCAAATTGCCGAACAAGGCCTGCTGGAAGATCTGACGCCTTACATTGAAAAATCCACTTACATTAAAGATATCATCGAGCCGCATAACCAAACGCGGATGGCAAGCTATCCGTATCTGCTGTGGATCAAACCGCTCGCACCGAAGACCCCGGTCATCCGGGCCGACTGGTTTAATGCCATGGATAGCTCCAAGGCCCTGATGGAGAATCCGACCGTCGACAATTATTATGCTTTCTTCAAGGAATTGGTGGAGAAGAAGCCGGGTGAAGGCAAGCCGAGTTACGCGCTGACGGCAGCAGGCGATATTGCCGAGATCAATTTCATTTTCAATACGGCTTTCGGTTTGGATACGACTTGGCTTAAGAAGGAAGACGGCACTTATGAGTACTCCAAGGTTTCCCAGAATGAAAAAGAAAAGCTGACGTTCTACAACAAGCTCTACAAGGAAGGATTGCTGGACCCGCAATTCATTACGAAGCAGTGGGATACCAAGGAGGATGCCTTCTATAAAGGGGAAGCTGCCGTTATTACGGGCACAGCCGGCAAAATCATCGATTTGTATGACGGAAGAATGCAGGAGCTCGGCGGAGAAGACGCTAACCTGATCGTGCTGCCGCCTGCCAAGGGTGAAGCTCAAGGCTTCGGGGCAACCGACGTGACGAAGGAATCCAGAGGAATTGCGATCTCTTCCCAGTCTCCGCATAAAGACGTGGCGTTCAAGGTCTTTGATTACCTTGCAAGTCCGAAGGGACAAATGCTGGACCGTCTCGGTTTCGAAGACGAGCATTATAAGGTCGTTGACGGCGAGATCGAGCTGAACGAGAAATACTACAGCGAATGGTATGCGCGTTTCTGGGAGCCGACCGAGATCAAATCCGAAACGCCTTTGAAAACGCCGCTATTGGGTGAGCCTGGAACCGAATCGTTGAAAATGGCTGGCGATTTCTACACGGAAGACAATAATTTCATCATCCCTGAGCAATTCATTGCGAACTGGGATGCGATGAACAATCTGTACAAGGAATATTCGACGGACTTTATTACAGGCAAGAAGGATTTGTCCCAATTCGACCAATTCGTTGAAGCATGGAATGCTGCAGGCGGAGCAGAGATAACGAAATACGCCAACGAAAACATCAAGTAAGGAGCCTATAACTATGACTTCGTTTCGTGACCGGGTGAGGGGCGTGGTGATATCCACCGCGCTCGGAGACGCAATGGGAGCTCCAATCGAGAAATTGACGTACGGGGAGATCAAGTCCAAGTACGGACGCGTGGAATCCCTTATGACAAGATGGCATAAGATGGACCTGCCCCCCGACGTCCGGCTTGGCCGGGTAAGGGGCGATGGCATTGTCACGGACGATACGCTGATGACCATTGCGCTCATGAACGTGTATCTTACCGAGGGCAGGCATCTGGATGCCTATGATATGGGCAACGAGTTCGTGAAGGAGATTGCGTTCCGCAAGACGTTTGTCCCTGAGCTGAATGAGGAAACGTTGATTATTGACCGATTGTTCTATCCGGAAAAATACATCTTCATGCGTCATGTGCTGGCCAATTGCGATCCGCGAGAAGGCGGCATCGGGAATATGGTGAACTGCGGGGCGGCGATGTACATCGCCCCGATCGGGATCGTCAATGCGGGCAATCCCAAGGCGGCCTATGATGAAGCCATCCTGTTTGCGATGGGTCATCAGAGCAGCTACGGCCTGGAAGCCGCGGGCGTGCTGGCCGCTTGCGTGGCGAAGGCCTTTGAGCCAGGGGTGAGTGTGGACGATATTGTCCGCACCGCCATCAGCCTGGCGAAAGACGGCACGAAAGCGGCCATTGTGGAGATGACGCAAGCCGCGCGCGATCTGCGGCAGGAGCGGGATGACATGGACAAAGTGATCGAGGTATTGCAAGCGATCATGCTTAAATATTCGCCGATGGGCGATGACGTGAGCCGCCATATCGACAAGGTCGGCATCCCGAGCAACCATTATACGCCAAGCCGTTTATGGTCGATTGAGGAGCTGCCGATGGCACTGGCGTTCATCGTGCTCAATGACGGAGAGTACTACCGTTCGATCCTGGACGGGGTTAACTCCGGGCGCGATACGGACTCGATCGGCGTCATGGCCGGGGTGATCCTGGGCGCCATGTACGGTAGCGAGGTCATCCGCAAGGAAGATATCGAACAACTGAATAAGGTGAATCGTTTGGACCTGTGTGCCATCGCCGACCGGTTCAGCGGCATTGCCGCGAAGATCATCGAGGAGGATCTTCGCATCAATGAATCTCGGAAGAATATTGTGAGCCCATAGTTTTTTTGCAAGCTATTGGAATTCAGCGGAAGTAGAGGAATGGTTGATACAGGAGGGAGAGCAAATGATACCTAAACATTATGTAGAGACGGTATATGCGGGATTCATCGGCATGAACATTGGCATAAGGCTCGGTGCTCCCATCGAACCGGTAGCTTGGACGTATGAACGCATTCGGGACGTATACGGCGATATCCGGGATTACGTGAAGCCGTACAAAACCTTTGCCGCGGACGATGACGCAAACGGTCCGGTTTTCTTTATTCGCGCGCTGTATGACGATGCGACGGACCGTGAGCTTGCGCCTGAGGATGTGGGTAAGGCATGGCTCAATTACGCAAGGGAAGGGATCGGCATGTTCTGGTGGGGCGGCGAGGATATCAGTACCGAGCACCGCGCCTATGTGAATCTGCGCAAAGGCATCTCGGCCCCTCGTTCCGGTTCGATCGAGGTCAACGGCACGGAGATGGCGGAGCAGATCGGCGGCCAGATCTTCATCGATTCCTGGGGCTTGCTGTTCCCGGGACAAGCGGAGAAAGCGGCGGATTACGCGGAAAAAGCGGCCAGCGTCTCCCACGACGGCAACGGGCTGTATGGTGCCCGCTTCATGGCCGCTTGCATAGCCAAAGCCTTTAATGCTTCATCCATGGATGAGATTATCGCGGAAGGCCTACGCATGATTCCGGATGACTCCACCTATGCGCGCGTGGTCCATGCGGTGATGGACTTCCACCGGGAGCAGCCTTCCGATTTCCGCGCTTGCCGCCAATATTTGGAGGACCACTGGGGATACGATAAATATACGGGCGTATGCCACATTATCCCGAATGCCGGGGTGTGCGTGCTTGCCCTTCTGTATGGCGAGGGAGATTTTGCGCGCACGGTCGAGATCGCCTCGATGTGCGGCTGGGACACCGATTGCAACGCAGGCAATGTGGGTACGATCCTCGGCGTTTACGGGGGGCTGGCGGGGATCCCGGATCATTACCGCAAGCCGATCAATGACTTCATCGTGGCTTCCAGCGTGTCCGGCTATTTGAATCTGGTGGATTTTCCGACATTCGCCAAAGAGCTTTCACTGCTTGGCTATCGTCTTAACGGAGTGAAAGCACCTGAAGAGCTGGTTCGTCGGGTGAAGCAGGGCGAGGTGTACTTTGATTTCGACCTGCCTGGATCTACGCATGGCTTCCGGACGAGCCATGCCTTCAAAACGCCGGTCGTTCGCCATTCGACGAAACATGTTTATGACAGCAGAGGATCGCTGGAAGTGGTTTTTGACAGACTGGTTGAAGGCGACAGCAGCAAAATCTATTTCAAACCGTTCTACCGGCGCGCCGAGTTCAACGATGAGAAGTATAAGCCGACCTTTGCGCCGCTGGCCTATAGTGGACAAACCGTATCCGCCCACATTTATGTGGACCAGTGGGAAGGCGCACCGGTTACCTTGACTCCGTATGTGCGCAATACCTATACGCAGGAGGACGTGCGATTGGCTGCGTTTACTCCCGTGTGCGGAGAGTGGAACGCGGTGCAATTCGTCATCCCGGATACGGATGGTGCCATGATCGATGAGATCGGCTGGATCTTGGAGAGCCCGTCGCCGCTCTTAAACCGTGCTATCGGAAGTTTGTTCGTCGGGCAATTCCGCATCACGGGGGCTTCGAACTATGCGATCGATTTTGCCAAGCAGGCCAAAGAGTTCGCTTCCGTCACCCCATTCTCGCATCATCGCGGGAAATGGGAACTGCGTGACGGTGCCCTGCATTGTTTCTCTGAAGGGGATACCTCGTCTTATTCCGGCAATTATTATGCCGGAGATATGGAGATTGAGGCGACCATCAAACCGATATCCGGCACCAGCCATTGTGTTATTGCAAGGGCGCAAGGCGTCATGCGTCATTATCTGGCCGGCTTCGACGGCCCGAACGCCGTATCGTTTATCAAACAGGATTTCGGAATCAAGCGTTTGATCACGGCAAAATACGATTGGGCATTGGGTAACGAATACCGCCTGAAGCTGGTGTCCGAGAGGGACAGGTTCATCTTGTATATTAATGGAGAGAATGTGCTGGAATGCAAGGAAACCACCTATGCTCACGGCATGTTCGGTTTTGGTTGTCTGGAGGATGGCGAGAACGAGATCAAGGAAGTTCGCGTCCGTACATTCGAGCCGAAGCCGGTTTAACAGAAGGGAGCGGGTTAACTTTGCGCAAGCTGGTTGTCATTGGCAGCATTAATATGGACGTTGTAAGTAATGTAGCGCAGTTCCCCCAGCCGGGGGAAACGATTCACAGCAGGGACGCACAGTTTTTTCCCGGAGGCAAAGGGGCAAATCAGGCTGTGGCCGCAGCCTTGGCAGGTGCCGATTGCAGCATGGTCGGCGCCGTGGGCCTGGATCCTTTTGGAAGCACCTTGGTTGCTTCCTTGGAGGAGCGCGGCGTTGGCGTCTCGTCCGTTCTCGCTAAGGCAGGCACATCCGGAATCGCGATCATCACGGTCAACGAAGAAGGCGAGAACTATATCGTGCTTTCGGAAGGAGCCAATGGGCGGCTGACCGAAGAGGATGTTGCCGCCGAAGTCAATTGGGACGGGGTATATGCGGTGCTGCTGCAGAATGAAATTCCGTGGCAGACGACACAGCATGTCATCCGATCGGCCAGCAAGGCAGGCGTTCGCGTCTGGCTGAATCCGGCCCCCGCGCGAACGATTCCGCACGAGGTGTTTCCGCTGCTGGATACATTGATCGTAAACGAAACGGAAGCAGGCGTGGTTAGCGGGCTGAGGGTGGAGGACGCGGCTTCGGCCGAGGATGCTGCAGCATCGATCATCGGAAGAGGCACTTCCAACGTGATCATCACCCTTGGCGAGTTAGGGTGCTTCTATGGGAATGCATGCGGCGAGCGTTTTAACGTCCCGGCTTTCCGCGTCAAACCCGTGGATACCACGGCGGCAGGGGATACCTTCATCGGTGCTTATGCGGCAGCTTGCACGGAGGGGCTGGATACGGAAGCAGCGCTGCGGTTTGCGACAGCAGCTGCTGCATTGACGGTGACCCGTCCAGGCGCTCAATCCTCCATACCGGCTAAGGAAGAGATTGTGGCGTTTATGAATACATGAAGCTGCTAAAGAGAGGGCGTTTACGGATGCCTTCTCTTTTTGTTATATAATGCAAGATTCCATGGGAGCTGCCCGACATGTTATGCCGAACCCTTTCATATATGTAAGAGTGACGATAATGAATCTATGAAATGGGGGATCTGGCAAATGGCAAAACAAAAAAGAGGCAAATCCTTATGGCACTTACCGACTCGCGCACGCGGCACATGCCCGGTGTGCAAGAGTACCCGGACCAAACTGTTGTATCCTCGGACCAAATCGGACGGGACTGCCCTGAAAGTGTGCAAGCGCTGCGACGGGGCATCGCAGGAGCGGGTGGATGCGGCTGTGTAAGCAGCTTCCCGATACAAGGAAGGACTAGAAGTCAGGGATTATTTGGAATATAATAGTGTAATCCAAGAGTGCATAGGCCGTATTCCTCGTGAAGCGGTCTATGCTTTTTTACACGGATCAAGGTTCTCTGGGGCATGCTCCCGCATATTCGGCGGGGTTCGTAAACGTGAGGGACCTGGGGAAGACACGATTACAAGCAAGCTGGGATTCATATCAACCATTCATGGGCGGTGAAGGCATGTTAGAGGAACGGTTAAAGGAATACATAAGGCAGCACAAGCCATTGATGGCGGATTTGGGCATCGTTCGGGATTTAGCCCTGCCGCAATGTTATATTGCCGCAGGTTACATTCGAAATTATGTATGGGACATCCTGCATGGATTAGACGGGACGGACCGGCATACCGATATCGATGTCGTTTACTTCGATCCGGAGGATGTGTCCGAAGAACGGGATGCTGCCCTGGAACAGCACTTAAGAATCTCGACGGCAAACCCGAAGTGGTCGGTCAAGAACCAGGCCAGAATGCATGCCAAGAACGGAGACGAGCCCTATCATTCGACCCATGCAGCGCTAACCCATTGGCCGGAGACGGCCACCGCGGTCGGGGCCAGACTGAACGTCGAAGGGGAGCTTGAGCTTTGCTGTCCTTACGGATTGGATGATTTATTCGCGCTTCGGGTTCGAAGAAGTCCTAACTTTGATAAGCGGGGCTATTATTTGGAACGGGTACGCAAGAAACAATGGAAGGATCAGTGGCCGCGTTTAGCGATCATCGAGGATTAGATAAGAGTTCGCCGAGTAAGAGACACGATCGGCAAGGATTTAGGCATTCTTATGTGGAATTTGTTAGAAAGCAGCTGATAACGGCAAAAACAAGGGGTTATAACATTGAACATATACGACCGTGCGCGGGAAAAGGAAAAGTCGTATCACGAGAAATTGTATGAAGAAGCCGTATTGTTTGAACCTGGGAGCTGGTTAGCCAAGCCCGTTCAGACGGTCCTGGATCATTTGGACTTATTGCCGTTTCCGGATATGCGGGTCCTGGATTTGGGATGTGGCGTCGGGCGCAACAGTATTCCGGTTGCGCAACGGATCCAATCCGCGAAAGGGAAGGTCATCTGCGTGGATTTGCTGCCATCGGCAATCGACAAGCTGGTTCAGTATGCCGCGTTGTATGGCGTAAGTCCAAGCATCGAGGCACTTGCAGCAGACGTAGAGCATTACGAAATTGCCGAGGCGTCTTATCACTACATCATTGCCTGTTCATGCCTGGAGCATTTGAGCTCGGAAGAAGCCTTCGTAAGTAAGGTCAAACAAATGCAGGCTGGAACCGTGGACCAAGGCATTCACTGCATCATGATGAGTACGGAAGTGAAGGAAATCGATCGGGAGACTGGTTTAGAGGAAGAGGGGTTAATCGAGCTGAATCTGTCGACCGAAAGGGCCTTTTCCATCCTTGATGAGCTGTATTCGGAATGGGAAATCTTAACGAGGCGGCAGGTGCAGCAGGATATTCAAGAAGTGAAGGAGGGGAGAGACGTTCTTTTCCGAAGTCAATGGATGACCTTCACTGCGAGAAAAGGAGGGGATTGACCATGGTGAAACATACGCATCTCGGCGTTTATGGAATACTGATTCAGCATGATCATATCCTGTTGATCCAGAAAGCGAGAGGGCCGCATAAGGGGAAGTGGGATTTACCGGGCGGCTCGATCGAGTTCGGCGAAGAGCCGGAGCATACCCTTCAGCGCGAATTTAAGGAGGAAACCGGACTTGGTTCAATTAAGGGAAGCATTCGGACGGCCGTCTCTTACACGATCGTGTATCAGTATGAAGCGAATCAGATGGAAGAACTGCATCATATCGGCATTATTTATGATGTCGAGCTGCTGGAGGATCAAGCTAGGATCCAAACGGACGGTGACGGTCAAGACTCCTTGGGAGCCCAATGGATTCCGATTGACACACTGGGCTCGCTACCGTTAACGCCTTTTGTCGAGATGATGATGGAGCCTGAATTCGAGACGAATCCAGAAGCGGGGATCGAAGAATGACGATGATATATTTTGTGAGACATGCGGAATCCCCATTTATCGAGGGGAAGGAACGGTCTCGTGGATTATCGGCGCAGGGATCGCTTGCTGCGGAGCGAGTGAAGGAGATACTGCTGGGTGAAGGGATTGACGCAATCCTGTCGAGCCCTTATCAGCGAGCCAAGGACACGGTTCAACCATTGGCGGACGCTTTAGGATTACCGATTGCGGAGCAGGAGGACTTAAGAGAACGGATGGCCGGCGATTTGCAGGGACATTCCTTCCCTGATGCCAAAAAGAAATTGTTCCAGGATCCGGCCTTCTCCTTCCCCGGAGGGGAATCCGGTAAAGCCGCGCAAAGCCGTGCGGTTCGGGCCTTCGAGGGAATTTTGAATGCATATGGAGGCAAGCGGGTAGCGATCGGCACGCACGGCGATATCATGACACTCATGCTCCAGCATTATGATGAGCGCTTCGATTATCATTTTTGGCTGGGAACCACATTGCCTGATATTTACCGGGCCGAGTTTGAGGAAGGGCGGCTTGCGAATCTAGCGCGGTTATGGAGCGAGCGTCAAGAGATAGGATGATAAAAAGGCCAAGAATCTCGATAGATTCTTTGGCCTTTTAAGTTTAGATACGATAAATGCGAGTTTATGCAGACTGCGTCACTGCTTAAAATTTGAAAATGTTGATGGTTTTCTGCAGCCGGAAAACGGCGTTATTCATCGCTTCCGCTTCTTCAGCCATCTTCTGGATCGACGAGATGCCTTCGTTCATGGAGGCCGACACTTGCTCCGTTCCGGCAGCGGATTGCTGCGTGATTGCGGATATATTCTGAATCGCGGAAGAAATGTTCTGCGCGCTATCCAGCATGGACTGGCTTTCTTTGGAGAAAGCGGCGATCTGTTCCGAGATATACTGCACGCTGTTTACGATCTCCATAAACACTAGCTCTGCTTCGCGAATCATTTCGGTCTGCTGCCTGACGACCTCTTCATTGATTTTGATGTTTTGGGACGCGTGTTTGATGTCCGATTCGATGCTCCGAACGAGATTGAATACTTCCCGGGTTGAAGACGTAGATTCTTCGGCCAGTTTACGCACCTCCTGGGCGACAACGGCAAAGCCTGCGCCATGCTCGCCAGCTCTGGCCGCTTCGATGGATGCGTTCAGGGACAACAGGTTGGTCTGATCGGCAAGCTCGGAGATCGTCTCCGTAATCTTCGTGATGCCCCTGGCGCTTTGGGCCAACGCATCGATGGATTCCGAAACCTTGGCCGTGGCATCAATGTTCCGCTGCATCCCTGCAGACTGCTTGGCTACCGAATCCCTTCCTTGTTCAACCAGTCCCAGCGTTTCGATCGAGCGGGTATTCATTTCCTGGGTCGAATGCGTATAATTGCTGACCTTCTCTTCGATCTCACGGATGGAATGCGTCATTTCGGATACGTCTTCCGAAATTTCGTTGGCGCCGACGGCCAGCTCGTTGGAGGAAAGAGAGACTTGATTCATCACTTGAATAAGCTCCTGGTTTTTAATCGAGATGCTTGAGCTTGACGTCATTACCTGACGGGTGATATCCGAGGTTTCCTGCAATATTTTGCGAAGCTTGTCCACCATGCTGTTGAAGGTTCTGCTCAGATCGTTCATGCCGCCAACCTCCTCCACCTGGAAGGTGAAGTCGCCTTTGGCGATTTTGGCGGAAACGCTGGAAATTTCCGCAAAGGAGTTCGTAAGCGTTTTCTCAATGAGACGAGAAAGAGGAAAAGTAAGTCCGGTTAGCACCACTACGATGACCACGCCAATGATTGCTTTACCCATCAGAATAAACGCAAGCAGCATGGGTACCGCAAACAAAGCGGCAATGAGATAACAGGCTGCGGTGATTTTTTGAGACATAGGGAGTCTGTTGAACCATGCCATAAGAATGAATCCTCCTCAACAACATAGGATATATTTACCACGATTATAGCATCGAAGGGCTAAACTAGATATAACGAATTGACAAAAAGTGTTGAATTAGGTCGAAAGAACTGAGTGTGATGAAAGTGAGGGGAAGCATAGCCATATGCAGATCCCCTCTTGATGCATAGATATGAAGCCGGATTATTTCACCGCACGAAATAAGGCGGAAGCGAGATAATCCGTATTATCCAGAATCATGCGGTCATGCTTGAACAGCGTTTCCCAGAGCGCAACATCGAACAGGAGTCCTTTATCGCGCTGCTCAAACGCATCCAGATGACGGGTTTGCTCTTCCTTTAATTGCTCGTTGAAGTGGTTGTACTCCAAAAATTCAGACTGCTTAAAACCGCAAGACAAGAGGGCCTCCGCCCATTCTTCCCTCATCATCAGATTAGGAATGCCGAAGAATTCGAGCAGCTCCTTAAGCTTCGGCTCCGGCATCGGCTTATCCAGCAGCAGTTCCCTGTCCAGCAAGACGCCTCCGCGATCCAGAACGCGGTAATATTCGGGCAGCGATTTCGAGGCATCCGTAAATACGGTGACGGACTCGGCCATGATCAGATCAAACCGATTGTCTTCGAAAGGCAATGCGCATACATCCGCCTGCAGGAATTCCACGTCCATACCCATGGCTTCGGCTCTTGCGCGGGCTTTTTTGATCATGTTTTCGTTCAGGTCAATGGCGGTCACTTGATAACCCATCTCCGAAAGATGGCAGGCGGTTCTGCCGGTTCCGCACCCTACCTCCAAAATGCGGCTGCCCGGTTGAATGGGATAATTCTTCAGCATTCTGAGGGTTGCCTCGAATCCTCCCGGGTGGGCACTGCCCATGCCTAATCTGGAGAGCATGTGAATGTAATTCATCTCATCTATCCCTTCTTCCTTATCGTCAATGCGGGTAATCGTTTATTTACCATATGATTCAGGTACGTTTGGGGTTTTCGTTGAATTTAATATTTTGAGCCCTTTTTTGTGGCGGATGAGTGAATTACTGGAGGGAACGGCCATGAGACTGGAACCGACGGAGGCAGCGATACGCGTCATGCAACGAAATTATCCCGACTGCTTGCTTGCCGTACTTGGCGGCAGCGCGAGCTGTGGCGAATATAATGAACAATCCGATCTGGACATCATCGTCATTGAACGGGACGGATATGACTTCAGCAGGAAGACGATCGAGGCGCATGGCTGGATCGCGGAAATATTCATATTGTCTTTATCCTCCTATCGCGAATATTTCGATGAGGGAGTGCTGGCGGCGAATCCGTCTTTACAGCGGATGGTCGCCGAAGGGACGGTGCTGCGTTCGTTGCCTGAGGGAGTAGAGGTTCGGGCGGATGCCCGGCGTGATTTGAATTACGGCCCCATGCCCTTGTCGCCGAGCGATATTGCCGAATACCGCTACATCCTGACCGAGTTTTTGCTGGACTTGACAAGTCCCCGCAGAGAAGGCGAAAAATGGTTTACGGTACACAAAATAGCGTCGACTTTATGCGAATTCGTGCTGAGGGCAAACCGGGAGTGGACGGGTGAAGGGAAGATGCTGTTCCGTTTGTTCAACCGCTACAGCCCAGCCTTGGGGGATCGGCTGGAGGCAGCGCTTCTGGCGATTTATCGGGAGGATGATCCTGAGGACCTTATTGCATTGACGGAGGAAGTGCTCAGCCCGTACGGAGGCAAGCTGCTGGTCGGATATGAGGAATAATAAGCCTTGCATAAAAAAGAGGGGGTACATCAGCCGTGACGCTCGCCCGCCACAAGCAATAAGATAATAACGTGATTAACTCACGTCATTCTTTTAAATCCAGGAGGGATCTTCATGAGCGGAGCATACGGCGGCGCATGGGGCAATTCAGTAGGAACTATATTGGTTCTCTTTATCCTGCTCGTAATCATCTTGAGTGCTTGGGTTTAAACACCGTCAATATTCTTGCCTGCAATTGATAAAGGCCCGGCGCTTGCCGGGCCTTTATCTGTTGAAAAGGACCTTAAGCTTTGACTTTGGGAGATGGACTGTGCGCCGAAACCACCGCGGTCATGACCAGATGGCTGCTGTCGGATTGGATCGCATGTTGGAACGCGTCTTCGAGTGATCCGAACACCCGGGACAACGTCCCGTCCAACCGGCTGGCGTAATGAACGCTTCCACCGAATGTGCCCGCTGCCTTCGCACGATCCACTTCTGCGTAAATGACATCCATGTAATTGGCGCTCCCCAACGGGTAAAGTGCGAATTGGCAGGCCGTTTCGATATCGGCGTGTTCCCCGATATCGTGGTTTAAGCGGGTCGAATCCTCGTCCATATACGCATCGGCATCCGTATCACCCGGACAGCCGATAGAATAAGTACCGTTAAAGACCGTGTGCACGCCGCTAGCCGCGGCATGAGCGAATATCGCTCTCGTCACATCAAACACATGCTCCGCACGTCCGCGAATACAAGTGCTCACATCATCCGTTTGGATCCATACCTTTTCCGAATCCACGGAACGAAGCGCCTCCGTGATCACTTCCACGAACCGATCCGTCATGGGAAATACCGAGAACCGGCATCCCACGATCCGGCTCGTTCCGCATACAAGCTCATTCATAAATTTTTTTCCTCCCCATTGTAAAAGTCCACGCAAAAAAACCGCACCCCATGAAGAAGTGCAGTTATGCCTACGCAAAGAAATAAACATAAATGCTACACTTCCCCACGCTAGTATGATCTAGATCGGGTGATAAGGGTTAACGGCGGCCCGCCGTCTCTCAGCACATGGCACCCCTAGTACAGCCAAACATCAAATATGCAGTTGGTAATCAAGCCGGCTCCAAGAACTTCCGAAGATCAGAAGGCGAAAGGCCTGCTTCCTGTGTTATTGTATCGTTTTGCCGGCAGGTTTTCAATGGCAGGGCACCATAAAAAAACCGCCTATTCCAATCCAATGGACTGAATAGGCGGCTTATGCCGGTAATGGCTTACTTGTATACCTTCACGCGATCTTCGAGCGGCGCAAATTCTTTTTCGCCCGGATCTGCAACCGGTTTGCCGAAAGGCATTTGAGCGATCAGCTTCCAGTTTTCCGGAATGTTCCATTCGGACTTCACTTTCTCGTCGATCAACGGGTTGTAATGCTGGAGGGATGCGCCCAGGCCTTCTGCCTCGAGGGACGTCCATACCACGAACTGCAGCATGCCGTTGGATTGGTTCGACCAAACCGGGAAATTGTCGGCATACAGCGCGAACTTTTGCTGCAGGTCGGCAACTACGTTATTGTCCTCGAAGAAGAGAACAGTGCCGTATCCAGCGCGGAATGCGCCCATTTTTTCTGCTGTGGATTTGAAAGCCTCTTCGTCTCCGACAACTTCTTTCAGAATGCCTTCGGTCAGGTTCCACAGTTTGTCATGCTGTTCGCCAAGCAGGACAACGACGCGTGCGCTTTGGGAGTTGAAAGAAGACGGAGTATATTTAACGGCTTCATTAACAATCTCCTGGATGCGTTCGTCGGAAATGACCGGGTCTTTGCTGATGGCATAATGGGAACGGCGATGCTTAAGTGCTGCTGAAAAATCTTTAGACATTGAAAAAAACCTCCTGATGTAATCATGTTTGCATAAGCCTGATAACAAAGATGTCCTTTAATTCAAGCAAATATGCATGTTGAGTTGAATTGCTGTCGTTGAATTATCATTCCACATTAACTTACGTTTAGTTAGAAATAATAATTATGTTAGCATATTAATATAACTTAGAGAGATTGTCAACGCCTCGAAAGAAAGTCAATTTATATTTTTTATACCCGGTTACTGAGAATTAAATCAGCTTCTACATCCGTATGGATTTCGGGAACCGCGAATCCCAAGCGGCTCAGCCTTGGTGATATAAAGTTTTATCTCTGCGAAACTCCATATTATGAACAAATCATGAACAAATGATACTTGGATGAATAAATTAAATGATTTTGATTCTCAATTATACTTGTCGACTGAGAATGTGAATGATATAATCCATATCAGAACGCAAATGATAATCAATCTCAATGAGAATGGTTGGGGAATTGCTGACTGCCGGGAGTTCGACAGACAAACGCATAGAAGGAAGAGCCATGAAGATTAGATACTTATTCGCAGCCGTTGTGGTACTCTCGATAATCTCGTTATTTATTGGAGTTAAAGATATTTCGCCACTGGAACTGTTCTCGATGACAGAACAACAACAGCATATTATGCTTGTCAGCCGGATTCCCCGGCTTGTCAGCCTCATATTGGCGGGTGTCAGCATGAGTATCTGCGGATTGATCATGCAGCAGCTCAGCCGCAACAAGTTCGTATCGCCGACCACGGCGGGCACCATGGACTCCGCCAGATTGGGGATCTTGGTCGCCATGCTCGTCTTTACGACAAGCGGCCCGCTTATCAAAATGCTCGTGGCATTCGTATTCGCGCTGGCAGGAACCTTTATCTTCATGAAGATACTGGATCGGATCAAGTTCAAGGACGCGATCTTCATTCCGCTGGTAGGACTTATGTTCGGTAATATCATCAGTTCGGTCGCGACCTTCTTTGCCTACAAATATGATCTTATACAGAATATGTCGGCTTGGCTGCAGGGCGATTTCTCCATGATCATGAAGGGCCAATACGAAATGCTGTATCTCAGTATCCCGCTTGTGATTCTGGCTTACCTGTTTGCCAACAAGTTTACGGTAGCCGGAATGGGAGAGGAATTCGCAACCAACCTGGGACTTCATTATCGGCGAGTCGTGAACCTGGGATTGGTCATCGTTGCGCTGGTTACGGCTTCCGTAGTACTGACCGTCGGCGTGATTCCGTTCCTTGGTCTGATCATACCTAATATTGTCAGTCTGTACTTAGGGGACCATTTGAAAAAAAGCCTTTCGCATACCGCGCTGCTGGGGGCCGGGTTCGTACTGTTCTGTGACATCCTTGGCCGGATCATCATTTATCCCTATGAAATTCCGATTAGTCTGACCGTGGGCGTACTCGGAAGCGGTATATTCATTTTCTTACTGATGAGGAGAAAGGCTTATGACTTATAAAGCCAAACTCGGCCTGTTGGCCGCGGCGGCAATCATCCTGGTGGCAGTCTTTCTGTTCATTGATCTTGGCGGCAATTGGGATTACGCCCTTCCAAGACGAATCAAGAAGGTGCTTGCCATTATTCTGACCGGCGGGGCGATCGCTCTGTCGACCACGGTGTTTCAAACGGTCACGAATAACCGGATACTGACGCCAAGCGTGATGGGATTGGATTCCTTGTATATCCTGATCCAGACGACCGTGATCTTTGTCTTCGGTTCCTTCACGCTGTATAAACTGGGCAGCAATGTTAACTTTTTGATCAATGTCGGCGCTATGATCCTGTTTGCCGGGATCCTATATAAGATTTTGTTTCAGAGGGAAGGAAACAACATTTACTTCCTGCTGCTGATCGGCATGATATTTGGAACCCTGTTCTCCAGCATGTCTTCCTTTATGGAAGTGCTGATCGATCCGAACGAGTTCCAGTACGTGTCCGACAAGATGTTTGCCAGCTTTAACAATGTGAAGACCGAGCTTCTCATCCTATCCGTCATTGTCGTTGCACTGACCCTGCTGTATTTTGCACGGTTTGCCAAGTACTTGAACGTGCTGTCGCTGGGTCGTGATCAGGCGATCAACCTTGGCGTAAACTATGATTACGTGGTGAAGCGGCTTCTGATCGTTGTCGCGGTTCTCATTTCGGTGGCCACCGCATTGGTAGGACCGATCACGTTCCTTGGACTGCTTGTGGTCAACGTCGCTTATGAATTCATGAAAACATACCGGCATTCACATTTGATCACGGCGTCCATTCTGATTAGCATTATCGCCTTGGTGGGCGGCCAACTTGTGGTAGAGCGGGTGTTTACGTTCTCTACTACGCTAAGCGTCATCATCAACTTCATCGGCGGCGTGTACTTCATATACCTGCTACTAAAGGAGAGTAGAGCATGATCCAGGTTACGAACGTATCGAAAGTCTATGGCGGCAAAAAAGTCGTCGATAACGTGTCGGTTACGATCCCGAAAGGTCAAATTACGTCCTTTATCGGCCCGAACGGTGCCGGTAAGAGTACTTTGCTGTCCATGATTAGCAGACTAACGGGCAAGGACAGCGGTCAAATTACAGTGGACGGCAAAGAGGTCAGCCAATGGAAAAGCGGGGACTTGGCGAAGAAGGTCTCGATTCTGAAGCAATCGAACCATATCAGCCTCCGCCTGACGGTTCGCGAGCTTGTATCCTTCGGGCGTTTTCCCTACTCCCAAGGCCGATTGAACGCGGAAGACGAGAAATTCGTGGATGAAGCCATCTCCTATATGGAGCTTGAGGATATGCAGCATAAATATCTTCATCAGCTAAGCGGCGGTCAGACTCAGCGTGCTTATATCGCGATGGTCATCGCCCAGAACACGGAGTATATCCTGCTGGATGAACCTCTGAACAATCTGGACATGAAACACTCCGTACAGATTATGAAGATTCTCCGAAAGCTTGTCGCTGACCTGAACAAAACGATCGTGATCGTGATTCATGACATCAACTTCGCTTCCTTTTATTCCGATTACATCGTGGCATTGAAGGGCGGAGCGATTGAAAGCGAAGGGAAAACCGAGAACATCATTCAGAGCAATGTTCTTCGCGGCATCTACGACATGGACATCGAGATCGAAGAGATTAACGACAATCGGGTGTGCGTATACTACGGCTAATCGACAAGGGATCGGGATTTGAAAATATGATGTGGACTCCGGGAGAAGCTGATGAAGCGAGCGAGCTTCACTCCTTGCATAAGGACTAGGCCGCCTTGGTCAAAGGACGGCATGGTTTCCTCTGTCCAAATTGAATTACATATTCAACCATAAATTCAAATATGTGTTGAATTATATTGATTTTAAATATAAAAAATGGGGTGTTAGGAATGAAAAAATGGTTGGCTTTATTTATGGTAGCAATGTTCACGCTTGTGCTCGCGGCTTGTGGGCAGGACGCTAAAACTAGCGGTGCGGGTGGAGGCGACGCTGCGGGAGAAACGCCGCCTGCGTCCGAAGAAATCACGATTACCCATAAGCTGGGTGAAACGCCTGTCAAGAAAAATCCTTCCCGCGTCGTTGTATTCGATTTTGGTATTCTGGATTCCATGGATAAATTGGGCGTTGAGGTTTTGGGCGTTCCGCAAGCGAATATCCCGGCATACCTGTCCAAATTCGAAGACAAGAAATATGAGAATGTGGGCAGCCTGAAAGAGCCCGACTTTGAGATAATCAACAGCATCGATCCGGATCTGATCATTATTTCCGGCAGACAGCAGGATGCTTACGAGGAACTCAGCAAAATTGCTCCGACGATCTTCCTGGGCGTGGACACAAGCAAATACATGGAATCCTTCAAAGAGAACATGAATACGCTGGGTCAAATCTTCGGTAAAGAAGCCGAAGTTGAAAAAGAGCTTGCCACGATCGACGAGAACATCAAGGCATTGAATGAGAAAGCTACTGCAACCGGCAAGAAAGCCCTGATCATTCTGGCGAACGAAGGCAAAATCAGCGCGTACGGCCCAGGCTCCCGTTTCGGCATTCTGCATGACGTGTTCGGTTTCGGTGCCGTCGATCCTAACATTGAAGTCAGCACGCACGGTAAAGATATTTCGAATGAATACATCGTTGAGATGAACCCGGATTATCTCTTTGTTGTGGACCGCGGTGCAGCGGTAGCCACGGGGGAAGGAGAATCAGGCGCCAAAGCGGTTGTCGAGAACGAACTTGTTAACACAACCAATGCGGCGAAAGAGGGCAACATCGTATATTTGAACCCTGACTTCTGGTATCTGTCCGGCGGCGGATTGACATCCGTATCCGAAATGATCACGGAAGTAGACGCAGCCGTTAAATAAGCGGGCACTAGCTATGAATATGGAAGCACTGGAGTTTCTTGACGAAGCTCCGGTGTTTTATTTTTTTGCATTAGGGTAAGTGGATATCGGATAATAGGCTGACAGACCCTTACGATAAATAGATGTTAGTCAATCATGATATCAAATAATCGCAGCATAGGAGAATCGATTAGGAGGTCATTCTTATGTTTCAAAATCAAATCTATATCGCCGGAAAATGGATTCAGACCGAGGAGCAGATGGATGTATATAACCCGGCAGACGGCAAGGTTATCGGTACCGTATCCAAAGGCGGGAAGAAGGAGGCCGGGCTTGCCGTCGATGCGGCCGCCGATGCTTTTCCGGCATGGTCCCGCAGAACGGCGAACGAGCGGGGAGAGCTGCTGCGCCGCTGGCATGAGCTGATCGCGGAACATACGGACGAATTGGCAAGGATTATGACCACGGAGCAGGGGAAACCGCTGAAGGAAGCGGCGGGCGAGATCCAATATGCCAACAGTTTCGTGGCATGGTACGCGGAAGAAGGCAAGCGAATCTACGGCGAGACCATCCCCGGATCATCCAGCCGCCAGCGCATCATTGTCACGAAGCAGCCTGTTGGCGTCGTTGCCGCCATCACGCCATGGAATTTCCCGGCCTCCATGATTACACGTAAGGTAGCGCCGGCCCTGGCGGCGGGGTGCACCGTGGTGATCAAACCATCCGGCGAGACGCCGTTCACGGCGATCAAGCTGGTGGAGCTTGCGGATCAAGCCGGCATTCCAGCCGGGGTCATTAACATCGTAACCGGGTCTTCAAGCGACATTTCCGGTGTCTGGCAAGGGGACAGCCGGGTTAGAAAGCTGTCTTTTACGGGATCTACCGAAGTAGGGAAGCAGCTGATGGCCGGCGCGTCGGCCAACGTCAAGAAAATATCGCTGGAGCTTGGCGGCCATGCCCCGTTTATCGTGACCGATCAGGCGGACCTGGATCAAGCGGCTGCGGGATTGATTTCTTCCAAGTTCCGCAACGGGGGACAGACCTGCGTATGTGCCAACCGGGTATATGTTCAGGAAGGGATCGCGGAGAAATTCGCTGCGAAGTTTACTGAGCTTGTCAAGCAATTGAAGGTGGGCAGCGGAATGGAGAAGGGGGTCGATATCGGTCCCTTGATTAATCGGGAAGCCGTGGATAAAGTCGTACGACAGATCAAGGATGCGAAAGAGAAAGGCGGCATCGTCTTGGCAGGCGGTCAAGCCCTGCCCGAGCTCGGCCGCAATTATGTGGAGCCCACGGTCATCATGAACGCTACGGACGACATGGAGTGCATGAACGAGGAGACCTTCGGCCCCCTTGCGCCGATTACTACTTTCGAAACGATAGACGAAGCCGTGCAGCGTGCCAATAACAGTCCGTATGGCTTGGCCGCCTATGTATTTACGCAAAATCTGGGTGAAGCGGTGCGCATTGCCGAATCGTTGGATTACGGGATTGTAGGCGTGAATGATCCGGTGCCTTCGACAGCGCAAGCGCCGTTCGGCGGCTTTAAGGAAAGCGGGCTCGGCCGGGAAGGCGGGCATTACGGAATGGAGGAGTTCCTGGAAGTAAAATACATTTCGCTTGGATTATAAGAGTGGAACGGACAACTTCACGCTCCCAGCGGTAACGCAAGCGGCAAGAAGCCTCTGACAGGGAAGCGGCAGCTTATTGCAATGTAATGAACATAACGAAACTTGTTGCTAAACGAAAAGTAAAAGGGCGTCCTCAAAGTCTGCAGACCGCGAGAACGCCCTTTTTGCATTATGGCTGAATCGTTACAGGTTGGCCGGTCTCGGCGGATTCATTGGCGGCCAGCGTTACTTCCAGCGTCCTGAAGCCGTCTTCGTAGGATGCCAGTACCAGGCTCGGGTCATTGTTCCGAATGGCGTCAATAAAGGCATTGGTAAGATTTTTGTAAAAGTCCGTCTTGCTGCGGTACACCACTTCTTTCTCCTTGTCTACGATGGAGAGCGTGGTTCCGTCCAGGACAACCCGGAAATCCCGGCCCATAATCTCGATACCGCTGCGGTGATCGAACTGGATAAACCCGGTTTGCATATGGCCGACGGCCCCGGAATCCAGGACGAATTGGATGGCGCCCACATCCGGAATGTCCAGCTCCGGAATGTCGTTGACCAGCAGCAGTTTCATATCGGCATACAGGCGGGTGATGTCGCCGCACAGGTAGCGGACCAAGTCCAGGGTATGCGTGGATTGCTCAACCAGCTGCCCGCCGGACAACGCCTTTTTGCGCCACCATGGAGTCGGCACAGGCGTTGTGATGTAGTGGGCGCGGACCAGGCCGATTTTTTTGTCCTTGAGAAAATCCTTGGCGATCGCCACCGTATCCAGGTACCGCAGGCAATAACCAGAGGCGGCGATGATTCCGCTTTCAGCAATGACTTTGGCTTTGTGGCGAACGGACTCGACATCCAGCCCCAGCGGCTTCTCCACCATCAGGTGAATGCCCTTGGCAGCTGCCTGCTCTTCAATGTCGCCATGGCAGAACGGCGGAATGCAGACATACAGCACATCGAGCGGCTCCTGCTCCAGCATCGTGCTGCCGTCCGTATAATAGGCCGCACCGTAAAGCTCGGCTTGCTGTTTGGCTAACGCTTCATTCGTATCGCATATCGCGGCCAGCTGGACATGTTCGTTCCCGTGAAGATTTTTAATGTGGACGGCGCCCATGCCGCCCGCTCCCATCACGCCTGCTTTAATCATAGGTTGCTTCACTCCCGATCGTATAAATGTTGGCTTCAAGTTCCGGTAACTCGATTACTCACACGTGATTATAGCCCCGCCATCCATATTATTCAAGCATTCATTTGGGCCCGGATTCACGGATCCGCTATGAGAAAAAGCACAGAAGGCCTTCTCGTACACGACGAGAAAACGACTTCTGTGCCGGTTATCAAATTACAGCTCCGACATCGCGATCGTCCGCTTGTCTGCGGACGATCGGTAGGCGGCTACGGCCACGGCTAGCGCATGAAGCCCGTCCTCGCCGGTGACGGATGCCTCTGCGGCGCCGGAGGAGACGGCATCCACGAAATCCCTGATCAGGCTGTCATCCATGCTGTCACCCCAAGCCTGATGGCGGTATCCGGATTCATCGGTGTATACGTGCAGTTTCTGGCTGGTGGCATTGACGCTGAGAGTCCCGGCGGAACCGACGATTTCCAGGGTGACATCGCCCCAGGTCGGGAACTCCTTGTTGCGGGACCAGCTGCAATCCAGCGTAGCAAATACGCCATTGTCGAATTCCATGGTCAGGATGCCGCTGTCATCAATCGGAGCTTCCGAGATGAGATGGTCGACCTCGGCGTACACTTCCTTGACCTCGGCACCGGTGATCCAGCGCATAATATCGGCGACGTGCACGGTATGGTCAATGACGGCTCCTCCGCCGGAGAGCTCCGGATCGACGAACCAACCGCCGGGATTGCGTCCGCGGTTGGTTCCCTTCATGGCCAGAATGCGGCCTAATTTTCCATCATCGATCATTTGCTTGGCCCGCACGACCGTCGTATTGTAACGCACCGGGAACGCCGTTTGCAGCAGCACGCCGTTTGCTTTGCAGGCATCTATCATGTCCTGTGCATCCTGTACGTTGGTCGAGAGCGGTTTTTCGCAGAGCACATGAACCCCGGCCGCAGCGGCGGCCAGCACGTGCTCCTTATGATGCGCGTTCTCGGACGTCACGATGACCCCGTCCAACCCTTGGTCCAGCAGCTCGCGATAATCCCGATAATAGGCGGTCTCGAAATGTTCGGCGTATTTGCGGCCGCGCTCCTCTACAGGGTCGGCAATGCCGGCAAGCTCCACGCCTTCAATCCCGAGAAGGGCTTTGGCATAACTGAACGCATGCATATGCGCAAAGCTGATCACTCCCAATTTCATGGCTTTCTCTCCTTGTTTAGTGATATGAAAGTATATCCCGCAGACGCTTCCTCTCCTTATTCAGCAACAAAATCTGCAGGATGCGGGCTCTCCAGATAATACATCGATCGCGTTTATTTCATGTCGAGGTGAGGGTAAGCGCAGCGTCCCCGATAACCACCGGCTCGCCTGCGGCCATGGAGGTTAGAGCGGCAAGAGCGATGCGAAGCGCTTCATATGCGTCTTCGGCGGAAACCAGCGGTTCGCTGCCATCGCGGATGCACGACATAAAGTGTTCCAGTTCCCGGTAATAGGGGCTTCGTTCAAGCGGGCTTTCCGGAACGGCGACGCCGGGAATCGTCGCGGCACTGCTCCGCGATTTGAAGAGAAGCGGGCTGTCCTTGGCACTATCATAGTCAATGATGCCGCTGGTGCCCGCCATCTCCAAATTCATGGAGAAGCCGTCATGGGCCCAGGTGCCCTCCACATGAGCGATGACGCCGCTGTGGAAGCGAATGGTCACCAGCGAATAATCCAGCTGGGCCTGGTGGCGGCCGTTCAGCCCCTTGGCATAGACGCGCTCCACTTCTCCGAAGCACCAGCGCAGGTAATCAAAATCATGGATCATCGCATCCAGCGTAATGCCGCCGCTCGCACCAAAATCGCTGTACCAATGGTTCCAGCCGATCGGATAACCGCCGCCGCGACCAGCCCGGATGACAGCAGGCTTCCCGATGCTGCCTTGATCGAGCAGCGACTTGGCCTTCACGTATTCCGGGAAGAAGCGCAGCACATGACCGACAAATAAGCGTACGCCCTTATCACGGCAGTAGTTGATCATGAATCGCGCGTCTTCTTCGGTTCTTGCCAGCGGTTTCTCGCATATGACATGCTTGCCGATGTCCGCCGCTTTGACAACGTAGTCCTTGTGAAGCGGAGTTGGCAGGCAGACGTCGATGACATCAATCTGCCCTGCACCCAAATCCTCTACCGCCGTTTCAAACGAACGATAGGTGCCTGCTTCATATTCGTCCGCAAGCTGCCTCGCTTTCTCCAGCCGGATATCGGCGATGCCGGCAAGCTTCACTCCCGGCATCGAAGCATAGGCGGCGGCATGGGTTTTTCCCATGGCGCCTGCACCAATGACTAACACGTGTAACATTTACCGTACACTCCTTTTTTACATGGTGGGCTGATTCATTCGTTATCCTTTGATCCCATTCATGGCTATGCCTTCAATGAAATACCGCTGAAGGAAGATGAACAGGATGATGATGGGAAGGGTGGCCATCAAGGCCCCGGCCATCAGCAGCGGATAATCGGTGGAATGCTGCCCCTGGAAGCTGGATATCCCGATCGAAAGGACGCGCATCTCCTCGGAGCTCGTCATAATGAGCGGCCACAGCAGATCGTTCCATGAGGCTAAGATGGTGAAAATCGCCAGTGAGACGAGTGCGGCCTTGGATAACGGTAAGTAGATATTCCAGTAGATCCGGAAATAACTGCAGCCGTCGATTTTGGCGGCTTCCTCCAGATCCTTCGGCAGCGTCATGAAGAACTGTCTTAACAAGAACGTGCCGAAGGCGCTGAATATGCCGGGTACGATGAGCACATAAAACGTGTCGAGCCAGTTGAACTCGCGCATGATGACAAAGCTCGGAATCATAACGACTTGGGAAGGTACCATCAATACGGCCAGGAGGGCGAGAAAAATGGCATTCTTGAACGGGAACCTCAAGCTGGCGAATGCATAGGCTGCCAGCGAGCACAGAATGAGCTGGCCCGCGGTGCGACCCACCGTCACGATGACGGTGTTCAAATAATAAGTGCCGAAATCAATGGTTTGGATGACACGAAGGTAGTTGTCCGGATGCCATTCCACAGGCAGCCATTTCGGCGGAACGGACATGGAATCGGCAAAGGACTTGAAGGATGTCGAGATCATCCACAGAAACGGCATGATCATGAGCAGCGCCCCGACGGCTAACAGGATGTGTACCGCCAGGCGGCTTGCTTTTTCAGCTTGGGTTGAAGTAGTCACGTCTACGCACCTCCTGTTATTGGTAATGGACCCAGCGCTTCTGAATGTACATCTGAACCATGGTGATGATCAGAATGACGACGAAGAGAATGAAGGCTTGCGCCGAAGCGTATCCCATGTTGAAGTATTTGAATCCGTCTTCCCAGATGCTGTATACCACCGTCCGGGTGGACTCGAGCATCGTGGTCTGCTGATCCATCATGATGAAGATCAGGTCAAACACCTGGAACGAATTGATGAAGGACATGACCAGGACAAAGAACAAACTGGGCGTGAGCAGAGGCAGCGTAATCCGGAAGAACTTATACAGCGTCCCCGCTCCGTCAAGCGAAGCCGCTTCATAGTAGCTGCCGGAGATGCCCTGCAGACCCGAGAGCAGAATGACGGCGTTATAACCGATGCTGCTCCACACGCTGACAAGCACGATGGAGAACAAGGCGAATTTCTCGTCAAACAGCCAGTTGGGCTGCGGCAGGTTCATGACGCCCAGCACATGGTTGATTAATCCGAATTCGGAATTGTACAACCATTTCCACACCATGCCGACCGCGATCGGCATGGTGATGACGGGAATGAAATAGAACGTGCGGTAGAAGACCATACCCTTGATCTTCTGGTTCAGCAGCACCGCCAGCACCGTTGCCAGTGCAACGGATAACGGTACCGTACCGATGGTATACAGCATCGTGTTCAGCATGGAGCCGGTGAATTTGTCGTCCTTCATCAAATTCGCGAAGTTATCGAGCCCGATGAATTGGGGGGCAGTCAGTCCGTCCCAGGAAGTAAACGACAGAAACAGGGAGGCGGCGGAAGGCGCCATGTAGAACAGACCGAGGCCCAGCACGACAGGCAGAATGAAGATGTATCCCCACATGGCTTCATGAAAGGCAAGTTTCCCGACCTTTCGCTTGGCCGTCGTTTCAGGAGGTTTCGTAGTCACAGTGATGGGAGAGCTCACAGGCTGCACCGTCCTTTCTTAGGTTCCGTATTGGAAGGGCTGTTCGTTAATTGGTTTCCGTCGCAAGGATGGCATTCATCTGCTCGCCTGCATTTTTCAACGCCTCTTCAAACGTTTTCTTGCCGAGGAAGGCGGCCTGGATTTCCTTCACTTCCGCGTCCTGCCACTCTGCGGTTTTTTGGGATACGGGATACGGGACGGCAAACTCCAGGCTGTCGACGAACACTTGCAGATCAAGCGAAGGAATGGATTTCAGCCATCCTCCCTCCGTGCCTTTGTAAGCAGGCATCGAGAAGCCCGAGTCAGCCAGCAATTCCTGTCCTTCCTTGCCGGATAGAATCTGAATCAATTCCCAGGACTCCTGCTCGACTTTGGTTTTGCCGTTGATGGCCCAGCTGAGTCCATGGACGATGGACGCCTTTTCCTTTCCGGCGGGCAGAACCGCGACGCCCAGCTTGTCGCCAAGCAGCTTGTACAGTTCCGGCGAGTTGACGGAGATTCCCGGGAACATGGCGGCCTTGCCCGATCCGAACAGCTGGCGCGACTTGGTTTCAAGCTGCTGCTGCGCATTCGGAGAGTAGCCTTTTTCAATCAGGCTCTGCTGCCATTTGAATGCCGAAAGAGCTTCCGGCGTATCGTAACCGGACGTTTTTTTATCGTCGGATATCACGAATCCGCCGGCCTGGGCAATATAGTTGTAATAACCGATTTGACTGTCGATCGGCGTAATATAGCCGTAGATTCCGTTCGATTTATCCGTCAGCTTGGCTGCGTTCTCTTCTACCGTTTCCCAGGTCCAGGTATCGTCGGGATAGGGCAGCCCGGCCTTGTCAAATAGTTCTTTGTTGTAGAAAAGTCCTACGGAATCCTGGAAGTAAGGAAGTCCGTGAAGCTTGCCTTGATAGGTATACATATCGACGAGCGCTTCGGTATAAACCGAGGTGTCGAGCCCGCTTTGCTCAATCAGGGGAGACAGGTCTTTGATCAGACCGGAGGAGGCATACGAGTGAAAGTTGGGTCCGTTCATCCAGTAGACGTCGGGACCGCTGTTGCCGGCAAGGCTGGTTTTCAGCTTGGTCCAATAGTCCGCCCATGGGGTATAGGTCACCTTCACTTGTACATCGGGATGCTTCTCATTGAAAATTTTGATGGATTTGTCCAGCGTGTCCCGCACATTTTCGTCCCATAGGGCAACGTTGATGACCTTCTTGCCATTATCTCCTCCGGAGGCATTGCCGCCTCCGCAGGCGGACAGCAGGGCGGAGAACACGAACAGTACTGAAATCAGGACAGACATTCTTTTTTTCATCAAATAACCCTCCTTGAATTCACATGGTTTTTGATCAAGCGTGGTTGGTCGTGCGGCTTGTTCGAAGTGAATCGATCCCCCAAAGCGCCCCCTTTGTGTTTGAGTGTAAAAAGCGATAGTTATTCCATTGGTCGAAAAAAGTTAACATGCCTATGCTATCTATCTTGACGGAATAACCAGCTTCTATTGCGAAAGATTATATAATTACCTTGTTTATTTTTCAAGATAGCGATTTCAAATCCTTTTAAATTCTTTTTTTCACAATATGAGAGAGTCATTATCAAATCTTACGTCATATGTTATTTCGATGAATGGAATAAGTTTATATCCGCTTGTTGAAAATGGTATAGTGGTTCTAACCTCATTTTTCCGATACAGAAAGTCGCACTATAATGAAGAACCCATAGAAAGGTTGAACTTGCTTGAAGAATATGAAAAAAGGCAATCACAAG
This sequence comes from Paenibacillus sp. cl141a, assembly GCF_900109305.1. NCBI lineage: Bacteria > Bacillati > Bacillota > Bacilli > Caryophanales > Paenibacillaceae > Paenibacillus > Paenibacillus sp. cl141a. The sequence goes on from NZ_FNZO01000001.1 coordinate 201,246, forward strand.
CTGATCCAGGCGCTAAATCGGTCCAAGGTGCTGAACAAGATCCGTACGGAAGGGCCTATTTCCAGAATCGAACTGGCCAAAAAAAACAAGCTGAGTCCCTCCACGGTGGCATCGGCCGTTCAAGAACTGATCAGGGAAGGCTACGTTTCCGAAATTGGAACAGGCTCCTCCAGCGGCGGTAGAAAACCCATACTGCTTAAATTCAATCCGGATAATCACTTTCTGTTAGCCGTAAGCATAACGAATTCGGTCATGATCCTGGCCCGGATGAATCTGGAGGCGAAGGTGCTCGCAAAGGAAACGCACCCTATAGCCAGTCTCCAGGGAGAAGCGGTTATCGAGCGGCTGCTGCACCTGATGGATGATTTCATGGCAGGTCAGGAGGACCTGGAACGGTGCGTCGGCATTTCCATTAACGTCCCAGGCATTGTGAGCGACAGCCAGGGCGTCGTGCATTATAACACGAAACTGCGGATGACGAATGTTCCGCTGAAACGGATATTTGAAGACCGCTACGGAATGCGGACCTGGGTTGAGAATGACATGAATTCCGTTGTGCTGGCCGAACGCCGATTCGGCGATTACGCGTTCGCGAATCTGATCTATATATCCATCGGGGACGGGCTTGGTTCCGGTATTTTGATTAACGATCATCTCCTAAGAGGCAAGCATGGCGGTGCCGGGGAATTCGGGCATACGAGCGTGCATCGCAGCGGAATCCGCTGCGAATGCGGCAATGCAGGCTGCCTCGACAGTTATATCAGCTGGATTGCCGTGTATTCCCGCATTATTACGGCGATCGCAACAGGAAGGCCGACGCTGATCCAGGAGCTGAGCGGTGGGGATTACGGTAAAATTGTTCCGTCCGTATTCAAGGAAGCCCTTCGCAAGGGGGACAAGCTGGCGAAGGATCTGAATGAAGAAGTGGCCGAGCACTTGGGAGCGGCCATCGTCAACCTGGTGAACATGTTTAATCCCGAGGCGTTGATATTAGGCGGGGATTTGGCGCTTGGAAATCCGGAATTGCTGGACATGGTCAGCGCATATATCGACCGGCACGCGATGCCGATTCTGAAGGATGACATGGTTTTCGGCTTGGCTTCCCTGGGCGAGGAGGACAAGCTAATGGGTGCGGCTTCGGTCCTGCTGCAGGACCTGCTGGGCTTCTCTTTGATGGAATAATGGATTTGACAACGTTTCCATCTGCACGTTATCTTTGGTTAAATGCATATGCAGAAAGGGGAGAAGATGCTTGGAGAAGTACATTCTGGCGCTTGACCAAGGAACGACAAGCTCGCGCGCGATCCTGTTTAACCGCGAAGGGCAAATCGTTCACTCCGCTCAAAGGGAATTTCCGCAGTATTTTCCGAAGCCCGGCTGGGTGGAGCAGAATGCCAACGAAATATGGGGCTCGATTCTGGCGGTCATTGCGACTTGCTTATCCGAAGCGGGCGTGAAGACGGAGCAGATTGCCGGCATCGGAATTACAAATCAGCGGGAGACCGCCGTGGTATGGGACCGCAAGAGCGGTGAACCGATCTATCCCGCCATCGTATGGCAATCCCGCCAGACGGCCGGCATATGCGAGGAGCTCATTGCAGCAGGCCATGACGGGACGGTCAGGGAGAAGACGGGACTTCTGATCGATCCCTATTTCTCGGGAACGAAGACCAAATGGATCCTCGATCATGTGGACGGTGCGCGCGAACGGGCCAAGCGAGGAGAGATTATATTCGGGACCATCGACACCTGGCTGATCTGGAAGCTGTCGGGCGGCCAGGCGCATGTAACCGATTATTCCAACGCATCGCGTACGATGCTCTATAACATCCATGAATTGAAATGGGATGAGGAGCTGCTGCAGCTGCTGGACATCCCCAAGGCCATGCTGCCTGAGGTCAGGCCATCATCCGAAATCTATTCCAATACGGCATCCTATCACTTTTTCGGGCGAGAGGTTCCGATTGCCGGAGCGGCCGGCGATCAGCAAGCGGCGCTGTTCGGCCAGACCTGCTTCTCCGAAGGCATGGTGAAGACGACCTACGGAACAGGCAGCTTTATGCTGATGAATACCGGCGATAAGCCGGTTCAATCCGAGCATGGGCTGATCACCACGATCGCCTGGGGACTGGACGGACGCGTACAATACGCCCTGGAGGGCAGCGTTTTCGTGGCGGGCTCCGCGATACAGTGGCTGCGCGACGGTCTTCGAATGTTCCGCGAAGCCAAGGACAGCGAGCCCTATGCAAGACGGGTCCAATCCACCGAAGGCGTCTATGTGGTGCCGGCTTTTGTCGGTCTTGGCAGTCCGTATTGGAACAGCGATGTGCGGGGGGCGGTCTTCGGTCTGACGCGAGGCACGTCGAAGGAGCATTTCATCCGCGCAACCCTCGAGTCGCTTGCATATCAAACGCGCGATGTGCTATCCGTGATGGAAGAGGATTCGGGCTTTCATATCGAATCCCTGCGGGTGGACGGAGGAGCGGTGTCCAACACCTTTCTTATGGAATTCCAAAGCGACATCCTGAACGTCCCGGTGGAAGTGCCGGACATTACGGAGACAACGGCGCTCGGTGCAGCCTATTTGGCAGGGCTCGCTGTCGGCTTCTGGAAGGATCAGGAGGAGATATGCAGCAAGTGGAGCATGGGGCAAAGCTTCAAACCAACCATGGAGGAAAGCGCAAGGGAGCAATTATACAGCGGCTGGAAAAAAGCCGTTTATGCGGCAATGGCTTTTCAATAGCATTTTATATGGTATAATGATCAATAAGTGAATAGATGTCTGGAGACTTGGAGAGACCACTAGGCGCGGATACCTCATGTTATGGGGTTGTTACCGCGTGTTTCGTGGTCTCTTTTTTGCTGTCTTTTTTCAAGGGAAGGATAACGATAGATAAAAACAGGGTAAAGCATACTGGGAGGGATTCAATGTGGAGCAGTCACAGTCGTTTTCAAGTTTGGACCGAGGGCATCGATTTCAAAGAATAGCCGAGGACACCTACGATCTGATCGTGATCGGCGGCGGAATCACCGGAGCGGGGATTGCACTGGATGCGGTCACGCGCGGGATGTCGGTGCTGCTGGTGGAAATGCAGGATTTTGCGGCGGGAACGAGCAGCCGTTCCACCAAGCTGGTGCATGGCGGGCTGCGGTATTTGAAGCAGTTTGAAGTCGGCATGGTGGCCGAGGTAGGCAAAGAACGGGCCGTGGTGTACGAGAATGGGCCGCACGTCACGACCCCGGAGTGGATGCTGCTGCCGATACACCAGGGCGGCACCTTCGGGAAGTTTAGTACCTCCATCGGTTTGATGGTGTATGATTTCCTGGCCGGCGTGAAGCGGGGAGAACGGCGATCCATGCTGTCCGCATCCGAGACGTTAAAGCGGGAGCCGCTTCTGAAGCAAGAGGGCCTGAAGGGCGGCGGCTATTACGTGGAATACCGGACGGACGACGCCAGGCTGACGCTGGAGGTCATGAAGGAGGCGGCAGCAAGAGGGGCGGTTCTGTTTAACTACGCCAAGGCGGAATCGCTAAATTATGATGCGAATGGGCGGATTACCGGGGTTACGGTAAGGGATATGCTCGGCGGCGCTGTGAAGTCCGTCTCCGGCACCAAAATCGTAAATGCGGCCGGACCATGGGTGGACCAAGTGCGCGAAATGGATAAGTCCAGGAAGGGAAAAATGCTTCAGCTGACCAAAGGGGTTCACCTGGTCATCGACCAATCCAGGTTCCCGCTTCGCCAGGCGGTCTACTTCGATACGCCCGACGGCAGGATGGTGTTTGCCATTCCCCGGGACGGGAAAACCTATGTCGGCACAACCGACACGGTTTATAAGGCGGATCCCGTACGTCCCTTGATCACGGTGGAAGACCGGGATTATATTTTGAAGGCCATCCATTATATGTTTCCGGGCGTAAAGCTAAGTCCGGCAGACGTTGAATCGGGATGGGCCGGGGTCCGGCCCCTGATTCTGGAGGAAGGCAAGAGCCCGTCCGAAATTTCCCGCAAGGATGAAATTTGGGAATCCCCCTCCGGCCTGATTACCATTGCCGGAGGCAAGCTGACCGGATATCGGAAAATGGCGGACACCGTCGTTGACCTGGTAGCGAAACGGATTCAAGAGAGCGGCGGTAAGGCATATGGCGCCAGCGTAACGAAGAATCTGCCGATTTCCGGCGGTCAGGTTGGCGGTTCCAGCCAATTCCCGGATTTTGTCCGCAAGCAGACGGAGATCGGCGCAGCGCAAGGAATTGACCGTAAGCTTGCCGAGCACTGGGCGCGAATGTACGGCTCCAACGCAGCGGAATTGTTCCGCTTGGCCAAGGAAGGCTCCGATCAGGCGGAGGCATCGGCGCTTCCGGTGTCGGTATTGGTTCCGCTGATGTATGCCATTGAGCGTGAGATGGCATCGAAGCCGGCCGACTTTTTTATCCGTCGCACGGGGTCTCTCTTGTTTCATATCGACTGGACGAGAAAATGGAAGGTGCCCGTGATCAATTATATGGCTACCGTACTGGGCTGGAGCGAACAGCAGAGAACCGAGTACACCAGGGAACTGGATGAGGAGCTGGCTTTGGCGACGCAGCCGGCCGCTAACGAACCGCCGGCCCAGGCACCGATTTCGCCAAATGCTTCAAAGGCCAAACTTTCGTCTTAACCGGCCGGCCATGAGGGGGGATGGGTCAGCCCGTCTACCCCGAACATATAGAAGTAAGGGCACTGGTATGATAATCTATATACGTTCACACTTGAGAGGAGAGATCACCCGATGAACCACAAAGCGTATGAAGGATCGTATCAGGGAGAGCGTGCGGTTTGGCTCCAGCATGGCCCTTATGAAGCGGCGATATTGCCTGAAATCGGAGGCAATCTCATTGCTTTCAGGGATAACGTAAGCGGTTACCGGTTCCTGCGCGAGCCGGAAGAGAACGAAATGGAAGCGTTCAAAGCCAGTCCGGGCGTTCACGGCATTCCTGTTCTGTTTCCGCCTAACCGATATGAGGACGGACGGTTTCCTTGGAACGGACAAACCTATCAATTCCCGGTAAATGAAGAAGAGACGGGCAATCACCTCCATGGTTTTTTACATACGACCCCTTGGAGTGTCGAGGATTATGGCAGCAGCGAGACCGAGAGTTATGTGGTGGTCTCCGTCACGGTTGACGAGCATCATCCGGTGTACGCCATGCTTCCGCACCGCTTCATCTTCCGGCTTCGCTACACGCTGAATCAGGACGGCTTGGCCCAGCATGTGTTTATACGGAATCAGGGTACCAGCAGCATGCCGTGCCTGCTTGCCTTCCATACGGCGATCAATGCTCCTTTTGCCACGGAAAGCACGGCGGATGATTGCGTCGTGAGAATCACCATTGGCGAGCGGTGGGAGATGAGCGACCGGATGCTGCCGACCGGCAAGTTCCAAGCGCTTACGGCAGAAGAAAAGCTGCTTCGCACGAGCGGCGTGAATCCCTATTTCGATTCGATGGACAACCATTATACGGCCGTTCCGCAAAACGGCAGAAACCGCATGGAGCTGACGGATACCAAGCTAGGCAAAACATTCGTTTACGATGTCGGCAACTCGTATAAGCAGTGGATGGTATGGAACAGTAAGGCGTCCCGCAAATTTTTCTGTCCAGAACCGCAGATCAACCTGGTTAATGCACCGAACACGGACTTGCCTGCGGACGAGATCGGTCTGTTCGGTTTGGCGCCGGGCGAGATTTGGGAGGCAAGCTCCCGTTTGTATCTTAAGAATTAGGGGAGGGACCCCTTCCTTAAAAAAGCGTATGGATCGTAAACACCCTGTCGTTTCAGGTGCTTCAATCCATACGCTTTATGTTTCTATGACGCCTTGTTCAACCGCCTGTCGAAGACAAGGAAGCCGGCTCGGGTTTGCGTCGGCGGCTGCGCCTCATCCGATCCGGGATGACAAAGAAGGCGACATGCATAAGGATAAACAGCGATAACGCGATAAGCTCCTCTACAACAATATAAACGGGATGCGGCCCCAGCAGATCGAGCAGCGAAGCCGTATCCGGCTTGCGCATCAGGAACATATAGTTCGAGCCGACAGCGAGGTTGACCAGACCGACCAAAAGTGCTGACACGTTAAGGAAGACCATCGTCCAGGCGATGGATTTCCAGGTGGGACGGTACCCCCGAACCCATGTCATGTACAATGCCGTCATGATGATCGCGATATGGACAACAAAGAAATGAAAGAACCGGAAGTGCGGAAAAGGGTATCCCAAATTAGGTGTTAATACAGCTTGCAGGGCTCCCCCGATTCCCGCAAAGTAAACCAGCGGGTATAAGCGGCGTTCATCCGTAAGCAGGATGGCAACGGAGAGGAACAGGGTCAGACTGCACAATTCCAAGGGAAGCGAAGTGGCAGGATCCCATATTCCCGTTGACACATACCAGATATGAAGGGAAGCTTCTGGCAACGCAAGGGCAGCGAGCAGGCTCCATCTTATGGTCTTTTGCAGCGAAGGTTTGAAGGCGATGGCAGTCCTGAACAGGTACAGCAGCAGGCCAAGGCTTATGCATATGCCAATGGCTATCCAATGTTCAACGGAAAAGGCAGCAAACGCTTCCGGGTATTGCGGATCAAAATAGGAATCGATGCATGACCACTCCTTTATGAATGTTCATCGGGTTTTTATTCGATATTACCATAATGTGGGCTATTCATATATACCCGCAGCGCATTCGGGAAGGAAATCGGCCGCGTCGTTATTCTACCTATGTAGAACAGACGCCAAGAACTTAGAGGCTGCTAATATCATGCCGACGCAAGAAGATCCCGCCTCCGAATGTAACGGATACGGGATCTGCTCTTGTCCTGTGCCAGATTCAAGGTATACGCGCGCTGCTCGCTCAAACCGGCTGTTTGACTTCAGCAACCAGGCGCTTCAGCGATTCCTGCTTCCAACGGGGAATGCGAAGATGTTTAGCGGAAGGCGCCTTCTCCCCGAAATAAACGATGCCTTGCTCTACCGTAGTTATTTTGTCTACGTTGACGTAGCAGTTGCCGCCGACATGATAGAATTGTTTACCGGACAGCAGGGATGCGATTTTTTCGGCAGTCATTCTCTTTTTAATATTATAGTTCCTGCCGTGAAAGCTGACCAAACCGTGCGATCCGGTTTTAAAGAACAGAATGTCTGTCTCCACCACGAAGTCCTCATACATGTTGCGGGATTCCGATACGTGCTTCATCATTCTGCTTCCCCCTTTTCCAAGATCAACATTTGATAACGCTTACATTCTAACACGTTTTCCCTGGGGTTTAAAGAACTTTTTATTTTGCATGAAAAAAAGCCCATACCGCAAGGGTAGGGGCTTGGACTAACATTTAAGGTGCAGGAGGTGTTTTGCGAAGTTTAAGGTGTCTCTGTAGCATCTGCCGGTGCTTCTGCTGGAGCTTCTTCCAGGGTATTCGTGATGGTAGCTTTATCCTTCAGCTCTTGAATGTAGGCTGTGGATTCGGCATAGACCTTCTGGTTCTCAAGCTGGCTGCGGATTTCTTCCTTCTTGTCTTCCAAGGTAGGATTCGTTGCTTCCTTACGATCGGTAACCTTGATGATATGGTATCCGAAGGAGCTCTTCACCGGTTCGCTGATTTCATCTTTCTTCAGTTTGAACGCCGCCTCTTCAAATGCGGGGTCCATCTCGCCGCGTCCGAAGAAATTCAGGTCGCCGCCGGTATCTTTGGTTGCATCCTGGTTTTTCTCTTTAGCAATCGCTGCGAAGTCAGCGCCTTCCTTCAGCTGCTTCACGATGGCTTCGGCTTCTTCCTTGGTTTCAACCAGGATGTGGGAAGCGCGGACCTGCTCAGGCGTTGCGAAGCTTTCTTTGTTTTGGTCGTACACTTCTTTGACTTCTTCGTCGGTTACCTTGATTTTGTCGGCCATCAGCTTTTTAAGCTCAACCTGGGTTTTCGTCTGCTCCTTCAGGTTGTCGAGCGTCATGCCGTTTTGCTGCAGAGCCATATTGAATTGTTCCTCGGAAGGGAAGGACGCTTTCAGTGCATCCACTTCTTTATTCACATCGGCATCGGTCACCGTAATGGACTTGTTCTTCAGTTCCTGCTGGATCAATTCCTCTGTGATCATGGAGTTCAGCGTTTGTTTGCCGCCTACGCTGACAAGCTCATCGTACAGATTATCCTTGGTAATGTTAACGTCGTTGACTTTAGCTATAGCTTCATTGCCGGATCCCTTGGCAAACGGTGGTACGATCAGGACGACGATTAAGGCAGCCGCCAATACCAGCGACGCGATCATCCAGCCTTTGCTTCCGTTGCCGCCGCCATCTGCAGGTGGCTGTTCATCGTAATGCGGTTGATCTCCCGAATGCATAACGGCTGGGTGTTCGTTCTCTTCCTTGTATAGCTCGTCGGACTCCGGATAGGTGGAATCTATTCTTTCTTCTTCATGAGGCAAACCGCCTTGATCTTGTTGGTTATTCTCTTTCTCTTGGGCTTGTCCCTGATCCTCCTCGGGCTGTCCCGGATGGTTTGGCTGCAAATCGTTATCTTTCATGTAATGATTGACTCCCTTCGACTGCATATAATAATGAGTTGTTCATTCTTTTATCACTTTACCAGATAAGCCTATGGTTTACCTTAAGAAAAAATAAAAATTGAAAATATAAACGGAAAAGTGGTTCCTGCCTACAGAATCAGCATTCCCGCCACGCCGCATAGAATTCCAAGCAAGACGACGGAGGCAGTAACAAACCACAAAACTCTTTTAGGGAATGAACGCCTCACCATAAGAAGAGACGGAAGACTGACAGCCGGCAGCGTCAGGAGCAGCGCCGCGGCCGGACCCGCTCCCAGGCCCGCTGCCATAAAGGCCTGGATGATCGGGATTTCCGCTGCGGTCGGAATGACGAACAGCATTCCCATCACGGAGAAGAAGATGACGGCCAAGAGCGTGTTCCCCGCTGCCGCTCCCAAATGCGGGAACATCCATGCCTGCATGGCGCCAAGGAGCAGCACGGCTATAAAGTAAGCCGGGACCACCCGAACCAGCATCTGCCCGATGCTGGTTAACCAGCGTTTCCACAGCGGACGATCATCGGTTTGATCCGTGCTCTGAGGCGCATCGATCTCCACGGGATCCGCTTCCTTGGCGAAGCGGTTTGCCAGGTAGCTGACGCCGAAGGTTAGCAGGAGGCCGAAGATCAACCGCAGCACGGTGAATTTCCATGATAAAACAAACGTCATGAAGACGAGCGTTGCCGGATTGATGGTTGGATTGCCGATCCAGAACGCGAGGGCAGAGCCGACCGACACCTTTTTCTTGCGCAGACCGATCGCGATCGGTGCGGCGCAGCAGGAGCACATCATGCCGGGAATGGAGGCGATTCCTCCAATCGCCGTGCTGCCGAAGGTCGTTTTGCCGAGGACCCGAAGCAGCCATTGGGAGGGCAGCAGCGACTGGACCAGAGTCCCGAGCAGAATGCCGAGCACCGCCGCTTTCCAAACCGCTTTAAAATAGGTGAGCGCATAATCCCAGGCTGCCTGCCAAGAAGGGGCGGCATCGGCCGGATCCATGCCTAATATGGAAGAGCCGATGCTGTGTTCCATAATAGCTTTGAGCGCTTTATCGTAGTAAGGCCACCACTTCACGTAGGTAAGGCCTGTTGCTGCTATGATGATGAAGATGGTGATGAGCCAGACGGTTCTTCTGCGATCCGTATGATTCAAGGCCCTTCCACCGTCGCTTGAGTGATTCATAATCTGTACTCCCCCGATGTGTCGTGAAATTATTTACATATCCAATCAAATAGTATATCACATAGTCGGCAGATTGCAGAAAGATATTCCCGTTAATTGCAAGAAATAGGAAGACCGTTAGACTTGAAGCAGCCGATTTCATATAATATAGATATTGTGTGTTTGAACAAGTGTTAGCTAAACGGATGAATATCAGATGATCCCCGGTGTAGATGAGACGTTATCCAAGCATCCACGCCGGGGTTGTTGCATGTGCTTTGCCTAAAATCACTCTTAAGACGAAGGGAAGATCCGTGATGAGTCAATCGGAGAAAATAAAACTAACCTCGTATTCCTCCAAAGGTGGCTGCGGCTGCAAGATCGGACCTGCCGATCTGGCGCAGGTCATCCGCAAGCTTCCGCAAGCCGAGCCGAATCCTAATTTATTGGTTGGTCTGGATACCAGCGATGATGCGGGCGTATACCGTCTCACGGATGATCTGGCCATGGTGCAGACCGTCGATTTCTTTACGCCGATCGTGGATGACCCTTATGATTTCGGTCAGGTGGCCGCGGCGAATGCCATCAGCGATATCTATGCCATGGGCGGCAAACCGCTGACCGCCTTGAATATCGTAGCATTCCCGATTTCGACGCTGGACAAGCAGGTTTTGACGGATATATTGAGAGGTGCAGGAGATAAATTGAAGGAAGCGGGGGTTACACTGGTTGGTGGACACTCCATCGATGACAAAGAGCCGAAATTCGGCCTTGCCGTAACGGGGACCGTTCACCCGGACCGGGTAAGAACCAATGCCGGAGCCAAGCCGGGCGACGCCTTGATTCTAACGAAGCCGATTGGCGTGGGTATCCTGACGAGCTCCATCAAGAAGGATCTGTTAACTGAAGATGAGATTCGCCGCGTTACCGCCGTCATGGCGGCACTGAACAAAACGGCTGCGGAGACGATGGAGCCTTATGACGTGCATGCCTGCACCGACGTGACGGGGTTCGGTCTCCTTGGCCATGCGCTCGAAATGGCCAAAGGCAGCGGCACGGGCATCCGGATTACCAAGCCTTCCGTTCCCATTCTGGAACGGGTTCGGGAAATGGCCGACGGGGGCGTCATTCCGGGCGGAACCAAAAACAATTATGAACACGTGAAGGACGACGTGGATTTCCCGGATGGGATGGACCAGATCGATAAATGGATATTGTGCGATGCCGTGACGTCAGGTGGACTCCTCATTGCCGTTGACGGCTCGCAGGCCGAACCATTATTGGCAGAGCTTCGCCAAGCCGGGCTGGAAGCCGGCAGAATCGGAGAGGTCGTACATGACCATCCGAATCGCATTGTCGTTGAGGCATAACATGAGCCGGGTTTTGTTTGTGCAACCATAAAGGAGCGAACAGACATGTTTCAAGACATCACCGTAAAAGAATTATTGGAACTGCAAAGCAGCAAGAAGATTACTTTGATTGATGTCCGTTCCCCTTCGGAATACAAGGACTCCACCATTCCGGGGAGTCTGAACATTCCGGTCTTCAATGATGAAGAACGGGCCGAGATCGGGACGATTTACAAGCAGGTGAGCGTGGATGCGGCCAAAGAGCGGGGACTCGCCATCATGTCGGCCAAGCTACCCAGCTTCGTGAAGCAGTTCAAAGAGATTGAAGGAGATAAGGCGGTCTATTGCTGGCGCGGCGGCATGCGCAGCCGAACGGCTGCAACGGTGCTGTCCCTGATGGATATCCATGTCAATCGGATTACGGGCGGGATTAAGGCTTACCGGAAGTATGTGCTGGATACGCTTGAGCAGAAGAGTCTGAATGCGGAAGCGTTTGTCCTACACGGGTTGACGGGTACGGGCAAGACGGCAGTGCTTAGGCAGCTTCAGCAGGAAGGCTACCCCGTCGTGGACCTGGAAGGGCTCGCAGGCCACCGCGGCTCGATCTTCGGGCATATCGGCCTGCAGTCCAACAATCAGAAGACTTTCGATGCGGAATTGGTTGAACGGCTGAAACAATTGGAAAATTCGCCTTATTTGTTATTTGAGGCCGAGAGCAAACGGATCGGCAAAATCGTCGTTCCTGATTTCCTGATGATGAAGAAGGAGTCGGGCACAGCCATCGTATTGGAATTGCCGATGGCGGAGCGTGTTCGCCAGATACTGGAGGATTACACCCCTGCCGCTTATAAAGAGCAATATTTGGCGGCCTTTCAATTAATCAAGAACCGAATCCACACTCCGATCGCCGCGGAAATTGGCAAGTCTTTGGAGGAGGGAAGGTATGCTCAGGGAATACAGCTGCTGCTTGAGCATTATTATGATCCCAAATATAATTACTCCTTCAGTCAATATGAGGACAGCGCTCCTATCGTTGTGGCAGTAGATCGGGTGGAAGAAGCGGTGGAAGCCGTAAAAGACATACTGCGAAGCCGAATGCTGCACAAGACAGGCGCGTAAATGCCAGGATCGGTTGAGTGCGTAGGGAGAAGGAGTTCCATTGTGTCTCTTTATTTTGCGATCCGGTCCTGATGCGAATAGAACGATAGATCGCCCCTTTAGCAATAGCAGATACGAAGGTATCGCTTTTGCTTGAGGGGCGATTTTGCTTTTGGATATGAAATGCTCTTAGAGTGACGATAGAGCTTCCGAGATAGGCGTTTCGCCTGAAATCAGGTCGAAGGAACGCCGGAAAGTATGTTCTTCGTCCAGCGCCAACAGGATCGTTTTCGCCACATCCTCGCGCGGAATCGAGCCGCCCTTGATATTCTCCTCAGCCGTAATGCGACCGGTACCAGGCTCATTCAAAAGTCCTCCCGGACGAATGATCGTATAGGAGAGGCTGCTGTGACGAAGCATTCGATCCGCGTAATGCTTGGCGGCATAATACGGTTTGATGTCCTCGTTCCAAGATTCGCGATGATGGGCCCCGATCGCGCTAACCATCACAAAGCGCGGGACCTTCGCCTCTTCGGCAGCTTCGACCATCTTGACGGCTCCGTCCAGATCGATCAGCAGCGTTTTGTCGTATCCGGTAGCTCCGCCAGAACCAGCCGTGAAAACCACTGCCTGGCAATCTCGTGCTGCTTCCGCCAGTTCCTTGACCGATCCTTCCAAATTCGCGACAACGCACTCTATTCCCGCATCTCGATAATAGGCTGCCTGCGCCTCCTTCCGAACCATGGCTTTTACGCTATAGGCATCATGTTCATGCAGGAGAAACGTAAGCTGTTTGCCAATCTGGCCGTTCGCGCCGGCCACTAGAACTTTCATCATGACATGCTCCTTTTCTTTTGGGTATATATATTCTCGTAAAGAGTAATCCCAGCGATTTTGACATAGACTACGGGATATTTGTCATGTAATATCTTTGGGCCTTTCCTTTATGACAGGAAAATGATATTATCTTGTTTTCACCAAATCGCACGGTTTCGAAACAAGGTCAAAGGAGAACAGAGAGTTGAGCGGAGAGAAGATATACCCTGCTTCAGGAAGACAACGCTGGATATTCCTCATATCGATGATCAGCTTCATCAGCTTTGTCATTCTGGCGGCGCTGGTAAAGCGGGAAAGCCTGGCAGCGCTTGATTTGGCGATCATTACGACGGTACAAGCCCTTGAACATCCGCTGCTTACGGATATTGCCATCGGGCTGTCGTTCATAGGCTCCATCGGACCGGTGATCGTGTTAAGCCTGATCGTGATCGCCGTGCTATATTGGATTCTGGGCCACCGCAGGGAGATTCTTCTCCTTATTGTGGTTGTCTTCGGTTCATCTATTCTGAATTTATTATTAAAATGGGTGTTTCAACGGGCAAGGCCGGACATCAACCGCCTGATTGAAATTACGGGATATAGCTATCCCAGCGGCCATTCGATGGGGGCCTTCTCGTTCTACAGCGTGCTCGCTTACTTGTTGTGGAGACATATTGACAGCAGAGCGGGGAGAAGGACGTTGATTGCCGTTTCCATCGTGATGATTCTAAGCATCGGATTTAGTCGGATCTATCTCGGCGTCCATTACCCGAGCGATATCGTTGGCGGATATCTGGCTTCTTGCGCTTGGCTTGGTTTTGTGATCCGATTTTACGAGAAAAGGATGGGGAAGCGGGCCAACCCGGATGATGTCAATGAAGAATCTGCATAACATTGGAAGCGTAAGGGTAATTCATGTAATAGCGGTTCAAACGGAGGAGTATGTATCATGGTGTGTAGGCATAGACGTGAAATTGGGTTGCGTAAGGAGGGCTGTCCGTGGCGTTTGGAGCAAGAATGTTCAAAACCGGCCTGGCCGTGACGCTGGCTCTTTATTTAGCCATGCTGTTTGACTTTAAATCACCTGTCGTAGCCGCCATCGCTGCGATTTTCGCGATGCAGCCATCCATATACAGGTCGTGGAGATATTTTCTGGACCAGCTGCAGACCAGTACGCTCGGTGCGATTCTGGCCATGCTCGGCGGGTATTTTTTATCGAATCAACCGATTTCCGTCGGTTTGGTCTGTATTCTAGTGATCATGATTTGCATGAAGCTGAAAATGGGCGAGACCATCGGACTTACGCTTGTTACGGTTATATCCGTGATGGAAGCTTCCGGCCAATGGGATTTTGCCCTCAATCGCTTTATTCTGACGATTATCGGCATCATATCTGCATTCCTCATCAATATTCTTGTGTTTCCACCGAAACCGAAGGAACAATACATCACACGGATTCATATTGTATTTGGCAAAATGTCGCTGCTGCTGCGTACGGCGATCTCCCATGAAATGAAGGATTCGGTCTACCGTGCGGAGAAGAAAGAACTGGAATCGGCCATCAAATCGTTGTCCGACAAATACAATTTGTTTGAGGAAGAGCAGAAGAAGCTGAAACGGGCGAAATACAGTCAAGCAAGACAGCTCGTGGTGTATAAGCAGCTGCTCCAATCCCTTCGCAAGGGGTATGAAGTGCTGGATGCGGTGGAGAACCACTATTTCCAGGCGGATCGATCCGATGAAATCGACGAACAGTTTGATCACAATCTGGAGCGGTTAATGAAGTACCATGAGCATATTTTATGGAAATTCGAAGATAAACTTAAGCCGAACGAGGATGAGGCCGAGACCATGGCGGAGAACAATGAAGCTTTCATGGAGCAGGTGATGTGCGGACCCGGTTCAAATCCCGGCGGACTCCGGCTGGCGGTGGTGGCCGCCTCCATGTACGACTACGGCTATCAGCTTGACCGGTTGAATCGGGTGGCGGATCAAATCAGCCGAGTCGTGGATGATAAGGAGCAAGAGGATGCCATGTTCTCGTGGCTGCGAAAATAAGGGAGCTCGCCATGAGGATGCCGATCAAGATTTTACATTTGATCGGCTGTTTTTAATACATCTCAGCAAGCAGCAAGTTTGGCATTTGAAGCTCGGGAATGGTATGGTAAATGGTATGGTATATGAACATAAAAAAAACCGCCTCGGCGGGTCGGTTACTGAAATTCCATGTTGAATTATGTACGGCAGCTTGCTATAATTAACAATGCTTTGTCATTAAATGATTGATATATGGTTAGAATATCACAATTGTATTTTATCACGATTAACTAACGCTGTCAACCGGTATATTAGGGGGATGAACAAATGGCTATCAGCGATCAAGATTGGAAAGAGGAACAGGCGCGGGTAACGGAAGTAACAGCAAAAATCGGTAATAAAATATCCCAGCTGGAAGCGAGCGTCGGCGATATCCGTGAAGTCGTCATTGACATGCGGAAGGACTTCTGGGACGAAGTTACGGTGAACTTCAGCAACCCGGACGATTTGGGCGAAACGTCCACCAACCTGAGACAGCAGTCGCAGGTGCTCGCCGAACGCGAGCATGCTCATCTGCAGTCCAGCAAGCTGCTTAAAAAGTACAGGAAGCTGGTGGAATCCCCGTACTTCGGACGCATTGACTTTCAGGAGGATGGAGCTGCGGAGACGGAAACCATTTATCTTGGAACAGGTTCTTTTTTGGACGAAAAGATGGAGACGTTTCTGGTTTACGACTGGCGGGCACCGATCTCGAGCCTGTATTACGACGGTGCGCCGGGCCCAGCCCAATATGAGACGCCTTCGGGTACGGTCAAGGGCGAAATGCTGCTTAAGCGCCAATTCGTCATCCATAACGGCGAGATCAAGGTGCTGTTCGATACCGGCGTGACCATCGGAGATGAACTGCTGCAGCAGGTGCTCAGCCACAGCGCGGATGACCGCATGAAGAGTATCGTGGCTACGATTCAGAAGGAACAAAACGCGGTCATCCGAAATGACAAAACGCGCATGCTGATCGTGCAGGGGGCTGCCGGAAGCGGAAAGACCTCGGCGGCACTGCAAAGGGTTGCTTATCTGCTGTACAAGTACCGGGAGACGCTACGGGCCGACCAGATGATCCTGTTCTCCCCGAATCCGTTGTTCAACAGCTATGTGTCGACGGTGCTTCCGGAGCTTGGCGAGGACAATATGCAGCAGACGACCTTCCAGTCCTATCTGGAGCACCGGCTTGGTAAGGAGTTCGATCTCGAAGACGTGTTCACGCAGACGGAAACCCTGTTGAACGCAGATGATTCGCCGCGTTACCGGGCACGCTTGGAGAGCATATCGTATAAATCCTCGGGGGCTTATCTGGACACCATCAGACGATACAAGGAGCTGCTGGAAAAGGGAGGCATGCTCTTTAAGCCGGTCGTATTCCAGGGGAAGGTGATTGTCAGCTCGGAGGAGATGGCATCGCAGTTCTATGGCTATGATTCGGCGGTTAAGCTCGCTGGCCGCATTGATCTGATGAAGGAATGGATGCTTAAACGCCTGTCGGAGTTTGCCCAGAGCGAGAAAGATGCCCCGTGGGTAGAGGAGCAAATCCAGCTTCTGGATACGGAAGATTACCAACGAGCCTTTCAAACGATGAGACGCAAGCAAAACCGGAAGGCAGACACGTTTGACGATTTCGATAAGGAAAAAGACGTCCTTGCGAAAATGGTGGTCAGCAGCCGGCTCAAGCCGCTTCGGCGCTGGATCAAGCGGTTCCGGTATGTGGACGTTAAGGGCATGTACCGAAAATTGTACACGGACGAATCATTATTCCGCCGGGCGGCGGGAAATTTGGAGACACTCCCGGAACATTGGGATGAAATATGCAATCTTACCGTTGCGTCCCTGGACGACAAAGCCTTGCTTTACGAAGACGCCACGCCGTTTCTCTATCTGAAGGAACTGCTGCAAGGGTTCCGTACGAATACGTCGATACGCCATGTCATCGTCGATGAAGTTCAGGATTATTCCGCATTTCAGCTGGAGTTCCTGAAGCGTTTGTTCCCGCGGGCCAAAATGACGGTGCTGGGGGACCTCAACCAAGCCATTTATGCTCATGGAGAGGCACTCGGAAGCTTGGAGAATCTGGTGAGTCTGTATGGCAATGAGGATACGGAGGTCATTAATCTGACCCAAAGCTACCGGTCGACGTATGAAATCGTTAACTTCACGCGACAAATGATACCGGGCGGGGAGCGGATCGTTCCTTTCAACCGGCAAGGGGAAGCTCCTCGGGTCGTACAGGTGAACGATGAAGAAGAACTGCAAGGCGCGATCGTATCCGATATCCGCGAGCTTCATGAGCAGGGATTCCAATACGTTGCGGTGATCTGCCGGACCGAAGAGGAGAGCAGGCGCGTACATCAGCAGCTGTCGGCGGATATCTCCGCCCGCTTAATCACCAAAACCACGCCGGCCTTTGAAAAGGGAACCCTGGTGGTTCCCGCCTACTTGGCCAAAGGCGTGGAGTTTGACGCGGTGATTATCTATAACGGCGCCGAGGACGTGTACCACCGGGAAAGCGATCGGAAGCTGTTCTACACGGCATGTACGCGTGCCATGCATAAACTGCATGTCTATCATATCGGGGAGAAGAGTCACTTTATCTCCAGTCAAGCTTAAAGGAAAGAGGTCTGCCTGAGCCCGTCTCAGGCCGGCCTCTTTTTGCATGATGTCTATATGAAAATCAAACCCGTTTTCATAATGGAGGTAAAAAATGGAATCTAGTATACTAAGAAATTTATGGCATTTGTTATACCATAAGGAGGGAGTTATCCAAAATTTATCAACATTTGACCGGTGATTAATAATTTTTTTTCAATTATTTTCGAATTAAGCGATTTCACGGTAGTCCTGCCTATTCACTTTTGACACAAAATTGACGAAAAAAGGAATGGGGGTATATTACTTATATCAAAGGTCGGGTGCTTGCGGATGAAGATAAAAACAAAATTGATTCTTTCGTCTACGATACTTGCGACGGTTACGGCGGTTATCGTAATCATTGCGTTAATCACTTCGAATATGACGGAGAAGAGGTTCAGCAAGATTATTGAAGAGGACCAGAAGGTCATTTATAACCTGACGCAATTGGAGACCCTATTAACGGGCGTTTCCAATGATGAGCGGGGCTACTTATTGACCGGGGATTCGACCTTTGCAGATTCATTGAAATCGAAACAGGAGTCCATCGTCAAACTCATGGCCGAAACCAAAGGCTTAATGACGGCAGAAGAAGACCAGAAGGTATTTAACGAGATTGAAGCCGGTTATGTCGTATACTCCGAGGCCATTGCCGAGGTATTGAACAAATTGGGGTATGACACCGGTTTTTACAAGGCGGTCCCGTTCCGGGTATATGAAGCTGCCTTTAACAAGGAGCGGGAAGTGCGCAAGTCTTTTAGCGAGCTGATCGCGCAGTTTACGGTACATAAAAATGAAGCCCTGGCAAAGCAGGCTGATCAGATTGCGTCCAGCAGCCGGTTTCAGAATTTGATCATCATGCTGATCGGAGCGGCAGCCGTCGTTTATTTTGCCATACAGGGCTATCTCTTGACCCGCTCGATCCGTCCTTTGAACCAGATGAGCAGTCAGCTTCTGAAGATTGCCGAAGGCGGGGGTGATCTGGTCACCCGATTACACATTACAACAAAAGATGAAATCAGGGATGTAGCCGACGCTTATAATAAATTGGTCGATGGCTTCAGGGAGCTGGTCGTCCAAGTGCAGGATACTGCAGGTAAAGTGGGTATCGCTGCTTCGACGCTGCATTCGACGACAGAGGAAATCCGTCAGGCTTCCCACCAAACGTCCGGGATTATGGAAGAGCTGGCTGCCGGGGTAGAGAACCAGCTGCAGGATACGGAGGAAACGACGGCGACCGTTACGGATATGGCGGAAGGCATGAAGCATATCGCGCTTGCAGCCCAAGACGTTTCCGGACTGGCGGCAGCGGCGAACAAGCTTGCGGCTGAAGGGGAACAGGCACTTGTGCATACGCTAACCCAGATGGAAGGCATCCGTACCAGCGTGGACCAATCTGCGCAATCCGTGCGTGCGCTCGGAGAGAAGGCCTCCAACATCGGGGCGATGGGACAGATCATCATCGAAATTGCGGAGCAGACCTCGCTTCTTGCCTTGAATGCCTCCATTGAAGCCGCGCGGGCTGGCGAGCATGGCAGAGGTTTTGCGGTCGTCGCCGCAGAGGTCCGGAATTTGGCTGACCAGGCATCGAACTCCTCCGTGGAAATCAGACAGTTCGTTCACGAGCTGCAGCAAGACATCCTGAATCTGGCTGGCGTGATGGAACAGGGAACTCGCGAAGTCACCGAAGGCATGAATGTGGCGCAAGGAGCCGAGCGAGCCTTTAAGGAAATCGAGCAGTCGGTCGGTGAATTGAACGGGCAGATTCAAAGCGTCACCGCTGCAACCGAACAGATGAATTCGGGAGCCGGGGAGCTCGTTCACGCGATCCGTCGAATCCAGGAGGTCACGGAAACAACGGCAGGCGGCACGCAAAGCGTCAGTGCTGCAACGGAAGAGCAACTGGCGTCCATGGAAGAAATCACAAATTCCGTTGAAGATCTTAACGTGATGTCTGGCAAGCTTCGTCAGTTGATGTCGGGATTTAAAGTATAATTAAGGAAAAATTGCATATAGGAAAAAACGGCCACCTTGACGTCATGCATATTCTGGGCGAAAGAACCTACAATATGGATGACAGATAACGTAAAGGTGGTCTTCTCTCATGGAAAACAAGAAATGGGATCTGGTTGCCCTAGCATCCATACCACTCATCATGACGTTAGGCAATTCCATGCTGATTCCCATTTTACCGCAAATTTCCAAGGTTTTAGGGATCAGCTCCTTCAAAGTGAGTATGTTGATAACGGTGTATGCTGTTGTAGCCATCTTGCTGATTCCGATTGCCGGGTATTTGTCGGATCGGTATGGAAGAAAGAAGATCATCATCCCGAGTTTGATTATTGCGGCGTTAGGCGGAGCTGTGTCCGCGGTAGCTGCCTGGCTGCTAAGCGGGACAGGGGCGTATTATGTCATATTAGCCGGCCGTTTTCTGCAGGGTATCGGTGCAGCGGGGGCCTTCCCGATCGTCATCCCGCTTGTCGGTGACATGTTCAAAGAGGAAGAAGAGGTTAGCAAAAGCCTCGGAATCATTGAAACCTCCAACACGTTTGGTAAGGTTGTCAGTCCGATATTAGGTGCGCTGCTGGGAAGCTTCATTTGGTTCTTGCCCTTTATATCGATTCCGGTTCTATGCCTGATTTCACTCGTGCTGGTCATTTTTTTGGTGAAGACGCCAAAGTTGAATAACAATGATAAACAATCCCTGCGTGAGTTTTTGAAAACAACCAAGGGGGTTTTGCATGAGAAGGGAAGATGGCTGTATGCGATATTCGCCATCGGCGGCATCGCCATGTTTGGCGTATTCGGCGTTCTTTTTTATTTGTCGGAGACGCTGGAAAGCACTTACAAATTACATGGCGTAATAAAAGGATTGGTGCTTGCAATTCCACTGGCTTTATTATGCCTATCTTCTTATCTTGCCGGTAAATTCACGGGCAAAAACAAAGCGGCAAAGAAGTGGACCGGCTTCGCCGGCATGGTTATTTTGACGGCTTCCCTTATCGTCACCGGCTTTAGCGAACAGATCTATTTTGTCGTCGGGATGATGACGCTTGGCGGCATCGGGATCGGGATGGTGCTGCCGTGCATGGATACGCTGCTGACGGAAGGCGTGGAGAAGGAGCAGCGCGGCACCATCACCTCGCTTTACAGCAGCATGCGTTTTATCGGGGTATCGCTGGGGCCGCCGGTCGTTTCTCTCCTGCTGGGCGCGAACCATTGGCTGATGTTTGGCACGCTGGCAGCCGTTGCGGCCGTAGGCGGTCTGCTTACGTTATTCGCGGTGAAGCCGGAGGCAAAAGAAGACGATTCCGGAGGGAATTCATACCGGGTCGATTTCAAGAAACCGCAAGGATTGAAAAAGAAAGGTCTTGTCCATAAATAATGGACAAGACCTTTTTTCATATGCCGGGATCAGTTTGGCTGGCCGGTCCCTTCCCTTATGGCCAAGCATCCCGGCATCCGGCATTCCGGCTGACGAAGCTTTTTCGTTATCGCTTTGTTCATTAACCTGCCACGGTAGCCTCGGTGTCCTTAACTGCCGTGGTTGATTTGGAACGCGACTTGCCGGCTGCCTGCACGATGATATAAATCAGGATCAACAGCACGAGCGCAATCGCCGAGTAACGGTACATGACGGCATAGGAAGTGGATTTGGCGATGGCGCCGAGCGCAATCGATCCGATGGCCACGCCGAAATCCAGGGAGTTGAAGAACATGCCGTTGGCCATGCCGCGCTGCAGCGGATGAACCTCCTGAATCATCCAGGTCTGGATGGACGGCTGCATTGCCCCAAAGCCGATGCCGTAGCAAAGCGCCGATGACAGCATGGATCCCGTCGATGTGGCGAAGGTAAGGAGGAGCAAACCGGATACCATCAGAATTGCGGCGGGTATAACAAGCGCTTTATGTCCATACCGGTCATATATTCTGCCGGAGAACGGCCGTACGAGAATGATGGCAATGGCGTTGAACAAGAAAAAATACTGCGGATTACGGAGGTGAGCCTCCGCTCCGAACAATGCCATGAAGCTCAGGAGCCCGCCGTACGTAATCGACATCAAAAAGTTGAGGATACTGGGAAGGATCAGTTTTTTGTTAAAGGACCCCTTCGGTTTATCCTCAACTCGGGGTTGAAGCGCTGCAGGGCGCTCCGCGTTCCGTTTAGCCGCTCTTGATGTCAGGAGGTAGGCGAGAGGGAAGATCAGAAGGTTGATGATAACCGTGATGAACACGAGCGGAGTGAAACCGCCGCTTTGCAGCAGCGTCAAGCCGATCATGGGACCGATCGACATGGCAAGCGTAGTGGATAGCCCGAAATACCCCATGCCTTCGCCCAAGCGTTTGATTGGAATGACATCCGATGCCATGGTTGGAAACGAGGTGCTTGTCATGCCAAAGCCGATGCCGAACAATATGCGCATCAGCAGCAGGAAGGCTATGCCGCTCGCCCAGTAATAACCGAGCGTGGCTGCCAGGGAAATCAGCAGCCCGACGTACAGCAGCAGCCTCAGCTTTCCTTTTTCCAGCGCTTTGCTTGATACGAAGCGGGAAGCGATCGCACTGAAGGCGAACAGGCTGGTTATGAGGCTCACCTGCAAGGGGCTTGCCGTGAACGCCTCCTTGGCGTATGCGGGCAGCGTGGTCAGCATCATCTGCAGGGTCAGGAACAGAAAAAGGTTGCTGACCATCAACGTGATGAATTCTTTGGTCCATAGCGGTTGTTTCGTGTTGATATCATTCATGTGGAACATCTCTCCTGTTGTTGTGTAAGTTGTGTATGTTGGCATTGATGCGCGAGAGTGTGTCCCAGAACATCTCCAATTGCTTCTCGTCAATGCCCTCGATTAATTGGCTTCCGCATTGACTTTCGATGGCTGTGGTCGCTTCAATCAGTTCCTTGCCTGTATCTGTCAAAAAGAGCTGAAAAGCTCTCCGGTCGTTAACCGACACGGATTTAGAAGTGTATCCTTTTTTCTCGAGCAGGTCCAGAATACGGGTTGTCGTGGGCTGGTCTTTGTCCGCTTTGGCGGCAACTTCCTTCTGATTCAGCCCCTCGTGCTCGCCGATGTGGTACAGAACCAGCCATTGCTCGGGGGTGATGTCATAGGGCTTCAGGGCATTAGCAAACAATTGGGATGCGCGCCGATAGGTGTAACCCAGATGAAAACCGATGGAAGGGTTGCGTTTAGGTATTTTCAAGAAAAAGTCACACCTTTCATTTCAAGCTTTCAAAAATACTTGTCTAAACAATTATATGCCTAACATACAAATCGGTCAAACCATTTGAAAAATTAATTAGGACATGACAGGGTTTCATCAACCGATGTGGAATATGAAAATGGAATGATAACATAGCTCTAACAATTGCGAGCTATATTTATAGTACAAAACCAAAACCAAAACCTAATCACTCAGGAGGAAGTACAAATGTCACAATTGATCAATTTCGCACACCGCGGGTCATCGGCCATATGCCCCGAGAATACGATGTCTGCCTTTGCCAAAGGCTTGGAGCAGGGAGCTACCGGGATCGAAACCGACGTCCAAATGACGAAGGATGGAAAGCTGGTATTGATTCATGATGAGAGTGTCGCCCGCACAACCGGGGCCGAGGGGCTTGTCAAGGATTATACATACGACGAGCTGTCCAAGCTGGACGCAGGCTCATGGTTTGGGGCCGATTTCCAAGGCGAACGGATTCCGCTGCTGGAAGAACTGCTGGAATTAACGCAAAGCCGCGGCACGATTGTTAATATCGAGCTGAAGAACGGAACGATTCAATACCCAGAGCTGGAAAAGCGCGTGATTGAGGCTGTAAGGCATTACAATATGGCGGAGCAAATCGTCATTTCGAGCTTTAATCATTATTCCCTGGTGGAATGCAAACATATTGATCCAGAAATTCGTACCGGGCTGCTGTATAGTGAAGGGCTGTACCAACCGTGGGAATACGCCAAATTGGCTAAAGCGGATGCCCTGCACGCATACCATCGAGCGGTTCTGCCGGAGTGGGTAACGGAAGCGAAGCAGCATGGCGTCGTCTATCATCCGTGGACCGTGAATGACGAGGGAGGGATGAAAGAGTTGATGGATGCGGGCGTTGCGGGCATCATTACGGATTATCCGGATGTGCTGAACGGACTGCTGCAAACCAAGGGAGCGTGACTTTGTGAGGAAAACATGGCTGCTGGGCTTCGGCTTTTTTAGCATCAGCATTACTTGGGCGCTGTACAATGCGTTTGTGCCCTACTTTCTGGAGGATTACATATCCAGTGTCGCATGGATCGGTTTTTTTATGACGATCGACAATTACTTTGCCTTGTTCTTGCAGCCATGGATTGGAAGCCGAAGCGACCGTACCCATACCCGGTACGGCAGAAGAATGCCTTACCTGCTTATCGGAATGCCGCTAGGCGCTTTGTTTACGGCCATGATTCCGTTTCATAACGGAATGGCGACGTTGTTGCTGTTCATGGTCCTCATGAACCTGGCCATGAGCCTGTATCGTTCGCCAACCGTTTCATTGATGCCGGATATAACGGAAGAGAAGCGACGTACCAGAGCCAACGGCATCATTAACTTTATGGGCGGCTTGGGCTCCATATTGGCATTTGGCTTGGGCTCGGTGTTGTACAGTGCCCATGCATCGCTGCCTTTCATTGCAGCTGCCGGCGTAACGCTTGTCTCTTTGTTCATTCTGAAGACGTTCATCCGAGAGAAACGCGATGCTCCGGGCTATCAAGCCCAGACGGCCGCCAGAGCCAAAATTTCCTTGAAAAGCCAAATCAATCGCACGACGGTACTGCTGCTGGCGGCCATATTTTTCTGGTTCGTGGCGTACCAAGGGGTTGAGACGCTGTTTACGCTGTACGGGAAGAATGAGATGGGGCTGACGGAATCGCAGGCTTCCTTTTCCTTGACGTTTTTTTCGCTCGCCTTTGTTCTGTTTGCGATTCCCAGCGGATGGCTTGGCGGTAAATTCGGGAAGAAACGGCTGATCCTGATCGGCGTCAGCGGGCTGCTGATTGTCTTTGCGCTCGTCCCATGGGTAGAATCGCTGCTGCTGCTTCGCGTACTGCTGACCGTTGGCGGATTGTTTTGGGCTTGCATCAATATCAATTCTTACCCATTCATCGTATCGACCGGATCGGAGGACAGCATCGGAACGCGGACAGGAATGTACTATTTGGTGTCTTCGCTGGCGGCGATATCGTCGCCGCCTCTGCTTGGCAAGCTTATTGACGGAATGGGATATTCGATCCTGTTTTATTGCGCCGCAGGCAGCATGCTGCTTGCGCTGATCTGCATGCTGATGATTCGTCATCAGGAAACGGATCATTCCGCTAAAGCGCAGAACGCCTCCGCCAGCTTGTCCTAGCCGTTGTCATTTGGATAACCGGGAGTTTTAGCTCCTGCCCGGATGTGCGGAATAACATTGACGAGTGCCTGCCGGCACAGGTAGAATTTAATACCAGAGAGATGGTCTTAAATTATGTCGGCGAAGGGCAGGAGCTGATACCAAGGTTGACAACGATTTACGATATTGCGAAGAAAACAGGCTATTCGCCTACGACGGTATCCAAAGTCTTCAACAATTATCCGGATGTTCGGGAAAAGACGAGAGTCAAAATCCTGGAAACCGCGAAGGAAATGGGGTATCTTCCAAACGCCAATGCCAGGTCACTTACGACCAAGCGATCCTGGACGATCGGCATTCTTTTTGTTGAAGCCACGGGAGCCGGAATTCGGCATCCCTATTTTGGAGCCGTCATCGAAAGCTTTAAGAAAATCTCCGTATCCAAAGGGTATGATCTGATGTTCATTTCCAAGGATGTCGGCGGCCGAAGAAGCAGTTATGTGGAGCATTGCAAAATCAGGGGCGTCGATGGCGTTGTGGTCATCCTGTCGAGCAACGATGATCCCGATTTCCAGGAGCTGCTGGATAGCGGCATTCCGTGCGTCATTCTGGATTCGTCACCGGAGCATGTGCATTCGGTATACTCCGACAATATCGGAGGCAGCATGCTGGCAATCCGGTATTTGCACTCGCTTGGACATCGCAGCATTGCCCATATTTCGGGCGGATTGAATACGTTTGCAGGCGAGCAGCGCCAACATGGCTATGAACAAGCGCTGCGTGAGCTGGATCTGAACCTAAGGGAAGAGTACATAACCGGCAGCGATTTTTACTCCACCGAGAGCGGATACGAAGCCATGAAGAGGCTGCTTGCGCTTGAGGATCGGCCGACAGCCGTTTACGCCGCTGGGGATTTGCTCGCGCTTGGAGCGATTCGAGCCGTGCTGGACCATGGCCTTAGCGTGCCGGGAGACGTGTCGGTCATCGGCTTTGACGATATTGAAATGTCCCGCTACATTACCCCTGCATTAACGACGGTCCGTCAGGATACGGAGCAGCTTGGCAAGGTTGCCGCGGAGATCCTTGTTTCTTCAATCGAAGAGCGGGATACCGCCGTGAAGTCGGTTATGCTGCCAGTCGAATTAATGATCCGGGAGTCCTGCCGCCCGGTCACCTAAGGTGAACCTAAAGAGCAGGATTCGTTTTTAACCTAATTCGAAACCGGTTTCGAATTAGGAGCTTCTTGATTTCAGCGAATGATGCACTCATTTAAGGAGGATTTGAACATGTCCAATTATCGTTTTGAGAAGGATGCCTTTGTTATCGAGCAGTATGATCTCGCCAAGCCGTTTTCCAGCTTCCTGCCAGGGATTGCCGGATTGAAAGGGATACCGATGTGGACCTTTTACGTCAATCGGGGCCAGGGGATAAGCAGTTTCGGCATACGCGACAAGAATTCGCCGATTATGGAATTCTCGCCGGCCAATATCTCGTATAAGAACGTATCCGCCACCGGCTTCCGCACGTTTATCAAGATGGCCGGGACGCCGGCCGTATATGAGCCGTTCCAATCCTTTCAGCCGGACACGAAGGCACGGAGAACGATGCTGATTCGTCAGAATGAGCTGGTCATCGAGGAGGAGCATGCAGATAAAGGTCTTCGAACATCCGTTTCGTATTTCCAGCTGCCCGGTGAAGATTTTGCCGCGCTCGTCCGCCAGGTCAGCGTGACGAATATCGGGGCCCGGGCGGAATCGCTGGAGCTGCTGGACGGTATGCCGGAGATTCTGCCTTACGGCATCGAGAACAGCGGATACAAGGAGGTCGGCAATCTGCTGCGAAGCTGGATGGAAGTAAAGAATCTGGACCGGGGCATACCGTTCTATAAGGTTCGCTCCAGTACGCATGACGAGGCGGAGGTTACCGAAGTTACGAACGGCCATTTCTATCTATCGTTTGATCAGCACGGGAATTTGATCAAACCGATCGTAGATTTTGAGCTGATATTCGGCGGAAACACTTCATTGATCCACCCCGATCGATTTGCTGCGGGTTCGATCGAATCCTTGATGCAAGCCACGCCGTATCCTGTGAACAAAGTGCCATGCGGCTTCAGCGGATTATCGGCGCGGCTTGAGCCTGGGGAGACGGAAACCGTGTATACGCTGGTTGGTCATGTGAACGATATCGGCAAAATCAACAAACGGTCGAAAGATTTGTGTTCGCCTGCCTATATCCTCGATAAGCGGAAGGAGGCATCGGCATTGACCCGGCAATTAACCGATGACGTAGCTACCCAAACAGGGTTGCCCGTATTTGATGAATACAGCCGGCAGTCCTATTTGGACAATTTCCTGCGGGGCGGTTATCCGTTTATATTCGATAACGGGAAGGATGGGGCGGTCGTCCACCTCTACTCCCGCAAGCACGGGGATCCGGAGCGGGACTATAACTTTTTCTCGCTGGCTCCGGAATATTATTCACAAGGGAACGGCAATTTCCGGGACATGAATCAGAACCGCCGAAATGATGTGTTTTTCAATCCGAAGGTGGGCACGTTCAACATCCGGATGTTCTTCAGCCTCATTCAAGCGGACGGTTATAATCCCCTTAGCGTAGAAGGCACGCGGTTTCGAGTAGCCCCAGGCATGGAGGGGGAATTGGATAAGCTACTGCAAGTCTCTGCGGCTCAGGAGGATTACGATAAGCTCGCGAAGGCATGCACCGGGGATTTCACCCCGGGCAAAATCATTAACGCGATATCGGATCAAGGCATTCGGCTGGCGATCGCCGAGGAACGGTTTTTATCGGGATTGCTGACGATATCCGAACAGCATTTTGCGGCTTCGTTCGGCGAAGGCTTCTGGTCGGACCATTGGACCTATAACATGGATTTGGTCGATGGTTTCCTGGATATTTATCCCGACCGATATGAAGAGCTGCTGTTTGGCGAGAATGCCTATACATTCTTTGACAGCCCGGTATATGTGCTCCCACGGAGCGAGAAGGTCGTGATCAGCCGGGGCAAGGTTCGCCAGTACGGCGCGCTGCTGGAGGACGAGGAGAAGCTGAATAAGCTCGGCAGAAAGCGGAACGCGGCGGAATGGCTGCGGGTGGATGGCGGACAAGGCGACATTTACCGTACGAATCTGTTTGTCAAGATGATCTCCTTATCCCTCAATAAAATGGCAACGCTCGATCCTTACGGAATGGGCGTTGAGATGGAGGCAAACAAGCCGGGCTGGAATGACGCGATGAACGGATTGCCGGGCCTGTTCGGCTCCGGGATGAGCGAAACGATGGAATTGAAGCGCATGGTGGCATTCATTGTGGAGGCTGCCGAGCGGTTCGGTCATCATACGGTGATGGTGCCGGAGGAAATTGCCTCTTATTTAGAGAGTGTATATGATGCCGTGCAGCAATATCAAACCGGTGCACTGGACTCCTTCCGATATTGGGATCGGGTAGCCGGGCAGCGCGAGTCCTATCGGGCATCCGTCCGATACGGCATCAGCGGCTTGGAGGTTGAGATTCCGGTGAAACACGTAAAGAGGATATACGCGGCTTTCCTGGACAAGATTGAAGAAGGGATTCAGCGTGCCGAGCAGCTGGGGGGCGGAATCGTTCCGACGTACTTCCGCTTTGAAGCGGAGCGATTCGAAGAAATCCGGGATGCGGAGGGCAGCCCGGTCATCACCCGCTATGGCTTGCCTGCCGCTAAAGTGCTGGAATTCAAAGCATATGCGCTTCCGCATTTTCTCGAAGCCCCGGCCCGGGGAATGAAGCTCGCCAATGAAGGTCAGGCGAGAGCGATGTATGATCGGATCAAGGCTTCCGATTTATATGATGCCGCGCTGGGGATGTATAAGACGTCCGTCAGCCTGGAAGGGGAAGGCGATGAAATCGGACGCATCCGCGCATTCACGGCCGGCTGGCTGGAGCGGGAATCCGTATTTTTGCATATGACCTATAAATACTTGCTTTCCTTATTAAAAGCGGGACTGTACGACGAATTTTTCTCGGAAATTAAAACTTCGCTTATCCCATTTCTGGACCCGGCCGTTTATGGACGCAGCACTTTGGAAAATTCATCGTTCATCGCCAGCAGCGTCAATCCGGATCCCCATGTGCATGGACGTGGTTTTGTGGCAAGGCTGAGCGGATCGACGGCCGAATTCTTAAGCATGTGGATTATGATGATGGCCGGTAAAAACGTATTCCGTTATGAGGACAACCAGCTTCAGCTTCATCTGAACCCGGTGATTCCGGCATGGCTGTTTGACGACCGGCAGGAGGTATCGTTCACCTTCCTTGGCTCCGTCAAGGTAACGTACCGCAGCGAGCGAGCTGCCAATACGTTCGGACAAGACGGCGTTGCGATTCAGCGATTCACGTTGACAACGGCGGGAGGAGACAACTTCGAGGTAGACGGCCCCCTCCTTACGGGCAAGTGGGCCCATGAAGTCCGCAACGGAAACATCCGGTCCATTCTTGCAGTCATGAGGTAAGTTTACGGAACCCGAATAGACCACCCGATTCTAGCCGGGTGGTCTATTCCTTGTGCTTTGGCGTTTTCGTTTATTCTTGGGGCGGCTTTTTGTTCTTGGTTGTCATGGCGGAGCCGAACGATATGCCGATGGCAACACCGATTGCTATGCCTATAGCAATATTATTCATTGCCACTCCAATCGCCACGCCCACGCCGATCCCCATGCATATGCCTAAGGCCATGTTGTTTTTTTTCTTTTCCATCGGGCAGTCACCTCCATCTGAGAAGATGTTGAAATAGGATTCAAACCAGCGTTTCCTTCGTCCTCCAGCTGCCTTTGTTCTTATTATATAGTAGGATATCGGACATGGATGCCGGATACCCAATTCTTCATCTTTTCTCCGCTTGCAAGTCCCCTGTTTGCAACCCATAATAGATATATCGATTCCACATACATAACGAATGTTCATCTTACCGTGCGAGGAGGGGGTTATCATGCAGTGGATCGCTATGCTGACGATGCTGATTGATCATATCGGGCTTGTGTTTTTTCCGCATCAGGAGATGTGGAGAATCATCGGCCGCATCGCATTTCCAATCTATGTTTACGCTCTCGTGCAGGGACACCGCTACACTTCATCGAGACCCAAGTATATCGCACGGCTGGCCGTTATTGCAGTGGTCTCCCAAATTCCATACCAGCTTGCGCTGGATCCCGAAGGGCTGAACGTGGTCGTAACCTTGTTGGCCGGAGCCTTGGTTCTTTATGTGCTGGAACGATCGGATTCCCGGCTGCTATCATGGATGGTGGTTGTTGCCGCCTGTGCGTTGATGAGTGAGTTTCCATTTGATTACGGAGCCTACGGCTTGCTGTTGATCTTGATTTTCCGATATGCTCAGGCCGGCTGGCTTGTTCCGCTTCATATGTTATTGAACCTGCTGTTCTGGTTCCTTAATGATTGGGAGCTGCAGATGTGGAGCGTCATCCCGACGGCCGTGATAGCTTATGGCCCTCATGTATGGAGAAAACTGGAGTCCGTCCGGGTGAGCCGCTGGGTATGGCGTTCATTTTATCCGCTGCATTTACTGGCTATTGCCGTATTGCGGGTCTTTATATAACAGAAGATTTTAGGTTAATGCCTCATGAACTGATCATATACAAGGAGAGACATTCATGCTGAATATCGCAATCGCTGCCTGCATCTTACTGTTCGCGGCAGCGGGTTACATCGCGTTTATGAATTCCAAATTAATTGCGGATAAAAAACGGGAAGCATACATTCCTTCGCCTGCTTCGGAATATACCGTTTATATGACGCCTCAATTCACCGAGGAGGACAAAAGGACGCTGAGTCCGATCGGCGTCATGGAATTTCGCGATCCGCAAGGTTTGATGAAGGTATATCTTTGCCGGGTCAAAAATGAATCCGAAGACTTGAAGCTGGAGCAAGCCGGCAACGTGTTTCTTCATCATCTGACCAAGGCCAGGGACACCGGCACGCTGATGTTTTATCGGACCGTGGAGGAAGCGCTGCAAGGGCCGGAGGAGAAGGTCTTAACCGACCGTCTGTCTGCAGCCGCGAAAAAAAAGGCGAGGACAGAATAGGTCGAACAGGGTCAATCCACCCTCTTGCGGGGTAATAGAGAAATAAAAGACCGAAAGGAGATTTTCCGAAATGAAAACATTTAAAATCGGAAGGACATCGGTCTCCGTCTTTATAGGCGATATTACGACATGGACGGGCGACATTATCGTCAATGCTGCAAATTCGGGACTGCTGGGCGGAAAAGGCGTGGATGGCGCGATTCATAGCGCCGGAGGGCCGGAGATCATGGAGCAGTGCATGGAAATTCGCAAGCAGCAAGGCGGCTGCCCGCCAGGCAACGCCGTGATTACAGGAGCAGGCCGGCTGCCTGCCCAGCATATCATTCATACCGTCGGCCCGATCTGGGAGGGCGGCGGAAGGCGCGAGGAGCATACGCTGGCGGAATGCTACCGCAACAGTCTCCTGCTTGCAATCGAGGTCGGTGCCAAAAGCATCGCCTTTCCTAATATAAGCACGGGTATCTATGAGTATCCTAAAGCTCCGGCATGTGACGTGGCACTAAAGGCGGTGACGAAGCTGCTTGAGGAAGATCTGCCGGATAACCGGCTGGAGCGGGTTGATTTCGTTTGCTTTTCTCCCGAGAATGAAGAGCTCTATGTCCGTTGGCTGGAGCGGTTCACGCAGGAGAAGGAGGCGCAAGTATAAGAATAACCTCTATCGACGTACATTCTCAGAAGACAGACCGCATGTATAGGATGTTTTTCTTGCGATATCAGGAAGCCCATGCTTCGAAGTTCATACTTTCTGAGATCTTAAGAAAAACCTCTATCGACGTACATTCTCAGAAGACAGACCGCATGTATAGGATGTTTTTCTTGCGATATCAGGAAGGACCAGGCTTCGAAGTTTATACTTTCTGAGATCTTAAGAAAAAACCTTGTGATTATAGAAGTGTTCAGCTCTGCTGTAACATGGTGTATTCTATAATCTTAATAAAAAGCAGGGGCGCACATTTGCGCCCCTGCCGTTTATTCGCCGTTTATTACATATGATAGGAACCGCTTGGTTCAAACAGCACCCATTCCAGCATGGTAATCATGTCGTCAAGACGGGCATCCTGATTGAGAAGGGAAGCGCGCTCAGGGCTGTTCTCTTCGAGAGCTGCCAGTAGGGTTTGCATTTTTTTCTTTTGCATCGAAAGCTCATTGATTTTGGATTTGATCTGGTTCTCTGTTCGCATGGCATAATCCTTTCCTTTGGCATGAAAATGATCACTGTACCCCATATTATAACATTTGATTCAGCTTAAGACGAAGGAGCGGGTCCTATGACGAGTGAAATGAATATGAAGAAAATAGCGGCTGAGCATGCCGCCAAGTATGTTCAAGACGGGATGAAGATCGGGCTGGGCACAGGCTCCACCGCCTATTACGCCATACTCAAAATCGGGGAGATGGTCAGGTCCGGACTATCGATTCAGGCCGTGGCTACCTCTGACGCTTCGGAGAGGCTGGCGATGGAACAAGGAATTTCCCTGACGCCCATACATCAGATCGATCGCCTGGATTTGACGATCGACGGGGCTGACGAGCTGGATGATCAGCTGCGGTTAATCAAGGGAGGAGGCGGAGCCCTTCTTCGCGAGAAGATCACGGCTTATCACAGCGAACGGCTCGTGATTGTGGCGGATGAGGCAAAAGCGGTAGTTCAACTGGGCGCTTTTCCGCTGCCGGTTGAGATTGTCCCTTTTGCCTATGAGTGGACGATTCATTCCCTGGCACAGCTTGGTTGTTCGGTCCAATTGCGCCGTCTGCCGGATGAAGGGGTGTATGTAACGGATAACGGGAATTATATTGCTGATTGCCGGTTTCAGGAAATCTCGAGGCCGGAGGAATTGAGCTCCCGTTTAGGCAATATACCCGGCGTGGTTGAACATGGTTTGTTCATCGGCATGGCTGATCAAGCGATTATCGGCTGCCGGGACGGTTCGGTACGGATACTGCATTCTGCGAGCATGCAGGCAAAGAATACATTTGACAGTTGAACCGGCGTTCATTAACCTTAAATACATGATATCTTTCGGAGGGTGAAGTATGTCGGATTTTCAAGAACACGAGGATTACCCGCTGCATCTGCTGGTTGTCCTGGCCAGAGCTTATAACGCAGTGATGACGCATTCGCATCGAAGCATCAACAGCCACGGATTGAATTCCACTGAATTTGGGGTATTGGATGTGCTGTACCACAAAGGTCCGCAGCCGCTGCAAAAAATAGGGGAGAAGGTGCTTATCTCCAGCGGTAACATTACATACGTGGTCGATAAGCTACAGAAGAAAAACCTGCTTGTTCGCCGGGCTTCCGCTGAGGACCGCCGCGTAATTTATGCCGAGTTGACCGCAGAGGGGAAGGAATTCTTCGAAGCCATCTTCCCTCAGCATCAGGAATTGATGGTTAACGTGCTTAGCGGATTGTCGGAAGAAGAAAGAGCGCAGGCGGCCAAGCTGCTGCGCAAGCTGGGGATCAGCGCAGAGAAGAAGCTGTAGTCCTACATGAGTTTAGATTGGAGATAGGTATGCTTAAAGATATAACGATGCAAGCGTCGCAGCCCGAAATCAAGGAGCTGCTCAGTTACTCGGTTTTCCCGGATCCGGAGGCGGTGGACGAGGCAGCCGCATTTTATCAGGGCGGCGACAGCCGGTTGTTCGGCTACGAAGAGGACGGACTTCTTCTGGGAGTCATCGGTTTTGATGTGATGGAGGACGAGCTTATCATCCGGCATTTAGCGGTCCTGCCGGAGAATCGGGGGAAGGGATACGGACGCGGGTTGATTTTGGAGCTGCTCCTCGAGGTGCAGCCTAAACCGGAACGAGTCATTGCGGAAACGGACGAAGAGGCCGTGAACTTCTACCGCAGTATCGGTTTCGAGGTTTACAGCCTGGGAGAGAAGTACCCGGGCGTTGAAAGATTCCGCTGCATTTATGAGGTGGAGGAATCCGAAGAGTAGTCATTCCTATGGATGCATGTTACGTCTCCAATTGGAATTAAAATTGCCATTCAAGTTCATATACCCGTTTCGCACAGGAGGCATTCCTCATATAATGTCGTAACGAGCGGGGCAGGGGGTGAACATGTTGGTGTACCATTATACCGCTGTCGGCGATTCCTTGACCTTTGGGTTTGGGGCGATGCCTGGCAGCGGTTTTGTTCCGTTATACCGTCGGATGGCGGAGGAGAAACTTCGCCAATTCGTGGCCCATGAGAACCTCGGGGTCAATGGATTAACCTCGGATGAATTATACGATCGGGTCGTTCAGCTTCCAACGTATCGCTATCATTTGCAGCAGGCCCAGATTATCACGATGTCGATCGGCGGCAATGACCTGATTCGTGCGGTGAAGTCCACGGGAGGTCGACCGAATCGGGAGGTGCTGGACACCGCCTTGTATCGATGCCAGAACCATGTGGCTAATATCGTCAAACATATCCGCAAAATAAAGTCACCGGCCAGCAAGCCTTATTTTATTCGCGCTATCGGTCTGTATAATCCATATCCGGCCTGGACGGAGGCAACGGAATACGTGATTCGGTTCAATCGGCATTTGATGGGATTGAGCGACGGCTATTTTCGCGTTGCGGATATTTACGCGCAATTTTCTGGCCGAGAGAAGGAACTGATGTCGGTCGACGGTTTACACCCGAATGGCCGAGGGTACCGGGTGATCGCGGAACAGTTAAACCGGCTTGGGTACAAGCCGCTTGCATAAGAAACGAATATTTTCATGAAAAAAAGGACGTCCCCGGGTCTCATGACCTCTAACGGACGTCCTTTTGGTTTAAGTCATTAGTAACGCTTAGAATAAGTTCCTGAACCAACTTCGAACTGCCCATTTGCGTTCCTGCCGTTTTTTGTATTTGGGCAGCGAGCGATACACGTCCATCGATTCCTGATAGGATTTCTTGGCATCTTCGGCCCTTCCCAGCGATTGATACATATACCCCAGCAAATAAAAGGCTTCGCTGGAGGAAGAGTGAATGGCATGGAACTGCTCCAAATAGTGGAGCGCCTTCTCACGGTCCGAATCCCGAAACGCCTCGGCAAGCCTAAGATAAGGCCGGCCATATTTGACTCTCGGATTGATTTGAAGGGCCCGGACGATATCGGCCTCTCCCTGAGCGATGCTGCCGGTATGCAGACGCGCGCTTCCGATATCGTCCCAGAATTCGGCGGAATCCTCTAAACTGGATTCCATGGTTTCCAGCAGCTTTAGGGCCTCTCCATACTTGCGGCGCTCCAGCAGCAATCGGGCAAGCTCGTGCCGGGATGATACGTCGCTAGGGCTGACCGCAATCTGTCTGCGCAGCTTGGATATAGCCCTTGCACGCTTGAACGGCTTCGTCACACTGGGAAATACCCCGACAAAACGGCGATCCAGCACGTACACGATAAGAAGCAGCACCAGAATCGCCGTTATCGGATTGCCGAAAATGTAAAACAAAAATCCGAAAATAATGAGTTTAAACAAATAAATCCCTCTATTTCCTTGTAATGTCGTAGCCCGAATTATACCATATCATGGATTTATTTGGGGGGAAATGCGGTCGGTTCTATAGACCTTAAAAGGATGCGCATGTCGGAATAGGTCGCAGGTATTGAAAGTAGCCAGGTGATAACCGATATAGGTAGTAAAGAGGTGATAATCATGGCGAAAAAGGGACAGACATTCCATCATTACAGTTTCGAAACAAAGAAAAAGGCAGTCGCCATGCGGCTGGAAGGGATGACGAAGAAAGAAGTGGCATCCGCCTTACAAATATCAGACATCGGACGGCTGAAAGTGTGGATGCGCAAATACCGGGAGCTGGGAGAAGAAGGCTTGGTCGATCGCCGCAGACGAATCGTGCATCCAGACCATGACAACAAACGGAATGAGAACGTACAGGTTCCGCAGCTGCAGAAAATACAGTAATTACATGAGGCGTGGTTGAACGACGGTTCCACCACGCCTCTTTCATATGGGAATCATGGAAAATCGGCGTATGGATACCCGCAGATGCGCGTGCATTTAGGCGGGTTCACTATTCTGATCGCGAACAGGCGGCAGCCCAGTTCATTTTAGCGGAAACGACATAACATGTGGTATGTTCAAAAAAGGAGGGATTGTTATGAGCGGAGTAGGAGAAGGCTACGGCGGCGGCTATGGATATGGCTCTTCTGTAGGTGCTATTTTGGTATTGTTCATCTTGTTGGTGATCATTACTCGCGCATTTATCTAATCCATCTTTTGAGCGAACTAAACCAATGAATCAATAGGAGAATACCAGGCACCATGAGCAGTCACAAGGAAAGACCGTCCCAAAGAGGCATTGCTGCTTCTTAGGACGGTCTTGTTTATGAATAACGAGCATTCTTGATTTGTGTCCCCTTCATGCTACATCATGATCAATATGGCTTTCCCGTTGACGAAAGATACGATATTGAAATTGGAGTACCCCCAAGTTTCAATGGTTTTTCCGCCGCCGGAGGTAACGTCTTTGGCAGCCGGGTTCCCCCATGAAAGCTGGACCTGCTCTTTCGTCATGCCGAGGGAAACCTGTCCGACTTTGATCTGCTTCCAGACGGAGGCGGACCATTTGTGTTTTTTATAGGGATCGTAAGTTAATAACGAGGCACGGTCCGCAAACAGCTGCGTCACTTCCGAAGACCGCATAGGATAACTTTTTACCGTTTTCCCCGATGCCGATTTGAAGATTACGTTGAATTCGCCCTTGTCGTCAGGCAAGATGTCGGTAACGGTCAATTTCGAGAAGCGTTCCAAATCTTCGAATTCGTTCACCCAATACGTTCGGCCGATATACTTAACCAAATTGCCCTGCATCGCTTTTTTGATCAATCCAGCCGTTTCGCTGGAGACGACGGTCATGGCTGCATCCGCGCCGAGGGAGATATGAGCTTGCTTCCACTTGGCATCCCAGCTGGTTTTAGCTCCCAGAGCATCGGATAACACGGAGGCCGGAATGAGCAGCTCGCCCTTGTCGTTCACGGGTGCGGCTTTGAGTCGGATGGTGCTTTCATTCAGCTTGGCCTGGTTGCTGCCTGCTTTGAACGAAAACAGGGTCTGGCCGAACTTCGCCTCCACGCTTCCGTTTTTAGCCGAATAGGTGCCGCCCAGCGCCTGGATGACGGATTTAGCCGGTACCATGACATTGCCGTTGACCTGTTTCGCGTATTTCAAATTGTTGCGCAGGCTGGACGATACCGTCACCGCTTTGGACTGGCCGCCTGAGGTTACCGTAATCTGCGTTTTGCCAACGCCTGCAGATTTCAGCGTGCCATTCTTCTGCATGCTCAACAAATACGGCTTCTCGATATCGATGCCGGCGTCTTTAACCGGTACCTTGATTTTCGCCCCGTTCGTATAGGTTTCCTGGATGCTCACTTCCAGTGATTCTCCTACATAAGGCGTCGCATCGGATATGGCAACGGACAAGCTCTTGACTACCGGTACATCGATGTTCTTGTTCTGCCCCTCCTTGTGATGTACCCAGCTCCCATCACTCCGCTGCGCATAAAAGCCTTCCGACAAATCCTTTGCATTCCCATAGATGGATGTTTTTACGATCCCGCTAAGTCTGGTAATCTGCTCCTTGAGTTTCCAGCGGTCTTTATACTCGCCGGTAGTCCATACGGTTCCGTCCTGGAGCGTAACAATGAGAAGATCCGTCGGCTCACTCGATGCATAAACGATATGAGCTGCATTCTGGGCCACGGTAACCGGTATGATCCGCCCGTTATCGTCGAAGTTGGACGTTTCGTACACGACAACGTCGCCGTTGTTCTGCAGCAGGGCAACGCGTCCGCTGTGTACCGTCATGGATTTGACGGCTGCCGGGTTTTCCACGATCCCGAGCTTTTTGAATTGCCCCTTTTTGTAGTTATCCTGGAGCAGCAGTTCTCCATTGGAGGATAATGCAGCGAATTCCTGATCCGCATGGGCGATCAGCAATATGCCGCTGAGGTTCTTCGCTTTTTCATCGCCGGCCCATACGGTACCGTCCGACTTCAGCCAGTAGGAACCCGCTATCTGCTTCACGCCGCTAGTACCCGGAACGACCTGGGGCCCCTTGCCGATGTCCCACTCTACTAAGCGGCCCTCCCGCGTCATACCGATGCCACCGTACTCATAACCGCTGATGGCTGCGACGGTACCTGGTGTTCGTATGGCATGTCGTCCGTCGATCAGGGACCACATGGAGCCATCGCTCATCAGGTAGGTGTTTTTTCCGGCAATGTCTTGGATCCGGAGCTCGGCCCCGTCGGCAGAAGCGATGTCTTGCGTCGTCCCTGCAAAACCAAGCCCTGCCAGCATGCTGAATAACACGAGAGCATACAACGTTCTTTTCACTTACATGACCTCTCTTCACTGTACAAATAGGAATATTTTTCAAACAACCTCCTTGTTTTCGACAAAATAGGCGTTATTCCTGCAAGATTTAGAGGAGCGTTGATTAAAAAGGAACAAAAAAAACGCTCCCGGATGGGGGCGTTTTGCAGATTAAGCTTGCCATTATTCGATGAATTTGTCCCGACCCGACATATACGATAAGCCGGTTCCCTTCAAGAGCAATAAAACCGCGCATGCATCATTTTTCGCGGTTTCGATTTTTGGGAACTTTCTGAATGTAACGATTGAAATTATTATGAACAGAGCATACTTCATTCTCGCAAGTTCTATTTCCTTAGTTTCATTGCTAATGAAACCATTCATAATCGAATCCCCTCTTCATCAATGGAAGTGTCTTGTTAACGGAACAGAAGATATACAATACCGGCTGCTGCAAGAAATACAATTCCCGCGAGAAAAAACCAATTGGCCGCCTTTTTTCTGGATGCGCGGTCGTCCTTGGAATCGGCATGGAAGTTGCCTCTCTGCTGGTACCCCGTTGTAAACGCTCCCGATAGGATTCCTGTCACCAAGAGACAGGCCATTCCTGCGTACACCAGCAGGTCCATCTTGAACTCCTCCCATCATGCTCTTATATAATATGAACGTTCGCTGAGAGGGATTGGTTATGCTTCATTACACATATGGATTGCTGAACCAACAGACCGCGGGGCTGAAAAATATAAAGCCGCTCAATGTAGAGCGGCTGAACATAAAAAAAAGAACAAAAGCCCCGTAACAACATGTTGACATTACAGGGCTTTTGTTCGGGAGCCACCGAAGTGACTCCCTCATGGGAGAGGAGAAACCGGACGAAGAGCTTATGGGGAAACGTAAGTCTTCTCCGCGGTTGTCTACGACATTCATTGATGTCGATATTTCAAGGATGCCCGGCTGGTGCAGAAATATACCTTGCTCTGAAAAAAAGTTGGGAGCTGTTACGTTTCGTTTTTCATATATGGGATGAGTGTGTTACGATAATCACTGTCCATGGCGTTGTCTGGGCTCTAATTTATAGATAATGAAACGGGTGAATGAAGCAGTGAGAGTAGTATCCGGAAGTGCAAAAGGCCGGCCGCTCAAAAGCGTGCCGGGTACAAGCACCCGTCCGACGACGGATAAAGTGAAAGAATCCATATTCAGTATGATCGGCCCTTACTTTGAGGGAGGAATCGCGCTTGACCTGTTCGCAGGCACGGGAGGCCTTGGCATCGAGGCGTTAAGCCGGGGGATGGATCGTGCTGTTTTTATTGACGTGGAACCGAAAAGCATCAGCACGATCAAGGATAATTTGAAGGCGGCCCGGCTTGAGGAAAGCGCAGAGGTATACCGGAACGATGCGGCACGGGCGCTTAAAGCGCTTGAAAAGCGAAGCTATGTCTTCGACCTGGTCTTCTTGGATCCGCCGTACAGGTTCAAAAATGGCGATGAATTGATGTTGGATATGGCCGAGCGAGGGTTGCTGCAGCATTCATCCCTGGTGGTATTGGAATACGAATCAAGTTACAATTATGCTGAGGAATTTGGCGATTTTCATTGTATCCGAACCGCGAAATACGGAGAAACCGCCATATCGATATACCGTTATGACACAGCGCAAGATCAAGCGTCGGAGCTTGATGAGGAGGAATTGCACGATGACAAATGAGAATACTAGTACATACCGCGTTGCCGTATACCCTGGGAGTTTTGACCCGGTCACCATGGGACACATGGACATTATCACACGTGCTTCGAAGCAGTTTGATCTGCTGATCGTGGCCGTACTCAATAATTTAAGCAAGAACCCGCTCTTCACGGTGGACGAGCGTAAGGACCTTCTGAAACAGGCGACCGCGCATCTGCCGAATGTGGAAATCGACAGCTTCCGCGACCTTTTGGCGAACTATATTCGTCAGAAGAACGCCCAGGTCATCGTACGCGGGATCCGGACCGTGACCGACTTTGAATATGAACTTCAGCTGGCATCCACCAACCATAAGCTGAATCCGGATGCAGAGACCATCTTTATGATGACGCATCCGAAATATTCGTTCTTGAGTTCCAGTCTTGTGAAGGAAATTGCGCATTTTAACGGTGACACTACAGATTTGGTCAGTCCCGAGGTCGATGCGGCGTTGCGCCGCAAATTCAGCGGGGATCACGCCCGATAAGACGGGAGCACAGCCAGAAAGCCGCGATTAATAACAAGCAGATCATGCCTTGAACCTGCAGGAAAGAAGGCAGTCCGCTCCAAAAATTGAAGAATTGTTCCGTATCGGCATGATCGATCGGTTCCGTTCGGAATGCCGGCACGATGCCCGCGGAAAGGGTGCTGACCGGTTTCCATATGGCCAAGGTAATGACAAAGGCGAGTATCGAATGCAGGATTCGCTTTGCCATAAAGTAACGCCAGGTTAAACCGGCTTCCCGCATCAGCGACAGGCTTTGCAGATGGGCGCTGATTCCGCTCCATGCCAGTGCGGCCGACAGGACCGCCAGCTGCAGAGCCCCTGCTTGAAATGCCGAGGAGCTGATCGCCTGGGCGGCCAGATGGGCTTCCAATATTCCGGGCACAAGATAGGATGGAAGCTGGGGCAGCAGCTGGCCGGTCAATACTCTAGTAAGAACGGCGAAGAACAAGATAAAGCCGCCCGTCATCATTAAGGTCTGTACCGAACGGGTAACGGATTCGCCAAGTAGTTTGCCGAAGCTTCGCCCATCCCGTCGATGGGCGTCCAGCGCGGCGGAGGCTGCCCGTCGAAGAATCGGACGCTTCGCCGATTCGTTCATCCGGTCATTGTCGACGGGTGCGCCCTGCTTCCCGGCTTCTGCAGAGGGCGATTTGCTGAATAGACCGAATATCCATGCGGCCAGCAGGCCGGATATCCAGTGGACGATCAGCAGCAGATAACCGGCTTCCGGTTTATGCAGCAGGCCGGTTCCGATGACAACGAGGATGGTCATCGGATTGCAAAAATGGGCCAAAGCGGCAAGCCTGCTGGCGTCAACGGCACGAAGTTCGCCTTGTTTATGCATGCCGGCCGCGGCCTGAGCGCCTGCCGGGAACCCGGCTGTCATTCCTGTTATAAGAACCCAGCCGCCATTACCGGGAAGTTTGAATATTTTTTTCATCATAGGGTCCAACAGTACGCCAACCCCGTGGGCCCAACCATAAGCGATGAGTATTTCAACCAGCACGAGAAAAGGCAGCAAGGATGGAAATACGATATTCCACCACAGCTTGAGTGCTTGCAGGGTGGCTTGAAAGGCGGGTTCGGGCGCGCTGACGACGGCCAGTACAAGCAGGAACGCGGCGGCACCGAGAAGAATGGTGTTCCACAGCCCGTTGGATGACTTGACGGCGTTGTCTTTATTCATAAGGAATCTCCTTTCGGCGTAAACATGGCTAGTACAACTTTATGCAGAGGAGACAACCGTCAGACCAAACTTGGTGGAAGGCTGGATATATGAGGCGGAGGGAAGGAAAACCATGAAGAAGTCTGTAAAACCGAATGGCTTAAAAATAGCGCTGTATTTGTTGCTGGTCGGGGTCATGCTGTACGTTGTCGTTTATATGCCGACCCCTTATCTTGTATACCAGCCCGGAAGTGCCGAAGAGGTTCGTCCCATGATCAATGTCGAGAAAGGCGATCCGGCGGAAGAGGGTACGTTCATGATGACTACCGTGTCGGCAAGTTATGCCAATATAGCTTTATTAATGCTGTCTGCGTTTAATCCTAATGCAGAGGTTGTGAAGAAGGCCGAAAAAATGGGCGACCAGAGCAAGGACGAGTATGCGGCCACGCAAGTGTATTATATGAACTCTTCACAGTCTTCCGCAATGGAAGCCGCTTATCAGGAGGCCGGAATCGATTACAGCATCGAGCCCGCTTACGTTTTCGTGATGTCGATCTCCGAGAATTCGGCTAATGCCGATTATTTTCGGCCTGGCGATAAATTGATCAAAATCGATGGTCAGCCTGCAGAGGATAATGAGAAAATTGCCAGCCTGTTAAGCGGGAAAAGCATCGGAGAAGAGGTTTCCGTGGAGCTTGAACGCAAAGGGAAAACCGTGAAGGAACAGGTGAAGCTTGTAAGCATTAAGGATGAGAAGACCGGCGCGGAGCGTCCGGGATTAGGCGTCATGATTGCCACGATGCAGAACGTGGAGCCGGCAGATCCCGATCACACCATTCACTTTGCGAATACCAACATCGGAGGACCGTCAGCCGGATTGATCTTCACCCTTGAGATTTATAATCAGCTTACCGAAGGGGACTTAAGCAAAGGTTACCGGGTTGCCGGAACGGGTACCATCGATAAATCAGGCGCCGTTGGCCCCATTGGCGGCGTGAAGCACAAGATCGTGGCTGCCGACCGGAAGGGAGCCGATATCTTTTTTGTGCCTCGAAAAAATTACGATGAAGCCAAGAAGCGCGCGGACCGGATCAAAACGGATATGAAACTGATCCCGGTCGATGACCTGCAGGATGCCGTGGATTATTTGGAGGAGCTGCCGCCTAAGGGGTGAGCGGCGGCAGCAGGTAATCGCTGTAGTAGTTTCGGATTTGGGGCCTAGGTTGCCCGTTAGCATAGACGGCGGCTGCCGCCAGGTCGCGCTCCAGCTGAGGATGCTCCAGCTTAGCTGGCTGATGAATGACGGGGAGTGAAGCGCTTCGCTTCATTCGTTTCAGCAACGAACGACCCGTCTCGCTGAAGCCGAGGACTCGGATATATCCCGGACCTTTGGCGAGCTCTTCACGATTCATTGATGCCTTGTCATGATTCAGCATGATGTGCATCAGCATGCGTTGAAGCTTGGTTCGCGTATAACGCTTGGTCTTCAACGCTTCCAGAAGGGCGTCAACCGTCGGCTGCTCCAGCTGCGATAGCGAGCGCTGAACACGATGCTCCAAGCCCTCGGTTACTTCGAGGAAGCTTTCAAGCTGGGCGGGTGTATGCGTGAGCAGGGCTTGGAACAGCGGCTGGCGAAACTGCTCCCAATGGACCGGAGCTAGTCCGCTCTTGATCTCCCGCTCCATGATGTTGAACGTGAAATCCGGGATATAGGGTCTGGCGGCTTCCAAACCCTGTGACAGAATAATGTTCCGGATGGCGGTTGCGCTGGCAATGGATGACGTTCCCGGCAGCGGATCGTGGTAATGTGCGCTTACTCTTGGAATGGTATAAGGCGTAATGCGGCTGCCCAGGCGCTGGAGTGCGATCAGATAGTGCAGCCCCAGGGAGTTGTTCGGCTGCGTGAGCAGCTCTTGCAGCTCTGCCCTTGCCGTTGCAGGACCGGATTCGCCGAATAGGGCAGCGGCGGCAGCGCCGTAGGCAGATGGGAAGTTCATGCCTTCCAGGAGGCGCTTTTCGATTTCGGATCGAAGCTCGCCGGATTCGTTTGCGAGCGAACGGGACAACGGCAGGATTTGCTCCAGCGTTCCGCTTTCGGATCCGAAGGAAAGGCAATCCACGACGCCCGTAGCTTCCAGAATGGCTACCGCACCGAACGCGAACCATTCCGCAGGCTGGACGGCATAGGTTACCGGCAGCTCGAGGCACAGGTCAACCCCCATGGCAAGGGCCATTT
Source organism: Paenibacillus sp. cl141a (assembly GCF_900109305.1). Classification (NCBI taxonomy): domain Bacteria; kingdom Bacillati; phylum Bacillota; class Bacilli; order Caryophanales; family Paenibacillaceae; genus Paenibacillus; species Paenibacillus sp. cl141a. Next base: position 245,372 of record NZ_FNZO01000001.1, read on the forward strand.
CCGCCCGCGCGCGCTTGCTTGCGATGGCAGGTTCGCCGCGCTGGAGAAACGGACCGCTCATCACCGCGACGACGGCATCTGCCCCTGATACTTCTTTGGAACTGCGATAATGCAGTACATGACCGTTATGTAAGGGATTATATTCAACGACTATGCCAACCGTTTTCATTCGTTTCAACTCCTTGATTAGAATATAACATAATTGCATGATGGTCCTGCAACCATAAGCGCCCTCCCGGGAGTGTTATAATTCTGGTAGTATGAAGAGAAATATCGGGTAACAATATAGAGGTTGTTAGGGTTATCCTGTTGACAAAACTCTCTGGGAATCGGTATAATAATCTTTGTTTGTTTGGAGTGATGGATATGCTAATTCAATTTCGTAAATTGACAACCAGCGATCAACCGTTACAGTTCCATCAAACCGTGGATGTAAGCAATGCCATTAAGGACCGGAAGGATATTGTTGCGGTTAAGCCATTAGACGTGGATTTGAAAGCAACTCCGTCGATTACCGGTTCGGTGGATGTTCGCGGACGATTGCAAGGCGAGCTGGAGATGAATTGCTCCCGCTGCCTGAAGCCGATCAGCGAGCATGTGCACATCCCTTTTCATGAAGTATTCCAGCCGGTGGAGGATCCTGAATCTGTGGTTCAGGATGAGGATGACGATACTACATACGTACAGGGTGAGAGTGTGGATCTCACTCCCTATGTAGAAGAAGCATTTCTGCTCCACCTGCCGCTAGCTCCGGTTTGCAAAGCCGACTGCAAGGGACTCTGCCCGAATTGCGGCAAGGACCTGAATGAAGGCACCTGCGACTGCGATACGGAAGTGATCGATCCTAGGCTAGCCGGACTGAAGGACTTCTTTAAATGATGATGGATATGGCACCCGTGTTCAGCGGGTTGAATTGATAAGGAGGTGGGAACATGGCAGTACCTCAACGTAGAACGTCCAAAACACGTCGTGACAAGCGTCGTACTCATTTTAAGCTGGCTGTGCCAGGCATGGTGAAATGCGAGCAATGTGGTGAATTGAAGCTTGCTCATCGCGTATGTAAAGTGTGCGGAACGTATAAAGCAAGAGAGATCATCAAACAATAGTTTCTAAATAAGTAGTACTTCATCTTTGGTGAGGTGCTATTTTTTTTGGTCTGAAGTCCCTCTTTCTTTTTAACGTGACATGATTTATACTTAACATTAGTACCAGGTTCTAATATTTGCGACTAATTTACATATAAGTAGGTTTGAAGATTGGCGGCTATCATAGCGGCAGAAGGAGTTGTTTCGTCATCGATCGTTTATCCAAGAAAGACCGTCACCAGCGGCTGATTCAGCTGATCGACGAGAATCCCTTTGTTACGGACCGCGAGTTGACTCGCCAGCTTAAAGTAAGCATTCAAACAATACGCCTTGACCGTATGGAACTGGGCATTCCTGAGCTCCGTGAGCGAATGAAACAGATGGCGGAGCATTCCTATGACCAGGTTCGTTCTTTGTCGCTCGAAGAGGTGATCGGGGATGTCGTTGACCTGCAGTTGGACAAGAGCGGAATATCGATATTTGAAATCCGTGAGGAACATGTATTCAGCAAAACGCGGATTGCCCGCGGACATTATGTGTTCGCTCAGGCCAATTCGCTTGCCATTGCCGTGATCAATGAAGAAATCGCATTGACGTCTTCAGCGGATATACGGTTTTTGAGACAGGTGCGCCTCGGCGAGAAATGCATTGCCAAAGCCTACGTCAGATCCATTGCCGGCCAGAAGGGGAAGGCCAAGGTGGAAGTGTTTACTTATGTCGCTGATGAAATGGTGTTTCAGGGGAATTTCGTAATCTACCGATCTGCAGGAGAATGACATAAGTGAAGGAGGAAATTTGGCATGAGAATTGTGGTTGATGCGATGGGCGGGGACAATGCCCCCCAGAGCAACGTCGACGGCGCGCTGATTGCCGCACGGGAATGGAGCGACACCGATATCATCCTCGTCGGGGATGAGGCCCAGATTGGAGCCCTTCTGAAGGACAAGCCGGCCAATCTGAAGGTGGTTCATGCGAGCGAAGTCATCGAAGCGGAGGATGAGCCGGTTAAGGCCGTGCGCCGGAAGAAGGATGCGTCGATGGTCGTGGCGGGGCGGATGATTCGGGAAGGCGAAGCGGATGCCATGATCTCGGCGGGCAACACGGGAGCGCTCATGACGACCGGATTGCTCGTCGTGGGCAGGATGAAAGGGATTGAGCGCCCTGCGCTGGCCCCTATGATTCCGACGCTCGACGGCAAGGGGATGCTCGCCTTGGACCTCGGAGCGAATATGGACTCGAAACCGGAGCATTTGCAGCAGTATGCGCTGATGGGCAGCCTGTATCGCGAGAAGGTGCACGGTATCGCCAAACCTCGCGTCGGGCTGTTAAATGTCGGCACCGAGCCGGGCAAGGGCAATGAATTGACGAAGCACGCATATCCGTTGCTTGAGGAATTGCCTATTCATTTTGTGGGCAATGTGGAGTCGCGCGATGTCATGAACGGCGTTTGCGACGTGCTCGTCTGCGACGGGTTCTCGGGCAATATTCTGTTAAAATCGATTGAAGGAACAGCCGGTGCACTCTTTTCGCTGTTGAAGGAGCAGTTCGGCAAGTCCCTCAAGACCAAGATGGCTGCCGCGTTGATGATGCCGGAGCTTCGCAGCCTGAAATCGACGCTCGATTATAAGGAGCACGGCGGAGCGCCGCTGCTTGGTCTGGGCGGCCTGGTTGTCAAGAGCCACGGTTCGTCGGATGCGAACGCCATCAAGAATGGGGTTCGTCAAGCGCGTACGGCGCTGCAGAACCGGTTGGTAGAGAGTATTTCGAATGAAATCAGCGGGAAGTGAGTGAGGAAATGAACAATTTGCGTCCGGTCGGTATTATTGGCACAGGCAAGTACGTGCCTGAAAAGATTTTATCCAATAGCGATTTAGAAAAAATGGTAGATACTAGCGACGAATGGATCGTCTCGATGACGGGGATCCGCGAGCGGCATATTGCCGCGCCGAACGAAGCGACTTCGGATTTGGCTTATCACGCTGCTGTGAATGCGTTGAAATCCGCCGGCATGCAGGCTGAGGATCTGGAATTGATAATTGTGGCGACCATTACGCCCGATATGTTCTTTCCATCGACCGCATGTTTGCTCCAGGATCGGCTTGGAGCCAAGAAAGCAGCGGCATTTGACCTGTCCGCAGCCTGCTCGGGATTTGTATACGGCCTGGCCACTGCCACGAACTTCGTGAAAACGGGCATGTACAACAACGCCCTGGTTATCGGGGTGGACTGCTTGTCCCGGATTACCGACTATACCGACCGCAACACCTGCGTCCTGTTCGGTGACGGCGCCGGAGCGGCGATTGTCGGCGAAGTGCCGGAAGGCCGCGGATTCCAGGCGTTTGATCTGGGCGCGGAAGGCGCGGGCGGGGCTCATCTGTATATCGAGGCAGGCGGCTCGAGATTGCCGGCGTCCGCTGAAACGATTAACACGAACAAACACTATATTTACATGAACGGCCGCGAAGTGTTCAAGTTTGCGGTGCGGGTCATGGGCACTGCCACGGAAGCCGTCTTATCCAAAGCAGGCATCGACAAGAAGGATATTGATTTATTCGTTCCTCACCAAGCGAACATCCGGATTATCAAGTCGGCCATGGAGCGATTGGAGCTTCCGGAGGAGAAGGTCGTCATCAATGTTGACAAGTATGCCAACACCTCGGCCGCTTCCGTGCCGCTGGCGCTCGTGGAAGCCCAGGAGTCCGGCCGCCTGAAAGAAGGGGACAAGGTGCTGATGGTTGGTTTTGGCGGCGGATTGACATGGGGTTCCTCCGTACTCATCTGGTAAACCGAATGGACATAACAGGACTAGTGAAAGAAGAGAAGGGAGCCAACGATTTTGGGTAAAACAGCATTTATATTTCCGGGTCAGGGCGCTCAGTCCGTCGGAATGGGAAAAGACGCCTACGATGCGGTTCCTTCCGCACGCGATCTATTTCTAACCGCGGATGCTCAGCTTGGATTTCCGCTCAGCTCCATTATTTTTAATGGCCCTGATGAAGATTTGAAGCAAACGGTCAATACGCAGCCGGCTCTGCTCGCAACCAGCATGGCTTATCTGGAAGCCGTTCGCGGCAAAGGAATCGTGCCGGATTACGTTGCGGGCCATTCCCTCGGCGAGTACAGTGCGCTTGTATGCGCAGGCGTGCTCGCGTTCGAAGAAGCCGTGTCGATCGTTAGAACACGTGGCGAATACATGGAAGCTGCCGTTCCCGGAGGACAAGGCGCCATGGCAGCCGTTCTCGGCGCAGACCGGGAGGCCCTGGCCGAGCTGTGCAAGGGCATTTCGTCAGAGGGACATGTCGTAGAGCTTGCGAACATGAACTGCCCGGGGCAAATCGTCATCTCCGGTTCGGCTCAAGGCGTTGCAGCTGCTGCAGAAAGAGTCAAGGAAGCCGGCGGCAAGCGGGCCATCCCGCTGGAAGTCAGCGGCCCCTTCCATTCTTCCTTAATGAAGGAGGCGGCTGAGCGACTGGCCGGCAAACTGGAGCAGGCTTCGTTCAACGCGCCTTCCGTGCCGGTGGTTGCCAACGTGACGGCCCGTCCGGTGGAAGATGCCGCTGCCATCCGCGGTTTGCTGGTGGAGCAGGTCTATTCCCCCGTGCTGTGGCATGACAGCGTGGAGTGGATGATCGCACAAGGCGTGGACACTTTCGTCGAGATTGGTCCCGGCAGCGTTCTCAGCGGTTTGATCAAGAAAATTGACAAATCCGTCAAAGTCATGAATGTGAATAGCCTGGAGAGCGTCAATAGTTTGGAGACGGTTGTCTAAACAGCTTTTGATGCCAACCGGATCACTCTGGAAAGGAGGAACAGGTATGAGTGAAGCTCTAAAAGGACAGACTGCGCTTGTTACGGGTGCTTCCCGAGGAATCGGCCGGAGCATTGCCCTCGCACTTGCCGATCTGGGCGCGAACGTTGCTGTCAATTATGCAGGAAGCGAAGCGGCCGCAACCGAGGTTGTGGAGGCCATTCGCGCGAAGGGCGTTTCGGCGATCGCGGTTAAATCGAACGTCGGACGGACCGAGGAAGCGGATGCGATGGTTAAGCAGGTGTTAGAGACTTTTGGTCGAATTGATATCTTGGTGAATAATGCGGGGATTACTAGAGACAATCTAATCATGCGCATGAAGGAAGAGGAGTTCGATCAGGTGATCGAAACGAATCTGAAAGGGGTATTCAATTGCCTCAAAGCGGTGACGCGTCCCATGATGAAGCAGCGCTATGGACGCATTATCAACATATCCTCCGTTGTCGGAGCGCTTGGCAATCCGGGGCAGGCCAATTATGTCGCGGCCAAAGCCGGCGTCATCGGTCTGACCAAATCAGCCGCGAGGGAGCTGGCTTCCCGTGGCATTACGGTAAATGCGGTAGCGCCAGGATTTATCGATACCGACATGACCCGGGAACTTCCCGAGGACATGCGCGAAAGCCTGCTTGGCGGAATTCCGCTGGCCCGTCTGGGCCAGCCGGAAGAGATTGCCGGCGTGGTGACTTTTCTAGCATCTTCCAGCGCGTCATATATGACTGGACAGGTGTTGCATGTGGATGGCGGCATGTACATGTAGAGCCGCTGCTGTTCCGGCGCTTGACGCGCCGGGCGCTAAATCGTTTTCAAATGCCTTCTATGGCAATTTGAAGTCATATCTCGTATAATGACCAAGAGGAGGTGAGCCGGATGTCCGATGTATTGGAACGCGTGAAACGCATCGTTATCGACCGCCTGGGTGTTGACGAAGCCGACGTAACATTAGAAGCATCTTTCAAAGACGACCTTGGAGCTGATTCTCTCGATGTAGTTGAATTGGTGATGGAGTTGGAAGATGAGTTTGATATGGAGATCTCTGATGAAGATGCGGAGAAAATTACGACCGTAGGTGAAGTTGTAAACTACATACAATCTCATACCTAAGTCATTACAGTTAAGTCCCGTTCTTTAGCAAGGCGGGACTTCTCCACATTCAATCCAAGCTTTAGTTCTAACAAGTGATAGATTATTACTGCCTGGGTTCATCTGGAGTCCTTACGGTTTCATAGATGGACGGGCAGTCCATATAGAGGTGAGTCTGTTTGAAACAAAGAGTCGTTGTAACAGGAATGGGAGTCATGACCTCGCTTGGTCAAGATCTTGATACATTCTGGAACAGTTTGATGGAAGGCAAGTCCGGCGTATCCCGCATCGAAGCGTTTGACGTGAGTGATTACACCACGCAGATCGCTGCGTCCATGAAGGATTTCAACCCGGAGGATTACATGGACCGCAAGGAAGCCCGCAAGATGGACCGATTTGTGCAGCTAGCTGTGGCAGCCGGTTCGAAGGCGCTGGAGGACAGCGGTCTTGATATCGGCGTGAATGCCGATGCAGAGCGAGTCGGCGTTTCCATCGGATCGGGTATCGGCGGTTTGGGAACCTGGGAGGATCAGCATAACATCCTGCTGGAAAAAGGCCCGAAACGTGTAAGCCCCTTCTTTATTCCGATGATGATCGCCAACATGGCCTCAGGCCAAATGTCCATCAATCTGGGTGCCAAAGGGCCGAACACCACCCAAGTGACGGCTTGTGCTACCGGAACGCATTCGATCGGCGATTCCTATCGCCTGATTCAGCGCGGCGATGCCGACGTTATGATATGCGGCGGGGCGGAGGCGACCATTCGTCCGACGGGGATGGCTGGTTTCTGCGCTATGCGCGCTATGTCGACCCGCAATGACGAGCCGGAGAAGGCCAGTCGGCCATTCGATACCGGCCGCGACGGTTTTGTCATGGGTGAAGGTGCCGGCGTGCTCGTCATCGAATCCCTTGAGCACGCGTTGAAACGCGGAGCCAAGATCTATGCCGAGGTGCTTGGTTACGGCCTTAGCGCCGATGCCCACCACATTACCGAGCCGGATCCGGACGGGGCAGCCCGCTGCATGAAGATGGCGATCCGCGACGCAGGCATTGCGCCGGAAGACGTGGATTACATTAATGCTCACGGGACTTCTACGCCGGTGGGTGACCGCTCGGAAACGAAGGCCGTCAAGATGGCTCTTGGCGACCATGCATATAAAGTGGCCGTGAGCTCGACCAAGTCGATGACAGGTCATTTGCTTGGGGCCGCCGGCGGTGTCGAGGCGGTTATCTGCGGATTGAGCTTGAAGAACCAGACCATTGCACCGACGATTAACCTGGAGGATCAGGATCCGGAGTGCGATCTGGATTACGTACCGAATCACCCGCGTAAAGCCGATTTGGATGTCGTGATGTCCAATTCGTTCGGATTTGGCGGGCATAATGCCACGATTATCCTGAAAAAATACGCCGAGTAAGGGGACAGTGTGTTGAGTGGAGATCTGAAGCAGTTACAGCATAAACTTCAAATCCAGTTTCGCAATGCAATGCTGCTGAAGCAGGCCTTTACCCACGCATCATATGTAAACGAGCATCGCTTCAGTCAGAGCCAGGACAACGAGCGCCTTGAGTTCCTGGGTGACGCCGTTCTGGAACTGACGGTCAGCGAATTCTTGTACAACCTTTTTCCGGACCGTCCGGAAGGCGAATTAACCAAGCTGCGGGCCGCTATCGTATGCGAGCCTTCCCTGGTGCAATTCGCTGTAAGTCTGGACTTTGGACGTTACGTTCTGCTAGGCAAAGGAGAGGAAATGACGGGCGGTCGAACCCGCCCGGCTCTTCTTGCGGACGTATTCGAATCATTTGTGGGGGCGCTTTATTTGGATCAGGGATTGGAAGCGGTTCGCCGGTTTTTGAGCGACCACGTCTTCCCTACGGTGACCGTCAACGGTCGTCCGCAGATGAGCGATTATAAGACCGAGCTTCAGGAACTGACCCAGCATCACGGCATGGGCGCACTGGAATATCGTATCGTAGAAGAGCGAGGACCGGCGCATGAGCGGGAGTTTGTCTCGGAGGTATACATGGGAAGCGAATGTCTTGGACGCGGAAGCGGACGATCCAAGAAAGAAGCCGAGCAGCAGGCAGCGGCGGTAGCCTTAAAGCAGCTGAAACGTGCGGATGCCTAAAGCTTCGCTGATGTGATGACAAACAAAGAGCAAAGAGCAGTCAAGCGGATAACCGGACCCGGATAGGATGACTGTTTTTTGCTCTTTTCGTTGTCTGTCTTTTGATAAAGGGGATAGCTGCTTATAACGTTGATGGGCCTCGTCCCAAGACGGCGGTGAAGCCGATTCTACTTGTGGTACAATAGCAGGAGAGGTGATAGTTCGAATATGTTTTTGAAACGGATCGAGTTAGCAGGATTTAAATCGTTTGCCGACAAGACGGAGATGGAGTTTGTCCGGGGAATCACGGCCGTTGTAGGTCCTAATGGCAGCGGCAAGAGCAATATTTCCGACGGGATCCGCTGGGTGCTTGGCGAACAAAGCGCTAAATCCCTCCGCGGAGGCAAGATGGAGGACATTATCTTTGCCGGAAGCGATGCGCGTAAAGCGGTCAATTATGGGGAGGTTTCCCTTACGCTGGACAATGAGGACCATGTGCTGCCGCTGGATTTTAACGAGGTGACCGTAACCAGACGGGTGCACCGCAGCGGGGACAGCGAGTATTTCATTAACAGGCAGTCCTGCCGGTTGAAGGATATTACCGAGCTGTTCATGGACACCGGGATCGGCAAAGAAGCCTATTCCATCATTGGACAAGGCCGCATTGAGGAAATTCTGAGCACACGATCAGAAGATCGCCGGGGGATTTTTGAGGAAGCTTCCGGGATCGTTAAATATAAGTCTCGTAAAAAAGAGTCTGTGCGCAAGCTGGATGAAACGGAGCAAAATCTGCTTCGCATCTATGATTTGGTCACCGAGCTGGAGGATCAGATCGGACCGCTCAAAGAGCAGTCCGAGAAGGCGATTCGCTACAAGGAGCTCCGGGAGGAGCTGAAGCACAAGGAAATTTCGCTGTACGTGTATCAGATCGAACAGATACATACCTCATGGAGCGAGGCCAATGCCAAGCTGGAACAGCTGAAGGAAGAGCAGCTTGCCTTGTCCACCGTAGTATCCGCGCATGATGCCAAGCTGGAGAGTGACCGATCGGCCCTGCGCCAGCTGGAGCAGGAAGTTGAGGATCTGCAAAGTCAGCTGCTTCAATTCAGTGAGCTGTTCGAGAAGAGCGAGGGCTATGGCGAGGTGCTCAAGGAACGCCGCCGCAACCTGGAACGTACGCGGGATCAGCTGGAGGAAAGCTTGCACTCGGGCGATCATCGTCTGGAAGAGCGTGTAGGGGAGCTCGCGAGGATGAAGAGCAAGCTGCAGGATCTGCAGCAGGAGCTTACCCAGGTTCGGGATCAGCTGTCGGCGGAAGAAGCAAAGCTGGTTGGCGTAACCGGCGGTATCAGCCAGCAGCAGGAAGAGAGCTTGAAGGGGAATTTGCTGGAGCTTATGAACCAAATGGCGCAGGCGCGGAATGAAATCCGGTATGCGGACCAGCAGCAGGAAGCGCTCGACCGGCGGATGAACCGGGCGCAGGAGGAATCCGGCAAATGGGAAGCCCTGAAAGAAGATCTGCTCCGTCGCAAAGATAGCATCGATCGAAGCATTGAACGCTTCGGCAAAGAAATTGCGGACCTTCGCAGCGGTTACATCAGCGAAAGCGAGCGGTATCAGTCCCTGCAGAAACTGCAGGAGGAGACGCAGGGAGCCCTTCGGAAATGGGAGCAGAAGCGGGAAGCGCAAATTTCCCGCCGCGATACCATGAAAGAGCTTCAGGACGATTTTGACGGATTTATGCTGGGCGTTAAGGAAGTGCTGAAGGCTTCGCGCAAATCCGTGCTCCATGGCGTCCATGGTGCGGTGGCCGAGCTTATTCGCGTGCCGGAAAAGCTCGAGCTTGCGATGGAGACCGCCCTTGGCGCATCGGTTCAGCATATCGTCATGGAGAACGAGTCCGTCTCGAGGCAGGCGATTTCATTCCTGAAGCAGCGCCAGTTAGGCCGTGCGACATTTCTGCCTTTGGACGTTATTCGTCCAAGGAACGTATCGGCATCCGACCGGCATTTGGCGGAAGGAGAGGCCGGGTTCGTAGGGTTTGGCTCCGAGCTGGTGAAGTATGATTCCAGATACAGCAACATCGTCGGCAGTCTGCTTGGCAATGTCGTTATTGCCGAGACCCTGGAGCAAGCGAATAAGATCGCGGCGCGATTCTCCTATCGATTCCGCGTAGTCACCCTGGAGGGAGACGTCGTCAATGCAGGCGGCTCCATGACAGGCGGCAGTCAGCATAAGAAAACAAACAGCCTCCTGGGGCGCAAACGGCAGCTGGAACAGCTCGATCAGGAAATTTCGGAAACCGAGAAGCAGTTGGAGAAGCTTCAGCAGGGCATTGAAGGCGTTCGGAATCAAATGATTGAATCTCAGGATAAGCTGGACGAGCTTCGCAAAGCCGGAGACGACAAACGGATCGAGGAACAGCAGGCTGCGGGCGACCGCAAGCAGCTTGAGCATGAGCTGCGTCACGTCCTCGAGCAAGCCGAGCTGGCAGGCGAAGAGAAGAGCAGTCAAGAGAAGGAAGCCAAGGAAATTCAGCAAAGCCGTGAACGCGCGCAGAAGCTGCTGTCTGAGCTGGAGGAAGAAGAGAAGTCCACCCATCTGGCCATCCAAGCGGCAGAGTTTGCCCGGAAAGCAAATGAATCGGCCAAGGAAGAGCTTCAGAGCCAGCTGACAACTCTCAAGGTTCGCGAAGGAAAGCTGGATCAGGAAACCTTCTCGCTTGAGGAGCAGCTGAAACGCCTGCAATCGGATGTTGACAACCATGAGAAGGAACAAAAGCAGAACCGCACGATGCTGGCCTCCGTTCAAGCAGACCTAAGTCAGAACGAAAGCGAGAGCGTGAAGCAGATCGAGGATCTGAACCAGTACAAGCTGAAGAAGGAAGAAGCCACGCAGCAGCTCGAATTCAAACGGGCGGCACGCAGCGCGCTAAGCCGGAAGCTGGAGCTGGAAGAGAGCGAAACCAAGGAGCAGCGCACCCAGCTGCGGTCCGTGGATGATCAGCTGCGCCAGACCGAGATTGGGGTAAACCGGCTCGATGTGGAGCTTGAAAATATATTGAAGAAGTTAAGCGAGGACTATGAGCTGAGCTACGAGCTTGCCAAGCAGCGGTATCCGATTCCGGAAGACATCACGGCCGCTCAGAACGAAGTTCGCGATTTGAAACGGTCGATCACTTCCCTGGGGGACGTCAATCTCGGGGCCATTGAAGAATACCAGCGCGTCAATGAGAGATACCTCTTCCTGAGCGAGCAGAAGGCGGATCTGGTGGAAGCGAAAACGACGCTCTACCAAGTCATCAAGGAAATGGACGATGAAATGTCCAAGCGCTTCAAGCAGACTTTCGATGCCATCCGGCGCGAGTTCGGTACGGTGTTTATGAAGCTGTTCGGAGGAGGACGAGCCGACCTGATCCTGATCGATCCGGAACGTTTGCTTGAGACGGGGATCGATATCGTCGCTCAGCCTCCAGGCAAGAAGCTGCAGAATCTGCAGTTGCTCTCCGGCGGAGAACGCGCATTAACGGCTATGGCGCTGCTGTTTGCCATTTTGCAGGTGAAGCCGGTTCCGTTCTGCGTGCTTGATGAAGTCGAAGCGGCGCTAGATGAAGCGAACGTGGTACGATTTGCCCAGTATCTGCGCGAATTCTCTGAACAAACGCAGTTTATTGTGGTCACTCACCGCAAAGGAACGATGGAGGAGGCGGACGTGCTGTACGGCGTCACGATGGAGGAAGGCGGCGTGTCGAAGCTGGTATCCGTCAAGCTTGAGAATGAGGAAGCGGAGATTGCCTAATTTAAGAGGTTGTTCAAAAAGCCCGTTTTTGATCACGAAGTGAATCAGGAAGGCACTCGGCATCGAATCTTGAATTCAGCCGGGCCTTCCGGTGCTCACGTACCAAAAACGTACGCTCCACTCCTCAGTCCCTAGCTTCATCCAACTGAAGCGTTTTGGAAAAACGCACATCGGAAGCATAAGCTTTGGTGCTGAAAACCGACCTTTTTGAACACGTACTTTAACATAAACGACATGGAGGGAACGTATGAGCTTTTTTAAGAGGTTAAAAGAGAGCATTTCCAGCAAAACGGAAAACGTAACAAAACAGTTCCGCGACGGATTGGAGAAGACCCGGAAGGGGTTTATCGAGAAAGTATCGGACCTGGTGATTCGCCGGAAAAAGATCGATGAGGAGTTCTACGAGGAATTGGAAGAGATTCTGATTGGCGCAGACGTCGGCGTCAATACGGTGATGGATCTGATGGACGATCTTCGTGCCGAGGTGAAGAAACGGCGGATCGAGGACGCTGCCGATTTGCAGCCGGTATTGTCCGAGAAGCTGATGGGACTTCTCCGTGATGACAGCAGCAACGAGCTGCGGGAGAATCCGGACGGAATAACGGTCATCCTGTTCGTGGGCGTTAACGGAGTCGGCAAAACAACAACGATTGGCAAGCTGGCGCATCGTTACAAGCAGGAGGGCAAGAAGGTTTTACTCGCAGCGGGAGACACGTTCCGGGCGGGGGCGATCGAGCAGCTGGAGGTATGGGGAGAGCGGGTTGGCGTAGAAGTCATTAAACAACAGCCTGGCTCAGACCCGGCAGCCGTCATGTTTGATGCGGTTCAAGCTGCCAAGCAGCGGCAGGCGGATGTCCTGCTCTGCGATACGGCGGGACGCCTTCAGAACAAAACGAATCTGATGGAAGAGCTGAACAAGATCTTCCGCGTCATTCAACGCGAAATTCCAAGTGCCCCGCACGAAGTGCTGATGGTCCTTGACGCGACGACGGGACAGAATGCGCTGAGCCAGGCGAAGCTGTTCGGAGAGAAGAGCGGCGTGACCGGTCTCGTGTTAACCAAGCTCGATGGTACGGCTAAGGGCGGAATCGTCATCGCAATCCGTCAAGAGCTGAATTTGCCGGTGAAGCTGGTGGGCTTGGGAGAGAAGATGGGGGATCTCCAGACCTTCGATTCGGAGCAGTTTGTGCATGCACTCTTTGCGGGCTTAATCAAAGAAGAAGAGAATGCCGCAGAACAACAAGACTAAGCCCTTGTCTAGCGAAAGCGGGCAGCTATACAAAAAGGACCGAAACATTTACGTTCGGTCCTTTTTCATGTTCTGTTCGGTCCAAGAGCCATCCATTTTTATTCTTATGAAGATACGATCCGAACGAATTCAATCGAGCGAAGCGGGATGATGGCGGTATCGGTTGGCGGGCCATAGATGATCGGCGGTACTTTTAAGGTGATGGTTCCCTCGCCCACTTCGTTCAGCGTGCCGATGATGACATCTCCCGACACCGTTACTTCGGTTTCCGAGCCGATAAATCCTTGCAGCCAATCCACGTAGCGCATTCGGTTAACCTCCTTGCCGTAAATGAAAGTTTGAATCTGATCTTCAGATCCCTGAGGGGATTACTACTGAACGGAAGTAATATTGGCGAACGGAATCAGCACAAGGTCACCGGATGCTTCACGAAGCTGAACGCCGTCTTCGACGGTGGCCAGAACGATCCCCTCCAAGGTGACAAACGTTGTGCTTACTCTAACCTGTTGACCGGTGCGGACTTCGAAATACTGAATCAGTTCCGGGTTAATGGTTAGCCCCGTGAGCACTTGGCTCTCCAGCGACTCCACCCTAACGGTTAATTGACTGGTTTCCTGGCTTAGAAGCTCGACCTGCCGCGTTAGTTTTTTTACTCGTCCGGCAAGCTTTCTGCAGAACAGGAAGCAACACATACTCATTCTCCTTTCTGTATTATCAACGGTTGTGCTCTTCGATGTGATTTTTTAAATCGCGGAGTGAGGCTGTGCTTTTTTTCTCGGCTGCACGGATCAGCGGTATCACCTGCTGCACGTGAGCAGGGCCGTATTTAAGGAAGCTCTCGGTTTTATCCACCAGCACATCAAGCGGCTGACGGTAATCCGTAAAGTATTGGCCAAGATGAAAAGAGCTCAACAGGCTGTGCACTTTGCCCATGGTGCTGAGCGCCAGCACGGGTTTGCCTCCGCGTAAAGCGGCCAGCGATGGATGAAGCTTGAACGAGATCAGATAGTCCACGGATTGTATGAAACTGTAGGTGAGCTCAATATTCATGAGAAACGGCAGCGTTTCAATGGAAGCGCCGGGTGTTAGCTCCCTTACCTTCTGCTGTAATTGCAGGCATGTGTTGTAATCGGAATACGCATTCCCCGGATGATGAATGACCGGAATAAGGACGGCATGATAGCCTGCTGCGACAAGATGGTCCAGCAATTTGGTCATATTATCCATCGGGAACGATTCATAGGAAAACACGACAACGCCAATCGTTGGACGCTTCGAGAATCGTTTTACCGGGATGTCGGGCTGACGGTAGCCGAATACCATATCTGGGGCCGTTTCGACGTTTCGGTGAAAGCCAGCCCGCTTGGCGATGGCCGACGATCGTTCATCCCGGAACACCGCGCGTTTTGCCTGGGAGATCAACTCCCGGTAGGCGGATACCTGCTCCTCAGGCCAGGTATGTTCCGGGTAGGCATCGACGATGCCGACGCCGTAAACCCAGGTAGGCTGTCCTTTGAGCTGCGGAGGGAAGTAATACGAATTGAACGAGTAAGGCGTAATCAAATCGCCACCGCCGATGATAAAGGCATCCGTCTGACGGGGATCCAATCGGGAATTCCAAGGATAGACGTGGTGTTCGTGGAATACTTGTCGAAGGGTGTGAAGAAACAAATCATCGCCGAAGTTTCCCATTCCATAGTAGCCGGAAGCGGCAATATGCATGACGTATCACCTCCTTTTCAAACGCTAACCCTGCATGGTTTGCTGATACCAGGCTTCGTAGAGGCTGCGGCTTCGTTGGCTGGTACTGCCGCCATAAATGACGCGATGATACAACACCGCATCCACCCGGATCGGCGAACTTTGTTTAAGAACGCGTGCGGTCACATCGATATCTTCAAAGATGCGTCCGAAACGATCCTCGCGATTCCACCAGCCATCAACGGCGACCAGGGAAGATGTGCGGTACATTCGGGGAACGAGCGGGTGGCCGTGTTCATGCGATCGATTTAGGGACGGAGAGTATATCGAATATAGCTTGCCGGAGTCTGCATTCCTTCTCCATAACGGACCGAACTGCCGGGTTCGTTCCCAGCATCCGTATCTGCCCGTGGCGATCAGCCCGTCCGGATTTTTGTCAAGCGCCTCGGATAGGAGAGCAACCGCATCGGGTGCCAGCCAATCATCCCCATCCAATTCCAGAATATAGTAACCTTTTGCTTCCGTAAGCAGCCGATTCATCATGATCGCCTTTCCTCGGTTACGCGATTGTGTTATCACTCGTATTCGACCGTCATGAAAAGCGCAGGCTTCCTTCAGACTTTCGTCCTCTGAGCCGTCATCGCCGATTAAGAGCTCCCAGTTTCCGTTCGTTTGCGCCAATACGGAACGAATGCTCCAGCCTAAAGTGTCCTTCATGTTATGAATGCTCATGAGAATGGAGACTTCTGGCTGCTGAGGCGGTTTGGAAGATAAAGCCCCTTCGAGGACGGTGGCGCTCTCTTGCCTCCGTGTTGCAGAAAGTATGGGGAGAATATACTCCAGCTCCTTGTGATACGGAGGGTTATGCACAGCTTCCAGATGTAAAGTTAGGTTGGGATCGACTGGCAGGAGATCATAGGGCAGAAATCTGGCAGCAGGGAGCCTGTCATTCCAGCGGGCGAGGGCGGCAAGCAGCCAGACTTTTCTCCAATAGATCGGGGCACCGCTCATACATATACAGACGACATGGTCCGGAATATGAAGCGGCATTGGGACCGGAGCCGACGATCCCCGATGGGTAAACGACAAGCTGCAGCTCCATAAAATCCACTCGCGGTCTGTCCCTGTGATTTCCTGAATGACCCGCTCACGAAAAAAAGCGGCATCGGTGGACCTATAGCCGAAAGGCTGCGTACGAATCGTGGCGTAAGGGATCACTGGGCATTCATGCTTTTGTCCATGATGGCTTGCCGGATCACTTGATCGGCTTTCAATCCGCGTTCAACCCAGCGGTTCTTTCTGGCGTAGGCTATGCGGGCGAGTTTGTGCTCTGTTGAATCGGGGCGATCCAGCATGGCTGCCAGCTTGCCCAAGAAATCATCATGGGTCGTTGCTGTGGTGACGTGCGGCTCCATGGCAATGCATTCCGGAAGTGCCGTTGATAGCACACGGACGCCGGAAGCCATATACTCGTATGCTTTGACGGGATTGGTAGCGAGCGTAATCGGATGGTATTGGAAGGGAATCAAGGCAACGTCAATATGAGTAAGGTAACGCTTCAGCTCCTGGTGCGGCTTTTCCCCGAGAATATGCACGTTCGGTAGCTTCGAATAATCGCCGGAGCTGCCGTAAGGAGCACCAATGGAAACGAAGTGGACGTTCGGAAACCGGAGGGCGGCCTTAGCGAAGAGCTCATGGTCCACCCAATATGCCCAGGCTCCGATATAAGCAACAACAGGACCCGGAAGGAGATCGGCGGGTCTTTCGCTGAATGAAATATGAAAAAATGAAGAGTCAGCTCCATTCGGGATCAGGGTGAGCGGTTTATCCGGATAAGCCAGGGACAACCGGGTGTGGATCACCTCTGCGGTACACACGACGTGGTCCGCCTCGTCTATCATTTTCGGTTCATATTTTGCCCAATGCGGAAATTCGTCACAACAGTCGTAGATCGTAATATCGGGCTTGAAAAGCGTGGAAATGCGCGTCCGGAGCTTAGACCAGGTGGTCCAGACGACAATGGGATGTTCTTTGCGGAGGGCAGGCAGCTTTTTGTGCAGAAACGTTTTGGTATCGGTGAACAGATACACATTCGGTTCAATTTCTTTGAACTCCTTATCGAGCGGGGCCAGGTTTTCGAAGAAAACCTGATGACCAAGCGAGCCCAATTGCGTCATAAGCTGCTGCGGTCTCTGTTTCATGTACGACCAGTTCATCGTTCTCGGATAAATGATGACAGCCAAGAGGTTTCCTCCTTTCTTTGTACTCCGGATAATATATGCAATGCTAGCTTTATAGAATTGGACGAATGCGCCGAATCGCTGAAAAATGGTTGATTTCTACAAGCTTTCCCCTGGCCGGAACGAATCTATCAACTTTCCATATATTGCGTTAAAATATGACGTTTCAGTCCTATCTTTTCATATAAAACGAGGGAGCGTGAAGGTTCTCGAATTCCAAGAAGGTTCTTGTTGTGTTCGGACCGCGTTCCTACCGCCAAGAGGCTGATATGGGGGTCCGCTGGATTTTGCATGCAGGCAGAGCTTATAATGAAGTATAAGTTGGGTTCAAAAAGTCGCTTCAAGTACTGCTTGATCAAAAGATGACTTTTTGAATAACCTCTATAAGATTTCAAGCGAAAGGATACCTGTTATGGCCAATACTTACACTTATCCGCGCAGAGAAGAGATAGCGAACGCAATAACGCATGGCATAGGAGCCGCGCTAAGCGTTGCCGCGCTGGTGCTCCTGATCGTTTTTTCAAGCTTGAAGGGCACGGCCTGGCATGTTGTGAGCTTTACGATCTACGGATCCACGATGCTTCTGCTGTATTTGAGCTCAACGCTCGTTCACGGCTTGCGGGACGGGAAAGCCAAGGATTTCTTTGAGTTTATGGACCACTCCTCCATTTATTTGTTTATCGCGGGGACATATACGCCATTCCTGTTGGTCGCCATCCGGGGGCCGCTAGGCTGGAGCCTCTTCGGAATCGTATGGGGCATTGCGCTGTTCGGCGTCGTATTTAAAGCATTTTTTGTCAAAAAGTTTCTGTTCCTCTCCACGATTTTCTACATTGCGATGGGCTGGCTGATCGTCATTGCCTGGAATCCGTTAACGGCGGTAGTCGCGCCTCAAGGCATGAATTTGCTAGTTCTTGGCGGTGTGCTGTACACGCTGGGTACCATTTTCTATGTATGGAGAGGCTTCCCGTACCATCATGCCATCTGGCATTTGTTTGTGCTGGCGGGCTCGATTCTCCACTTTTTTGCGATACTGATTTACCTTCTGCCTATCGGTTGAACCGCTGGGAAGACGGCTTTCTGCACATGATGAAGGATGACAAGGGAAATGGCTTGACATCCTTCTTCGTTTTTTGTATGATAAGGTTCGTTAAGCGAACTGTAAAGTGTTTTTCCTTGACGAGGGGGTGCCCTTAAATGAGTCAGGAGAATCGGCTCGAGAAGACGAACCGGATCAATTTGCTGTTCGATTTCTATGAGCAGCTGCTGACAGAGAAACAGCAGACCTTTTTGAAATATTATTTCCATGACGATTTTTCCCTTGGTGAAATCGCCGGCGAATTTGAGATTAGTCGTCAGGCCGTCTATGAGCATATTAAGCGCGCAGAGCAGGTGCTCGAGTCTTATGAAGAGAAGCTGGGGCTCCTGAGCAAGCATGAGGCGCGTATCCGAGAGTTGGAAAAGTTTCGGGAAATGGTGGAGACTAGCGACCTGGACGAACATGATAAGCATGTAATGACCGATATGGTCGATCGATTAAAAGTATGGGATTAAGTATGAACGGAGGTGGCGGATATGGCGTTTGAAGGATTGACCAGCAGACTACAGAATGTGTTCAGCAAGCTTCGTGGTAAAGGCAAGGTGTCCGAAGAAGATGTAACAGCCGCCATGCGTGAAGTTAGACTTGCGCTTCTGGAAGCCGACGTTAACTTCAAAGTGGTTAAGGATTTCGTATCCAAAGTAAAAGAGAAGGCCATCGGCAAGGAAGTGATGGACAGCTTTACGCCCGGCATGGTGATCATCGACATCGTTAACAAAGAGCTGACGGAGTTGATGGGGGGAAGTCAAGCCAAACTGGCGAAGAGCAATAAGCCGCCCACGGTCATTATGATGGCCGGTTTGCAAGGTGCCGGTAAGACGACGACCTCGGGGAAGCTGGCTAAGCTGCTTCAGAAGCAGAACAGCCGACCACTGCTCGTAGCAGGCGACATTTATCGCCCCGCTGCGATCAAGCAGCTCGAAGTGCTCGGCAATCAGATCAATGTGCCGGTATTCTCCTTAGGAGACAAGACAAGCCCGGTTGAAATCGCGAAGCAGGGCCTGCAGCATGCCAAAGATAACGGCCATGATTATGTCATTATCGATACCGCCGGCCGGCTGCATGTCGATGAAGAGCTGATGGAAGAATTGAAGCAGATCCACAGCGTAGTGAATCCTGATGAAGTCCTGCTTGTCGTTGATGCGATGACGGGTCAGGACGCGGTGAATGTCGCGGAAAGCTTCAACCAGCAGCTGACGCTCACGGGCGTCGTGCTGACAAAGCTGGATGGTGACACCCGAGGCGGTGCTGCCCTCTCGGTTAAGGCGGTTACCGGATGTCCGATCAAATTCGCTGCGCTCGGGGAGAAGATTGATGCGCTCGAGCCGTTCCATCCGGAACGGATGGCATCGCGGATCCTCGGCATGGGCGATATGCTGTCTCTTATCGAGAAAGCACAATCGAACATTGATGCGGACAAGGCCAAGGAAATGGAACGTAAAATGCGCAATGCCGAATTTACGTTCGAGGATTTCCTGGAGCAGATGGATCAGGTGAAGAAGCTCGGTCCTCTGGATCAGCTGATGGATATGATTCCCGGCATGGGCAAGATGAAGCAAGCCAAGGATCTCAAGGTTGACGAGAAGCAGATGGGACGCATCGAGGCTATCGTCCACTCCATGACAACGGCGGAGAAGCAGCAGCCTGACATTATCAATCACAACCGTCGTAAACGGATTGCGGCCGGCAGCGGAACCTCGCTGGCTGAAGTGAACCGGCTCATCAAGCAGTTTGACGAAATGCGCCGCGTGATGAAACAGTTCTCGGATATGATGGGTCCTAAAGGCGGCAAGAACAAGGCCTTGAAGCAGCTGAAGGGCCTGACCGGCGGAAAAGGTATGAAGTTTCCGTTCCGTTAAGCCCCGGATATATCGAATGGACATTTTTTGAAGGAGGTGAATTTTCAAATGGCAGTACGTATTCGTCTGAAACGCATGGGTGCTCACAAGGCTCCTTTCTACCGCGTGGTGGTTTCTGATTCCCGTTCCCCACGTGACGGCCGTTTTATCGAGGAAATCGGTTATTACAATCCGGTTGCTCAACCGGCTGAAGTTAAGATCGATGAAGAGAAAGCACTGAACTGGCTTCAAAATGGTGCGCAAGCATCTGACACGGTTCGCAACTTGCTTAGCAAAGCGGGCGTAATGAAGAAGTTTCATGAGCTGAAGCATCAGAAATAAGACTGATCGCGAGGGTTATCTATGGAAGAATTAGTTCGCGTTATTGCTAAGGCTTTAGTGGATCATCCAGAAGATGTGACTGTGAAAACCGTTGAGAAGGAGCACTTGATTGTATATGAACTGTACGTGCATCCTGACGATGTCGGGAAGGTCATAGGCAAACAAGGGCGTATCGCCAAATCATTGCGTACAGTCGTTACATCGGCGGCAGTTAAAATGGATAAACGGGTGACCGTTGATATCATTTCTTAAAATATACGAAAGGGGGTTAGGATGCATGTCCTAGCCCTTTTTCGTACATGCTGAAGAAATCAGCCGGTCATACCAGCTTAGAACGTTCATTAAGTGATGCAGGAGGAAGACCATGTCTGAAAAGTTGTATACCGTTGGCAAGATCGTGAACACGCACGGCATTCGCGGCGAAGTTAAGGTCATGCCGCATACGGATTTTGCCGACCAGCGTTTTGCCGCGAAGAGCAAGCTGTATATCGTTCCCGACAAAGGGAATAAGATTGAAGTAACGGTCGAAACATCCCGCTTTCATAAAAACATGTATGTCCTGAAATTCAAGGAGCTTCATGGGATTAACGAGGCTGAAAAATATAAGGGTTCGCTGCTGAAAATCACCGAGGATCTTCAGGAGGAGCTTCCGGAGAACGAGTACTATTTCCACGAGATCATTGGTTGCAAAGTGGTGACGGATGAGGAACCGGCTGAGGAGTTGGGCACGATTTCCGAGATTTTGACGCCAGGCGCCAACGACGTGTGGGTTGTCAAAACGCCTAAGGGAAAAGAAATTCTTCTCCCGGCCATACCGGATGTCGTGCTGGATGTGGACAAGGAATCGAAACTTGTCCGCGTGCATCTTATGGAAGGGTTGTTATAGTCCATGCGGATTGATGTGTTGACGCTGTTTCCCGAAATGTTTGATGGCGTGTTCCATTCGAGCATTCTGGGTAAAGCGGCCGAGAAAGAAATCGTGAACCTGAATGCCATCAACTTCCGCCAGTATGCCGGGAACAAGCATGGGCAGGTCGATGATACGCCATATGGCGGCGGTGGCGGAATGGTGTTAAAACCGGACCCGATTTTTGCTGCGGTAGAGGACATCCTCGCTTCGGATCCGAATGAGATTTCGAATCATGGGGAGGGAGCTGACCCTGCCCGAGAGGTTTCGGCGGAAATCACCGGCGCAGCCAAGCCTCCGCGAGTCATTCTGATGTGTCCGCAAGGAGAGACTTTTACGCAGAAGAAGGCGGAAGAGCTGTCTCAAGAAGAGCATCTGGTGTTTATATGCGGGCATTACGAAGGTTACGATGAACGAATCCGCGAGTTTCTCGTGACGGATGAGTTATCGATCGGAGATTACGTGCTTACCGGCGGAGAGCTGCCGGCCATGGTGGTCATCGATGCCGTCGTCCGATTGCTGCCGGGTGTACTTGGGAATGAAACCTCGGCGGTGACGGATTCATTCAGTACGGGCCTGCTGGAATACCCGCACTATACACGTCCGGCGGAGTTTCGCGGCTGGAAAGTGCCGGATATTTTGCTAAGCGGTCATCATGCGAATATCGATGTATGGCGCCGTGAACAAGCGCTTAAACGGACATGGGAAAGACGCCCTGAATTATTGGAGGGACTGGAGCTTTCGAAACAGGATACGGCGTTTCTTGAGAAATTACGTGCCCAAAGCGGCAAGGCAAAATGAAATGAATAACCTGGATAACGAAAAGAGAGGGCTTCTCTTAAATGGGCCTTCTCTTTTTTTGTTGCGGTTCAATTGTAAGATCTAGAACCTATTGTTCGCCCAGTGAATAGTCTGCAGATATGGGTGATTGCTGAGTCGTAGAGAAGCAGAACGAGGAGTGAAGCATATTGGATTCCCCACGGAGAGGAAATCGCGGCAAATTGAAGTGCACGCCTTCACGAAAAATGGAACCCAGGCGGAAGAGGTTAAGAGAGCTTTGGTTGAGTCGCCTGGTTTGGTCGTTTCGCCAATTGAGAGTACTTGTCCGCATATTCATTGAGCAACCGGTGCATGAAAACTTCATTCGGCTAAAAAGACAAGTTCGGCGGATCCAAAAATTGTTGTCTTCCGATAGGTCGCTCTCTAAAAGCGAGAAGCGATTTATTCGAATGGCGGCTGAACAAGTATTAGTTATTTCTAATATGAACAATAGCAGAGAAATTATAGATCGAATAAACTTTTTTGCGGTACTTATCCTTTCTTATGCCGAGCGCATTGGAATAGGAAGATTGATAAGATCATCCATTCTTGAAATTAGCAGTTCGCTCAATAGATGGGGTTATGCTCAAGAAAGAATGGATTTAATTCCGTTACACAACTTGATCGATAATCTCCCGTTATATATTGCGGACGCAGTAACGAATCCAGGGATGGACTCTGAGAATAGATTAGGGGTTGTTTTTGAAGAAATCAATCAGCAATTATCCCGTGCGGGGGCTTCTGCAGCGCAGCAGGAAGCTTTGCAGACAGCGTCTCAGGACGTTATAGCATCACTGCTGGAAGGCGCGTCTCTGATGCAAGTGAATGATCGATTGATGAATTATACCAATATACTTGGAGAAACGCTAACGACTTTGGATATACCGACAACTGATCGGAATGGGTTGTTGTTTTCTTTGTTATCTGTTTCAAGAATAAGTGCCGAGAGCGTTCAAAGTATGATGATGCAGGATTTCGTTGAAAATGTACAAGATCCAACGGGACCAACGGGCGAAACAGGAGCCACAGGGGCCCAAGGAGTACCGGGTGTTCCTGGGTCAACGGGAGCAGCAGGAGCAAGAGGAACGACGGGAGCAGCAGGAGCAAGAGGAACGACGGGAGCAGCAGGAGCAAGAGGGGCGACGGGAGCAGCAGGAGCAAGAGGGGCGACGGGAGCAGCAGGAGCAAGAGGGGCGACGGGAGCAGCAGGAGCAACAGGAACCACTGGAGTGACAGGAGC
The DNA here is from genome assembly GCF_900109305.1 of Paenibacillus sp. cl141a. NCBI lineage: Bacteria > Bacillati > Bacillota > Bacilli > Caryophanales > Paenibacillaceae > Paenibacillus > Paenibacillus sp. cl141a. The sequence continues at coordinate 268,686 of NZ_FNZO01000001.1, forward strand.
TACGGGAGCCACTGGGGAAACAGGAGCAACGGGTGCAACGGGAGCCACAGGAACGACAGGAGCTACAGGAGCAACCGGTGCGACAGGAGAAACTGGTACAACAGGAGCAACGGGTGCAACAGGAGCTACAGGAGCAACCGGAGCAACAGGAGCAACAGGTGAAACAGGAGCAACAGGAGTAACAGGAGTAACAGGAGCAACGGGAGCAACTGGGGTAACTGGTGCAACAGGAGCAACCGGTGCAATAGGAGTAACCGGTGCGACAGGAGAAACGGGTGCAACGGGAGCAACCGGAGCAACAGGAGCAACAGGTGAAACAGGAGCAACAGGAGTAACAGGAGTAACAGGAGCAACGGGAGCAACTGGGGTAACTGGTGCAACAGGAGCAACGGGAGCAACTGGGGTAACTGGTGCAACGGGAGCAACAGGAGCAACAGGAGCGACCGGAGCAACAGGTGAAACGGGAATGACAGGAACAACGGGAGCAACTGGGGCAACGGGAGCAACAGGAGCCACCGGAGTAACAGGAGCAACCGGAGAGACAGGTGCAACGGGAGCGACAGGAGCTACAGGAGCTACAGGTGAAACAGGAGCAACGGGAGCAACGGGAGCAACGGGAGCAACGGGGGTTACTGGAGCAACTGGAGCAACTGGAGCAACAGGTGAAACGGGAGAAACTGGTGCAACAGGAGCAACCGGAGCAACGGGAGCAACAGGAGCAACGGGAGCAACGGGTGCAACAGGAGCAACAGGGGTAACAGGAGAAACAGGAGAGACAGGTGTAACAGGAGCCACGGGGATAACAGGATCAACAGGAGCAACCGGTGCAACAGGAGCCACGGGAGCGACAGGTGCAACCGGAGCCACCGGAGCCACCGGAGCAACAGGAGTAACAGGAGCAACGGGATCAACAGGAGCAACTGGTGCAACAGGAACAACTGGGGTAACCGGGGCAACAGGAGCAACCGGAGAGACAGGAGCAACAGGAGCTACAGGAGCAACAGGAGTAACAGGAGCAACAGGAGCAACAGGAGCAACGGGAGCAACGGGAGTAACAGGAGCAACGGGAGCAACGGGTGCAACAGGTGAAACAGGAGCCACCGGTGCAACCGGTGCAACCGGAGCAACAGGGGCCACGGGAGCGACCGGAGCGACAGGAGCAACAGGTGAAACAGGGGCCACGGGTGCAACGGGAGTAACGGGTGCAATAGGAGCGACAGGTGAAACAGGAGCAACGGGAGAAACTGGTGCCACCGGAGCTACAGGAGCAATAGGAGCAACCGGAGAAACTGGTGTAACAGGAGCAACAGGAGCAACAGGTGAAACAGGAGCTACGGGAGCAACCGGAGAGACAGGTGCAACAGGAGCAACGGGAGCAACGGGGGCAACTGGGGAAACTGGAGCGACAGGAGCAACAGGAGAAACAGGAGTAACAGGAGAAACAGGAGTAACAGGAGCAACAGGAGCGTCAGGTGAAACGGGTGCAACAGGAGCCACGGGTGCAACCGGAGCAACAGGTGAAACGGGTGCAATAGGAGCCACCGGAGCAACGGGAGTGACAGGAGCAACGGGAGTGACAGGAGCAACGGGTGCAACAGGAGCAACAGGAGCTACAGGTGAAACAGGAGAAACTGGTGCAATAGGAGCAACGGGGGCCACCGGAACATTTATATTAGGAAAACAAACTGCCATTAAAAATGCGGTTTCTCTAAACCGCGTTCTCAGGGGTGTTGACTTCAATGTACTCCGCAACTCTGCGGTACTCATTGGCAAATTTCAGCTTCACGCTGATATTGCCGTTTTCGTATACTTTGATGGTGTCCACAAGTTCAATCAAAATGTCCCTTGTCAGTTTGTCGATATTTTCATACTTCCGAAAGGCTGCTAGAAACGGGTTCTCCACATCGACACCATTTTCAAGTTCGGCCTTTTCTTCTTGCAGATTGCTTATCACTTCGTTAATGGCTTCGACTTGCCGCTCATAGTCCTCTTTCATCTGGCGATATTCCTTATGAGAAATTTCTCCATCTTTCCAGTCCTGATAAATACTTTGCTTGTAGCGTGAAATCTTGGATAGCTCTTTTTCCTTTGCCCCTAGCAATTCATTAAGACGAATGGACTGGCTTTTTTGGAGTGGGGCCTTGTTAATCCGTGAAATCATTTCTGACAGGGAAACCGCAATGTAGACCTGTTGTTTGATGGCATACAATACTGCTTGTTCTAAGTGGTTGTGCTTCATCGTATGCTTCGTACAAGCCTCTTTGGACTGGTCTTTGTAAGTGCGGCAATAGTAGTACACATTCCCTTTAACGGTGCTTCGTGTCATGGCCTTGCCGCAATCTGCACAGCGTAGGAAGCCACTGAATAAATATAACGTTTTTTGCTTTGGTGCGGTGCGGGTATCTTTTTTCAAAAGTTCCTGCACTTTGGCAAAATCTTCACGACTAATGATCGGCTCATGCGTATTTTCGACGATGAACCATTCATCTTCGGGAACCGTTTCCTGTACATGGATTTTATAACTCTTCATGCGATAACGCCCTTGCACCATATCCCCAACATAAATGCGGTTTTTCAACATATTGGTGACCGTCATGGCACACCATAACGGATTGCCGCCCTCGCTGTTGGGATTCTTGTATTTCATGCCCTTGCTTTTTTTATACACTGATGGGCATAATATGCCGCTTTCGTTCAACTTGCGAACAATCGCATTTTTGCTCATGCCCTCTAAGAACCAAGCATAAATGCTTTTGACATTTTCTGCGGCTTCCTCATCGAGTATAAGAGCGTTCTTGTCCTCCGGGTCTTTCAGATAGCCATAAGCGGCAAACGAGCCGATATGCAGACCTTTCTCCCGCTTCTTGTCAAAGGTTCTCCTGACGCTCTCCGAAGTACCTCTTGCATGTTCTTCATTCAGAACGCCCTGAACCGGAACGGCGATGTTTTGCGCGTTTTGCGGGTCTTTGTACGTGTCAACGGGTTGTTGGTAAAGCGAAATAAACCGGACATTGTTTCGTGGAAACCAATCGCCAAGATAATAACTCTGATCGCCATTGTTGCGGAAGCTCCGGGCAAGATTCTTCACGATCACACAGTTGATCTTTCCTTTTCGTATATCGGTTAGCAGCCGTTGAAAGTCTTCTCGTTCCTCGTCTGTCGTACCACTAACACCGTCATCAACATATTCACCAACAAAAACATACTCGTCATCATCATCTTGCTGTTCAAGGAAGTCTGTTAAAATCAGTCTTTGGTTGGTAATGCTTTCGGATTCATCTTTTCCACGCTTGTCTTCGCGTGAAAGACGGATATAAAAGCCTACATACCATACCCGCTTTTTTGAAGCTGCTTTTACAATATTCTGCCTATTGGCTACTCTGGCCATGTGTCCTCCTTCCTATCACATTACACCTCTATTATACCATTCGGGCGTAATGCGAACCATGTTGTCGAGGGCACAAAGTCGCATTACAAGCCACTTTTCTTGCGTATCATAAAGTTCGTGAGTACCTCTTGAATGGGGGGCGCGGTATCGTCAAATTCAAGTTTTACACCCACCTCACCACAACGGAAACACAACGGATTTTTTAGTTTTTCCAAAACATAAGCTGGCCGCTGTTCTATCGGGAGAGAATTATCAAATTCCAGTGTACCTATATCAGCTAATTTTCCGGTATCTATGGTCTCCATATTTACATTCATAAAACGATCAATCAGTTCAGAAGTAATCATTCATCATGCCCTCCTTGATTAGCATGATTCAGTATATGCGCTTCCCCGTTTGTCCTGTGAGAAACAAAAACAGCCACCACTTGCAATAAAAGTGATGGCTGTTCGTCTGTCCGTATACTTCGGGACAAGTTGACCCGAAGTCAATAGGGACTGTTTCGGTAATGTTCGTCAGCTTCGTCAATGGACTTGAAATCAAAAACATAACGAAGTTCTGAAACTACACGCTGAATATTGTCAGTACCGAAACCACAGTTTTCCATTGCCCAAATGACATAGCTGCGGCAAGCGTTGTTACTCCATTGTTCAGAAAGCATTTCAGTAGAAATCGTATCTTTTTCCATTTCGTTTCTCCTCATGCCAAAGTAAGCTAAGTACCGCGCCGGGAAGTATTGGGCTGTCGTTAGACAGAAAAACCGGTGCTTCCTCCTGTAGTTTAATAAAAGATAATCCGAACAGGCGGTGGCAACCGCCCTCATGGGAATATCACCCCGCCCCATGCTGATGGCGCGACGGTCAATGCTGTGAAGCGTTCAAACCGTAAGTATCATTATCCTATGTGTGAGATCATCGCCCGGCAGACTACCACAGTCTGCTTACCGTAGATCGTGTTTGTCGCTCGTTCTCAAACGATTAAATTCGCTAAAAAGTTATGGCGCACTCTGCGGCTTGGCTCCCTCACACATGAAACGTATCCGGGTTATCCGTATTTAGTTATCAAGGATCACTAGCTGAAGAAAACATCCTTCCAATAACCGTGACATTTTCAGGACAGAACCGACCCTCATGTCATGCTCAATCCCATCTCCCCGGTCAAGGGAATACTGTGCCTTGTGGCGGTACATACGCCGCCGATACGCTTCTTCTTGCCGTTCAGCTTCCAGCAGGACTGTTGCGACTTCATGAGGAATCTCAAGGAAAATGTCGTGATTGCAAAATGGGTAGTAATCCCGCAGATTAATCTTTGTCATATGATGTTCCTCCGTTCGATTTTTTTGAAGAGAAAAAATCGAAACGGAAGTGGAGGGGAACGACAGCGGGGACGAAGTAGCAACGAAGCTTGTCCAATATAACTTGTTGAAAAAGATCGTAAACAGTCAAAAAAGATTATAAAAAACACCTTTTAGGGATAATCCCCGAAAGGTGGCGAATAAAAAAATGGCGCACTTAACGCCCAAGTATTCCTGTGATTTTTTGAAATCAAGTAGTTTGAAAACTTTTGCTACATCTGGCCGTCACGACAAGGCAACGACCCCTCACATACAAAGAATGGAAACAACAAAAATCACGCCTCCCATAAGCCAAGGTTATCCGTGCTTTGCCACCACTCCCTGATCACGGAAGCAAAATCTGCATCAGAAAATGAGGAGAAGCGTTTATTAATCCATGAATAACAATAAGAGGCCAAACCCTCCGATAGCGTGCCCACAAGTAACCAAGGAACAGACCCGTAAGCCCGTGATTGGCGATCACGGTCGCAGCATCAACATCCCATTGACCGCTGCCTTGAATGGAGATATGCCAAATTGCCCATAAGATCGAGACAAGCAAAATGGCCGGCCATCTTCCCAGCAAAACTTCCAGCCGGGTTTGCAGCCAAACCCGATAAAAAATCTCTTCCAAAACGCTATTAATCAAAAAACTGATCACCACCATAATAATCAATACGATAGGGTCGGCCAATTCTATGGTTCCCTCCGGTTGAGCAAGTGGAGAAAAGAACTTCAAACATCCCCAGACCACAATGATGATAAGTGGCGCCACCCAACTCCTTCGGGAAAAAGATTTGGCAGTCGAAAGCCCCCTAGAGTAGCCCGATATTTTCCGATGCAGCAGCAAAAAAATCAAGGGAATGAACAATAAAAAGATCAGCTTGAACACCATGTGATACATCTGAAAATCCATCCCCTGCCCGCCTATCAACAGAAGAGAAACCGTGTATAAAACAGCAGAGAGAAATAACACCCCGGATTGGACGAGCAGTTTTTGTTGTGTCCAATGTATAAACGGATTGTTCTCCTGCCAATGAACAGGCATCAGACGAATAAGCAAAATACAAATAATTGCCGGCACCCAATTGTAATAAAGCGGGATTGTTCCCTCATGATCAGCCGTATATCGTATATTTAAATTTCCGGTCCACATCAACCACAGTGAAGCTGCCACAAGGATGGTCGCACTAATTACACCCATCGCCTTCCCCCATTTCGGTAACCGAATAGCTGGCTGATTATCCATTAGACTCCCACTTCCTTTCTTTTCCTCTTCAGTATAGGTAGCTAATCAGTGCATGATGTTATGCGGAGGAAGCCACTTCGGGGAATGAGGGGACATCAATCACTGTTGCCCCCAGATTTCTTGATCATAACCGCTTCAACAGTTGAAATCTGAGGACAAAGGCGAGCGCTTTGCAGCCTACGCTCCCGAAGTCGCTTTCTTCCAGAAAACATTTACCAGTCTCTCTCATCCCTTCCGTTTCTGCCCTCTTTTCCGTCAAGCACTGATTATTAAATTGAGCCTTTTTTATTCAAGACTTTTTTTAATTCGACTGAACGAAATAAAGTCTACCACAGCGAGTCGAATAAATCAATTATTTAATTCACTTGAGTTAAATAAAATGTTATAATGGAGCTATGCCAAAAATCGTGGACCACGCCAAAAGAAAAAAGCTACTCGCTGAAGCAACATGGAAAATAATTAGTGAACAAGGTATTCAGCATGCGACATCGAGAACGATTGCAAAAGAAGCCGGCTTATCGCAAGGAGCTTTGAGACATTACTTCCCCACTCAGGAAAGTCTTTTGATTTTTGCGATGGAATTAGTCAAGGAAAAGGTAGTGATCCGCCTAACAAATCTGGAAGAAAAAGAGCTGACTCCCGCCGAAAGAATCGTTGAGTACCTAGTGGAATTGATCCCTACAGATCAACAAACCCTGTTGGAAATGGAGGTTTGGTTTGCATTTGTTACATTTGGAAAAACACATCAAGGGTTTGACATTAATTATGAAGAGTTGCAAACAGCGATTAAGGATTGCATTGTGTATTTGAAAAAGGAAGGGCTGCTGCGAGAGGTAGATGAGGAGTTGGAGAAAGAAAAACTGTATGCTTTTATGAACGGAATGGCTCTCAATCTGTACCTGGAGCCTCAAAAGATGGATCGAGAGAGAAGCAAAGAGATGATTAAAGACTATCTGAAATCCATTATAAAAAAACCTCCAGCCAAAGCAGAGTGATTGAAAAAAAGTAGTAAGGCGATATTCACCTTACTACTTTTTTTATTGACTAGTGACCACAGGCCAAGCAATGAACTTATACTTAACTATACGTTACCGTACTTGGCTTCGTTTTGAAGGAGTTAGGTTCAACACCACCAACAGGATCAGCAACTACAGAATTATTACATTACTACTAAGATGTGAAGACGCTTTTTCCGTACTTGGATTCGCTTTGAAGGAATTAGGTTCAACAGTTCCACTAGTAGGGTCTGCAAATCAGGAATACTACTAGACGCAAAAAGAACAAAGGTTAAACTACAGGTTATGAGTAACTTTTTCATCTTCTTCATTTGAGATTCCCTTTCTTAAAAAGATTTTTAACGCTTCCTCGTTCTCGCCCAATTTGCGAAGTTCTTCAACAGGAAGACGCAAACGGTAGTAATCAGCGATTTTTACAAAAAAGTCAATCGAATGATATTGAAACTTCGTTTCGTCCTTCAATAAACCTTTGTAGTACCAGCAAAAAGCTCGTTGGCGATCAGTTAGATCATTAATGTCGATCTCATTCAAAAGAGATTCAGCATAGCTTTTGTCTCCCTTTTGAATCAAATTGAAAATGTAACTCGTTAAGGTATCATAGGAAAACTTCTGCTATATCGGATCGCCACGATCGGGTGACGGCCTTTCACATTTAATGGATTGAAGTAGATTGTGGAACACAAAGAACCCTCCAATCTCATGCCGCCACTGGAAGGCCCAAAAAGGGCATAGCAAATATACCCTCTCTATTCCTTTTTTGAGAAAGTGACGACTTGACTCTTGCAAGCCGCCATTCCACGATTCAACAGGTTAGGTTTTTACCTAAATAACGGTTTTTGTTTTTGAATAAAAGCTCTCAAAGATATTAGAACCCCCTTAAAATAGATCGGTCACAACGTTTAGTTTTTTCCTGAATTTTGACTATGAGGCATTTGAACGGTAACCGAAGTGCCATGACCTACTTTACTTTTGACATCGATGGTTCCTTGATGTGCGGTGATGATCTGCTTCACAATCGCCTTCCCTAATCCGGTACTGGCTGTAGGAGTATCCGTTGAAGTCCCTCGATAGTACCTGCCAAACAGACCGGCGACACTTTGTTCATCCATTCCTTTTCCATTGTCTGTGACCTGTAATTGGACATGAGAGTTATCTTGTATATGCACAATAATGGATGTACCCCCTAAATTATTCATGTTCATCCGATAAAAGCATGTCCGTATAACCAGAAATATAAGACAAAGGAGTCTTCAAATCATGGGTGACGCCCGAGGCCCAATCCTGTCTCAACTGTTCGAACTCTTGCCGTTTTCGCTCATTTTCCTGTAAGGTCAAGGAGAGAGACTCAAGATTGGCGTAGACCTCCCTGTAAAGACGACTTGAGAGGGCGAAAAAGCGTCTTTTCCTGTCAAGAATTAAATACTCCCCACATTTTTCCGGTTGCTTTAGCACGACAATATAGAAAGCCGCCGGCAATGAGACGGTGTGGAACAGCAGGATCTGATGTGCGATAAAATTCAATGTAAAACGAATGACCAACTTACCATTTGAGAAATTTGCCTTCATATCAAATTACCCTGATTGGGAGGGACAACGCCGCCGCTTAATAGCTTCCAACTGCATGTGTAGAGCTTTGGCTCGTTCACTGTGGAGAATATTTTCACGCTGGTTGGTGTTATCCTCCACCATCTGCGTGATTGCCTGCTCGTCCGTCATGCTGCGGATGATACAGGGCATATCTGCAAATTCGGCTAATTGGCTGGCTTTCTGGCGGCGGTGACCGGATATAATTTCATACCCACCGTTTTCGCGGGGGCGCACAATGGCGGGTTGTGTAACGCCCTTGTCTTTTACGCTTGCCACCATCGCCGCCATTTCTTCGTCATCGCGGACTTGGAAAGGATGATCCTTGAACGGATGAAGCTCCGAAAGTCTCAGATAGACGATCTGCTCTTGTTCGCCTGATCGGGGAGCCTCCTTCGGTTCGGTTGGAAGTTCTGCGGACGGTGCTGTTTGCTATGCCTGTTCAGTAGATTTTTCGGAAGCAGAACCGTCAATCCTTTGCGCTTGCTTCTGTTTGTCGGTTTGATCGTTCTTTGTAGCTTTCGCTGCTTTTTCCTGCTTGGCAGGGAGGGCAGGTTTTTCGTTCGCTTTTTCGGCGGTCTGACTCTGGTGGTCTTTAGGTGTATTTTTCTGCTCGATTTCTTCAAGCGACTTTGCCCGTCCCTTCCGGGTGGCTCCGGCTTTCGGCCCGATTTTATCGGGCTGTGTCTTGTTATCGGTGGAGACACTTTTCTTCGCTTCTTTTACTGCTGCCTGCTTTTTGGAAACAATCTCATTGATTTTCTCAAAGGGAACAACAATATCTCCGAAAGCGGAAATACGTTCACCATTAACAGGAGAGGGCGGCTCTGCTCTTGCTTCGCCCATTTCCTTTGAAGTTGTCGCTTCGTCTTTTGGTGGCACAGTCACTGCTTCTCCGGTGCTTATTTCCGGGGCAGGAGTTTCTTTTTCCGGCATAGTTTTTACTTCGTCCGACTGATTCGGCTTATTTTTTGCCATGCACGTTACCTCCTTGTCCGTCATATAGCATGAAAAAAGGCCTGATTTTCAATCAAGCCTTATCGGCATGTAGCAACCCCTCCTTTGACTTCGAGTCAAGTTGTCCCGAAGTAGCGCTATCCAGACACAGAAATACCGCCCAACTTGTCCAATGGGGCGGCATCCTGTGTAATTGTGACAGCTCATATTTTATTTTTGCCCTTTTATCGGGCTATTTTACAGTTTTCCTATTATAAACGGCCCCACCGGAGCAACAGGAACAACTGGGGTAACAGGAGCAACTGGGGTAACCGGGGCAACCGGAGTAACAGGTGAAACGGGAGTGACAGGAGCAACAGGGGTAACAGGAGCAACAGGTGAAACAGGAGCAACTGGAGTGACAGGAGCAACTGGAGTGACAGGAGCAACGGGAGCGACAGGAGAAACAGGAGCAACGGGAGCAACCGGAGAGACAGGTGCAACGGGAGTAACAGGAGCAGCAGGAGCAACTGGGGTAACTGGAGCAACGGGAGAAACTGGTGCAACCGGAGCAACGGGAGCAACTGGAGCGACAGGAGCAACAGGAGCTACCGGAGCAACCGGAGAGACAGGTGCAACGGGAGTAACGGGTGCAACGGGAGAGACAGGAGCTACAGGAGCAATAGGAGCAACGGGAGCAAGTGGAGCAACTGGGGTAACTGGTGCAACCGGAGAAACAGGAGCAACAGGAGTAACAGGAGAAACGGGTGCAACGGGGGCAACAGGTGAAACAGGAGCAACAGGAGCTACAGGAGCAACAGGAGCTACAGGAGCTACAGGTGAAACAGGGGCCACGGGAGCCACCGGAGCAACAGGTGTAACGGGAGCAACAGGAGCAACGGGAGCGACAGGAGAAACGGGTGCAACAGGAGCAACAGGTGTAACGGGAGCAACAGGAGCAACGGGAGCGACAGGAGAAACGGGTGCAACAGGAGCCACCGGAGTAACAGGAGCGACAGGAGAAACTGGTGCAACAGGAGCAACGGGAGCCACTGGGGTAACAGGAGCAACAGGAGAAACAGGAGCAACAGGGGCCACGGGAGCGACCGGAGCAACAGGTGAAATGGGAGTGACCGGAGCAACAGGAGCAACAGGAGCAACAGGAGAAACAGGAGAAACAGGAGCAACGGGGGCAACTGGGGAAACTGGAGCGACAGGAGAAACTGGTGCAACAGGAGCAACAGGAGCAACGGGAGTAACAGGAGCAACGGGAGCAACAGGAGTAACAGGAGCAACGGGAGCCACAGGAACAACTGGGGTAACAGGAACAACTGGGGTAACAGGAGCAACTGGGGTAACCGGGGCAACAGGAGCCACCGGAGCAACAGGAGCAACAGGAACAACTGGGGTAACCGGAGCAACAGGAGTGACCGGAGCGACAGGTGCAACCGGAGCAACAGGAGCCACCGGAGTAACAGGAGCAACGGGAGCAACAGGAGCCACGGGAGCAACAGGAGCAACAGGAGCGACAGGGGTAACCGGAGTAACTGGGGTAACAGGAACAACTGGAGCAACAGGAACAACTGGGGTAACCGGAGCAACAGGAGCCACCGGAGTAACAGGAGCGACCGGAGCGACAGGTGCAACGGGATCAACAGGAGCCACCGGAGTAACAGGAGCAACGGGAGCAACAGGAACAACAGGAACAACTGGGGTAACCGGGGCAACAGGAGCAACAGGAGCCACCGGAGTAACAGGAGCCACCGGAGTAACAGGAGCAACAGGAGCAACAGGAGCAACGGGAGCAACAGGAGCAACTGGGGTAACCGGGGCAACAGGAGCCACCGGAGTAACAGGAGCAACAGGAGCAACAGGAGCAACAGGAGCCACCGGAGCAACGGGATCAACAGGAGCAACTGGTGCAACAGGAGCAACAGGAACAACTGGGGTAACAGGAACAACTGGGGTAACCGGGGCAACCGGAGTAACAGGAGCAACGGGAGTAACAGGAACAACTGGGGTAACAGGAGCAACAGGTGTAACAGGAGCAACTGGGGTAACGGGAGCTACCGGAGTAACAGGAGCCACAGGGGCCACGGGAGCAACAGGTCCGGCAGGCCCGACGGGTCCAACCGGCTCCACAACCCTTGTGGGAGGTAGTGTGATCTATGCCAGTAACGGAGTAGCTCAAAATGTGGCTACCAATTCACCGGTTGCTTTTTCAACAAGCACACTTCAAGGTGTAACCTTTAATGGTACTACGACGCTGACCATCGTGACAGCAGGTTTCTATTACTTTGATTGGCAGATTTCGGTCGAAACGGGTTCGTCAGCGCCTAATACGTTCGGAATCGTTGTCAACGGTAATACGACAAATACGGCGAACATGAACTCGAATTCGGCCAACGCCGAGGTTTCAGGATCTGCCGTCATTAATTTAAGCGCAGGTAATACCGTTGGGCTCTATAATTTATCGCCGGTCACTAAATCGATAACGGCACCGCAAACCGCTGCAAGAATTTCTATCTTTAGAATTGGCTCATAGCCCAGTATTGTATACTTCAGTGTCAATTTTTTTAATATGGTTGATGCATCGTCTCCTTCGGTGGGTAATATGTATCTGGAGAAACACTTGAGATTACTGGGAGGCATCTTGTGATGACAGAACATCGACAACAACAGGAAGCAAAAATAGAAGAATCAAACCATACTGAAGTTCAATTCCAAACGGTAGACGACATTCTTGAATACTATGGCAAGCGCCACAAAGGCCTGAACGACTCGAAAGAAAGCGTAAATTAAGCTCAGCCTAACCGCTTCCGGCATGATCCCTCATGCTGGAAGTGGTTTTTTAATGACCTGTGAGCGTTGAGCGGATATATTGAGGGGGTGTAAAGATAAAATACTTGATTCAGTCAGCGAAATATGTTACTATTTCTTTTGTTGTGAATACGGTGGTCCGCTGCGGATAATGAAGGAAATACATAGAGTTTCCGGAAGATGCAAGAACACCTGTGTGAGAGGAGGGAGTCCTAGATGAATATCGTTCAAGCGATTACTCAAGAACAACTTCGTAAAGATATTCCGAGCTTTCGTCCTGGTGATACTTTAAAAGTACACGTTAAGGTTATCGAGGGAACTCGTGAGCGTATCCAGTTGTTTGAAGGTGTAGTAATTAAACGTCGCGGTGGCGGAATCAGTGAGACTTTTACCGTTCGTAAAATTTCTTACGGTGTTGGTGTGGAAAGAACTTTCCCAATCAACTCGCCTAAAATCGATAAAATCGAAGTGGCTCGCCGTGGTAAAGTGCGTCGTGCGAAGCTTTATTATCTTCGTGAACTGCGCGGTAAAGCAGCGAGAATTAAAGAAATTCGTCGTTAATTACAAGGCGGTAAAAGGGGCTTGTGCGTATATACAAGCCCCTTTTGTATATCCAAAAATCGTTATCATGCGAAAGCGATCTATAGGGAAGGACGGTGGATTATGGAGAAAGATCAACACCAGGAGGCCATTGAAACCAACGTGGGGAAACCGGCCAAAAAGGCTAAGAACGAGCTTGTAGAATGGCTGAAGGCTCTTCTCATCGCTCTGGTTCTCGTCGTTCTCATTCGCTGGCTTCTCTTTAAACCGTTTATTGTGCAGGGACCATCGATGGAACCTAATTTTGTTTCGAATCAGAAGCTGATCGTCAACGAGATTTTATATGACATCCGCAAACCCGAGCGTGGCGAAGTTATCGTGTTCCATGTTCCCGACGAGGGCAGGGATTTCATTAAACGCGTGATCGCGGTTGCCGGTGATACGGTTAAAGTGGAAGGCGATAAAGTGCTTGTCAACGGGGAACCTGTGAATGAAACCTACATACAGGAAGCAATTGATCAAGCCCATGCGGAAAATCGATTATACAATAACACGGATTTTCCAAACTCGTTTGTTCAGGACGGCGTTGTCCCGGAGGGCCATGTGTTCGTGATGGGGGATAACCGCTCCAACAGTACCGACTCCCGAATGATAGGATATGTTCCTTTGGGGGATATTATCGGTCGAGCAGACTTGATTTTCTGGCCGATTAAAGACATAGGGCTCATCAACCATTAGCCAGCCGCATGGCGCTATAGAAACGATGAAAGTTTGCAGAGCAAAGTAGAGGTGACGACGTTTGACAATACAATGGTTTCCTGGACATATGACCAAAGCGCGCCGTCAAATTCAGGAGAAGCTGAAGCTGATCGATGCCGTTATAGAACTGATCGATGCAAGGCTTCCGCTCTCAAGCCGAAATCCGATGATCGACGAGATTTTGCAGGGCAAGCCGCGGCTCGTTATTATGAATAAAGCCGATTTGGCCGATCCTGAGGTTACAAGGCAATGGCAGGCCCATTTTAAAGAAGACGGACTGACGGCTTTTCCCGTCGATGCATCCACGGGGACGGGCGTTAAGGATATTCCGAACCAGATTAAGCTGCTGCTGAAAGAGAAGATCGACAAACAAATCGCCAAGGGCATGAACCCGCGAGCGATGCGGGTGTTGATTGTCGGCATACCAAATGTTGGCAAATCCACGCTGATTAACCGGCTTGCCGGCCGTAACATCGCGGAGACGGGAGACCGTCCGGGCGTCACGAAAGGGCAGCAGTGGATCAAGGTTGCCGGCGGTGAGATGGAATTGCTGGATACCCCCGGTATTTTGTGGCCGAAGTTCGAGGATCAGAATGTAGGATACCGCTTAGCGGTAACCGGTGCCATCAAAGAGGAAATATTGAACGTAGAGGATATTGCCTTTTTTGCGATCAAATATTTCGCCAACTATTACTGGGAAACGATGAGCGAGCGCTTTGACCTGAAGGAGCGCCCGACGGATCTGGACAACCCGGATGAAATCGTCGCGGTCATGGAGGCGATCGGAAGAAAACGCGGCTGTATCGTAAGCGGCGGAAGAGTCGATCTGGAAAAAGCCTCGAGCCTATTCCTGCGTGAGCTTCGCGCAGGGAAGCTTGGGCGATATTCCATGGAGTCGCCTTATTGATTCGTTTAAGGGAGAATGCACTGTCTCTCCAACCCCATTAAACCGAAAGAACCGTTCAGCCGAATACCGGCAGAACGGTTCTTTGTTCATGAAAAGGATAAAACTAGTCTGTTTTTTCGGTAGATGCCCTGAAGATCGGCTTGGTTTGGATATGGGTGACTTGATAGGGCAGCGCCGGTTCTTTTACCCGGGACAACAGCATGTTAGCCGCAGCAATTCCCATTTCATCGCTATAGATATGTACCGTGGATAAATGGGGTTCAACGATGCGCGATTCAGGCGCATTATCAAAGCCGCATACGGCAATGTCGCCGGGGATGGCGATATGGCTATTCTTCAAGGCTTTCATCACATTGACCGCAATAAAATCATTGGCGCATACAAAAGCGGACGGCAACTGTTTCATCTGTTTCAGCCGCTTCTCCATCCAGTCGGACTCGGAGAAAAACTCACGGTCCGGGTTTAGGACACACTGTTCCGGATCCAGCTGGATCCCCATCTCGGTCAAAGCCCGATTAAATCCCACCCAGCGTTCGTTAAAGCTCTTGCAGTGCCGGATGTCCCCGATGAATCCCAAAGACGCGTTGCCCTGCTCGATGAGCCGTTTGGTCATGTGGCAGGTGCTGTGTTCATTCTCCATCAGAAGCAAATCCGCCTGCAAATCCGGGTAGAACATGTCAGCGGCACAATCGATAAATACGGTAGGCAGGCCCAGGCTTGTGAGCTCCCTGCTGTATTCCATATCAAATAACTCGATACATATGATGCCATCCACTTTGGATGATTCAAAATTGTTAGGCAGCGTTCGAGAGCTTCGATCGATGTCACGGACAATATGAATGGACAGGTTATATCCTTCCGCGCTGATTCGTTTCTCAAGCCCGCTGATTAATCGCGAGCCAAAATGGGAGGTGCTTGGGAGATTCGCCGTCAGAAGAGCGATGTTTCCCGGGTTTTTGGTCAGCAGATTGTCCGTCTCCATGAAAGCAAACTGTTTGTATTTCAGTTCAATCGCTTTTCGGATAACCTTGCTGCGCGTCTCATCCGGAATACTTTCGCTCCCGTTCAGAGCCTTGGATGCCGTGTTTCTGGAGATTCCCAGTGCATCGGCAATATCTTGAATTGTGACTTTTTCTTTCGTCATGTATCTGATTTCACCTCAAATGATCAAGTTCATGCGAAGGTCAACTGTTTCTTCCAGTCGCTTATGACCTCTGAATATCTTAAATCAAATGTATAATAGATTAGCCCAAATAGCAACCTTGACTTTACAAATGCACAATATATTTAACATTTAAACAGAAGAGGTTTTGTCATTTTCCTGGCTGCTATTTATTTAAATTGGCTGAAACATCATCTAACAAGGAAAAAAATAATAAACCCTTCCAACTTTATAAGGAAAAAAGCTTGTGCTGCTCATTTTTATGACAGAAGAGGAAATAAATGAACAAATAATGTTGTCAATTGCACAAATTAAATTTTACAAATACTATTGACTGATGTTACATCATTTGATAAATTGTAAAAGCGACATTCAACATAAGTGAAAAATGAAAGCCTTTTCTGTAAGCAATATGTAAACTTCTCTAGAAAGAACGGGGGAACAGGTTTGAGACATTCAGTGGAACCAGCCAATCAGGGGGCAGGGGTAATCAGGGGGCGGAGCTCCGCAGGTCGAACGCTCACTTTCATCAAGAAAAACTATTTTCTGTACATACTGCTGGCCCCGGCACTTATATTGACCCTTATTTTCAAGTACGTTCCGATGTACGGTGCCGTTATCGCATTTAAGGATTTCAGCCCGATTAAAGGAATCCTCGGGAGCGAGTGGGTCGGGCTCAAGCATTTTGAAAAATTTATCGCCTCGCCTAATTTTGATGTCATTTTTATGAATACGCTTAAATTGAGTTTTTTTGGTCTTATCTTTAGCTTTCCGGTGCCGATCCTGCTTGCGCTCATGTTAAACCAGGTTCGCAAAGCGGCAGTCAAGAAAAATATTCAATTGTTCCTGTACGCGCCCAACTTCATCTCGGTGGTCGTCATTGTCGGGATGCTGTTTATCTTCTTGTCCCCGACGGGGCCGATCAATCAATTGGTCATTTGGATGACGGGAAGTCCGCTGATGTTTATGTCGCAGCCGGAATACTTCAGGTGGATTTATATTCTATCGGATATATGGCAGGGTGCCGGATGGGCCTCCATCATCTATGTGGCTGCTCTTGCGAATGTGGATCCCGAGCTGCATAACGCGGCCAGCCTGGATGGAGCTAACCTTCTCCAGCGCATCCGACATATCGATCTGCCTACGATTAGGCCGATTATGGCGATCGTTTTCATACTGGCGGCAGGGGGCATTATGTCCATAGGTTTTGAAAAGGCGTATCTGATGCAAACCTCGATGAATCTTCCTACTTCGGAGATTATCGCTACCTATGTGTACAAGGTCGGCTTACAGTCAGGCGATTATGCATACTCGGCTGCCGTTGGTTTATTCAACTCCGTCATCAATGTCATTTTGCTTGTAACGGTGAACTTTATTGTCAGAAAGCTCAATGAAGGCGAAGGCCTCTACTAGGAAAGGAGTCATACTCATGGCCGTCAAACATTCACGCTTCGACCGCTTCCTGTTGTCATTAAATGCGATCTTTTTAACGCTTGCCGTACTGGTCGTTGTCGTTCCATTGGTTTACATTGTGGTGGCCTCGTTCATGGATCCCACCGTGCTGCTGAATCAAGGACTATCTTTTAAAATCTCCGATTGGAGCCTGGAAGGATATCAGATGATTCTGTCCAACCCCGCGATGCTCCGCGGATTTGGCAATGCCGTTTTCTATTCGACAGCATTTGCGCTTCTCACGGTAACGGTTTCGGTCTGTGCGGGATACGCACTTTCGGAGAACCGGCTGGCCGGACGCCATTTTTTCATGACGTTGTTCATTATCACCATTTTTTTCGGAGGCGGACTGATCCCTACGTATTTGCTTGTAAGGGAGCTTGGCATGCTCAATACGGTATGGGCCGTGATCATCCCCGGCGCGGTGAACGTGTGGAACATCATTTTGTCACGAACCTTCTTCAAAGGAGTGCCTAATGAATTGAAAGAGGCAGCCAATGTGGATGGGGCTTCCGATATGAAAATCTTTTTCCGGATCGTACTGCCGCTATCCAAGCCCATTATCTTTGTGCTCGCGCTGTATGCCTTCGTGGGGCAGTGGAACGCATTCTTCGATGCCATGATCTATCTGGACGATCCCAAGCTGCATCCGCTGCAGCTCGTTCTGCGATCGATCCTCATACAAAACCAGGCTGCGCCGGGCATGATCAGCGACCAGCTTGCGATGGCGGAGCTGAAACGGCTCTCGGAAATGATTAAATATTCGGCGATCGTGATCTCCAGCCTTCCGCTATTGATTATGTATCCGTTCTTCCAAAAGTACTTCGAGAAAGGTGTTATGGTAGGCTCTCTCAAATAGCGGGCCGCCTTCAACATAATTATCCAAATACAGGATTCGGGAGGTCATTGATATGAATACGAAGAGATCCAAGAAACATAACCGTAAAAAAGCGGTAACCCTGACAGCTCTCGCAGCCGTGCTGCTCTTGTCCGGTTGCGGCAAGGGGGGGGGAGCCTCAAATGAGTCGCCGGACGGTAAAGTCACCCTGAACGTCCTGACGCAAAGCTCGCCGCTGGCTCCTGCGGACCCTAACGAGAAGCTGATCAACAAGCGCCTGGAGGAGAAAACGGGCATTCACATCCAGTGGAAGAATTATACCAGCGATGTATTTGCGGAAAAGCGCAATCTGGCCGTAGCAAGCGGAGATTTGCCTGATGCCATCTTCGATGCGGGGTACGGAGATTACGATCTGCTGAAGCTGGCAAAGGACGGAGTCATCATTCCCGTGGAGGATTTAATCGAACAGCATATGCCCAATCTGAAAAAAGTGTTGGAGGAAGCACCGGAATACGTCAACATGATTACGGCGCCAGATGGGCATATTTATTCCTTTCCATGGATCGAGGAGTTGGGCTCAGGGAAAGAGCGGATTCAATCGGTGGATAACTTCCCATGGATTAACGTGGAGTGGCTCGACGCCTTGGGGCTGGACATGCCAACTACGACGGAAGAGCTGAAAACCGTATTAAAGGCGTTCAAAACCCAAGATCCGAACGGAAACGGGCAGGCTGACGAAATACCGCTTTCCTTCATAAATAAGCCGGGCGGCGAGGATCTGACATTCCTGTTTGCTTCATTCGGCTTGGGCGAGAACTGGGATCACACCGTTGTTACGGATGACGGCAAGGTGGTGTTCACCGCCGCAGAGGAAGGGTATAAGGAAGCCATAGCATTCATTCACGATTTATATGAAGAGGGATTAATCGACATCGAAGCATTCCAGCAGGATTGGAATACCTACCTGGCCAAGGGAAAAGACCATCGGTACGGGATGTATTTTACATGGGATAAAGCCAACATCACGGGCATGAATGATACGTATGACCTGATGCCGCCGCTTGCAGGGCCAACCGGAGAGATCAATGTAACGAGGACGAACGGAATCGGACTGGACCGGGGAAGATTGGTCATTACCAGCAGCAACAAGAAGCTGGAGGAAACGGCCAAATGGATTGATGCCATGTATGAACCGCTCCAATCGGTTCAGAACAACTGGGGAACTTACGGCGACGATACCCAGCAGAATATTTTTGAGCTGGATGAAGCCAAAGGGATGCTGAAGCACCTTCCGCTTGAGGGCACGGCTCCGGTTGAGCTTAGACAAAAAACAAGCATCGCGGGGCCGCTTGCGATCCTGGACGAGTATTATGGAAAATACACCACGATGCCGGATGATGCGGCGTGGAGGCTCAAACTCATGAAAGACGTCATGGTACCGCACATGAAAGCGGAGAATACATACCCGAAAGTGTTCTTCTCCATCGACGAGTTGGATCGCTTATCCACGATTGAAGCGGACTTGTTCCCTTACCTGGAAAGAATGCGCACCGAATGGTACCAGAATGGAAAAGTAGATCAGGAATGGGATGCTTATCTGAAGGAATTGGATCGACTTGGGCTTCAGGAGTGGCTGACGATCAAACAAACGGGATACGACAGAAACATGAAGTAACCGTATGGAATGCAGCGGCCGTTCCTGCATATCGTTGAAGTACGGTCGTAAATCCATGATAACGATAATGAAGGAGATCACAAATGAAGAACACGGAACAGCAAAACTATCGAAATGCCTACCATTTTTCACCTCAGAAGAACTGGATGAATGATCCTAACGGCATGGTCTATTTTAATGGGGAATACCATTTGTTTTATCAGCATCACCCATTTGGCACCACATGGGGACCCATGCACTGGGGACATGCGGTCAGCAAGGATCTGGTTTACTGGGAAGAGCTCCCCATTGCGTTAGCGCCGGATGAGCATGGCACGATCTTCTCAGGCAGTGCGGTTGTGGACTGGAACAACACCAGCGGATTTTTCGATGAAGGGCCCGGGCTTGTGGCGATCTTCACGCACCATCATGATGTTCCGGGCGCACAGCAAATGATTCAGCACCAAAGTCTGGCGTACAGCAAGGACGAAGGTAGAACCTGGACGAAGTATGACGGCAATCCGGTCCTAAGTCATGACAGCTATGTTGATTTTCGGGATCCCAAAGTGTTCTGGCATGAACCGTCATCGCAGTGGGTGATGATTGTGGCATGCGGGCAGACGGTATGTCTCTATCGATCTTCAAACTTAAAGGAATGGGTATTTGCCAGCGAGTTTGGAGAGGGCATCGGATTTCATGATGGAGTCTGGGAATGTCCGGACCTGTTTCCCCTTGCAACGGAAGACAGTGGAGTGCGATGGGTCATGCTTGTCAGCATTGGGGATGATCCGGCCTTCGTCGAGGGCTCCAGAACGCAATATTTCATTGGGGATTTTGACGGGACAACGTTTATGCCGGATGAACGCACCAAAGGTGAAGTGCGGTGGCTGGATTACGGCAGAGATAATTATGCCGGGGTCAGCTGGTCGGACATTCCGGCAGCGGATGGCAGAAGGCTGTTCATCGGCTGGATGAGCAATTGGAAATACGCAAACCTGACGCCAACGGATGGTTGGAGGGGGGCCATGACCTTGGTCCGGGAACTCAAGCTGGAGACGCTGGAAGGCGAAGTCATGCTAACGCAGCAGCCGGTTCGCGAAATGGAAGCGCACCGCACCGAGTTGCTTTCCTTGCATGGTATCGCTGTGGATGAAGCCGCTGTCCGGTTAGCCGCTGTGCAGTTGGAGAGCAGCGAGATCCTTGTCCGCTTTGATGCTGCATTTTCGCTTGGTTTGAAAGTAAGGACAGGATTAGGGCAAGAGACCTTGGTCGGCTGGGATGCAGGATCTGCCGAGGTTTACGTGGATCGCAGCCGTTCAGGGCAGGCGGATTTCCATAAGGATTTCCCGGGCAAGCATTCGGCACCGCTACAGGCATCGGGCTCTATTCTGGAGATGCGGATTTTCGTGGATCGTTCGTCCGTGGAACTGTTCGCGGATCGCGGGCAGGCGGTGATCACGGATTTGATTTATCCTGATCCTGCTTCAACGGGAATAACCGTATTTGCCGATGATGGCCGGAAGGTGATAGAGTCCCTGCAAGTCTATGAGTTTTCTTCATCTAGCGGCCAGTAAAAGTACTATGAATGAGTAATAAGGAGATTCGGCGTTATGCGTATTGGAGCAATGGAAGCGGGCGGCACCAAATTTGTCTGCGGTATCGGGAATGAAAACGGAATCGTCGAGGATCGCATCAGCTTTCCGACAGGACGGCCGGAAGGCACATTAGCCAGAGCCATTTCCTATTTCCAGGATCATGAGGTAGAAGCCATTGGCATCGGGTCGTTTGGACCCATTGATCTGAAGCCGGAGAGCCCGACATACGGGTATGTAACGTCAACACCGAAACATGGTTGGTCGCAGATCAATGTCCTCGGTAACATGAAGTCGCATATGGATATTCCCTTTGGATGGGATACGGATGTCAATGCAG
The DNA here is from genome assembly GCF_900109305.1 of Paenibacillus sp. cl141a. Lineage (NCBI taxonomy): Bacteria > Bacillati > Bacillota > Bacilli > Caryophanales > Paenibacillaceae > Paenibacillus > Paenibacillus sp. cl141a. The sequence continues at coordinate 290,256 of NZ_FNZO01000001.1, forward strand.
CTGCTTTGGGCGAGGCGACTTGGGGAGCGGCCAAGGGGCTGAAAAGCTGCGCTTATTATACGGTGGGTACAGGTCTTGGGATTGGCCTTTTTTGCGAAGGCCGGCTGGTTCATGGATTGGTACATCCGGAGGGCGGGCATGTTCCCGTAAAACGCCATCCCGAAGATGCCTTTGGAGGAACCTGTCCTTACCATGGCGATTGCTTGGAAGGATTGGCAGCTGGGCCGGCGCTTGAAGCCCGATGGGGATTGAAAGGACATCTGCTGCCCGCAGACCATCCCGCTTGGGAAATCGAAGCCTATTATATAGCGCAGTCCATCACCGGACTGATTCTGACGAATTCCCCGGAGAAGATCATACTGGGCGGCGGCGTAATGCAGCAAGCTCAGCTGTATCCCCTCATTCGTGCAGAGGTGAGGCGCAATTTGAACGGATATGTGCTTGCCGACGAAATTGTACATGATATCGAACATTATATAGTTCCCCCAGTATTAGGCACCCAGTCCGGGTTATGCGGGGCATTGGCTCTGGGAATCCGGGCATGGCAAGATTCGCAATCCTAAACAGGCTCGTCATCAGGAGAACAGTCCGATTGTTCGGGCTGTTCCTTCCAATATAACGGGGGGAAAGAATCGAAAAGAGGTGGATATATGAAATTACCGCAGGGTGTACATACCATGTTGCTGCGCACGATGTCTGCGATCACGATGACCATGTTGCTGGCGACAAGCGTCATTCCGGGTTCGGCATGGGCGGCGTCAGCGATCCATGAAGAGAATGCAGCTTTGAAGGGGAAAGGAGAAAACGACATTTTTGAAAGCGTATCCAATGTAAATACCAACCTCGAGGGGTGGGAGTTGAAAGGCAGCGGCAGGATGGAACAAACGGCAGAAGGTTTACGGCTTAGCTCCAATTCAAGTGAGAACGCGGCGGCGATCTCCGCAACCAGAGCGGATGATTTTGTCTATGAAGCCGATGTGATGATTACGGATATGCAAGCAGATGCTTCGCTGGTCTTTCGTTCAAGCGTCGACGGCTGGTCATCGTATATGCTGCAAATCGTGCCAAGCGCTGGCTTGGTTCGCCTCAAGGATGCCCGCGAAGGGGATGGAAGATTGAAGGTGGAAAAAGCGGTCGCGTTGAGCCAAGGGGAAATCGTTCACCTTAAGGTCAAGGTGGTAGGCAGCAATATCAAGGTATATTGGGGAAGCCAATATGAACCGATGATTGAAGTCGATGATGCGGCTTATTCCACAGGATACCTGGGTCTTCATGTGTGGGACGGCTCCGCCCTCTTTCAAAATATCAAGGTAAGCGAGTGGAAAGGCAACCTGTTCGGACCGGCAGCTACGAGCGGGGAATGGCAGCCTGACATCAAAGGGCTTAAGGGGTCGGCATCGAAGGGGCTCGAAGCCTACAGGATCTATAAGAACGCGGCTGCGGATTATGTGCTGGAAGGCAATATCACCTTAGGGGGACAGGCGGAAGCCGGGTTCTATTGGAGAGGGAACGATCAAGGAACGGAGGGATACGAAGCCGTATTCAGGAGAGAGGATGATCAGGTCCGGGTAACGCTGGAAACTTCGGATGGAAAGGTGATTGGCGCATCGAGCCATACCTACCCAAGCCTGCCCACAAGTGCGCATCATGTGGAGATCCACGTCTCCGGAGACAGAATTCAAATGGCTGTAGATGGTTACGAACCCGCTGCGATCCACGTATCCGAGGGAAGTTACGCGGGCGGATCGATCGGGATGAAGGTAAAGACCGGAACGGCTTACTTTCAGGATGTTTACGTAACCCCGATGGCGGATTATTATACGGAGGAATATCGCCCGCAGTATCACTATAGCCCAATCCGAGGCTCGGCAAGCGATCCGAACGGATTGGTCTATTTCGAAGGGGAGTATCATCTCTTCCATCAGGACGGAGGCCAGTGGGCGCATGCGGTCAGCCGGGATCTGGTGCATTGGAACCGGCTGCCGATCGCACTGCCTTGGAACGATCTCGGACATGTCTGGTCGGGTTCGACCGTAGCCGATACAACGAACGCTTCAGGTCTGTTCGGGGATTCTGGAGGCAAAGGACTCATTGCCTACTATACATCCTTCAATCCTGATCGGCCGGGCGGGAACCAAAAGATCGGACTTGCTTACAGCACCGATCACGGACGGACCTGGACGTATTCGAAGGAACGGCCGATTCTCATCGAGAACCCGGGCAAACAGGGCGAGGATCCGGGAGGGTGGGATTTTCGCGATCCCAAAGTGGTCCTTGATGAAGCCAACAACCGCTGGATCATGGTGGTATCAGGGGGAGATCATATCCGCTTCTATATCTCCGACAATCTGGTCGATTGGACCTTAACGGACCGTTTCGGTTATGGGGAATATATCCGTGGAGGCGTATGGGAATGCCCGGATCTGTTTCAGCTCGCCGTGGACGGCTCCGGTCAGCGTAAATGGGTGTTGATGATCAGCAGCGGCGCCAATCCGAACACCCAAGGCTCCGATGCGGAATATTTTATCGGCGATGTGACGCCAGACGGCAAATTTATGAATGATCATACGGCGGGGACCGTGCTGAGAACGGATTGGGGCAAGGAATTCTACGCCTCCATGTCCTTCTCCGACCTGCCGGACAATCGAAGAATCATGCTGGCATGGATGACGAACTGGGATTATCCCTTCAGTTTTCCGACTTCGGGCTGGAAGGGTCAGCTGACCATCCCTAGAGAGCTGTCGCTCAGAACGACGAGTGAGGGAATACGCCTGCACCAGTCTCCAATCCCTGAGCTAGAGACCCTCCGGAATACCGTCATCCATGTGAATAACAGGCAAGTGACGGAGACCTCGCAGAATGTGTTAAAGGGTATTCAGGCCGGTGCGTTTGAAATCGAGGCGGAAGTCGAGATTCCGACAGACGGCAGCGAGCTGGAATTCGGCTTCCGGCTGCGGGCAGGCGGCGGACAACAGACGGTTGTCGGTTATAACAACTCTGCGCATCACATGTTCATTGACCGTTCGGCATCGGGAACCACGGATTTTTCCAGCCTGTTCTCGATCGAACACAAAGCTTTGCTGCACCCCGTAGATGGAGTGGTCAAGCTGCGTATTTATGTCGATGAATCTTCCGTCGAGGTGTTCGGCAATGACGGAAGGGTTGTGTTCTCGGACGTTATTTTTCCGGATCAAGCCAGACGGGGGATGAGCTTTTACACCCAAGGCGGCCAAGTGAAGCTGAAATCGTTGAAGGTGCATGAGCTGGATTCCGTCTGGAGGTCTCTTGATCCATCGGAACCTGCTTCCCGCATTCTGTTGGATTCATACGAGCTGGACCTGTCCCAGGGACAGACCGAATCGTTGTACGCAGCTGTGGATCGTGTCCCGGGCAACGGAAAGAAACCTCTGGTTTGGTCATCCAGTCATCCCGATACGGTCCGGATTGTTTCATCCGATGAGACCCATGCCGTATTGAAAGCGGCGAATGCGGGAGAAGCCGTCATTACGGCCTCAACCCCGAACGGAAAAATATCGGCGAGCACCCGCGTGTTGGTCTCGAGCGGAACATTCAAAACGAATCTGACGGGATGGAAACCGGATCTTACGGCCTCGAAGTGGGTCCTTACTGAGCATGGAATCCGGGGCAGCCATTCGAGTGATGCTAATTATATGGCGCAAGAGAAGGCAGGAGACTTTACGTTCGAGGGAGACATGCGGCTTGGGGAAGCAGGCGGTGCCGGATCCATGCTGTTTCGGGCAAGCGGGGACGGCCGCAGCGGATATTATCTGAATTTGGACCCTGGCTTGAAGTCGATCCGGCTCTTCTACATGGTCGAAGGTCGATTCGAGGAACGACAAGTCCTGGCCAGCGTCCCCGGCTTTATCCAAGGGGGAAGAACCTATCACCTGAGGATTGAAGCGAAAGGTCCGCATATTCAAGTCGGCGTGGACGGGAAGACGGTCATCGATGTGATGGACGGGACATTTGCCGAAGGGCATTTTGGGGTCAATGTGTTTGGCGGACAGGCTTCCTATCAAAATGTCTACGTCCGTCATTCGTCTGAAGCTCGACTGACGAAAACCAGCTTCACGAACGAAGCCGTGAACCAGGCGATCTATACCGAGAAATCCGTAAACGGCGAACTCGTTACCTTGAAGGAATCAACGGGTACGGGCGACCTGCTATGGGTATGGGTGCCGACAGGAGAGGAAGGCACGTATTCCATTCGCACGCCGGAAGGGAAGGCTTTGGATGTGGATACCGGGCAGAACCGGATTCAGTTATACACGTATCTCGGTTATAACAATCAGCGGTGGAGAGTGGAACGTCAGGAAGATGATGCGGTAACCATCCGATCCGTCTACGATGGACGGGCGCTTGCCGTAAAGGCTGACGGTTCGGGGCTGGAATTGAATGAGCCGGATGCCGCTTCGGCTCGTCAGCGATGGCGGCTTGGGCTCTGAGGCCAAGGATCGATAATCGAATAAAGGAAAGAGCTGACGCTGCTGGCGGCGGCTCTTTTTTTCGGAGATTATAACCGATGGTTCGCCGATGGACGAACCCGTTCCTGCCGGGATGCGGAACGGGATAAAAGGGTGACGCTCCCTGGAGAGTATGATACTCTAGAAGAGTTACTAGATTGATAGAATAGATGCGATACACCGTGTGAACGAATAGGCAACAAACGGTAATTCGGAACCAAAGGGGTTAAACCTATGACAGATTTATTAATGTACGAGCGAGAGTATTGGAGCCGTTATATACATATTGCAGGCATCGACGAGGTCGGCCGCGGCTGTTTGTTCGGCGATGTGGTCGCTGCGGCGGTCATTATGCCGGAAGGGCTGGTCATTGAAGGAATTAACGATTCGAAGAAACTCAGTGCCAAGAAACGGGAAACCCTCTACGACCTTATCATGGAGCAGGCGCTGGCGGTCGGCGTCGGTTTGGTGGATGCGGAAACGATTGACCTCATTAACATCAAACAAGCCGCAAGGCTTGCGATGAAGAAGGCGATCGAGCAGTTGGCGGTTCCCCCACAGTTTCTGCTTGTTGATGCCGAGACGGTGGATTGCGATATTCCCCAGCGTGCCATCATTAAAGGGGACGCCAACAGCCAGTCCATTGGGGCAGCTTCCATTATAGCCAAGGTCACCCGAGATAGGCTGTGCGAGGGGGAATGGGAGGCGCGTTATCCGGATTACGGAATCGCCGTACATAAAGGCTATGCTACCAAGTTCCACCGGGAACAGCTGCAGCTGCACGGACCTACCGCCATGCATAGAAGAAGCTTTTTGAAAAATATGGAGATTGAGCAATTGTCCTTGTTCTAGATTTCGATGCAGCCCGCCCTCGTCAAAAGGCGGGCTGCTGCCGATATATAAGGTAAACAGAAGGTGTGGGAGGAACTATCGTGAACATCGGATCGTTGATTCGCGGACTCCTTGGCGAGCAGAAGCCGGGAGACGCCAAGACGTTGGAACTTAAGCCGGGTCAGGTCGTTCGCGGTGTCGTTATGAACGTATCGGAGGACGGGCAGGAAGCGGTGGTGCAGATTCAGGGCGTTCAAGTGAAAGCGAAGCTGGAAGCGCCGCTCCGAGCCGGGGAAACGGCTCTGCTGCAGGTTCAGCCGCCGGGAGAGGGAGGGACAGCCGTGCTTAAGCCTCTCAGCCAAACGCCGGGACAGCCGTTGTCCCCTTCATCCATGGCTGAGGTGCTGGATTTTGCGGGTCTTCCGGATACGAAGGAAAACCGCGAAATGATCCGGGGCATGCAGAACGCGGGAGTTCCCCTGACGAAGGACAATATTGCCATGTTTCGAGAGGCTTTGGCCGTAAAGCCTCCTCAGATCCCGGCTGCGGAATGGGCGGAGTCTGCTGCGATCGCGTTTCACCGCGGGCTGCCGATTAGCCCTGAAAGCGTAAAGGGACTGCATCAGGCCGTATTCGGACCCCAGCTGCATCAGCTGCTGCAGTCGCTGGAGCAGCAGCTGACGTCTGCTTTAAGCAACAGTAGCGGAGGCGCAGCGGCTGCCGGGAAAAATGCAGCGTCCGCTGCGCCTGCGACGGCAGCCGGCGCAGCGGGTAACGCTGCCGCGCAGCAGCAAGCAGCAGCGGCGAACAATGCTGCCGGCGTTGCCGCGCAGGCCGGCTCAGGCCAGCAGGCGCTGCTGACCAAGCTGCAGGGCCTGCTGCAGCAGCTGCGCGGCGAGCTCGCGCAGCCATGGGCCAGCGGCGGCACGGCAGCACCTGCCGCCGGACAACCCGCCGCCGTGCCCACAGGGCCGGCGGCAGCTCTCGGCGAAGGAGCCGCAGGCCCATCGCCAAAACCGCCCACCCCCGGTGCGGAGCCGTGGGTGGGGCGGCTCTTGAAGCTGCTCGGTGCGGAGCACGAGCAGCAGGCCTTGCGCGGGGCCGGGACGGGCCCCGCGGGCGAAGCGGCGCGTGCGGGCAACGCTGCGCCGGCAGCGCCAGCCGGGCAGCCTGCGGCGACTGCGGCGACGCCCGGAAGCGGCACGGCCGCTGGCGCGGCTCACGGCGCCGCCGCGCCCGGAGCCAATTCGGCCGTGCCCGCATCGGCAGCTGCTCCAACGGCAGCAGGCGCGGCTGCACCGGCTCCGGCCGCAGCGCAGCCATCCGCTGCTGCGGCAGCCCAAGCTTCCCTGCCCGCCACTTCTGCCTCTGGCAACGGGGGCGCAGCAGCGAATATGCCAGGAGCCTTCGCCACGCCAGGGAATGCGGCTAACGCGAACCAGCAGGCGCCGGGTGTTCCGAATGCCCAGACCGGCGCCGTGAATCAGCCGGGCTTGACGCAGCCGGTAACGCCAACGGTACAGCAGCAAATAACCCAAGGCGTGCAGCAGGCCGCCATGGCTGCAGGGCCATCGGGGGATTCGTCGCTTGCCCTGCAGGATACGCTGAAAGGGGCGCTGCTTCAGGTGCTGTCCAGCCAGGATGCGCCTCCGGCGCTGAAGGAAGCGTCCCAGCAGGTCGTTCAGCATTTAACGGGCCAGCAGCTCTTGCTGAATACCGATCGAACGGCGCCGTTCGCACAGGTTACGCTGTTCATACCTTTGCATGGCGCCGACGGGGAACAGACCGCGTCCGTACATATTCAATCCCGCAGAGGCCGTAAAGGCGAGCTGGATGCAACCAACTGCAGGCTGTTGTTCGACCTGGATATGAAGTTTCTTGGGCCGACCCTGATCGATGTGCAGGTGGTTGACCGGATCGTCAGCCTTAACTTTCGGAATGATCAGCCATTTGCCGCGGAGCTGTTCGAAGGGACCAAGCAGGAGTTGGCACAAGCCGTTTCGTCGATCGGCTACCAATTGCTCAGCGTCAAAACAGAACCGCTGCCCCTGGATTTGCCCCCGGCAGCAGAAGATTCCGTGCAGGGAACGGCAGCCGAATACACCCCTCAGGTTTATAAAGGGGTGGACATGCGGATATGAGCAAGCTAGAGAAAGAGGAAGGGCCGATCACTTCCATGAAAAAGGCGGTTGCGCTTAAATATACGCCCGGCGAAAGCGAAGCGCCGGTTGTGGTTGCCAAGGGACAAGGCAAACTGGCGGAGTCTATATTGGATAAAGCCAAAGAGCATGGCGTTCCCGTGCAGGAAGACGCAGCCTTGGTGGAGATTCTCTCCAAGCTGGATCTGGATCAGCAGATCCCGGAGGAGCTGTACCAGCTGGTTGCGGAAGTGCTGACGTTTGTTTATCGTGCGGATCGCCAAGCGAAGGACGGAGGGATGATGCCGTCATGACCTCTCCATACGGAAAAAAGGACAACCGCAAGCTAAAAGGAGCGGCTGCCGAAGAACTGGCGGCCGCCGCCCTGATTAAAAAAGGATATCGGATTCTGGACCGGAACTGGCGCTGCCGTTTTGGAGAATTGGACATCGTGGCGGAAACAGGGAAGACTCTTGTGGTGATCGAGGTAAGGAGCCGAAGCGGTACGACCCGCTTCGGCACGCCTTCCGAGTCCGTGAACGCCCGCAAAGTGATGCAGGTCCGAAACACGGCCCAGCAGTATGTTCACCAGAAGCGCTATTACGAACGGACGATACGGTTCGACGTCATTTCGGTTATGCTCCGGGAAGACATGACGGCAGTATCGATGGATCATATCGAGAATGCATTTTAAGTTGGATCTGATCCGAATCGATAAGAATAACTATAGAAACAGGTGAGGGCTCCTTGAGCCCTCACCTGTTTCTGCATCATGGCCGTTCTCTTTAATACGAGCAAACTTCCAGACAATTGTCGTCCAGGTCATAAAATGTAAAATAGGTTGCGCCGTATTCCAGGATGGTATCGACCCGTACGTTTTGTTTCCTCAGATGCCGATATGCGTCCTCCACATTCGGAACGAAAAAATTAAATATGGCATGCCGACGCTCAAAGTATCTCTCTTCGTCTGTTGAGAAAAGGGTAAGGGAGGTCTGTCCGAACAGAATGCATTGATACTCCCCTTGCTCGCTCTCCCAGCCGATTCTGCCCCCAAGAACGTCTGTATACCATTCTTTAGCGGCTTTTATATTCCTCGTAGGGACAAAGACGGTGTCAATATGCTGAAATATAGAAACGCTCATGCTATCCTTCCTCTCGGTCTTATTCTTCCTCCAAATCATAATATGCTCTGGTTGCCCTGTATCGGGATCCACGGTTTCTTCAAGGCGTTCAAAACCGTTCTTCTCGTAGAAGCGGAGTGCCCTTTGGTTATCCGCATATACCCGAAGCTTCAACGTATCTCGAAGGTCCATGGCATAGCGGAGGAGGGCTTTTCCGCATCCTTGATTTTGGCGGCTTGGATCAATGAACAATGCGGCTAAATCCTCGCCTACAAGGGAAACAAAGCCCCGGACTTGACCTGTTTCCTCCAATAGATAAGTTTCGGCCGTCGGGAGGTATACCTCCCGCATGTCCCCCTGCTTGGCTTCCCAATACTCAGCGGGGATAAAATGATGGGCCTCTTTGGAAGCGGCTAGCCATATTTCAATAAGGTCATTTAGATCTTCATTGGTCATCTGTCTGATCATCATATGGGTATCGACTCCATTTCATAAACGCTGGTTTTCTTCGGTTGCTATACATTGACGATCCAGTTGTCGGTATTGGATCGCTTCGGCGACATGCCGGCTTTGGATGCCGTCGGATGCGTCGAGATCGGCGATGGTTCGGGCCAGCTTCAGGATTCGGTCATATGCGCGCATGCTCAGGCCCAGCGTATCGATGGTTGCTTGCAGGAGCTCTGCCGACTCCTTGTCCAGCCTCGCATGTTTTCTCAGAAAGCTGCCGAACAGTTCGCTGTTCCAGCCGAATGGCAGCCCGTCATAGCGTTTCAATTGAATCGCTTGTGCCGCATACACCTGATCCCGCATGTGCTCGGAAGAAAGGGGCGGCGTGCTTCCCGGCCATTCCTTGGGGCGAGGCACGTCCACTTGAAGGTCGATCCGGTCCATCAAGGGGCCCGAGATTTTCGCCCGGTATTGGGCGATCCGCGAAACGCTGCAGGTGCATCGCTGATGAGGATGGTCGCTGCCGTAGTAACCGCACGGACAGGGATTCATCGAACAAGCCAGCATGAAATGCGCTGGGAAGGTAAAAACCGCCCGCGCTCTGCTAATGGTCACTTCACGATCCTCCAGAGGCTGACGCAGCACCTCCAGCACATGCCTTGAGAACTCGGGAAGCTCATCCAGGAACAGAATGCCTTTATGGGCCAGACTGACCTCTCCCGGCTTCGGAATGGTTCCTCCTCCGATGAGGCCGCCGGCTGAAATGGTATGGTGGGGAGACCGGAAGGGACGTCTCTTCATCAGTCCATCGGAAGGCTTTAGCTTCCCGGCAGCGCTGAATATTTTCGTTGTCGTCAATGCTTCCTGGTCGGCCAGCGGCGGAAGTATGGTGGGGAGGCGCTTCATCAGCATCGTCTTACCGGTACCGGGGGGCCCGATGAGAAGGATATTGTGCATGCCGGCCGCGGCGATGGTCAGGGCGCGTTTGATATGCTGCTGCCCGATCACGTCCCTGTAGTCTTCAAGCCGCCTGCCCTGATCGGCGCCTTCTTGCAATCTGCTTGCATTCATCGATCGGTCATACCGGAGCTGTGAGAGCGAAACGGTAACAGTGCCATCTTCCGCAGCATCACTTCGGCGAGTGGTTTCTGCCGGTGGATTCGGGACGAGCTCATTCAAATGACCGAGCCCATAGACCTCGATTCCTCCGATTAAAGAAGCTTCCGCCGCATTTTCCCGCGGAAGAAGAACGCCGGCATACCCTTCTTTTTGGGCTTGCTCCACCATCGGAAGAACTCCCGTCACGGGCCTGAGCGTGCCATCGAGTGCAAGCTCGCCGATGATCAATATTCGATCGGCATTCGAGAAGGCCCACTGCTCGCTTGTCAGCAAAATGCCGACGGCGATCGCCAGATCGAAGGAGGAACCTTCCTTGCGCAGGTCAGCAGGGGCAAGATTGACGGTCACCCGTTTCAGTGGATAAGTAAAACCGCAGTTTTTAATCGCGGCCCGTACTCGCTCGACGGATTCGCGGATGGAGGAATCGGGCAGACCGATGATGGCGGTTTGCGGCAGCCCGTTAGCGAGGTCCACCTCCACTTGAATGATGACGCCGTCAATGCCGTGCAAGCAGGCGCTATGAAGTTTTCCGTACATAAGAAAAGCACCTCTTTCCAGATATCAGTGGAGTGTAACAAGAACGAACATCCAAGATTCGAAAAGGGTGCTTCCTCATTTTCGCTGGGTGATTCTAGTCCGTATTGTAAAAGTTTTCCTCCAGTCTGTCAATTCGATTGTATCTACAAAAAGCCCGCCGTACAGGCAGGAATCCGGACAGGATACGGAGTTTCGGCGATGAATGTGCCGTGTTTCAGATGATTGCCACTTTTTCAGATTCTGAGGTCTGGCCAATAACGGGAAGGATTGTGAATGGTCAATGAGCGGCTCTGGCAGGTACAATCAAATCCGTAAACGTCAAGACGGGTTGAGCGTCGAGCGTTACATTATCATACATAAGGGAGAGGGTTGCGTGAAAAATTGGAACCGAAAGCTGGGGTTGGCGGCATTGGCTGCCGTCATGACCGGCGCATTGTTGAGCGGCTGCTCGAAAGATAACGCGGCAAACGAGGGGGATCATGAAAGCGCTGATGCTGGGAAGGAAATCACGTTAGAGATGATGACCTTTTCCCATACGAATTGGCCGTACAAGGAGAATTGGCCGATTTATAAGTATTTAAGAGAGGAAACCGGCATCTCCTTCAAGGTACAACCCGTCATGAGCGATTACACCACCACGATGAACCTGGCGATATCCTCGGGCGAGATCCCGGATCTCATGATGGTCAACAGCCTGAATGCCGCCAACACGCACGGGGCCAGCGGAGCGTTCGTCGACTATTTCGAGCATCTGGATCAGATGCCAAATTACAAGAAGTTTCTTGATAATCATCCGGAGGTAAAGGCTGCTATTCTGTCTCCTGAGGGAAAAAATTACTTTATGCCGTTGTACGGACTTGAGCAGCAATCCAGACGTTCCTGGCTTTACCGGGACGATATATTCAAGGAACACAATCTGACGCCTCCGACTACTTACGACGAGCTGTATACCGTTGCGAAAAAATTGAAGGAACTGTACCCGGACAGCTTTCCGATTGCCGTGTTCAACGGATTGAGCCCGCTGGTTAATATGGCGCCTGCGTTTAATACCAACAGCAGCTATTATTACGATTTCGAGAAGAACGAGTGGCGATACGGTCCGACAGAAGACAACTACAAGAAAATGGTCGAATATATGAATAAATTTTACGCGGAGGGCTTGGTTGCGCCTGACTTCATGGCGCATAAACGCAAGCAATTTAACGATCTGCTGCTTCAGAACAAATCGTTTATCGCCAGCGATTACATCGGCATCATGGATGAACTTCCGTTGATGCTGGGGGATGCATCGTCCGAGTTCAGTCTTGATTACATGGTTCCGCCTATCGGCACGCCGGATGGCAAGTCCCATAACGTGTTTGCCGGATTGCAGAGCGACGGCTTTGCCGTAGCGGCAAATTCCAAAGAGCGGGATCGACTGCTGCAGTACCTTGATTTCCTGTTCTCCCCCGAAGGGATTGAGCTGGCAACCTGGGGCAGGGAAGGCGAGACGTTCACGACGGAGAACGGGGTTCGCACGTTCAACGATGATTACAAAGAGTTCGGCGACTTAAGAACCAAAACGGGAATCGCGACGGTCGGGGCTCACATGGTATTGGACATGACCGCATACGAGTCCATGTATTCACCAAAAATGCAGGAAGCGATGAAAATCGCACCAGGCCATGAAACGAAGCCGCAGCCAAGGCTTGCCTATACGAATGAGGAGAATGAAGTGCTGAGCATGGTCGGCGAAACCGTGAAGAAGTTCCATGAGGAGCAGATTGCGAAATTCATTTTGGGACAGAAACCGATGGATGCATGGGACACTTACGTGCAAGAAGTGAACAAACTTGGCGTGCAGCAGGTGCTGGATGTTCATAAAAGCGCTTATGAACGGACGCAGAAATTCCTGAATGAAGCCAAGTAATTTAACCTGAACGCCATGCAGCCAGATGAACCGCGGCGGCTCACTTTTTCGGACCGGCTCTTCGGATGCTCGTTATGCCTGGTCCCGGTCCGCAGGGAGAGCCGCTTTAAGGATATTGCATGAATTTCGCTGCTAAAGGAGGATACGTTTTTTGCAAGCGCGGCATTCGAGTTTCTTGACCAAAGTGAAGCGGGATAAATACCTGCTGTTGCTGCTTCTTCCCTGTGCTCTGTATTACATCATTTTTAAATATGTTCCCATATTCGGCGTTTCGATCGCCTTCATGGACTACAACTTGTTTAAGGGAATCGCGGAGAGCGACTGGGTGGGGTTCAAATATTTCAGCATGTTTTTTAATACGCCCGACTTTTGGCCTGTTCTCCGGAATACATTTCTGCTGGGGTTGTATAAGCTGATTTTCGGCTTTCCCGCACCCATCATACTTGCGTTACTCATTAATGAAGTGAGCAAATCTTTCTTGAAGCGGTTTGTCCAGACGGTCAGTTATCTTCCGCATTTCATATCCAACGTGGTTGTCGCGGGGATCGCGGTCATGTTTCTGTCGCCCACAGGCGGGGTGGTCAACCAGCTGCTGCATGCCATTGGGCTCGAACGGATCAACTTTCTGGTGGAAGCCTCTTGGTTCAGGTCGATTTATGTAACGACGGACGTATGGCAGCATATTGGATGGGGGACCATTATCTATTTGGCCGCATTGACGGCCATCGATCCGCAGCTCTATGAAGCGGCGCGCATGGACGGAGCGAACCGGTGGAGGCAGACGCTGAACATTACGCTGCCCGGCATCGCCCCGGCGATTGTGATCATCCTTATACTCGATGTCGGAAAAATATTGGAGATCGGCTTTGAGAAGGTATACCTGCTTGCAACTCCCGCTACTTACGAGACGGCCGATATCATATCTACTTACGTATACAGAGTAGGCTTAACGCAAGGCAACTACAGCTATGCAACGGCGATCGATCTGTTTACCGGCATCATCAGCTTTATTTTCATTATCGCGGCAAATGCGTTCAGTCGGCGAGTCAGCGGAAGCAGCATCTGGTAGAGGAGGAACGTGATGAAACCGAAATGGAATTGGTTTGACGCCCTGAATGCCTTGATATTGACAGGGGTCGTAGGGGCGTGTTTATACCCGTTTGTCTACATGCTGGCCGTGTCCCTCAGCGATTCCGCCTCCATTGCCTCGGGGGAGGTCTGGCTGTGGCCGAAGGGCTTCAACCTGGATATGTATCAGTATGTGTTCGAGGACGGGCGTGTGCTGAAAGGATATAAGAATACGCTGATTTATGTCGTACTCGGAACGGCGATTTCCTTGTTGGTGACGGCGCTGGGGGCCTATTCGCTGTCCAAGGCCAAGCTGGTCATGGGAAAACCGATACTGATGCTGATCGTGTTTACGATGTTTTTCAACGGCGGCATGATTCCGACGTTTCTGGTCGTGAAGGAGCTGGGCTTTGTCAACACCATATGGGGCATGGTGCTGCCCGGAGCCGTAGCCACCTGGAATCTGCTGATCATGCGGACTTTCTTCATGGGGATGCCTCAAGAGCTTGAGGAATCCGGCAAAATCGACGGTCTGTCCGAGATCGGAATTTTCTTTCGGATTGTGCTTCCGCTCTCCAAGCCGGTGCTTGCCACCATCGGATTGTATTATGCGGTAGGGATGTGGAATAACTTCATGGGTCCGCTCCTGTATTTGCGGGATGCCGATATGCAGCCGCTGCAGGTGATATTAAGAAACATCGTGCTGTCGGGCCAATTGACGGGAACGGATGGGCCTGTTGTAGGCGATATCGTGGTGGTGGAGGATGGTCTGAAGTTCGCTACTATCATGGTGTCCACCGTGCCGATCCTGCTGGTGTACCCGTTTATCCAGAAATATTTCGTAAAAGGAGCTCTGATCGGCTCCGTCAAAGGTTAAGCGGCCGGCCGCTCACCTGCCTTACCGGATCCAGTTGGTTTTCCGGTAATCGCCTGGTGTTTGGCCGGTTATTTTTTTGAACATGCGGATAAAGGAAGTGACGTTGCGGTAGCCGATCCGGTTGCCTACTTCCTGAATCGGCATGTTCGTCGTCTCCAGAAGCTCTTTTGCTTTTGTTATCCGGATGGCATTCAATTGGTCGCTGAAGTTGCTCCCCGTCTTCTCTTTAATATACCCGGACAGATAGGTGGGTGACATATTGAGTTTATAAGCAAGCTGCTCGAGCGATATTTCTTCGTTGTAATGGGACTCCAGGTACTGAATGACATATTGGATGATATCGTAATGCTCCTCCCGTTTCCGGCGGATCGCTTGGGTTGCATGGGAGAGCTCGCCCAGAAGGACTTCCCGGTATTGGTCGGGAGTTACGCTGTATGCAAGCATATCGGCATCATTCGGTAGTACGTCGGTATTGATCTTCAGCAGTTCGACGGTTCTTCTCATGCGGACCGAGACCGATTTGGCAAAATGGCTCAGTTGATCCGCCGTAGCCTCCTGGCGCTGCAACCGTTCCAATGCCCGATCGATCAGCATTTGGCAGCTGCTCTCGTTGCCTGCCTGTAAATTCACGTAAAACTCGTGTTCCTGCTCGGCGGTGAAGCCCGTTACTTCGCCGCGGAGTTCCTTCTCCCAGATAATCTGGGTTTCTTCAAGCGGCCTGGCTTGAAGCAGGAGCGACATGGCTTCCGCATAGGCTTGATCGAACTCCGAGGTTTGCTGGAAGACGGATGAAACCGCGATATTCACGAGATAGGTGCTTTGATCGTGATCAAATATCCGTTTCAGCTGGCTGAGGCTCTGCTGCAGCGTGTCTGATTTTTCCTGCGTGTACACGATTGATAAGATTTGTTTGCCCTCCATCTGAAGGGTGTGCGATAAGGGAAACGCCTCTTGGATCTGCAGCGTGATGATGTCCTTGATTTTGCCGGTAGCCCGTGTCATCAAGGCATCAAGCTCTAGAGTCGGGTTATGACGATATCTCAATTGATAGACGATGACCATGAATGCCCCTTCGCCGACCCAAAGTTCTTTGGAAGCGGCGGTATCGATGGCAATGTTCTTAAACTGCGCCAAATAATGATAGCTGGTTAAGAGCGGTTTGGTTTGGTCCATCCATTCCTTGATCATCTTGCGCTCGTGCTGCAATCCCTTCAGATGGTTGGAAATGGCGCTGAATTCGGCGATGCTTCCTTGATACAGCTCCATTTCGGTTTGCCCCAAACCCGTCACTATTCTCTTCAGCGGTTGGTTGATATTGCGAGAGAAGACCCACGATGCCAACGTGCCTATTAGCAGGGTGGCGGCAAATAACAGCACGGCAATCCAGTTCATGCGGCTGATGCTTTGATTAAGTTCGTTGTGCGGAATGATGGAGATATAGGTAAGACCGGAGCGTGCCCCTTTTTCGAAAAAATAGTACGATCCCTTCTCCATGATCCAATCCGATTGGCCGTCCCATTCCGGCAGCGGCTGGGAAGCGGCGTCCGGCGAGGATTCATACAGTTTTGTTCCCTTTGGGTCCAGCAGCACGAAACGGGAACCA
This sequence comes from Paenibacillus sp. cl141a, assembly GCF_900109305.1. NCBI lineage: Bacteria > Bacillati > Bacillota > Bacilli > Caryophanales > Paenibacillaceae > Paenibacillus > Paenibacillus sp. cl141a. The sequence continues at coordinate 306,390 of NZ_FNZO01000001.1, forward strand.
GCCATTCCTTTATAGGATTCGTACCAGCTTTTCATGTTTACGAAAGCCATGATTTGCCAGGGGCTTCCTTGCACATCCGTGACTAACGGCAGCAGCTGCACCTCGCTCTTCTCGGTCCCGATGGAGAAGGCGCTGCTGGGAAGCATTTGCATAAACCCATTCGCGCGCTCTGTCTTTTTCCAGAACTCGTACGGGTAGGAATTGCTTATGTAGTAATGTTTGAACATGCGGTCATCGTTAACGATGCCGTCCCGTTCAAGCAGGAAGGCATGATTCCGGTAGTAGATCATGACATTATTCAAGTGATAGTATGGCTGGCTTACCAGGGTCCGAATCTGATCCGTCACCATTTCAACCTGCAGATAATCGATTCCTTTCTTTCCGCCGGCATCGGCCTGCCTGCTGATATTGCCGACGAATTCGTAATGCTGAAGGTTGAGGAGGAGGCTTTTCCAGGTGGAATATTGCTTCTCGAAATTGTCGACGGTGTTTCGAATGAGGGTCAGATTATATTTAACGATCTCATTGTTCACATTGCGGGAATAGAAGGTCATCGACCATAGGTTGTAGGAGGAGAGCAGGATAATCACGACGAGAAAATAGACCAACATTTTGACGAATAATGAATGAAGCGGAAAAAACGATTTCAACCATTTCATGCTGAATCTCCTTATGAACACGCTTTCTCTTTCCAAATCATTCTACCGGATCGCACAGAAAGGATAAAGAGTTTTATAATCCGTCACTGTTTGATCTTACTAAAAAGGGATTTAATGGTATAATAGTAATGGATGCACTAATTCTAGGAGGAATGGAGAGGGAATCGAAATGACGATATTATGGGAAAATATCTTAATTATGCTTGCAGCAGGATTGCTTGGCATTGCTATTGTGGTGTTAGGCATCATAGGTTTGATACATTACGTTCGAAAAAACAATTAATTATACATATATTTCCAATTTATATCTGGAAGGAATCATACCCATGCCAAATCGAGTGGATAAACGGTGAACTTTTTAAGGTAAGCGTTTTAAAAACATGTTACAATAGCTTGGGTTTAATATATAAAGGTTGACAGTGCCAACTTTCATAGATTGGTTCCGTGTCAGCCTGCCTTGTTCCAGTCATGTTGATAGGAGGATTCGAGAATGAATATCCATGAATATCAAGGAAAACAAGTACTGAAGCAATATGGAGTAGCTGTTCCGAACGGCAAGGTAGCGTTTACGGTGGAAGAAGCAGTTGAAGCTGCGCAATCTTTGGGCAGTCCCGTAACCGTTGTCAAAGCGCAGATCCACGCAGGCGGCCGCGGTAAAGCCGGCGGCGTTAAAGTGGCGAAGAACCTGGATGAGGTTCGTGCTTATGCCGAAGAAATTCTGGGCAAGGTGTTGGTGACTCACCAAACGGGTCCGGAAGGCAAGGAAGTCAAGCGTCTCCTCATTGAAGAGGGCTGCGATATTCGCAAAGAGTACTATATCGGTGTGGTCGTTGACCGCGCTACCGGCCGTGTCGTCATGATGGCGTCCGAGGAAGGCGGTACCGAAATCGAAGAGGTTGCAGCAGCAACTCCTGAGAAAATTTTCAAAGAAGTCGTGGATCCGGCGATCGGACTTCAAACATTCCAAGCGCGGAAATTAGCGTATTCCATTAATATTCCGAATGAACTGGTAGGTAAAGCCGTTCAGTTCATGCTGGCCTTGTATAAGGCATTCGTAGAGAAGGATTGCTCTATCGCTGAAATCAATCCGCTTGTCGTAACCGGTGACGGAAACGTCATGGCTCTCGATGCCAAACTCAATTTCGATTCCAATGCGTTGTTCCGTCATAAGGACATCTTGGAACTGCGCGATCTGGATGAGGAAGACGAGAAGGAAATCGAAGCGTCCAAATACGACTTGAGTTACATAGCTCTCGACGGCAACATCGGCTGCATGGTTAACGGCGCAGGTCTTGCCATGGCTACGATGGACATCATCAAGTATTATGGCGGCGACCCTGCCAACTTCCTTGATGTTGGGGGCGGCGCAACAACGGAGAAGGTAACGGAAGCCTTCAAGATTATTTTGTCCGATCCTCAAGTAAAAGGAATATTTGTCAACATTTTCGGCGGCATTATGCGTTGCGACGTTATTGCTACCGGTGTTGTCGAAGCAGCGAAACAGCTGGGACTGACTCGTCCGCTTGTTGTACGCTTGGAAGGAACGAACGTAGCCCTCGGCAAGCAGATTTTGGCTGAGTCCGGTCTTAATATCGTGCCTGCTGATTCCATGGCCGACGGAGCACAGAAGATCGTCTCCCTCGTTCAGTAATATTTCATTCCTGAAGGGGCATGGCACGATGGGCTTCTTAGTCCTGCCGTGCGGTTGCTTTCATTTTCAAATAACAATAGGGGATGTGAATCAATCGTGAGTATTTTGATCGATAAAAATACAAAAGTTATCACACAAGGGATTACAGGTAAAACAGCCCTGTTCCATGCAAAAGGCGCCTTGGATTACGGTACGCAGATGGTCGGCGGAACTTCGCCGGGCAAAGGCGGAACCGAAGTTGAAATCACGCTGGAGAACGGCGAAACCGTCAAACTGCCGGTTTACAACACCGTTGAGGAAGCCAAAGCCAAAACAGGCGCAACCGCAAGCGTCATTTATGTACCGCCTGCTTTTGCGGCCGACTCCATTCTGGAAGCCGTCGATGCCGAGATGGATCTGGTGATCTGCATTACGGAAGGCATTCCGGTGCTGGACATGGTAAAGGTATCCCGTTATATGGAAGGCAAGAAGACTCGCTTGATCGGACCTAACTGTCCGGGTGTCATCACGCCGGGTGAATGTAAAATCGGCATCATGCCGGGCTACATCCACACGCCGGGTCATGTCGGCGTTGTTTCCCGTAGTGGTACCTTGACTTATGAAGCTGTTCATCAGCTGACGGCCCGTGGCATCGGACAATCCTCCGCCGTAGGAATCGGCGGGGACCCTGTCAAAGGGACGGAGTTTATCGATGTGCTGAGACTGTTCAACGAAGATCCGAATACCAAAGCGGTGATCATGATCGGCGAGATCGGCGGAACCGCTGAGGAAGAAGCGGCTGAATGGATCAAAGCGAACATGACCAAGCCGGTGGTAGGCTTCATTGGCGGCGCAACAGCGCCTCCAGGAAAACGCATGGGCCACGCAGGCGCGATCATTTCCGGCGGTAAAGGAACAGCCAAGGAAAAAATCGCTGTGCTTGAAGCATGCGGTATCAAAGTGGCTCCTACGCCTGCCGAAATGGGCTCGACCTTGGTTAGCGTGCTGGAAGAGAAGGGCCTTTTGGAATCCTGCACAACGCACTAAGGCTTAAACCTATCCATTAATAGGCCAGATTAACGTTATAACTTAAGGTAAGCAACCTTTTATTTCCTGATTAGGAAATGAAGGGTTGCTTTTTTGTTTATGATTTTATATTTTAAGGAGGTCCCGTGATGAGGCTGGACAGATTACTGCTGATTGCGTTGCATGAAAGCGAAGGCATCGGATGGAAGACCATAAACCGAATGATATCGAACGGCGAGCTGCATGAAGGCTTGCTGTCCTACGATGCGCAGGATTGGAGAACGTGCGGTCTGCCTGTCGAAAAAGCAAACAAACTGGCTAAAGAATTCCCTATCGCCGTCGAAAGAAAGCGTGTCGAACTGTCGAATGACGAGGAGGTCGAGCTTCGACAAGAGGAAGACAAGGTATGGAATTTGACAAACCGCACAAAAATACGTATTATAACAGCCCTTGATGCTGTCTACCCGGACATGTTGAAATCGTCGCCGCAAGCGCCCTGGGTTCTGTATTGCATCGGGGATCCTCATTTGCTGTCCACGCCGGGGATCGCAATGGTCGGTACAAGAATGCCTACCGGCTACGGGCGTAAGGTTGCAACGATGCTGTCGGAGGCGTTGACCCGAGCAGGGCTTACGGTTGTCAGCGGCATGGCCAGAGGCATTGACAGCGTCGTGCACGAAACCGCTTTGCGAAGCGGCGGGCCGACGGTGGCCGTTCTCGGAGCCGGCATCGATGTCATTTATCCGCCGGAGAACCGATCTCTTTATGAAGAGATCGCGGCTAAAGGGCTTATTATTTCCGAATACCCGCCGGGTACCAAGGCGCTGCCGGGATTCTTCCCGCAGCGAAACCGGATCATTGCCGGGCTGACGCTGGGAACCGTGGTGGTGGAAGCGGATGCCCGCAGCGGGTCGCTGATTACGGCGGATTTGGCCCTGGAAGCGGGAAGGGACGTGTTTTCCGTTCCGGGACCGCTCACTTCACCCAAGAGCAGAGGGACCTTGGATTTGATCAAGCAAGGGGCCAAGATGGTCACAGAAGCCGGGGATATAATAGAAGAATATGATTCCTGGTTGCCAAAAGGGGTCTCGGATACATACAATAAGGAGCGGCGGGCCCCTCGTCAGGAGCGTCCGGATGAACTAGCCGGGTTGACAAATGACGAACGACAAATATACCATATGCTCGAACAGGGTCCCGGGTCGCTGGATGAAATGATCGAGCGTACCCGGTGGGATTTTGGACATTTGCATTCAGTTCTGTTATCTTTAATCATAAAAAAGCAGATTACCCAATTACCCGGTGCTATATATAAAATCATATAATGGGAAAGTTTGAATGTTGGAGAGGAGGATGAACCTGTGGCGGATTCACTCGTCATCGTAGAGTCGCCTGCCAAGGCGAAAACGATTGGCAAATATCTCGGCAGCAAGTATATCGTGAAGGCTTCGATGGGTCATGTTCGCGATTTGCCGAAGAGCCAGATCGGGGTTGAGGTGGAAAACGACTTCAATCCGAAATACATTACGATCCGCGGAAAAGGTTCTGTCTTAAAGGAACTTAAGGATGCTAGCAAAAAGGTGAAAAAAGTGTACCTCGCAGCTGACCCCGATCGCGAAGGGGAAGCCATTGCATGGCATCTTGCGCATGCGTTGGAGCTGGATGATACTCAAAGCCTGCGGGTTGTATTTAATGAAATAACGAAAACGGCCGTGAAGGATGCCTTCAAAACGCCGCGCAAAATTAACATGGATCTGGTTAATGCGCAGCAGGCCAGACGTATTTTGGACCGATTGGTTGGTTATAAGATCAGTCCTATTCTATGGAAGAAAGTGAAGAAGGGTCTTTCGGCCGGCCGGGTTCAATCGGTAGCCGTCAAAATCATTCTCGACCGCGAGAATGAGATAAGCGCTTTCGTTCCGGAAGAATATTGGACCATAACGGCCAAGCTGGCGATTAAAGGCTCCGCATTCGAAGCCAAATTCACGCAGCTAAACGGCGCGAAGAAGGAACTGACCAATGAGCAGGAAGTGAATGAAATTCTCGAGGCGATTCGGGATGCTTCCTTCCAGGTCGGCGAAGTGAAAGAGCGTGAGCGTCAGCGCCACCCGTCGCCGCCGTTTACGACGAGTTCCTTGCAGCAGGAGGCTGCGCGTAAACTCGGTTTCCGTGCCGCCAAGACCATGTCGGTTGCCCAGCAGCTGTACGAGGGTGTTGAGTTAGGCAAGGAAGGCACCGTCGGTTTGATTACTTACATGCGTACGGATTCCACGCGGATCTCAGGTACGGCTCAAGAGGAAGCGAAGGATTACATCACCGAGAAGTACGGTGATCCGTTCGTGCCGGAGAGCCCGAGACAATATTCGAAAAAAGCAGCCAACGCCCAGGATGCGCACGAAGCGATTCGTCCAACGTCCGTGCTGCGCGATCCGGAATCCATGAAGCCGTTTATGAGCCGCGACCAGCTTCGGTTGTACAAACTGATCTGGGAACGCTTTGTGGCAAGCCAGATGTCTTCTGCAGTACTGGATACGCTTTCGGTGGACATCACTGCCGGGAATACGGTCTTCCGGGCGACCGGTTCGAAGGTCCGTTTCCCTGGATTCATGAAGGTCTACGTTGAAGGCAATGACGACGGAACGACAGAGGAAGACAAATACCTGCCGGAGCTTCATTCCGGAGACATTCTGGAGAAGCAGGACATTGAGCCGAAGCAGCACTTCACGCAGCCGCCTCCGCGTTATACGGAAGCGCGGCTTGTCCGAACGCTGGAGGAGCTCGGCATAGGGCGTCCAAGTACGTATGCACCGACGCTGGAGACGATCCAGAAGAGAGGCTACGTTGCCATCGAAGAGAAAAAATTCATGCCAACCGAGCTCGGCGAGCTTGTCATCGAACAGATGGAGCAGTTCTTCCCCGAAATCCTCAATGTGGAGTTTACGGCGAACATGGAAGAGGATCTCGACCATGTGGAGGAAGGCTCCGAGGACTGGGTCAAGGTATTGGCAGAGTTCTATGAGTCCTTTGAGAAGCGGCTCGAAGTAGCAGAGGAAGAAATGAAGGAAATCGAAATCGAAGATGAGGTTTCCGATGAGATCTGCGAAAAATGCGGCAAACCCATGGTCTATAAGCTGGGCCGTTTCGGCAAGTTTCTTGCCTGCTCAGGGTTCCCGGATTGCCGGAATACCAAGCCGATCGTGAAGGACATCGGCGTATCTTGCCCGAAATGCAAGGAAGGCCACGTCGTGGAACGCCGGAGCAAGAAGGGGCGCGTCTTCTTTGGCTGTGACCGGTATCCCGAATGCGACTTTGTATCATGGGATAAACCGTCAACGAAGCCGTGTCCGAATTGCAGCAGTTTAATGGTAGAGAAGAAAAGCAAGCAAGGCATCAAGCTTCAATGTACCTCTTGCGATTATTCCGAAATGGTTGAGGAACAGGACGAAGCAGCAGATTTGTAAGGCATACAGGGGGTAATGACGTTGACAGATTCACAGAGGGTTACGGTTATCGGGGCAGGACTTGCAGGCAGTGAAGCTGCCTGGCAGATCGCCAGCCGCGGCGTACCCGTTACACTATACGAGATGCGGCCGGTCGTAAAGACGCCGGCTCATCATACGGACAAGTTCGCCGAGCTTGTATGCAGTAATTCGCTTCGGGCGAACGGGTTGACCAATGCGGTCGGCGTATTGAAGGAAGAGATGCGGATGCTGAATTCCCTCGTCATCGGATCGGCTGACCGCAATTCCGTCCCGGCTGGCGGCGCATTGGCCGTCGACCGCGACGGCTTCTCCGGCGAAATTACGGAAACCTTGCATCAGCATCCGTTAATCGAGGTCGTAAATGAAGAAATTCAGCATATACCTGAAGAAGGCATCGTTGTTATTGCTACGGGACCGCTGACTTCGCCGGCATTGTCGTCGCAAATCCGCGAGCTGATGGGCGAGGACTATTTCTATTTTTACGATGCGGCTGCTCCGATCGTGGAGAAGGATTCCATCGATATGAGCAAGGTCTATCTGGCATCCCGATATGATAAAGGCGAAGCTGCCTATCTGAATTGTCCTATGACGGAAGAAGAGTTCGACGCCTTCTATGACGCTCTAATTCATGCTGAAGTCGCGCAATTGAAAGAGTTTGAGAAGGAGATTTATTTCGAGGGCTGCATGCCGATCGAGGTTATGATGAAGCGCGGGAAACAAACCGCCTTGTTCGGCCCGATGAAGCCAGTGGGATTGGTGAACCCGCATACGGGCAAACTGCCTTACGCCGTGGTCCAGCTCCGTCAGGATAATGCGGCAGGTACCCTCTACAACCTTGTCGGCTTCCAGACCCATTTGAAGTGGGGCGAACAGAAGCGTATCATTTCCATGATACCGGGACTCGAGAACGCCGAAATCGTGCGATACGGCGTCATGCACCGCAATACGTTTGTCAATTCGCCGAAATTGCTGGAACAAACCTATCAGGTGAAAACACGCCCGAATTTGTACCTGGCAGGACAAATGACCGGCGTCGAAGGGTATGTTGAATCGGCGGCATCCGGATTGATTGCTGGAATCAATGCAGCAAGAGCAGCTCAGGGGCAGGAGGGGATTGTATTCCCTCAGGAATCAACCATCGGAAGTATGGCCTACTACATCACCCATGCAGATCCCGATAATTTCCAGCCGATGAACGCGAACTTCGGCCTTCTTCCGGGTCTAGAGAAGCGGATACGCAACAAAAAGGAAAAGAACGAAGCACTTGCGAACCGTGCTCTTGACGGGGTACGCGTATTTATTAGCGAGCATGAACTAAATACAATCTAATCTTATTTTCTTAGGGAGGTCTTGCCATCATGGAAATGACTTTTCACGCCACGACGATTTGCGCAGTGCGGCACAATGGCACGGCAGCTATAGCCGGCGATGGCCAAGTCACATTCGGTGAGAGTGTAGTCATGAAGCAGACCGCCAAGAAAGTGCGCCGTCTTTACCGGGGACAAGTTGTCGCCGGTTTTGCCGGTTCTGTGGCGGATGCGATCACGTTGTTTGAGAAATTCGAAGGCAAGCTGGAGGAGCACCATGGAAACCTGCAGCGGGCCGCTGTCGAGCTTGCGAAGGACTGGCGTCAAGACCGGGTGCTCCGCAAACTTGAAGCCTTGATGATTGTTATGGACAAAACGGGGATGCTGCTGATTTCCGGGGGCGGCGAAATCATCGAGCCTGATGATGATGTGCTGGCCATTGGGTCAGGCGGCAATTTTGCCTTGTCTGCCGGACGTGCGCTTAAGCGCCATGCAGGGCATATGGAAGCAAAAGACATCGCCAGAGAAGCCCTTCAGATCGCTTCTGAGGTGTGTGTCTACACCAACAGCAACATTATTGTTGAAGAGCTGTAAGAGGGCCATGCAGCAACATATAGCCATATCAGGGGTGGAGGTATTCGCGATGAGTAAAGAATCGATGACGCCTAGACAAATTGTATCCGAGCTGGATAAATACATCGTAGGCCAGAAGGACGCTAAAAAATCGGTCGCTGTCGCACTTCGGAACCGTTATCGCCGGAGTCTGCTGACCGATGACGAGCGGGACGAAATCGTACCAAAGAACATTCTGATGATCGGTCCAACCGGTGTCGGCAAAACGGAAATTGCGAGAAGGCTTGCCAAGCTGGTCCATGCACCGTTCGTCAAGGTCGAGGCGACGAAGTTTACCGAGGTTGGTTATGTCGGCCGTGATGTGGAGTCCATGGTACGGGATCTGGTGGAAACCGCGATCCGGATGGTGAAGCTGGAACGTACGGAGAAAGTTAAGGACAAAGCCGAGGAAATGGCGAACGAGCGGATCGTTCAGCTGTTGGCGCCTTCAACCAAAGGCCAGAAGAGCCAGCGTAATCCCTTTGAGATGCTATTTGGCGGTGGAAACAACGAAACCCAGGCTGATGAGGAAGATGCGGACGATAAGGACGTTAGTCTTAAAGAGAAGCGGAGACAGGTGCGCTTTAACCTGCTGTCCGGCAAGCTTGAAGACGAAACGATTGAGATTGATGTCGAGGATGCTGCACCGAATATGTTCGACATGTTTGCCGGACAGGGCAACGATCAGATGGGCATGAATATGCAGGAGATGTTCGGCAACTTGATGCCGAAGCGTACGAAGCGCCGCAAGCTGTCCGTCAAGGAAGCCAGAAAAGTGCTTACGCAGGAAGAAGCAGGCAAACTCATTGATATGGATGATGTCATCCAGGAGTCCATACGCCGGGCCGAGCAATCCGGGATTATTTTCATCGACGAAATCGACAAGGTTGCCAGCCAGGGCCGTCAATCGGGTCCTGATGTGTCCAGGGAAGGCGTGCAGCGCGATATTCTGCCTATCGTGGAAGGCTCCACGATCATGACGAAATACGGGCCGGTAAAAACGGACTTTGTCCTGTTTATCGCTGCTGGCGCATTCCATATCGCGAAGCCGTCGGATTTGATTCCCGAGCTTCAGGGGCGTTTTCCGATTCGGGTGGAGCTGAACAGTTTGTCGCTCGATGATTTTGTGTCCATTTTGACCGAGCCGAAAAACGCATTGACCAAACAATACGTCAATCTGCTTCGTACCGAAGACCTGGAAATTGAGTTTTCGCCGGAAGCGATCCGGGAGATTGCCCAAATCGCGGCTTCGGTGAACCAGAACACGGAGAATATCGGCGCACGGAGGCTCCATACGATATTGGAGAAGCTGCTGGAGGATCTGTCGTTTGAAGCCCCTGAATTGACGCTGGACCGGATGGTGATCACCCCGCAGTATGTCCGGGAGAAACTTGCCGGCATCGCCCAGGATCGGGACCTGAGCCAGTATATTCTGTAGTTGCATTCGTATAGGTCTATCTGCCGGGTATGCAAAAAGGAGATAATTGTCGATATTCATCCCGGTCTTTCTTGCTGGATGTCGAAGCGTTTTCGCATGTTGGAAGGGATCGGGACGGATTTCGCAATTTTTTGTGAATATTCAGGATAGGAACAGGACCTACCTAGCGGGTAAATTCACTTAAAATTTACAGATTTAGTGGTACGATTTGCAATAATATAGAAAAAAATCGGATAAAAATGAACACAAAGCCCTTCTTTTTGGTAAAAGATAGGGCTTTTTTCTTATTGTAAAAAGTCCCAATCTTTAAGAAACTTAGTTTATGTGACATCATGTTGTCTTTTTCTACTTAAGACCTAGGTTAGTTCGTACGGATTATATTATTTGTCGAAAAAAGAGGGTTTAGCTAGGAAGAGTGGAATACCTTTCGGCAAATCCAGTCAGGAGGAATGAGCTAGTGAATCTGTTGAATAATAGTTCTTTTCAACGGCTTCAAAGCGGTTTGGATGCAGCGAATCTCAGGAACAACGTGATTGCAAACAATATCGCGAACGTGGATACACCTCATTTTAAGAGATCCGAAGTATCCTTTGAGAGTCTTCTGAAGAAAGAAATGGATGGAGCCCAGTTGTCGCTTCAGGGCAGAAGAACGGATCCCAGGCATTTTGTCATCGGTCCAACCGGGTCAATCCCGGATGCCTCGGTCATAAAGGACGGCAGCAGCTCCATGAATAACAACCAGAATAATGTCGATGCAGACAGAGAAATGTCGCTGCTTGCAGAGAATCAGCTTCGTTATAATTCGTACGTACAAGCTGTAAATGAGCAGATTCGAATGATGCGTACAGCTATTGAAGGGAGATAGGGATTCATGAATATTAGCAATAGCTTCGGAATTAATGCATCAGCTCTTACGGCACAACGGCTTCGAATGGATGTCATCTCCTCCAACATAGCCAATGCGGAAACCACGCGCGCGCGAATCGAGAATGGACAAGCCGTTCCGTATCGCCGAAAGACGGTTGTGTTTCAGCCGCAGCAGGAATCCTTCGAAGGGCTTCTCAGAGCCCAGATGAACGGTCAGAATGCAGGGCAAGGGGTTAAGGTTGCGCAGGTGCGGGAAGATCAATCCCCGTTGAAGCAGGTATATAACCCCACACATCCGGATGCGAATGCGGAAGGCTATGTCTTTATGCCTAATGTCGATATTACGAAGGAAATGGTGGATATGCTCGCAGCTACCCGTTCTTACGAGGCTAACGTTACGGCGATAAACGCTTCGAAAGCGATGATCATGAAGGCTTTGGAGATTGGAAGATAATACGAGGATATTATACATAGACCAGCATAGTAGGAGGAGAGAGAGATGATTCAGAATGCAATGTTCAGTGTTCAGGGTGTACAGCCGCTGCAAATGCAGGAGCAAGTGAAAAATGGTGCGACTCCTTCCGAATCAATCCGGGATTTTGGCTCTTACCTGAATGAAGCACTGAACTCTGTGGCCGCGCAGGAACAGAACGCGCACGTAATGAGCGATAAACTAATGATTGGACAAGTAAACGTAGATCAGGCGATGATATCCGCCCAACAGGCTCTGTTGAGCATTCAGCTCACGACGCAGGTCCGAAACAAAGTGGTAGAAGCCTATCAAGAGATCATGCGCACGCAAATCTAAATGTTTCTAGCAAAGTTTCGGATGGGGTGACAATGTGAACGAGAGAATTACCCAATATCGGGAGAGAATGACCCAGTATTGGAACCAATTCAGCAACAAACAAAAAATAATGTTAATCGCTACCGTAGCATTTGTTCTAATTGCTCTTGTCGTGCTAACGATGCAGTTCTCTAAGACGAAGTATGAGGTAGCATTCCGGGATCTGAATTCCAGCGACGCCGCAGGCATCATCAGCCACCTGGAGACTCAGGGGATTTCCTACAAGCTGAGCGAGGACGGCAGAAGCATTCTGGTTCCGAGCACAAGCGCAGCTAAAGTCCAGATCGATGTAGGATCACAGGGACTGGTGCAGAATGGCACGATCGGATTCGAAACCTTCGAAAAGAACGCGTCGGCCATCGGGATGACGGATAACGAATTCGAAGTGAAATATGTAAATGCACTGAATGGCGAAGTTGAACGGCTGCTGGAGAAGATGCAGGGCGTTCAGGACGCAACGGTATTATTGAACCTGCCAAAAGAAAGTGTGTTCGCGAAAAACGGAAACGAAGATCAGGCCAGCGCTTCCGTGGTTGTGCAGTTCAAACCGGGCTATCGTCCTAATCAGGAAGTCATTGACGGGTACTACAACCTCGTGAAAACGGCCATTCCCAATTTGCCGATAGAGAACATTACAATCACCAATGACGAAGTCGAGCTGCTCGCAACAGCTAAAGGCGGTCAAGGCGGATTGATCGGCAAGGTCGAAGAAAATTTCGCGCTTCAGAAAAAATTCGAAAACGACGTAAGGCAAAATGTCCAGCAATTCCTCTCGCAGTACATGGGTTCTAATAAAGTCAATGTTCTTGTAGCTTCCAAACTGAACTTTGATCAGGTGCAAAGCAAGGAAAACATCGTAACCCCTGTGGATGAAGAAGAAATGAAGGGGATTGAGCTCAGCGTTCAGGAGATCCAGAAGAACTATTCGGGGACCGGCAGTCCTACAGGCGGCGTGGCCGGCGTAGGCGAAGAGGCCGTTCCGGGATATCCAAGCGATTCTGGAAGCGGACAAACGAATTCGGAAGAGCTCTCCAAAACCGTTAACTATGAGGTTAACCGGATTACGAAGGATATCATTGCAAGTCCATATACTGTTAAAGATTTAACCATTAATGTCTCGGTTGAACCACCTGCCGGGCAACCAACTTTGGATGATGCCACAAGAACGGCTATTCAGAACATCCTGGTCAATATTGTAAGAGCATCGCTTTCAGATTCAGACTCTACTTATACAGACGCTGATTTGTCCAAAAAAGTTTCGGTTATTTCGCAGGTATTTAATGTAAATGCGGATGAAAATCCGAAATCCGTATTTTCACAGCCTGTATTATGGGGAATCGGTATCGCTGCGTTGGCCTTGATTGCGGGAGGAACCTATTTCTTCATCCGCAGACGCAGACAGCAGCAGGAGGAGCTTGAAGAGGATATTCAGCTTCCGCCCGTTACGGAGTTCCCGTCGATTAATCTCGAAAGCATAACCAATGAAAGCCAGGTTCGTAAGCAGCTCGAAACCTTGGCGAAGAAGAAGCCAGATGAATTCGTGAATTTACTTCGCACATGGCTAGCTGAGGAATAGAGGTGGAAGCATTGGCTAAGGGAAATAACCAAATGTTAAGCGGACGTCAAAAAGCGGCTATACTGCTCATTACACTCGGCCCGGAAGTGTCTGCTCAAATATTTAAGCATCTTCGAGATGAAGAAATCGAACAATTAACGCTCGAGATTGCGAATGTTCGCAAAGTCGACAGCGTCGAGAAAGATAGCATTATTCAGGAGTTCCATCAAATTTGCTTGGCCCAGGAATACATCTCGCAGGGCGGCATCAATTATGCGAAGGAGATTTTGGAGAAGGCGCTTGGACAGCAAAAAGCGATGGAAGTGATCAACAGGCTGACGGCAACGCTTCAAGTAAGGCCGTTTGACTTCGCCCGTAAAGCGGATCCGAGCCAAATCCTGAACTTTATCCAGAATGAGAATGCCCAGACCATCGCACTCGTATTGTCTTATCTTCAATACGAGCAGGCATCGGCGATCCTGTCCTCGCTCCCGCAAGAGAAGCAGGCGGAAGTTGCGCGCAGGGTTGCCGTCATGGACAGTACTTCGCCGGAAGTCATCGCTCAGGTGGAGCGCGTGCTGGAACAGAAGCTGTCGGCTACGGTGACGCAGGATTACACCAGCGCGGGCGGCATCGAGTCCATCGTTCAAATTCTGAACGGCGTAGACCGCGGAACGGAACGGACGATCCTCGACTCCCTGGAAATCCAGGATCCCGAGCTTGCGGAAGAAATCAAGAAGCGGATGTTTGTGTTCGAAGACATCGTCAACGTGGACAACCGTTCGATACAGCGCATCATCCGCGACGTCGAGAACGCGGACCTGCAGCTTGCGCTCAAGGTGGCAAGCGAAGAGGTGCGGGACGTTATTTTCCGCAATATGTCCAAGCGGATGGCCGAAACCTTCCGCGAAGAAATGGAATACATGGGACCGGTGCGGCTGCGTGACGTGGAGGAAGCCCAGACTCGGATCGTAAGCACGATCCGGAGACTCGAAGAAGCGGGCGAGGTTATTATTGCCCGCGGCGGAGGAGATGACATCATTGTCTAACTTGATCAAATCGTCCCACTATAAACCGATGGATGTGTTGAAAGAGTTGGATCTTGCTCGTCGTTACGCTTCGCCAACCGAGGAAACGGTGGAGGAGCTTGCACCGCCGACTGCCGAGCCGGCTGCTGTACAAACGTTGGCTGAAGCCGAACGTTTGAAGCATGAAATGCTGAAGGACGCTCAGGAGTTTGCCGAAAGGCAAATCCGGGAGGCCTCGGAAGAGGCGCAGCGTCTGCTGACCGAAGCGCAGGAGCAGATTGAGGCTTGGTGGACTGAAAGAAGGCTTCAGGATGAGGATTTGTCCGAAACGCTGAAAATGGAAGGTTTTAATCAAGGGTATGCAGAGGGCTCTGCCAAGGCGGAGCTTGAGATGAAGGAACTGATGGAGCAGGCGACACTTCAAGCGAGCGAGCTGCTTCAGCTCGCGCACCAAGCCAAGGAAGATCTGATCCAAGAAGCGGAGCCGTTTTTGGTGGAGCTCAGCTGCAGCATTGCGGAGAAAGTGCTGGATCGTCAGCTGACGATCGAACCGGAATTCACGCTGGAGCTGATACGAAAGAACCTGGCGCGCAAGCGGGAAAAAGGAATCATTTCTCTCTGCGTAGCTCCCGATCAGTTCGAATTCGTATACGCTGCGCGGGAAGAGCTCGGATTATCGATCGACTCCCAGGCGGAGCTTCAAATTTTGCCGGACTCCACGGTTAAGGATCTCGGCTGCGTCATCCGGTCTTCCTTCGGAAGCGTGGATGCACGCATCGATACACAGCTGGCCGAGATCAAAAAAGAACTCGTACGGATCGCCCTTGATGTCGAGGAACGGAGAAATCAAGATGAAGAAGCTGAATAGCGCCCGGTATATGGACCATCTGAAACATCTGGATCCCGTCCGCATCAACGGCAAGGTTACGCAGGTCATCGGATTGATGGTGGAGTCCGAAGGGCCGGATGCCAGTATCGGCGACGTATGCTACATCTATCCCACGAAGCAATCCAAGCCGCTCAAGGCGGAGGTCGTAGGATTCAGAGATAATAAAGTGCTGCTGATGCCTCTCGGCGAGCTTCACTCCATTGGCCCGGGCTGCGATGTAGTGGGTACAGGCAAACCGCTGAGCGTGCAGGTCGGGTCGGAACTGCTTGGCAAAGTGCTGGACGGATTGGGACAACCGCTCGACGGATCCATCATCCCGGCACGCATGCCGCATTATTCCACCCATAACGTTCCGCAGAACCCGCTTAATCGGCCCAGGGTTCAGGAGCCGATCAGCATCGGCGTCCGGGCGATTGACGGATTGCTCTCCATCGGCAAAGGTCAGCGTGTCGGCATATTCGCCGGCTCCGGCGTCGGGAAGAGCACCTTGATGGGAATGATCGCACGGAACACCTCAGCCGATGTCAATGTCATTGCTTTGATCGGTGAGCGGGGACGCGAGGTCCTTGATTTCATCGAGCGGGACTTGGGTCCCGAAGGGTTGAAACGGTCCGTCGTGATCGTGGCCACCTCGGATCAACCGGCACTCATCCGTATTAAGGGAGCCTTGATCGCCACCACGATCGCCGAATATTTCAGGGATCGCGGACTGAACGTGATGCTGATGATGGATTCGGTTACCCGTTATGCGATGGCGCAGCGCGAAGTCGGTCTTGCCGTAGGGGAACCGCCGGCGATGCGCGGTTACACTCCGTCGGTATTTGCGAGTCTGCCGAAGCTTCTGGAACGCGCAGGCACAGGTCCGACGGGTTCGATCACCGCTTTTTACACGGTGCTGGTAGACGGCGACGACATGAACGAACCGATCGCGGACGCGGTCAGGGGGATTCTGGATGGTCACATCGTCCTGAATCGGAATATCGCGAACAAAGGCCATTTTCCGGCGATCGACGTGCTGGCCAGCATTAGCCGGGTCATGAAAGACATCTCGCCTGAGGAACAAATCGATGCTTCCGAGAACGTAAAGCGTTTGATGGCGATCTACAAGGACTCGGAGGATTTAATCAATATCGGAGCTTATCAACAGGGTTCGAATGCCGACATCGATGAATCGATCGAATACATCGGCCGAATCTGGGATTTTACGAAACAAAAAGTGAATGAGAAGACCACATTGGATGAGGTTCAGGAACGTTTGATTTCCGAGTTTTCAAGGAGATGACTTTGAAGGATGAAATTTCATTATGCATTCCAGAAAATCGTAGATCTGAAAAGCAACGAGAAAACGCAGGCTGAATGGATGCTGTCAAGTGCTATCGGGAAGCTGCAGGCGGAAGAGAAAAGTCTGAATGAGCTGTATGAGATGCGGGATCAAATGTACCGCGCTCAGCAGGAAGCGGCATCGCGGTGCGTGCCTGTCGCAGAAATCCGAAACATTCAGGTCTATGCAGAGCACCTGGAAGAATGCATTGAACGGAAACGGGATGACATACGGATCGCCCATGTCAATGTAACGAAGAAACAAAAGGTACTGTCCGACAAAATGCTTGACGAAAAAGTGTGGCTGAAGGCAAGAGACAAATCCCAAGAAAAGTTCCGGCATGAAAGTCTCCTTCGGGAACAAAACGAGCTGGACGAAATGGCGACGGTACGTTTTGCGATCAGAGCCCGTTAAGGTTTGCAAACACCGGTGGGTATGACCGCGAGGGAGGAATGAGTGTGGCACGAAAAGACATGCCGCTTGATAAGGAAGAATCAGGCGGAGGATTTGAACGGATATTGTTGATTTTGGTACCTGCTATATTCACGATCGTTCTGCTTGGAGCGCTCGCCGTATTTTTCAGAGCCGATGTCCGAGATGGGCTGCTCGAAGTAGCCAATAAAATTCCGGTCGTTAAGAACTGGGTCCCTGACCCGGTGTTGACTCCGGAAGAGCAGAAGCTCAAAGAGGCGAAGCAGCAGGAAGAAAGCGCAGAAGCGACGATTGTGGAACTTAAGAAGCAGCTTGCCGAGAAAGAAGAAACGTTAAACGAAGTAACCGAGCAAAAAGCAACGCAGGAAAACAAGGTGAAAGAGCTGGAAACCCAAATAGAATCGATGCAAAGCACATTCACGGACAGCGAGGCGGAAGAGGAAGACGCGTACACCAAGCAGATTCGTGAGCTGTCCAAGCTTTATGCGGACATGAGTCCCAGCAAAGCCGCTCCGATCATGCAGAACCTGACGCTGGAAGAAATGGTGCTAATGCTGAGCCAAATGAAGAGCAGCAACCGGGTTGCCATCCTTCAAAAGATGGATCCGAAAACGGCGGCGGATGCAACCATGATGCTAAAAGACGCGGAGACCTCCGAAGACATGGCCATTGCCGCTTTGCAATCCAGGCTGAAGAAGAACGACGCGGAGGCCGCGCAGAAGAAGACCTCCGAGAACCTGGATAAAAGCCAGTTGAATCAGACTTTTGCCGGAATGACGCCCGCCAACGCTGCGGACCTGCTGATGCAAACGTACAAGATCAGCCCCGCGAAGACGATGACCATTCTAAATACGGTGGACGATGCTACGCGTTCGCGAATTTTAAATGCGATGTCCTCGAAAGACGCGGAGTTGGCAGCTAAGATATTGAATCGCCTGATGGGCTCTAAATAGCTCTGAAATGAATCTCCATCCTCAGGAAAGGAGGTGAAATAGACGATGACAATAACGGTACAAAGCAGTATGTCTTCTACGGTCAGCAGTACCGCGGGAAGCGGTAAGACCAGCGCAGCCGGTCAAGTTGCAGCGGGTGTTTCCTTTGATTCGACACTGGCTTACCAGATGAACGGCAGCGGCAGCGGTGCTGCAACAACTTCAACTGAAGTCGCGGCCAAGCTGGAATCCCTGCTTGCGCAGTATTCAGTAGAAACCGACGAATCGCTTGAAGGCTTAATGGAGCTGCTACAAGGATTGCTGCAGGAGCTAGATACCATGGACCAGGCGTTAGAGGAGGATCCATCGTTATTGCAAGAGCTGCAGAACTGGCTGACGCAAGCGAACCTTTTGATAAGCGGAACCGCTCCTCACGCGCAAGGTAACGCGGACGGCAATGAGATGTCGCCTTTGGCTTCCCATCCGGAAACGATTCGGTTTGCGGTACAGGACACGATCAGCCAGCTGGCTTCGATGCTATCCAAATCAGGTCAGCTGGACCTGCAGACGGAGGCAGCCGTCAAACAGCTTGTCCAGTCCTTCCAAAGTTTGCTTGGTCAAGGAACGGGGACTGGAGAAAGTAAAGCAAGCGGCAGTTTTGCCAACATCCTAAGCCAAAAGCAGCCGGATGCGGTACAGCCTAACATTGCAGCGAATACTGCAGCAGGACAGTCGGCTTCATCTGAGACAACGGGGCAAGCGAACGCTAAATGGTCTGCTCTGGCCACAAGCACCCCGGTTGACGGCACAGCAGCTGAATTCGCCTTAAACGAAGGGGATTCGCAATTAGAGCAAGGAACGGTTACTGCCGGTCAGCTGGCCCTGCGTTCCGGAACCCAAGTTGCGGTAAAACCTGCGGCTCCGCCGGTTCCTGTTGAGAATTTCTCTAACGAAATGACTTCCTTCATTATTAATAAGCTCGAAATCGTGAAGCAAACCGGATTTACCGAAGCGAGAATCTCCTTGAATCCGGAGCATCTGGGCCAAGTCGACATCAAGCTAACGATGCAGAACGGCCAGTTGATCGCACAGTTCATGACGCGATCGACGGATGCTAAAGAACTGATTGACCAGCAAATGGCACAGCTTCGAAGCGCATTGATGGCCCAAGGACTTCAAGTCGAGAAAATTGAAGTTACGCAGAGCAGCCATCCATCCAATGCCAATCTTTATCAGGATGGGCGTCAGCCTGGATCAGGACAGCAGCAGCCGCAGCACCGTTCGAAGGAGAAGGATAGGCCTTCCGACGATGCCGTTCTTGCCGCGAATTTGACGGAAGAATTGAACGATTGGATCGCCGAGCATCAAACCGACGATGAGAACTTGAAAGCAGGAACATTTACCGCGAAAGCCTAACAGTGAGGAGGTGAGCTTGGATGGCAACAAATCCGGTATCTACGAAAAATATGTGGCCCAATTATGCCAAAGGGAACGTCAGCAGTAAAAAAGAAAACGGCCAAGAGCTTGGGAAGGACCAGTTCTTAAGCATTCTGATTACGCAATTGCGGCATCAGGATCCGCTTCAGCCGATGCAGGACCGGGAATTTATTGCCCAAATGGCCCAGTTTACTTCACTGGAGCAGCTAATGAATATCAATACTCAATTGACGGCAATGAGCCAGTCTTTGGGTGCTGCTTCAAGTTTGATCGGTAAACAGATCAGCTGGTTGTTCAAACCGGAGGATGGCTCGGATTCCGTCATGAAGAGCGGTCTTGTGGATTCCATAATCGTCCGCGAAGGCGTCCATTACGCCAAAGTCGGTGAAAGTGAAGTATCGCTTGACCAGATCGTGAAAATCGAGAACGCTATAGCCCAGAATGATCCAGGAGCAACGGATCCCGTTCCTTCCGAACCTGAAGCAGGCGATCCGGATTCGGGAGAGCCCGAAACCGGAGACGTGGAACAAGGTGAAGAGCCTGGGGGGACAGCGCCATGAGTGACCGCATGATGATAGGCCATCTATACCCTGGAAAAATACATCCCGCAGCTCTTCATAATGAGCGAAAGATAGGACAAGCTCAGGCTAATCCACCAGCCGGGACGTTCCAGGAACTTTTAAATGAGAATCTGCTTAAAATTAGCAATCATGCGGCGAAGAGACTTCAGCAGCGCGGGATTGAATTAAAGGGTGATCAGCTTGCGCAGATCCAGAGCGCGGTGGACAAAGCTGCTGCGAAGGGGAGTAAGGAATCACTCATTCTGATGAAGGATATGGCTCTCATTGTAAATATTGCGAATCGGACCGTGGTCACTGCGATGGATGGCAAGGCGATGAAGGACAACGTATTCACGCAAATTGATAGTGCAGTTATTATCTCATAAATCTGGCTGGCCCGTGAGGAAGCCAGGCGGCCGCTGATCGACAGAAGCGGTCCATAACAAAAGGAGGAAAATCGATGTTAAGATCCATGTATTCCGGTATTTCCGGAATGAGAGGTTTCCAAACCAAGCTTGATGTTATCGGTAATAACATTGCCAACGTAAACACGGTTGGGTTTAAAGCGGGACGAGTGATGTTTAAAGACGTTCTAAGTCAAACGATGTCAGGTGTTACGCCAGGAACTGACGATCCATCCGGTGGTGTAAATGCGAAGCAGGTCGGTCTTGGTGTATCGATCGGTTCGATTGATACGATGCATACCCCAGGCAGCGCGATGATTTCTCCGAACCCAACGGACCTGAGAATTGACGGAGACGGATTCTTCATGGTGAAGCTCAGCGAGGATCAAGAAGTGCCTTTCTTGACTCGTGCCGGCGACTTTCATATCGACGTAGCGCGTAACCTGGTCACTTCGGACGGTATGCTCGTTCTCGATTCGGCGGGTGATCCGATCCAGCTGGACGAAGAGGTTACGGCTTTCACAATCGCGCAGAATGGCGCCATTATTCAGAAGATGAGTGACGGAACGACGGAAGAAGGAGCCATTATCGGCGTTGCGAAAATTCCGAATCCGGAAGGCCTTGAAAAAATCGGAGGCAATATGTATCGCGTGACCCTGAATGCAGTTCCGGACGGCGATCTGGCTGCCGTCATGTTTGAAGGGAACAACGCGGAAGAAGGAACCGGTGCGATTATTGCCGGTCAGCTTGAAATGTCCAACGTTGACTTGACAGGCGAATTCTCTGAAATGATCGTCGCTCAGCGCGGCTTCCAAGCTAACTCCCGGATTATCACGACTTCGGATGAAGTGCTTCAAGAAGTTGTCAATCTGAAACGATAAGGATGGATAGGGAGGGGCCATCCCCTCCCTGATTCAACAAGGAGGCTATCCATGATATCGGTAACGAGGTTAAATGGTTCGCAGTTGTGGCTTAACGCGCTGTTGATAGAAATGGTTGAGGAGACTCCTGACACCTACATTACTTTGATTAATGGAAAACGGATGATTGTGCTTGAAAGTGCAAACGAAATCATCGCTTCCATTAAGGCGTACCACCACGAGGTAGGCATTCATCAAGCCACCATTAAAGTGCAGCAATTGGAGGAACCTTCATGAAAAAGATGCTCCCCTGGTTAATTACGATCCTGTTATCGATTACGCTGATTGTCCTGGCCATCTTCCTGTTGTCGGACAAGCTGCTTGGCGATAACGGGAAAAGTCAGGCTTCGGCCAATGCCGCGGCTTTATCCAAGTTGTCGGCCGACGAGATCGTAAAGATGACATCGGAAATAACCGGTATCAAGACGAATCTGGCAGATCCTGAATTTGTTGCCCAGATGGCCTTTGCTTTTCAGCTTAACGATAAAAAAGCAAAGGAAGAATTCGATAAAATCAAGGAAATCAAGATCAAACCGATTATTATCAAAACGCTGGCCGACACGAAACCCGAATTACTGAATGACTCCAAAGGGCGCGAACAGTTTATTGCCAAGCTGCAAAACCTGATCAATAAGTCGTTAACGTCCGGTCACTTGATTCAAATCGAAATGACAGAAGTAATGATAGTAGGTATCTAGACTGTTCGTCGGACGACCTGTAAGGGGGTGAGTAGATGGTTGATGTTTTATCGCAGAATGAGATCGATGCCTTATTGGCCGCTCTCTCTTCAGGGGAAATGGATGCTGAAGAACTGAAAAAAGAGGAAACGCAAAAGAAAATCCGTTCTTACGATTTTAAGAGGGCCCTCCGTTTTTCGAAGGATCATATCCGAAGCTTGACTCGGATCCATGAGAACTTTGCACGCTATTTGACGACCTACTTCTCGGCGCAGTTACGTACTTTTGTGCAAATCAACGTAGTGCAGGTTGAACAGCTTCCGTATGATGAATTTATTCGCTCCATACCAAAAATGACAGTTCTTAATATATTTGAAGCCGAACCGCTCGTAGGTCGGATGGTGCTCGAGGTCCATCCCAACATTGCCTACGCGATGCTGGACCGATTGCTTGGAGGTACGGGCATTGCTCCGTCTTCCATCAGCTCGATGACCGAAATCGAAACGATTATTATGGAGCGCATATTCAGCCGGGCGTTCGATAGCCTCCAGGAGGCATGGAAAACGGTGTTGGATATATCCCCGCGCCTCGAAGCCTTGGAAACGAATCCGCAATTTATGCAGATCGTGTCTCCGAACGAAACCATTGCGCTAATATCCCTTAGCACAAAAATCGGCGATACCACGGGCATGATTAACCTGTGCATACCGCATGTGGTGCTGGAGCCGATCATGTCCAAGCTGTCCGCGCATCAATGGTTCATCTCGGAGAAAAAAGCGAGCGTTCCGGAGGAAGTGGATGCTCTTAAACAGCGCGTAAGCAAAGCCAAGCTTCCGATCGTTGCCGAGCTGGGCGTTTCGCAGCTTACCGTGTCCGAGTTCTTAGGACTGAGCGTCGGCGACGTTATTTCGTTAAACAAGCCGATGCATGACGGACTATCCATCAAGGTCGGCGACAAATTAAAGTTTATTGGCAGTCCCGGAACGATAAAAGACCGGGTTGCTGTACAAATCGATGAAATTGTCATCGAAGGAGCTGAAGAATTTGACGAGTAAAGATTATTTATCCCAGGAAGAAATCGACGCTTTGTTAAAACAGTCGGAAATGGCATCACCAGCATCAATTCCTTCGGCGGCGACTGTCGATGACGTATTAACACCTCTGGAGCAGGACGCGCTGGGTGAGATCGGTAACATAACCTTCGGCAGCGCTGCAACCGCCCTGTCCACCTTGCTGGGCAAAAAAGTGGATATCACGACCCCCAGAGTTTCGATCATTAAACGAAGCGAGTTCGAGGAAGAATTTCCGAAGCCGCATGTTGCGGTACATGTTAAGTACGTGGACGGATTTGAAGGAATTAATTCGCTGGTCATTAAAACACGCGACGCGCAGGTCATTGCCGATCTCATGTTAGGCGGGGAAGGCAACCCCATGGAAGAGGAACTCAATGAGATTCATATCAGTGCCGTTCAGGAAGCGATGAACCAGATGATGGGGTCTTCCGCAACGAGCATGTCGACGATTTTCAACCGGTTTGTCAATATATCGCCGCCAGGCATTGACATTCTCAACATGGCGAACGGCGAAGGGGTCAACAACCTGCCGCCGGATGAAACGCTGATTAAGATTTCTTTCCGATTAATTATCGGTGAACTTATTGATTCAACCATTATGCAGCTGCTGCCCGTCCATTTCTCCAAGGATATGGTTCACATGCTCATCAACGGGACAGAAGAACCGCAGCCTGCGAAGCAGGAAGCTGCTCCGGCGGTGGAAGCACCGGCCAGTGCCCAGGAGTCGGTACAAGCACCGGTTAATCCGGCACAAACCCAAGACATGGGTCAAGGCTACGATTATGGACAAGGCTACGGTCAGCCTATGCCAGGACATGGCGGGCCCATCCCGCAGCAATCCATGCCATACGGTCAGCCGCAGATGCCTTACCAAGCACAGCCGCAACAGTATGGCGGCATGCCGAATCGCAATGTGAATGTACAGCCCGTGCAGTTCGCTAATCTGCAATCTGCACCTTACACCCAGGTGGATGAAAACAATCTGAACTTACTGATGGACATTCCCCTTAAAGTCACCGTAGAATTAGGGAGGACCCAAAAGCAAATTAAGGATATCCTGGAAATGTCGCAAGGTTCGATTATCGAGCTGGACAAGCTGGCCGGTGAGCCTGTTGACATCCTCGTCAATCATAAACTGATTGCCAAAGGCGAGGTCGTTGTCATCGATGAGAACTTTGGTGTGCGTGTGACGGATATCGTAAGCCAATGGGACCGGATTCAAAAATTACAATAGCACAAACATTTTAGGGAGGATTTTTATCAATGGCTAACCGAATTCTGATCGTGGACGATGCTGCATTTATGAGAATGATGATCCGTGACATATTGGTCAAGAACGGATTCGAGGTTGTGGGGGAAGCACAGGACGGTGCACAAGCAATCGAGAAATTTAAGGAACTTCGTCCAGATCTGATTACGATGGATATTACGATGCCGGAAATGGATGGTATCGCAGCGCTTAAAGAGATTAAAAAAGTAGATGCCAATGCCAAAGTAATTATGTGCTCTGCCATGGGTCAGCAAGCGATGGTTATTGACGCAATCCAAGCCGGAGCGAAAGACTTCATCGTTAAACCGTTCCAATCGGACAGAGTTATTGAAGCCATCAACAAGACGCTTGGCGTATAAGGATTCTTCTTATGATGATGGCAGCTTCTGACAGATTGGGCTCAAGTAGTACTACCGGGTATTATTTACAGTTGTTTTATGTCTTTATCGTACTTGCCATCATCATTGCGTTGATCGTGTTCCTGATTCGCTTTCTAGGCAGAAAGAATCAGAGCTGGATGCAGGGCCGCTCCATTCGTACTTTAGGTGCGGTTGGTATGGGCCCTAACAAATCCCTTCAGCTCGTCGAAATTGGGGGCAGCATCTATGTGATCGGAGTTGGCGAAGACGTCCGGTTGGTGGACAAAATTTCTGATCCGGCTGAAGTTGCGCTTATCCAAGCTGCATTTGAACAGGATTCTGGAATACATAATGGGGCACTGCCGCCTTTTATAACGAAACTGGCGGCAAAACTCCGTAAAGACAAACCACCGGAAGAAATGGAGTTGGACGATACATCTTCTTTCCATGAAGTGTTCGAATCCAAGCTGCGCAGCGTACCGAACCGGAAAGAAAAGGTCGAAGAATTGCTGCGGGAGGATCATAAGGATTCATGAATAAAAAGATCTCGTACGCTATCACGATTTTCATCATGTTTGGATTATTGTTTTCCCATACGGCATTCGCGGATCCGATTCCGAACATTGATATTCAAATCGGTAATGAGGGAGATGCACCGGGGACAAGCTCCTTGTCCTTGATACTCCTGATTACCATTCTTAGTATTGCACCGGCGATCCTGGTGCTGATGACAAGTTTTACAAGGATTGTTATCGTGCTCGGCTTTGTCCGTACTTCGCTCGGAACACAGCAAACACCGCCAAACCAAGTGTTGATCGGCCTGGCGCTGTTCCTTACCTTGTTCGTTATGGCTCCCACGTTGTCCTCGATGAACGAGGTCGCGCTGCAGCCCTACCTCAAAGGGGAGATCACTCAAGCGGAAGCGCTGGATAAGGCTCAAGACCCGATGAAGAAGTTCATGTTCGCGCACACACGGGAGAAGGACCTGTTGCTGTTCATGAATTACACCGGCGCGGAGAAACCCGAATCCTACGAGGACATTCCATTAACGGTTTTAGTTCCGGCATTTGCCATTAGCGAGCTGAAGACGGGTTTTCAAATGGGCTTTATGATCTTCATTCCGTTTCTGGTCATCGATATCGTGGTTGCCAGCGTACTGATGGCAATGGGGATGATGATGCTGCCGCCGGTCATGATCTCACTGCCATTCAAGATTCTGCTCTTTGTTTTGGTGGACGGCTGGTATCTGGTAGTGAAATCCATGCTGATGAGCTTTAACCCGTAGCAATAAGCGGCAAGCAATTCGAATACAGGGGGACTAAGCCGTGAGCGCTGAATTTATTATCGGTCTGGCAGGACAAGCGGTCTATATTGTGCTCCAGGTGAGCGCGCCGATGCTGGTTCTCGCACTGGTTGTGGGACTAATCATCAGTATTTTTCAAGCGACAACACAAATCCAGGAACAGACGCTGGCTTTCGTACCAAAAATCATCATCGTTCTTGTAGCGTTACTGCTGTTTGGTCCTTGGATATTAACAACGTTAGTGGATTTTACGCACGGTATTTTGGACAATCTCTACAAATATATCGGATAGGCTGAGTGTCCATGGAATGGTTGCAGCAAAGTTTACCAGTTTTCATGCTTATTTTTTGTCGAATAACATCTTTTTTTGTAATATCGCCAGTGTTTGCTTCGCGCGGTATACCTTCTTCTTACAAAATAGCCCTGTCGGCCATTATCGCCCTGATCGTCTATCTATCGTTCGGGCTCGGGGAAGTGGTTCCGCAAGATCTGTCTTACGCCATCTTAATCGTCCAGGAAGTGCTGGTGGGACTGCTTCTAGGTTTCACTGCTTACCTCATCATGGCTGTCGTCCAAACCGCCGGGGCATTAATTGACATTCAGATCGGTTTCAGCATGGCGAATGTCATCGACCCGTTTACGGGGACGTCCACCCCATTAATCGGGAATTTCAAGTATTATCTCGCTCTATTGGTGTTCCTGAGCATGAATGGTCACCATTATTTGTTTGATGCGATTATGTACAGTTATGATTGGATCCCGATCACGGGTGACGTATTCGGGAAGATACATGGGGGTAACGTAACGGATTTTCTCGTTCGGACATTCTCGCACTCATTTGTATTGGCGATTCAAATGGCGGCTCCGCTGGTGGCAGCCCTGTTCCTGACCGATGTCGGGCTTGGCTTTCTGGCAAGGACGGCCCCGCAGTTCAACGTGTTTGTCATCGGGATCATTATCAAAATCATCGTTGGGCTCGTGCTGCTGATGCTGCTCATGCCGATGCTGGTGTCCCTGTTTGATCATCTGTTTGCCAAAATGTTTGAAGCGCTCCGTGAGCTGCTCGGCGTTCTTGGCGACGAGCCGACTTAAGGAGGATGGAGGTGAAGCGGATGTCATACCGGTATCCGGTCGACTTACAGCTGTTCGCTGGCGAAAAGACGGAGAAAGCCACACCGAAGAAGCGCCAGGATACGCGTAAGAAGGGCCAAGTTGCCAAGAGCATGGAGGTATCGGGTGCATCGGTTTTGCTGGCGGCTTTCTTCTGCCTGTTAATCTTTGGCGGTTATATGAGGGACCGCACCGTTCGACTATTCACCGATATATACATTAATCGGCTCTCCATGAATGTAACGAAAGATAATGTGATGCAGCTGTTCGGGGAATATGGCGTTCAAATCTTGCTTCTGCTCGCGCCTTTGTTCATTTCGATTTTCGTTATAGCGCTGGTCGCTAATTATTTGCAGGTCGGGTTTATGTTAACCGGCGAGACGCTGAAAATGAAGTTCAGCAAAATCGACCCCATCAAGGGGTTCAAGAATATATTCTCGATGCGTTCATTGGTCGAGTTTTTGAAATCGGTCATTAAATTGACCATTATCGGTTACCTCGTGTACAGCACCTTGTGGGCTGCCAGGGAGGATTTGTCCTCCTTGTCGACGATGGGACCCGATACCATCTTTCATTTCGTGGCCGATATCACCATGTCGCTCGGTTTTAAGATTGCCATCGGGCTGATCATTCTGGCCATTCTGGATTACATGTATCAGAAATACGATTACGAGAAAAACATTCGGATGTCCAAGCAGGACATCAAAGACGAGTACAAAAAAATGGAAGGCGATCCGCTGATCAAAGGAAAGATCAGGGAGCGCCAGCGTCGGATGGCACTTCAGCGGATGATGCAGGAAGTTCCGAATGCCGACGTCATCATCACGAACCCGACCCACTTTGCAGTGGCGATCAAATACGACGGGTCCACGATGGAAGCTCCGCAAATCATCGCAAAAGGCCAGGATTTCATGGCCTTGCGGATTAAGGAAATCGCAAAGGAACACGGAATTATAACGATGGAAAACAAGCCGCTGGCACGCGCTTTGTACCAACGGTCGGAAATCGGGGATTCGATTCCGGGAGACCTGTTCCAGGCCGTAGCGGAAGTGCTGGCCTATGTATATAAACTAAAAGGTAAAGCGAAATAACTAGGGACCGGAGGCGTCTGTGCAGTGAAAATAAAAGATCTATCTGTCCTTGCGGGTGTCATTGGCATCGTACTCATGATGATTCTTCCGATCCCGATATGGCTGCTCGATGTACTTCTGATTATCAATATCTCGCTGGCGCTCATCATTTTGCTGGTGGCCATGAATACGAAGGAAGCGCTCGATTTCTCCATTTTTCCTTCCTTATTGCTCATCACGACACTCTTTCGAGTAGCGCTTAACATATCGACAACGAAGCTGATCCTGTCGGAAGCTAACGCAGGCGAGGTTGTTGCCACGTTCGGCAAATGGATTGCCAACGGCGAAATTGCGGTTGGCTTCATCGTCTTCTTGATCCTCGTCGTCGTGCAGTTCATCGTCATTACCAAAGGCTCGGAACGGGTAGCCGAGGTTGCGGCTAGATTTACCCTCGACGCGATGCCGGGTAAGCAGATGAGCATCGATGCGGATCTGAACGCGGGTCTGATCAATGAGCAGCAAGCCAGGGAGCGACGCAGCAAGATCGAGCGGGAAGCCGACTTTTACGGCGCCATGGATGGTGCGAGTAAATTCGTCAAGGGTGATGCCATCGCCACGATCGTCATCATGCTCATCAACCTGATCGGCGGATTTATTATCGGGATCTCGATTCACGGCATGTCGTTCGGCGACGCGATGAGCACCTACTCGATCCTGACGATCGGGGACGGATTGGTCAGCCAGATTCCGGCTCTCCTGATTTCCACGGCAGCGGGCCTGATTGTTACGCGTGCTTCATCCGAAGGAAATCTGGCTGAGGATCTGACGGGGCAGCTCTTCTCATATCCTCATCTGTTGTACATCGTTGCAGGAACCGTCCTGCTGCTGGGGATCTTCACACCGATTCATCTGATCACGACCGCGCCGATTGCACTCATACTATTTATCGCGGCACGGACGATGCAGAACAATTTGGATCGCAAGCAGGTGGAAGTGGAGCAGCTGGAAGAGGAGCAGCAGATTGAAGAGGTGCGAAGCCCGGAAAGCGTGATCAACCTCTTGCAGGTCGATCCTATCGAATTCGAATTCGGGTATGGGTTGATTCCGCTGGCAGACGCGCAGCAGGGCGGGGACTTATTGGACCGTATCATTATGATCCGGAGACAATGCGCGCTTGAGCTGGGACTTGTCGTGCCGGTCATCCGAATTCGCGACAATATTCAACTAAAACCGAACGAATATGTCATAAAAATAAAAGGGAATGCTGTCGGCGGCGGTGAATTATTATTAAATCACTATCTCGCCATGAGCCCGGGATACGAGGACGATTCCGTAACAGGGATCGATACGACGGAACCGGCGTTCGGGCTTCCTGCACTGTGGATTGACGAAGCCATGAAGGAACGGGCGGATCTGGCAGGTTATACCGTTGTGGATCCACCGTCCGTCGTTGCTACCCATCTGACGGAACTCATTAAGAGACATGCCCATGAGCTGATCGGACGCCAGGAAACGAAGGCACTGGTAGACAATATTCGGGAAGGCTATCCGGTCCTTGTGGACGAGCTCATTCCTTCCGTGCTGACCATCGGGGAAGTGCAAAAGGTATTGGCCAAGCTTCTCCGCGAGAAGATCTCCATCCGGGACATGGTTACGATTCTCGAGACCCTTGCGGACTACGGGCATTATTCGAAGGACCCCGATGTCCTTACCGAATATGTAAGGCAGGCCCTCTCACGTCAGATTACACAGCAATATGCTCAAGAAGGAGAGGCGATGCGCGTTATCACGGTCGGACCGCAGCTGGAGAAGAAAATCGCCGAGAGCGTTCAACAGAGCGACCAAGGAAGCTATCTCGCGATGGATCCGGCATCCACGCAGAGCGTGTTTCAAAAGCTCAGTGAGCAGGTCAATCGGATTATTCAGATGGGACAGCAGCCCGTACTGCTGACCTCGCCGGCCATAAGAATGTATCTGCGGCAGGTCATTGAACGAAGCATGCAGGATATCCCGGTGTTGTCCTATAGCGAGCTGGAGCCTAACGTCGAAATTCAAAGTGTCGGAGTGGTGAACTTATGAGAGTGAAAAGGTATATCGTCGACACGATGCCTGAGGCGATGCAGCACATTCGTACGGATTTGGGTGCGGATGCGGTCATACTGAGCACGAAGGAAACCAAGGTAGGCGGATTCCTCGGGATGTTCACCCGTAAGAAAATAGAGGTGATCGCGGCGGTAGAACAGGCGGAAAAGCCCAAGGGCTCTGCCCCGGTCAAGCCCAAAGTTACGCCTTCTGTTCCCTCAGGGGCGGTACCCAAGGCCTACCAGCGAACGGCTGAAATTTCGAAGCAAGGCCCTAAAACCTCCCCGCTTCATATGAATAACGCGGATAATGCAGCGGATGCGCGGCAAGAGGCCGACTATAACCGCTTTGCAGAGTTACTTAGCCAGGTGGCAGCTTCCGAGGAGATTGTGGACAGGCAAAAGGACGAGGTCAGCCAGACGCAGCAGCCTGCAGAGGCTGCTCCGGCAGCGGTACGCAGCGATTCATTTGAAGCCGCTGCTTCTGTTGAAGCAAAGAAACCATCCGGCGGGGGGCAGGAGGAGTCGTTAAGTTCACGACTGGGAATCAGCGAATCCGAACAGAGAGTCCTTGAGGAGCTTAAGGAAATGAAGGAATGGATTGCGCGATTATCCAGGCAGAATCTGGAGGCGCAGCATCTTCCCGAACCGCTGCATGTTATCCGGGATCAGCTGCTGAAGCAGGATCTATCGGCCAAGCTGGCGGAAGAGTGGCTCGCGGCCGCGGAAGATGCCTGGAAAGCCAGCCAAATGCAGATGAGCGAGACCGAGCTTCTGAACGTGATTTACAAGCAGGCCGAGGCGTTCCTTGTGGGACGTATCGGCGATGGCGTTCAGCCCGGGACGCGGATCGTATATGTCGCTGGCCCAACGGGTGTCGGCAAAACAACCACGATTGCGAAGATCGCTGCAGAGCAGCTGTTCCGTAATCAACGCAAGGTAGGCTTCATTACGTCCGATACGTATCGGATATCCGCCGTTGAACAGCTTCGCACTTATGCTTCCATTCTCAATGTGCCGATGGAGGTCGTGCAGTCGCCCGGCGACATGCAGCGAGCCCTTCAGAAGCTTCAGGACTGCGATTTGGTATTAATGGATACGGCGGGCCGGAACTATCGGAATGAGCTGCTCGTTTCCGAGCTTCAAAGCCTGTTCTCCCATTCCGATCAAAGCGAAACTTATCTTGTTCTCAGCCTCACATCCAAGAGCAGCGACATGATCGAAATCGCGGATCATTTCAGCAAATACGAGCTGGATAAGGTCATTTTCACGAAGATGGATGAAACCGGAAGCTACGGCGCCTTGTTTAATCTGATCGATGCTCACAACCTTCGCCTGTCTTATATGACCAATGGTCAAAATGTGCCTGATGATCTGTTGATGGCCGACCCTGAACGGTTATGCCATCTGCTGCTGGGAGAGAGTCGTACATGACGGATCAAGCTCACTCGCTTCGCCAGTTGGTTTCGGCCCAGCAGCCCGGGGAGAGCGCCAAGGCGACCTCCGCAAGAACCGCCAAGATCATAACGGTCAGCAGCGGCAAGGGCGGGGTTGGGAAATCCAATTTCACGTTGAATTTTGCATTGACTTTGCAATCGATGGGAAAAAGAGTTCTGGTCTTTGATGCCGATATCGGCATGGCAAACATTGACGTTCTGATGGGTGTGAGCTCTCGGTACAGCCTGTATCATCTCATTCGCCGGGAGAAGAGCATAGAAGAAGTGATTCAGTATGGGCCGGATAAGCTGCCTTACATTGCCGGAGGTTCGGGTTTGGCGGACATGATGTCCCTTTCCGAGGAAGAGATGGATTATTTCATATCCCAGATCGAGCGCATTGCTTCCGGGATGGACTACATCATCTTCGATACAGGCGCCGGCTTATCCAAGGAAAACATGAAGTTTATTACGTCCGCTGATCAATGCCTTGTCGTTACGACGCCGGAGCCGACGTCCATCACGGATGCCTATGCGTTAATCAAGGTGGTCCACGGCACGGAAAGCAAGGTTCCGTTCAGCCTGATCGTCAACCGTGCAGGAGACGAGGAAGAGGCTCGTGAGGCGGCGGGCAAAATTATTTTGACGGCCCGGCGTTTTCTGGACATCGACATCAAGCTGCTCGGCTCGATTGCCGATGATACGCATGTTGTCCAGTCCGTCAAGCGGCAGGTCCCGTTTACGGCAGCTTATCCGCGGTGTAATGCCTCCAGCGATATCAGACGGATCGCGCTTCGGTACATGGCCGTTCCTGCTGCCGCGGAGCCGGAAACTCCGAAGGGAATCAAAGGATTTATGCATCGATGGCTTAAACGTACGAAATGATTCTTTGGTTGGATTAATGGAAATAGGAGTGGACATCTATGAAGCCTTTTCGTGTGCTCGTCGTGGACGATTCCGCATTTATGAGGAAAATCTTTTCCGATTTCATCGAGCGCGACAAGTCTTTCCAGGTTGTCGGGACAGCCGAGAACGGGCTTGACGCCGTTGAGAAAGTAAAGGAACTGAATCCTGACGTCATTACGCTGGATGTAGAAATGCCGGAAATGAACGGGCTGGATGCTTTAAAGCTCATTATGGATGCGGGCCCCCGTCCCGTTATCATGTTATCCGGCCTTAATGAACAAGGCATGAGGGAGACCATTCTTGCCCTTGAGGCAGGAGCATTTGATTTTATACGAAAGCCTTCCATAACGAATGCGCTTGATATTGAGCAGGTGCGTTCCGAATTGATGAAGCAGCTGAATGCGGCGATGCAGGCTAAACAGCGGAGGGCCTTGTGGGAAGAAGAAGAGCAGAGACGGCGGAGTGCGGACATCACGCTTCCTCTTTCGCCAAAGCCTTCTGAGGCGACGCCGAAAAAGAAGCCGCAGGTGAAAGAAACGAGACCGGCGGCCAAAGGAACGGATCAGCGCGGCAAGCCGGCTGAACCGCTTCGCGTGCCGGGATCCCGCTCGGCCGGGGAGAAGGCGGCTCTCCCGGACGTACGGGAGCTTACCGGTTACAAGCGAAAACGGGTTGAACGCAATCCTGAAGCGGAATCGGCGCCAGCCGTGCTTCCCAAGAACGAAAGCCGCCCGCCGAGAGAGGCAAATACCCAGCCGTCAACGGACCTGAAAGATTTGGTGGCGGTCGGCTGCTCAACGGGTGGCCCAAGAGCATTGAAAGCTTTTCTCGAGCAAATTCCCGGCGACTTCCATGCCCCGATCGTCATCGTTCAGCATATGCCGCCGAATTTCACCAAATCGCTTGCCCAGCGCCTGAATTCATTCAGTCAGCTGGAGGTCATGGAAGCAGAACACGGCATGGCATTGGAGCCGGGCAAGGCATACATTGCCCCGGGCGGCAGCCACATGAGGGTTCATCGCTCGGAAGGCGGTTCATACCAAATCAGGATAAGCCAGGATGAGACCCGAAACGGCCATCGCCCGTCGGTGGATGTGCTGTTCGAATCCCTGCTGCCGTTGACCTCGGTCAAGCGGCACGCCATTCTGATGACCGGCATGGGGAGCGATGGAGCGAGAATGATGAAGGAGCTTTTCGATGCCGGCGTAACATCCACCTTTGCCGAGAGCGAGCAAACCTGCGTCGTATACGGGATGCCGAGATCTGCCGTCGAGCTGGGATGCGTAAGCCACGTTTTGCCGCTTCACGAAATTGCACCGAGGATGGTTCAAGCTGTAAATAACGGAAAGTGAACTTGAAGAGGAGGTGTCTCTCAATGGACATGAATCAATATTTGACAATGTTTATTGATGAGTCAAATGATCATCTGCAATCATTAAATGAAAACATGCTTCAATTAGAAAGCAACCCGGACGATATCGGGATCGTACAGATTATTTTCCGATCGGCTCATACGTTGAAAGGCATGGCGGCAACGATGGGATTTGAAGATCTGGCTTCTCTTACCCACCAGATGGAAAACGTGCTGGATCTTGTCCGGAACGAAAAGCTTAAGATGCAGGATTTTATCTTTGACACGCTCTTCAAAAGCTTGGACGCTCTTGAATCGATGGTGCAGGATATTACCGAAGGCGGCGACGGAAAGGCGGACGTGTCCGCCATTGTAGCCTCCTTGCAGTCCATTGTGCGCGGAGAAGGCGCCTCGGCTAACGGGGGATCTGTCGAAGGGAATAACGCCGCTGTGACCGTTCAGGGAATCGAATTGGATGAGTTTCAATTTTCCGTGCTGGATCAATCCATTTCAGAAGGTCATAAGGTTCTATATATCCAAGTGACATTGCGAGAGGATTGCCAACTTAAGGCGGTTCGGGCCTACATGGTATTCGAAACGCTGGAGAGATCCGGTGAAATCGTCAAGACCTATCCGGACGTTCAAGAGATTGAACAAGGCGAATTCGATCGCGTATTTTCGTTGTATTACATAACGCAAAGAGAAACGCATGATATTGAAAGCCAGATTCTGGGCGTTTCAGAGATTGAAGCTGCGACGGTAGTGGCGCTCGATCATGAATCCTTGCAGCAAATGGTTCAGGAGAGCGCGGCTACAGCCGAAGCGGTGAAGCACGAAGCTCCTTCGGCAGTTCCGACGGCCGGGGGTTCACCGGAAGCCAAAAGCGCTCCGATGCCTGCCAAAGAATCCAAGGCACCTGCGCGTAATGCGGGAGGAGGCAATCCTTCCAGAACGATCCGGGTTGATATTGAACGGCTGGATGTATTGATGAATCTGTTCAGCGAGCTTCTGATTGACCGGGTGCGCCTGGAGCAGCTGGCCAGCGAGTCCAAGAACCAGGAGCTGACGGACACGGTTGAGCATATGAGCCGCGTAAGCAGCGATTTGCAGAACATCGTCCTGAAGCTGCGCATGGTGCCTGTGGATACGGTGTTCAACCGTTTTCCTAGGATGGTGCGGGACCTTGCCAAAACATTGGACAAGAAGATCGATTTGATTATTACCGGGGCCGACACGGAGCTGGACCGCACGGTGATCGACGAGATCGGCGACCCTCTGGTCCACTTGCTGCGGAACTCGGCTGACCATGGGGTCGAACCTGTTGCCGACCGCATAGCAGCCGGTAAACCGGAGACCGGTACCGTGCATCTGCGCGCGTTCCATAGCGGCAACAATGTGTTCATCGAGATTGAAGACGACGGGCGCGGCATCTACCGCGATAAAATTTTGAAGAATGCGCTGGCCAAAGGCGTCGTCACGGAAGCCGAAGCAGCGTCCATGACCGATGACGAGGTGAATCAGCTGCTGTTCGCTCCCGGATTCAGCACCGCCGAGAAAATTTCGGATGTATCCGGCCGCGGCGTAGGGCTCGACGTCGTTAAATCGAAGATTGTTGCCTTGGGCGGTAACGTCACGATCTACTCCACTCCGGGAAAAGGCACCAATTTTTCAGTTCAGCTTCCATTAACGCTGTCCATCATTGCAGCCATGCTGATCCGGATGGGATCTGAGAAATATGCGATTCCGTTATCCTCCATCGTTGAAACGGGCATCATCAAGCGCGGGCAAATCAAACATGTGCACGGAAGCCGCATGATTCAGTTCCGGGAGTCGATGATACCGGTGATCTCGCTTAGCCGTTTGTTTGAAGTTCCGGATTTTGATGAGGAGCGGGAAGAGGAAACGGAGATTGTTGTGATCCGCAAAGGGGATCGTTTGGCTGCGCTCACCATTGATGATTTTATCGGACAAAGTGAAATCGTCATTAAAAACCTGGGCAAATATCTGCCTGCCATACAAGGGGTATCCGGCGCAACCATTCTTGGAGATGGACAAGTGGCTCTTATCATCGACGCAAATGCATTTATCAAATAATGGGTTGCTATCAAGCACGGCAGGCCACACATTCTGAAGGAGGACTTATTCATGGGAGAAGAAATCAAGGTTATCGTCTTTAGACTTGGCGAGGAAGAATACGGCATCGAGGTGGACAAGGTTCAAACCATCGAAAGAATGATGCCCATTACGCGCGTTCCCAAAACCTTTGCTTTCGTAAAAGGGGTTATCAACCTTCGAGGCGTCGTCATCCCAGTGATCAATCTGCGCGGCCGATTCGGTCTGGAAGAGGTTGAAGCTACCGATCAAACACGGGTTATTATCGTAGCGGTCAATGATATGCAGGTTGGCTTTATCGTGGATTCGGCAAGTGATGTGATCGATCTGAATACGGACAGCATTGACTCTCCGCCTGAGGTTGTCGGCGGAATCAAAGCGAAATATCTTCGCGGAGTCGCGAAGGTAGGAGAGGAGCGCCTTCTCGTCATGCTGAATTTGTCCGAAGTGTTGAACAAGAGTGAGATCATTCAGCTGGAAGGCCTTGAGGAGTAGACGGTGGAGCTGTTTAAGCATGGCAAAGAAATCAAAATGGATGTTTTGAAGGAAGTGGGAAACATCGGAGCGGGCAATGCGGCAACCGCCCTCTCCCGTTTGCTTAACAAGCCTATTGATATGGCGGTTCCTAAGGTGCAACTCCTGCCGTTCGAACAGATTGCCGAAAGCGTCGGGGGAAGCGAACAGCTCGTTCTTGCCGTATTTTTACGGGTTGAAGGAAGCGCTCCAGGGAATCTCTTCTTTATTATGAGTCCGGAAGCGGGGAAGAACCTTCTGCTGAATCTGGCGGGCATTGAAGTATCGGAGGAGGAGCCATTCTCCGAGATGGAGCAGTCCGCCTTATGCGAGATCGGAAATATTTTGTCAGGCTCGTACTTATCGTCGCTCGCTGACTTCACCAATCTGTCCATGACCCCCACCGTGCCGGCCTTGGCCATGGATATGGCAGGTGCCATCCTAAGTTATGGATTGCTGCAGTTCGGAGAAATGGGAGACGATGCCCTCTTAATCAACACGACGTTCCTGGAAGGGCAAAACGAGGTGGAAGGCCAATTCTTCCTTATACCTGATCCACAATCATTTGCTCAAATATTCGAAGCTTTGGGAGTGCCTTTAGAGCATGATTGAAGAACAAGCAATAGTGAAAGTAGCCATGGCGGATCTGAACGTCGCAGGTCCAAACGGTATATTGCGTACAACGGGACTCGGCTCATGCGTAGGGCTAACGTTATATGATCCAGTCACGAAGATTGGCGGCATGGCGCATGTCATGCTGCCATCCTCGGCGATTGCCAGGGAGGGACAGCTGAATCTGGCGAAATACGCTGATACGGCTCTTCCGATCCTGCTGAACAAGATGAGGAATTTGGGGGCGTCTCCGGCGCGGATGGAAGCCAAAATGGCCGGAGGGGCTCAGATGTTTGCTTTTGCGGGTTCGGGCGATACGATGCGCATCGGTCCACGGAACGTGGAGTCATGCAAAGCGGGACTCGAGCAGATGGGAATTACGCTGATTGCCGAGGACACCGGAGGAAATTACGGGAGAACCGTTGAGTTGGACTGCGCAACGGGTAAGTTTACAATACGAAGCGTACAAAAGGGCATAAAGGAATTGTAGCTATGATGGGAAAACTCCGTTTTTATCTGATTACCGGAATTGCCGGGTTTGTGTTCACATTTATTTTCTCCATACGTAACAATTTGTGGATGACTAGCATGTATCGGGCGCTGATTGCATGCGCGATTTGGTTTCTTCTGGCGTTCTTGCTGAACTGGATGTTTGCTGCCATTACGGGGCCGCGAGCAGCCGAAAAAGGGGACGCAGGCTCGCAGCGGGAGCAGGACCGAGGAACCGTCCTTGACTTATCCACGCCTGATGAGGATCGGGAACTGATGGATTTGATCCATGCCGAATCCAGCAGCAAAGAGAATGGAGACTTTGTACCGCTGAATCCTCCTAAGCTGGTTTCAACGAAAGATCCTGAAGAACTGGCCAAGGCCGTTCGTCACCTTACGGAAAAATAAGGAGGGTGAAGGCAATTGGACGAACGTAAAACTTCCGTCCTTAACCATGCGGATTTATGGAGCGCATGGAAGGAAGATGGGGACCATGAAGCGAAGAAGAAACTTATCGAATATCATTTGCACATCGTTGATTATGTTTCAAGCCGATTGGCCATTGGTCTTCCAAAGAACGTTTCTAAGGGAGATTTGGCCAGCAATGGGGTAATGGGTCTGATTGACGCCATCGAGAAGTTCGATTACAAACGAGGGCTTCAATTCGAAACCTACGCCTCTTGGCGGGTGCGGGGTGCTATTCTGGATTCGCTGCGCCAAGGGGATTGGGTACCGCGTTCTGTCCGTGAGAAGGCGAAGAAGATTGAAACTGCATATCAGCAGTTGGAACAGAAGTATTTACGCAGCGTCAGTGATTCCGAGATGAGCGATTATCTTGACGTGACCGAGAAGGAGTTCCGGCACATGCTGCAGGAAGTGGCGGTCATGACATTGACATCTTTGGAAGATCCGATCCGCGAGGAGGAGTCTGAGACCCGAATGTCGCTCCTGGTTGATGAGAAAGCGAAGAATCCGGATCACAAGGTCCATGAATTTTATCTGCGAGAAGCCCTGATGAAGGGTATCGGTAAATTAACCCCGAAAGAGCGGACCGTAGTTTCCTTATTATATTATGAGGATTTATCACTCAGCGAAATAGCTGAAGTGATGTCGCTATCACCTTCACGAATATCTCAGCTTCATTCCAAAGCGATTTTGAGACTTCGGGGCGCGCTCGATAAAGATCGGGATTTGCTGATGCAAAACGATTGACGCTTGCCATTTATGAAGGGGGGTTCCTGGATTGTCTGTAGATTATGCATTGGATCAGTACTTTAGCGTTTCGCTATCGGATGACAAGGTCGTCGCCTATATTCAGTTTACCAAGTGGGAGAAGGATTTTTCGTGCTCCGTCGAGGCTCTTGAACAGTTTCTCAGAAGCCATCAGATTCGGTATGGCATTCAATATGATACCTTGCGGCGAATCGCGGACCATGGGGAGGAATATCAATATAGCAGAACGCCGATTGCCATGGGGACGGAACCGACGCACGGACAGAACGGTAAAATTCAATTTACCGTTGATTTCGGGAATGAAACGAATCTGAAGCCGCTGGAGGACGAGGACGGCAAAGTGGACTTCAAAGAAGTGATTCGTTTAAATAATGTAAAGAAGGGGCAGCTGTTGGCTACCCGAGTCCCGCCTACGAAGGGTGTGCCTGGAACTGCGGTCACCGGCGAAGAGATACCGAGCAAGCCGGGAAAGGAAGCACATTTCAAGGTGGGGAAGAACGTGGTAGTCAACGCCGAGAAAAGCGCGATGTACGCCGCGCTTGACGGACTGCTCACCAAAACCGAAAAAGGCAAAATCAATGTGTTCCCGGTATATGAGATTAACGGGGACGTGGATTACAGCATTGGCAATATTGATTTTGTCGGTACGGTGGTCATTCGCGGGAATGTGCTGACCGGGTTCAAAATCAAGGCGGCAGGGGACATTCGAGTCACGGGCTTTGTGGAAGGTGCCGAGCTGGAAGCGGAAGGATCCATTGATATATCGGGCGGAATCATCGGTTATAACAAGGGTTACGTAAAGGCGGGCCAGGACGTCAAAAGTTCGTTCATTCAGGATGGCAACGTCGTTGCGGGTGCCAGCGTATTCGTGTCGCAGAGCATCATGCATTCCAATATACGAGCTGTCCAGAATATCGAATGCAACGGGATGAAAGGGCTCGTGGTGGGCGGCATTCTGCAAGCCGGGGAAAAGGTCGTTGCGCGCACGATCGGAAACAGCATGTCGACGGCTACCGTCATTGAAGTGGGCGTTCTTCCCGAGCTGCGAAATGAACTGGCCGATCTAAGAGCCCAATTGAAGCTTTCGTTGGAGAGCATGGACAAAACCGATAAAGCGCTTTATCTTTTGAACCAGTTAGCTTCCTCTGGACAATTGTCCCCGGACAAGCTGGCGCTGCGAATCAAGCTGAATGCGACCAAAAAATCCAACATGGCAGAGCAAGCCGACATCAAGGAACGCATGCTGGAAATCGAGAAGATGTTGGAAGATACCGGCAAAGCTAAAGTGAATGTGGTAAAGACGATCTACGGCGGTGCCAAAATCGTCATCGGGCGGTACACCCGATTTGTTAAGGATCCCACGCAGCGGGTCTCTTTTTACTATCATGAAGGAGATATCACCATGGTTCCGTTGTTGTAGGAATGCAAGACATTAACCATGCTTGTGGACATGATCCCTATACCATGAGGTGATTCCATTGAGTTTAAAATCGGTTGAGATGCAAATTGCGGTCCCGAGAACCAATGAAGCGGGCAAGGTTCATAACGAATTCCAGCAGCGGCCGCAGAACGAACAGATGCTGTTAGCAGGTGAGCAGACCAAGAACAGCCGAGCCGAAGCCCAGCGAAGCACGGAAGTGAGCGAGACGGCCGAAACAGCCGTGCGGGATGACGGAAGCCGCCAGTCCTCAGGCCAGCAGCAAGGGCGGGGGTCTGCAGAATCAGGCGAGACTTTGGAACAGCCGGCGGAGCACCCTTATAAAGGCAAAAATTTCGATGTTTCGCTCTAGATAATTTATAGGCATAAAGGAGTTAAGGTATTTGAAACCGTGGTTATATATCGTGCTGCTAGGCATTGCAGCCGTGCTGTATGCTTTCATGCTGCCGAAACGCCGTGAAGAGACCGTATCCGGCGAGCGGGTTGTAAAGGAAGTCGAGAACACGCTTGAAGGATACATGGCGGAAATCCAGAACGAGAACGAGCAGCTGGTCGAGCTGGTTAGTCAAATGAAGAAAGAACTTGATGCCAAGCAGCAAGCGCATCAGGAGCAGGTCAGCGATTTGCGGCAGCGCATGCTGGCCATGGAGCAGAAAATGACCGAATCGCAAACGCGTCTTCGAACGGCTGAAGAGAAGCTGGCGCAGGCAGCTGCGGCGGCTTCTTTGTCTGCAGGAGCGGCAGCAGCGTCATCGGAGGCGGATCATGCCCCTCCGGTCCATTCCATCAAATCCAGATACGCGGAACTGTTTGATTTATATGAACAAGGCAAATCAATCGATATGATTGCCAAGTCCACGGGACTTCAGCGAGGCGAAGTTCAACTCATTATCCAGTTGGCCAAACAGGAGGAATCCGTGTGATCAAGAACCGAATGTTTATGATGGGCCTCGGGAGTGGTCTTGTGATCGCCGCTGTGCTGCTCCAGCTGATGTGGATCGGTCAAGGCGCAACCGATTCAGAGACAAAGGAGCTAACGAAGGAGCAGTTGGTGGCTGCGGCGGAGGCTTTGAATATGCAGGTCGTCGATGGTACGGACGAGCTGATGACGGCGGAGCAGTGGGAAGAGAAGAGGCTGGGCGAGGGAGACGGCGAGTCCGAAGGTGCCGAACAGGTCGATAAGCCTGAAGCGACGAAGCCTGATGCGCCTGAGAAACCGGAGAGCCCGGAGATGCCTGAAACGGACGCGCAGAAGAAACAGGAAGCTTCTTCCCAGGTAACGAATCCGGCCAAGCCGAAAACACCGGCTAAAGCGGAAGCGACTATTCAAGTAAAGATTCCATCCGGAAACAATCTCAGCGATGTAGCAAACAGCCTTCTGAATGCCGGCGTCATTGACAACAAACAGGCATTCATCAAAAAAGCTACCGAGAATAAAATCAACACCAGAATCCTGAGCGGTACATACTCGTTTACGATCGGCGAGAGCTACAGTTCGATTATCACGAAGATCACAACAAAACCCTCCAACTAGCACTGCGGTTGAGAGTGGTTTTTTCTTTGTTGTAACTCTTCAAGCCCCTGATTGGCCTAAGGTGGTCATGAACACAAAAGACATTGCAACCTGCCCATGGTTATGTTATAGTAATTGACGGTGTTAAAACACACGCCAGAGTGATTCCGTTGAGGGTGCTTCCTGGAATGGGAGTCTTAATGGAAAATGATCTTGGCGGAGGGACACACAAAAACCAAACTTAGGAGGTGCGTGAAGATGGCAGTAATTTCCATGAAACAGCTTTTGGAAGCTGGCGTTCACTTCGGTCACCAGACTCGTCGCTGGAACCCGAAAATGGATAAATTTATCTTCACTGAAAGAAACGGTATCTACATTATCGACCTGCAAAAAACGGTCAAGAAAGTTGAAGAAGCATTCAACTTCGTAAAAAGCGTAGCTGGTGAGAACGGTACAATCCTGTTCGTCGGCACGAAAAAACAAGCTCAAGATTCCGTGAAGGAAGAAGCAGAGCGTTGCGGCATGTTCTACATCAACCAACGTTGGCTCGGCGGAACTCTGACTAACTTCGAAACGATCCAAAAGCGTATCAACCGCTTGAAGCAGCTCGAAACTTGGGAAGAAGACGGCACGTTCCAAGTATTGCCTAAGAAAGAAGTCATCCTTCTCCGCAAAGAGAAAGATCGTCTTGAGAAATTCCTGGGCGGTATCAAGAACATGAAGGGCCTTCCAAGCGCATTGTTCGTTATCGATCCTCGCAAAGAGCGCATCGCTGTTGCGGAAGCTCGCAAATTGGGTATCCCAATCGT
Organism: Paenibacillus sp. cl141a; assembly: GCF_900109305.1. Classification (NCBI taxonomy): domain Bacteria; kingdom Bacillati; phylum Bacillota; class Bacilli; order Caryophanales; family Paenibacillaceae; genus Paenibacillus; species Paenibacillus sp. cl141a. Next base: position 349,091 of record NZ_FNZO01000001.1, read on the forward strand.
TGGTATCGTTGATACGAACTGCGATCCGGATGAAATCGACTATGTAATTCCAGGTAACGATGACGCGATCCGCGCTGTTAAATTGTTGACTGGTAAAATGGCCGATGCCGTTGTTGAAGCTCACCAAGGCGAAGAAACAACAGCTTAATCGGGATTAAACGTATAAACCATGAATTAAATGAAAAGGGTGGTTGGTAGGTGTATAACCTCTCACTGCCCTTTTTTTAAGATGTCAGGCCGGATTGCGCTACGAGCGACAGGCTTCCGGCAGGGCAAGGGAAACAAATACTTAAGCGGTCCGGATTTCATGGAGAGCTCGTCGAAGGACGGCTGCTTCCAGATCCGAACGCCAAACTTGATCATACCAATTTGGAGGGAATACTAATGGCAGTAACAGCTAGTGCGGTAAAAGAACTTCGCGAAAGAACAGGCGCGGGCATGCTCGATTGCAAAAAAGCGCTCGACGAAACAAATGGTGATGTCGAAAAAGCGATCGCGGTGCTTCGCGAGAAAGGCTTGTCCGCAGCGGCTAACAAAGCTGGACGCGTCGCAACAGAAGGCGTTGTCGAGTCTTACATTCACGGTGGCGGACGCATCGGCGTTCTCGTGGAAATCAACTGTGAAACAGACTTCGTAGGCAAAACGGATCAATTTAAAGAATTTGCTCGCGATATCGCAATGCATATTGCTGCTGCAAACCCTAAATACGTTCGTCGTGAAGAAGTACCTAGTGACGAGCTTGAGAAAGAAAAAGAAATTTTGAAAAACCAAGCCCTGAACGAAGGCAAGCCTGAAAAAATCGTTGAGAAAATGGTTGAAGGCCGCATCAACAAATACTATGAAGAGTATTGCTTGCTCGAGCAGCCTTTCATCAAGGATCCTGACAAAACGATCAGCACGCTGCTTAACGAAAAAATCAGCACAATCGGCGAGAACATCTCCATTCGTCGTTTTGCCCGTTTCGAATTGGGCGAAGGCTTGGAGAAAAAACAAGACAACTTCGTTGAAGAAGTTATGGCTCAGGTGAATAAATAAGCCGGATAGGCTAATATAAGTTATAGAAAAGAGTGGAACACACCTGTGTTCCTTCTTTTTTAAGAGATATAAAGGCAAAAGAGAGATAAGATTGTTATAAATTCGGAGTAAAGGCTACCCTTATCTCACAAGAAAGAATGGACTTAGGTCTTGATTAGACGACCAGAAGTTTCTACTTGAGACGGATGTTTTTACCCGATTTTTATAAACCGTCAAGCAGTGCCGGTGTGTCTGTCTGTCGTTTTTCAAACGGGCGTCGTATACTTAAGGCGCCGTCTTAAAGTGGAGGGTTATCATTTGGAACAGCCTGTATATAAACGAGTGATATTGAAAGTCAGTGGGGAATCCCTTTCAGGGCAGAATGGATATGGTATTGATGCTGAGACGATCTCATCGATCGCTGAGCAGGTTCGCGAGGTTGTCGAGCTTGGTGTGGAGGTCGCGATCGTATGCGGCGGCGGCAACATCTGGCGCGGTATCGCCGGCAGCGCGAACGGAATTGACCGTGCGACAGCGGACTATATGGGAATGCTCGCAACGGTGATGAACTCTTTGGCCCTTCAGGATGCTCTGGAGCAGATCGATGTGCCGACCCGGGTGCAAACCTCGATCTCCATGCAGCAAATTGCAGAGCCGTATATTCGCCGCAGAGCCATTCGGCATTTGGAAAAGGGCCGTGTCGTTATTTTTGCGGCAGGAACTGGGAACCCATACTTCTCCACCGACACGACTGCAGCGCTTCGCGCCGCGGAAATCGAAGCAGAAGTGATTCTTATGGCGAAGAACAAGGTGGACGGAGTGTACTCCGCTGATCCATTTAAGGATGAAACTGCCGAGAAGTACGAGCAGCTGACGTATCTAGACGTATTGAACAAAAACCTTGGGGTAATGGACTCTACAGCTTCATCGTTATGTATGGACAACAACATCCCGCTCATCGTCTTCGCTATTACGGAGCAAGGTAATATCAAACGCGTCGTTCTGGGCGAGAAAATCGGAACGATCGTTAAAGGGAGTGTAGACTAATGCCGCAATCGGTGAAAAAGAATGCAGAAGAACGCATGGAAAAAGCGATCTTGTCTTTGAAACGTGACTTGGCAACTCTGCGCGCAGGGCGGGCAGCGCCGGCGCTTCTCGACCGGATCACGGTGGAATACTACGGAGCGCAAACTCCGCTGAATCAGCTGGCTAACATCAGCACGCCGGATTCCAGAACGCTCATGATTCAGCCTTGGGACAAGTCGTCTTTGGCGGATATCGAGAAAGCGATCATGAAATCGGATATCGGATTGACACCGGCGAACGATGGTAATCAAATTCGTCTCGTCGTACCTGCATTGACGGAAGAACGCAGAACCGAACTGGTGAAAATGACGAAGAAATTCGGCGAGGAAGCGAAAGTGGCCATCCGCAACATTCGCCGTGATGCCAACGACGACATCAAAAAATTGGAGAAAACGGATATTTCCGAGGACGAGTCCCGGAGACATCAGGAAGATATCCAAAAAGCGACGGATAAATTTATCGCAGAAGTCGACAAAGTCCTCGTTGCTAAAGAAAAAGAGATTATGGAAGTATAAGAGACTTGTGGCCCCTCCTGTCAATGGTGGGGTTTGTCTCTTTTTTTGCAGAAAGATGCCTGGAGGAAATGGAATGATCAAACGGGTTCGATCGTGGTTGAATCAGGAGGACAGTCAGCAGACGCATCAGCTCTCTCCGGACAACATCCCGCATCATGTTGCCATCATCATGGATGGCAACGGGCGTTGGGCGAAACGGCGCGGCATGCCGCGGATCGTTGGCCATCAGAATGGCATGAAGGCTGTCAAAAGAGCTGCCATAGCCGCCGATGAGTTGGGAATCAAAATATTGACGATGTATGCTTTCTCTACGGAAAACTGGACGCGTCCGAAGGATGAGGTCGATTTTCTTATGAAGCTTCCGCAGGAGTTTCTGGCTATTGAGCTGGAAGAGCTGATCGAGAAAAATGTCCAGGTCCGCATGATGGGGCATCCGGAAGACCTTCCGTCCCATACCGTGTCTGCGATGGAAGAAGCTGTTGCGAAAACTGCCGGCAATGACGGGCTTGTGCTTAACTTTGCGCTCAATTACGGCAGCCGGAAAGAGATCACCGAAAGTGTCAAGGCGCTCGGACGGGAAGTGCGAGACGGAATTCTCCGTCCTGAGGACATTACAGAGGAACTGATTGGCCAGCGGCTCCTCACAGGCGAATTGCCGGATCCGGATTTACTGATCCGCACAAGCGGCGAACTGCGGCTGAGCAATTTTATGTTGTGGCAGCTCGCGTACAGCGAGTTATGGTTTACGGATGCCTATTGGCCGGAGTTCACCAAAGACCATTTGGTGGAGGCCGTAGCCGATTATCAACAAAGAACTAGGCGCTACGGTGGACTGTCGTAGCCGATGGAGGATGGAACGTTTTGAAACAGCGATTGATTACCGGAATTATAGCGGGAGCGGTCTTTTTAGGATTATGTTTCATAGGCGGTCTGTGGTACCATCTTCTTATTCTGGCGATGGCGCTAGTCGGTTACTACGAGTTTGTGCGCATGACCCATACGGCACCGTTCGGGGGAACGGCATGGATCGGGTATGCGGGGGTGCTGCTGCTTGTATTTCCATGGGGTCCGCTTAATCTGAATCTTCCGATTCCATGGGAACATGTGCTTTGGCTCCTGCTGCTCTTATTTTTGCTGGCGACGGTGACCACGAAAAATACGATAGATATCAAGCGGATCTCTTTATTGTTTTTGGCATCGGCCTATATCGGCATCGGATTTTCCTTCATAGCCGAATCCCGGCATGCTCCGGACGGGCATGGCGTATTTTGGACTTTTTTGCTGCTGGCCTCGATCTGGGCAAGCGATGCGGGAGCGTATTTTGTCGGCCGTGCCATGGGGCGCCATAAATTATGGCCTTCCATTAGCCCGAATAAAACGGTGGAGGGAGCGCTTGGCGGTGTGATCATCGCCGCATTCACGTCGCTGCTCTTTTCATTCTTTTCAGATGGAATCCTGACGGCTGGACATGCGGTTCTGATTGGGCTTTCCTGCGCCGTTATCGGCCAGCTCGGCGACTTGGTGCAATCCGCCTATAAACGGGTGTATGACATCAAGGATTCAGGCAAGCTGCTGCCGGGACATGGAGGAATTCTGGATCGATGCGACAGTTGGATCGTCGTATTTCCGTTTGTACATATATTGAGTCTCCTGCCTTACTGATGAAAGGAAAGATGAGCATGAAGAAGATCAGCGTACTCGGCTCCACGGGCTCCATTGGCACGCAAACCTTGGATGTGGTGAGGAAGCACCGGGAACAATTTCAGATTGAAGGCTTGGCTGCAGGGAGCAATAAGGAATTGCTGCTTCAGCAGGTTCAGGAGTTTTCTCCGCGAAAAGTGTCCGTTGCGACGAAAGAGCTTGCTGACAGTTTAAGGCATGATCTTCCTGCCGGAACCGAAGTGTTCCATGGCCATGAAGGCCTGATTGAGATTGCGGCAGCGACAGACGCCGAGCTGGTCGTTACTGCGGTCGTTGGAAGTTTGGGCCTTTCTTCCACGCTTGCGGCCATTAACGAGGGGAAGACGATCGGGCTTGCCAACAAGGAAACATTGGTTACCGCAGGTCACCTGGTTACCGCTCAAGCCGCTTCAAAAGGGGTAAAGCTCTTGCCGATCGACAGCGAGCATTCCGCCATATTCCAATGCTTGAACGGAGAACGGCATGAAGATATCGAACGGATTACGCTGACGGCTTCCGGCGGGTCGTTCCGGGATTACACCCGCGATCAGCTGGTCAACGTTACGGTGGAGGATGCGCTTAAGCATCCAAACTGGTCGATGGGCGCCAAAATCACGATCGATTCCGCGACCATGGTCAATAAAGGGCTTGAGGTCATTGAAGCGCATTGGTTGTACGGCATACCGTACGACAACATTTCCGTGCTTCTCCACCCGGAAAGCATCATCCATTCTTTTGTGGAGTTCCGCGATTCCAGCATTATCGCGCAGCTCGGCAACCCGGACATGCGGGTGCCAATTCAATATGCGCTGACTTATCCCGAGCGGTGGTCTTCGCCTGCACCAAGGCTCTCCTTGGCAGATGCAGGAAAGCTGCATTTCCGGGAAATGGACCTTGAGCGTTTTCCTTGTTTAAGGCTCGCTTATGAATGTGGTAAAATGGGTGGTACAGCGCCAACGGTATTCAATGCGGCCAATGAAATCGCGGTCGCCCGCTTTCTCCGCGGCGAAATCTCTTTTCTGCGAATCGAAGAGATTATCGAGGAAGTTCTGCATAGTCACCATAACGTGCCGGAACCGGCGCTGGAGACGATTGAAGAGAATGATCGGATTGCACGTGAAACAGCTTCCCGACTATAAGTTTTGAAGTGTTTTTGAAATCTCCCTTGAAAAAAAGCGGACAGCTTGTGATTCTCTTGTGGACGACAGGAGAATAATGATAATCTATAGGGACATACTGCGTTCTCAGAGGAAAAGGGGGATGTAAAGAATTGGAAATGGTTCGGGTCGTTTTTTTAACGGTGCTCATGTTTTTTGTGATCGTTACCGTGCACGAATGGGGTCACTATTATTTTGCCCGGCGTGCCGGAATCTTGGTGCGCGAGTTCGCGATTGGATTTGGTCCTAAGCTGTTCTCATATAAACGCCATGAAACGCAGTTCACGCTTCGTCTTCTCCCGTTCGGCGGATATGCCCGCATGGCCGGAGAAGATCCGGAACTTGTCGAGATTCAGCCCGGTCAGACGATTGCGGTTCGAGTGAATGCAGAGAATCAAGTGAAAAAGATTTATCTGGATCAACTCGACAACCGTAAAAATGTCATTCGCGGCGAAGTCCAGTTTATCGACATGGTGGACCGTTTGTCGGTGAGGCTAGATGTGGATGGTGAATTTCAGCAATACGAGATCCATCCGCAAGCATTAACGGTAGCTAAAGGTGTCGAGACGCAGATCGCACCGAGAGACCGCCAGTTCGGCAGCAAGACCGTCGGCCAAAGAGCGCTAGCGATATTTGCCGGTCCTGTCATGAACTTTATTTTGGCCTTCGTGCTGTTTGCCCTTCACATTCAGATGGCCGGTATACCGGTCGAGAATCCAACCTACGTACAGATTGGCGAAATTACGAAAGGCATGCCAGCAGACGAAGCCAATCTGAAAGAGGGCGACATCATCGAGAGCATCAACGGAACGGCGATTGGGGCCGATTATCAGAAGATGATCGAATTGATTGCGGCTTCCAAGGACAAGCCGATGGAATGGACCGTACGTCGCGGAGAGGAGTCTTTCGATTTGACGTTGACGCCTCGGACCATGGAGGGCCAGGAAGGCGGCAAGGTCGGGATCGTCCCTGAGCTTCCTACCCGATCCGCTGGGCTTGGAGAGACGATTACCGGCTCCGGGACGGCGATGGTTGACACCACCAATATTATTTTCCAAGGCTTCAGACAGTTGATTCAGAAGTTTTCCATGGATGATTTAGGCGGTCCTGTGCGCACCTTTGAGGTGACGGGTCAAATCGCCAAACAGGGTATCGAACAGCTAACCTATTGGGCGGCCATTCTAAGCTTGTACCTGGGCATATTCAACCTGCTGCCGATTCCGGCGCTGGATGGAAGCCGGCTCGTATTCTTGGGGATCGAGGCATTACGGGGCAAGCCGGTTGATCCGAACAGGGAAGGCATGGTTCACTTTATCGGGTTTGCGATGCTGTTCCTGTTAATGATCGCCGTCACCTATAACGATATTTTGCGTTTGATCAACGGATAGACCTTAAGGTACGGCTCGGTGCGCCAGCCGCGACGAAAGCCGTACCTTTTTCTATTGTTAGCGGAGTTTCGCGCATAACGATATCCAGCATGGAGTTGCTATAATACAGGGCGGGCTTTACAGCCGCGGCCCGTTCACACATATCGCCAATAACGTCCAGTCAAGCCGCCTGAATGAACGGCTTAGACCATTCGTTTTATTAATGGGAGGAACACGATTTATATGTCTAAGGAATCGAAGGATAAACAATTCGTGACGGAGATCACGCCGCAAGGAGAAGATTTCTCGCGCTGGTACATCGATGTCATCAAAAAAGCGGACTTGATGGATTATTCCCCGGTCCGGGGCTGCATCGTCTTTAAACCGGACGGTTATGAAATTTGGGAGCATATCCAAGCGGAGCTGGATCGGCGCTTTAAGGCAACGGGACATCGGAACGCTTATTTCCCGTTGTTCATTCCGGAGAGCTTTTTCCAGAAAGAGAAGGAGCATGTGGAAGGTTTCAATCCTGAGCTGCCATGGGTGACCGAAGCGGCGGGCGAGAAGCTTGAAGAGCGTCTGGCCATTCGTCCGACTTCCGAAACGATGTTCGGGCACATGTACTCGAAATGGATTCAATCCTATCGTGATCTTCCTGTGCTGATCAATCAGTGGGCCAACGTGGTGCGCTGGGAGAAACGCACGCTGCCTTTCCTCCGCACCAGCGAGTTTTTATGGCAAGAGGGTCATACCGCTCATGAAACGGAAGCGGAAGCAAGAGGGGAAACCATGCAAATGCTCGATATCTATCAGCAATTCGTCGAGGACTATCTCGCGATTCCGGTGATCAAGGGGCAGAAGACGCCTTCGGAGAAATTCGCGGGTGCCGTGGACACGTTCTCCATCGAAGCGATGATGAAAGACGGTCGGGCTGTACAAGCAGGCACATCACACTACATGGGGACCAACTTCTCGCAAGCCTTCGACATTCAATATTTGAACCGTGAAAATACGCTGGAATACGCACATACGACTTCCTGGGGCGTCAGCACGCGTCTTATCGGTTCCTTGATCATGGTCCATGGGGACGACCGCGGATTGGTGCTTCCTCCAAAAGTTGCGCCGACTCAAGTGATCATGATTCCAATCGGGCCTCCGAAGACGAGAGACGCCATCGTGGGCCGTACGGACGAGCTGTTCCGTGAACTGAAATCGGCCGGGATCCGCGTACGGGTGGACGACAATCCGGATGTGCGTCCAGGCTGGAAATTCAATGAGTACGAAATGCGCGGCGTTCCGGTTCGTCTGGAGATCGGGCCTCGTGATATGGAGAATGGCGTCTGCGTGCTCGTTTCCCGCATTACGGGCGAGAAGAAGGTTGTGGAGCAGGCCAACCTGATTCAGGAAGTGCAGAGCATGTTGGAACAGGTGCATCAGGAAATGTTCGATCGTGCGAAGCAGTTCCGCGAGGATCATTTCTATTCGGTGGAGACGCTGGACGAAATGAAGGACAGCATGGAGGACAAGCGCGGGTTTACCTTGGCAGGATGGTGCGGTTCGGAAGCTTGCGAAGACACCGTGAAGCAAGAAACCGGTGCGACGAGCAGAAACATTCCGTTTGAACCGGCCGAGAACAAAACCAAGTGCCTCGTATGCGGCGAGGATGCGAAACATACGGTGCTGTTCGCGAGAGCGTACTAGGAATTCGATATTATGACTTTCCGGCTTGCATGACGAAGGCAATTTTTCGTCCGCACCGGGGATTCATCATCTGGAGTAAGCTTCCGGATGGCAGTATGACGGACGCTCTCTTTCTCGGGGCAGGACGATGGAGTGCTGCCGGCGGAAGCTTTATTCTGTTTTTTATCCACTAAACGCGGTCTGTCTTCCGTGGACGTACGTCGATAGAAGTTTTTCTTACAGCTTTATGTTATGCAGGGGGAGGGAACCATGGGCACGACTGAAGATAAAAGGAAGCGATTTGAACTGCTGATCAAGCAGGGAGAAGTTCCGGCCAATCTGGTGGAACCCTATTTTTTAGACGGTGTGATTGAACAAGTAGAGACCAGCAGGAACAGCAAGGACTGGAGGATAACCGTTCAGAAGGAGACCTTGGTCCCGGCTGAAGTTTATCGCACATTTTGCCTGAGGATTCAGGAGAAGATGGGACATATCGCAAAGATCAAATTTGTGTTCCGGTATGGAAGCGGCGTTCCGGAGGCCGATATCGTGCAGGAGTATTGGGGCCTGTTTCTGGAGTGGGCACATCGGGAGATTCCATCGGTCAATGGCTGGATGACAAGGGCGAAACACGAGGTGGAAGACGGGCAGGTCCTTCTCTCCATGTCGGATGGCATGTCGCTTGAACTTGCCCGCAAGAAACAGATCGATGCCGCCATTACCCGCTTCTTCGGGCAGTACTTCGATCTGACACTGCGCGTCAAGATGCAGGTCGGCGATAACGGCCAGGCCGCTTACGAGGAGTTCGAGCAGAGAAAGCGCGAGGAAGAGCGCGAGGTTATCGAACAGATCATGAGCAGCATGGAAGCGGAGCTGGATGCCGAGGACGAGGAAGAAGGCGACGTTCGGCTGCAGGTCGGATATGATATCAAGGATCAGCCGGTTTCGATCCAGGAGATCCAGGACGAAGAGAAGAAAATTACGATCCAAGGTACCATTTTCGGGTTGGACCGCAAGGAGCTCCGAAACGGCAGCACGCTGTTTACCTTCAACTTAACCGATTTCAGCGATTCCTTGCAGATGAAGATGTTTGGCAAAACGAAGGATGACTTGAAGGTCCTGAGCCTTCTTGAGAACGGCAAATGGGTGAAGGCACGCGGACGCGTGGAATATGACCGGTTTATGCAGGTGCCGGAGCTGGTCATGATCCCGTCCGACCTCAATGAAGTCAAGGCGCCCCCTTCCCGCAAGGATAACGCCGCCGAGAAGCGGGTGGAATTCCATCTCCATACGACCATGAGCACGATGGACGCGGTCACGCCGATCGACCGGTACATCAAAACCGCGGCCGCCTGGGGACATAAAGCGATTGCCGTAAGTGATCACGGCGGCGTGCAGTGTTATCCTGACGCAGCCAAGAACGCCAAGAAACACGGAATCAAAATGATGTACGGCATCGAGGCCAATGTCGTGAATGATGCCGTCAACATCGTGGAACAGGCACAGCCGATTGAACTCAGCAGTGCCACTTATGTGGTATTCGATATTGAAACCACAGGTCTGTCCATTACCGCAAACAAAATCATCGAGCTTGCTGCCGTGAAGATGAACGATGGCAAGGAGATTGATCGATACGCAACCTTCGTTAACCCGCATGAGCGAATTCCATATCATATCCAGCAATTGACCAATATCAATGACGATATGGTTAAGGATGCTCCTGAATTGGAGCCGGTATTGAAAGAGTTTGTTGAATTCGTTGGGGATGCCGTACTTGTGGCTCATAACGCGCGGTTTGACATGGGGTTCATTCAGGCAGCACTCAAGAATGCAGGCATGGACACGCTGGAGAATCCGTATTTGGATACGCTGGAGCTGGCCCGACTGGTGCATCCGGGACTTAAGAATCACCGCCTTAACACATTGGCGGATAAGTACAAGGTGCTGCTGGAAAGCCATCACCGCGCGATCGACGATACGATTGCGCTAGCGGGAATCCTGAACGGGCTCCTCAGCGACGTAGACAAAACCAAAGGCGTGAAGATGCTGGACCGTCTTAATGATTACGTGGGCATGGACCTGTCCAATACCCGTCCGTTCCATTGCGGGATTTACGCTTTGAACATGACGGGCAAGAAGAATCTGTACAAATTGGTCTCCATGTCGCATACCGAATATTTCAAGCGGGTGCCCTGCATCCCGAAATCCAAGCTCCAAGAGATGCGGGACGGGCTGCTGGTGCTGTCCGGCTGCGAAAAAGGGGAGTTCTTCGAAACGGTGCTGAACAAGACGGAGGAGGAAGCCGAAGAGATTGCAGGCTTTTACGACGTTCTGGAAATCCAGCCGTTGACGATGTATATGCATTTGGTGGACAAAGGCCTGGTAGGCAGCCCCGAAGAGATCAAAACCGCGATTTCCAAAGTCGTGCGCATCGGCGAGAAGCTGAACAAGCCGGTCATCGCTACAGGGAATGTGCACTATCTGGAACCGCGGGACAAGCTGTTCCGGGACATCACCATCCATGGCATTACCGGCTTCAGCCCGCTCAAAGATATGCGCAAGCCGGACGCGCATTTTCGGACTACGGAAGAGATGCTGCAAGAGTTCGAGTTTTTAGGTCAGGACAAATGCTATGAAGTCGTGGTGACGAACACAAGCGAATTGGCCGACCGTTTTGAAGATTTGGAGCTGTTCCCGGATAAGCTGTTTACGCCGATCCTGGAGGGGGCCGACGAAGAAATCCGCAACACCTGCTACGACACGGCCAAGTCGATCTATGGGGAGAACCTGCCCGAGGTCGTTGTGGCCCGGTTGGAGAAAGAGCTGGAGCCGATTATTAGATACGGCTTCTCCGCGAACTATCTGATTTCCGAGAAGCTGGTGAAGAAATCGAACCGGGACGGCTATTTGGTTGGTTCCCGGGGTTCCGTTGGCTCCTCTGTCGTTGCGACGTTCCTCGGTATATCCGAGGTTAACCCGCTGCCAGCGCATTACATTTGCTTGAACAGCGACTGCAAGCACAGCGAATGGTTCCTGGACGGCAGCGTGCCGAGCGGATTCGACTTGCCGGACAAGGCTTGTCCGGAATGCGGAAACATGATGAAGGGCGAGGGACAGGATATCCCGTTCGAAACCTTCCTGGGCTTCAAAGGGGATAAGGTTCCCGATATCGATTTGAACTTCTCCGGCGAATATCAACCGCATGCCCATAATTTCACCAAGGAGATGTTCGGCGAGAAGAACGTATTCCGTGCCGGCACCATTGGCACCGTGGCGGAGAAGACGGCGTTCGGCTTTGCCAAGAAATACGAGGAGCACAACAACAAGCGCTGGCGGGGCGCGGAATTAAACCGGCTGGCGTCAGGCTGTACCGGCGTCAAGCGCAGCACGGGCCAGCATCCCGGCGGTATTGTCGTTGTGCCGGACTACATCGAGGTTGAAGAGATAACGCCTGTGCAGTACCCTGCCGATGATGTCAACGCGGAGTGGAAAACGACGCATTTCGATTATCATGCCTTTGAAGCGAATCTGCTCAAGCTGGATATTCTCGGACACGATGATCCGACGATGATGAGAATGCTCCAGGATTTGACCGGGGTGGACCCAACAACCATCCCGATGAATGATCCGAAAGTAATGAGCATGTTCAACTCAACGGAAGCGCTGGGCGTGAAGCCGGAGCAAATACGCTCGCCGGTGGCCACCTTCGGCGTGCCGGAGATGGGGACCAAATTCGTACGTCAGATGCTGGTGGAGTCACAGCCGTCGAGTTTTGCTGACCTTTTGCAAATCTCGGGACTTTCACACGGAACCGGCGTATGGCTCGGCAACGCTCAAGAGCTCATCAAGAATGGAACCTGCAACATCAAAACCGTTATTGGTTGCCGCGATGACATCATGCTGTTCCTGATTTACAAGGCCGGCATGGACGCGAGCCTCGCATTTAAGATTACGGAAAGCGTGCGTAAAGGCCGAGGGTTGTCCCAGGAATGGATCGACGAGATGAAGAAATGCAAAGTGCCGCAGTGGTACATTGATTCCTGTCTCAAAATCCAGTACATGTTCCCGAAAGCCCACGCCGCCGCATATGTTATTTCAGCGGTGCGCACGGCTTACTTCAAGCTGTATTATCCGATTGAATACTACGCAACCTACTTCTCGGTACGCGCCGAGGATTTTGATATCGAATTATGCTGTCAGGGTTATGAGGCGATCTATCGCCGGATTGAAGAGATCGAGCAGCTCGGCTTCGGAGCGAGCCCGAAGGAAAAAGGCATGCTGCCGATTCTGGAGATGGCGCTGGAAATGACGGCAAGGGGCTTCTCATTCAAGAACATCGATTTGTATCAATCCGACGCCTTGAGATTCAAGGTGGATGGCGACTCGCTCATTCCGCCGTTCTCTGCGCTTGCGGGAATCGGCGATAACGCCGCCCGCAACATTGCCGCCGCGCGTGAATTCGGAGAATTCCTCTCCATCGAGGACTTTCAGCAAAAATCGAAGGCAAGCAAAACCGCCGTGGAGCTGTTGACCCAAATGGGATGCTTCCGCGGTCTGCCGGAGAGCAACCAGTTGTCATTGTTCTGATTCTTGTCATTCTTTCATGGCCGTGACGCCTTGACAGTCAAGGAGTCATACTTGTCACTATTACCAGACTATGTTATAATTTTTTTGGTAATCATGGAGATAAAACCGTTGTGTAAAGAGTGGGGCAACCCACTCTTTACTCTTTGGTATATAGGAAATCAACTTGGAGGTTATGTTCTTTGAGCACATCAAAGATTAAAACGACTGTGGAAGAAATGGTGCAGCCGTATTTGGACGAACACGGCTTTGAACTGGTAGATGTGGAATACGTTAAGGAAGGAAGCAACTGGTTCTTGCGCGTGTTTGTTGATAAAGACGGCGGCATTGACATCGACGATTGCGGTTTAATCAGTGAATACCTGAGCCAGAAGCTGGACGAGAACGATCCGATTCCGACGGCTTATTTTCTTGAAGTCTCTTCACCTGGCGCGGAACGTCCCCTGAAGAAAAAAGAGGATGTTGCGAAGTCAGTCGGCAAGAACGTGTTTGTTACGGTATACGAGCCGATTAACGGGTTGAAGGAGTTCGAAGGCAAGCTGGAAACCTTTGATAACGAGGAGCTTGTCATTCAGACGGCGAAGAAGCAGCACGTGATTCCATATGCAAAAGTAGCCAGTGCCAGATTGGCCATCATTTTTTAAACGGAAGTTTTGAAAGGGGGAACCGATTTTCAATGAGTATGGATTTTATTGAAGCGATGAATGAGTTGGAAAGAGAGAAGGGCATCAGCAAGGATGTGCTGTTTGAAGCCATTGAAGCGGCACTGATCTCAAGTTACAAACGCAATTTCAACACGGCGCAAAATGTACGGGTAGACATGAATCGCAACACGGGTGTTATCAAGGTGTTCGCACGGAAGCTGATCGTGGACGAGGTTCTGGATCCGCGGACTGAAATTTCGCTGCATGCCGCACGCGAGATCAATCCGCATTTTCAGATCGAAGATATAGCGGAAATCGAGGTTACGCCGCGTGATTTCGGACGGATCGCAGCTCAAACGGCAAAGCAGGTTGTTACCCAGCGCATTAGAGAAGCCGAACGCGGCCTGATCTACAGCGCTTTTATTGACAAGGAAGACGATATCGTTACGGGGACGCTGCAGCGTCAGGATTTGCGCAACATCTATATCGACCTTGGCAAGATCGAAGCGGCGCTTCCGCTTACCGAGCTTATGCCTAACGAGAAGTTCAAGCACGGCGACCGGATCAAAGCGTACATTACGAAGGTTGAGAACACAACCAAAGGGCCGCAGATTATGCTGTCCCGTACGCATCCGGGCCTTTTGAAGCGGCTGTTCGAGCTGGAAGTGCCGGAAATTTTCGACGGCGTCGTGGAAATTCGCTCGGTTGCTCGCGAAGCAGGATTCCGCTCCAAAATTGCGGTGTATTCCCGCAACGATGAAGTCGATCCGGTCGGCTCTTGCGTAGGGCCTAAGGGATTGCGCGTACAAACGATCGTCAATGAGCTTCGCGGCGAAAAAATCGACATCGTGCGTTATTCCGACCAGGTCGAAGAATACGTGGCCAATGCGCTGAGCCCATCCAAAGTGCTTGAAGTTCAAGTGTTTGAAGATGAGAAGATGGCGCGCGTAATCGTTCCGGATTACCAACTCTCGCTGGCGATAGGGATCAAAGGCCAGAATGCTCGTCTCGCGGCGAAGCTGACCGGCTGGAAGATTGATATTAAGAGCGAAAGTCAGGCGGAGCAGGAATTTGGCAGACCGAAGTCCCAATCAGGTGAAATGCACCAGGATTCCGTCTCTGTCGATTAATTCCAAATGACGGGGGGTTGTCGTCTTGAAACAGAGAAAGATACCGCTGCGTAAATGTGTGGCGTGTCAGGAAATGATGCCGAAGAAAGAGCTCATCCGGATTGTCAGGACTCCCGATGACGCTGTCCTGATCGATCTCACCGGCAAAAAGTCGGGACGGGGAGCGTATCTATGCGGCAAGGTTTCCTGCTTCAAGCTGGCACACAAAAATAAAGCACTGGATCGAGCGTTGAAACAACATGTGAAGCCTGAGATCTACGAACAGTTGGCACAGGATTTCATCAAGGTTGAGGATGAATTCCTGGCTGCAAAAGAGAGTGCTGCCGATGATGAATAGGGCGCTTTCTCAGCTCGGCCTGGCCATGAGGGCAGGCAAGGTGGTTACCGGAGATGAGATCGTGCTCAAAGCCATCCGGTCTTCTGAAGCAAAATTGGTTATTCTGGCGGGTGACGCCTCAGATAATACAACAAAGAAGTTCCGCGACAAATGCGGTTCTTACAATATCCCTCTGGTAATCGGATTTGACCGGGAAAGTCTGGGCACAAGTGTAGGTAAACCCGAGCGGGTTGTGCTGGCAGTTACGGATCAAGGATTCGCAGAAATGATCTCCAAGAAAATGGAGACAATGTCGGAGGTGGAGTATATTGAGTAAACAGGAAAACAAAGACAATAAACTTCGAGTGTACGAATATGCTAAATCGTTGAACATGAGCAGTAAAGAAATTATCACGATACTTAAGCGTTTGAACGTTCCGGTCAATAACCACATGAGCGTAATGGAAAACGATACGGTGTCCAAGGTAGAGCAGTTCTTCAAAGATATCAAATCGAATGCGGCAGCCAAGCGGGACAGTGGCGAAGCTCCCCGAACCGAGAGCCGCAAACCTTCGGGTTCCGGAGCGAGTGCAGCCGCATCCGTATCCAATGCTAAAACAGAAGGCACTTCCACTAACGTGAGTGCAGACGGCAACCGTAATGGGCAGGACGGTTCGCGTCATTCAGGACAACGAGTATCAGGACAACAAGGTCAAAGCCAGCCCAAAAAACAACAGGAAAAGCAGGTAGGTATGAATAGTAGAACGAATTCAAACACACAACATGCTTCAGGTTCCCAGCGTCCCCAAGGAGGGCAGGATACCCGAAGAAACCAATCTGGCTCCGCACAAGGAAGCCAGCAGAATAATCGCAGCCAAGGCGCAAGACCTGGCGGCAGCACGCAGACCGGATCCCGTCCACAAGGCGGAGGTCAAGGCGGCGGGCGTCCGCAAGGCAATAATCAGGGCGGATCGCGTCCGCAAGGTAGTAACACCCAAGGCGGATCACGTCCTCAGAACAAACAGGGCGGAACCGGAGGCGGTTTTTCAGGCTCCAACAACAATAATGGGCAAAACCGCGGTTCCCGAAGCAACAATAACAATCGTCAAGATTCCAAACGTTTTGATGACAACAATCGTCAAGGAGGATTCCGTGGCAACAATCGCGGCGGCAAGAACAACCGCGGCCGGAATCAACATAACCAGCAGCCGCCTCGTGAGAAAATCGACAACACGCCGAAGAAAATTATCGTCCGTGGCAACATGACCGTCGGTGAAACGGCGAAGCTGCTTCATAAGGACGCTTCCGAAGTCATCAAGAAGCTGATTTTCCTCGGCGTGATGGCCACCATCAACCAGGAGCTGGATATCGATACGATTCTGCTGCTCGCTGGCGAGTTTGGTGTAGAAGTCGAAGTGAAAATCCCGGTTGAAGAAGATCGTTTTGAGACCGTAGAAGAAAACGATGCTCCGGAAGAACTGAAAGAGCGTCCGCCGGTCGTTACCATTATGGGACACGTTGACCACGGTAAAACGACGCTGCTGGATGCGATCCGTTCCACGAACGTAACGGGCGGGGAAGCTGGCGGTATTACCCAGCATATCGGTGCTTACCAAGTCGAGATCAACAACAAGAAGATCACGTTCCTCGATACACCGGGCCACGAAGCGTTCACGGCCATGCGTGCCCGTGGTGCGCAAGTAACGGATATGACAATCATCGTGGTCGCGGCCGACGACGGCGTGATGCCTCAGACCGTGGAAGCCATTAACCATGCAAAAGCAGCAGGCTTGCCAATCATCGTTGCCGTAAACAAAATCGATAAACCGGAGGCAAATCCGGATAAAGTGAAACAAGAATTGACGGAATACGAGTTAGTGCCTGAAGAGTGGGGCGGAGACACCATCTTCGTAAACGTTTCGGCGAAACAGCGGATGGGTCTGGAAGACCTGCTTGAAATGATCCTTCTGGTAGCCGAAGTGAACGAATACAAAGCCAACCCTGACAAGCGTGCTCGCGGTACCGTGATTGAGGCTGAGCTGGATAAAGGTAGAGGCCCGGTAGCACGCATCCTCGTTCAGCATGGTACGTTAAAAGTGGGCGACGCCTTCGTAGCCGGCAACTGCTTTGGACGTATTCGCGCCATGGTGAACGATAAAGGCCGTCGTTTAAAAGAAGCCGGACCATCTACGCCGGTCGAAATTACCGGTTTGACTGAAGTTCCGGGCGCCGGCGATCCGTTCATGGTGTTCGAGGATGAGCGTAAAGCGCGTAATATCGCGGATAAGCGTGCGATTACCCATCGTCAGTCCGAATTGAACACGAATACGCGGGTGACGCTGGATGATCTCTTCCAGCACATTAAAGACGGCGAGATCAAGGATCTTAACGTGATTATCAAAGGTGACGTGCAAGGTTCCGTCGAGGCGCTGAAAGGCTCCTTGAACAAAATCGAAGTGGAAGGCGTGCGCGTCAAGATTATTCATAGCGGTGCCGGTGCCATCACCGAATCCGATATTATTTTGGCAGCTGCCTCCAACGCGATCGTAATCGGGTTTAACGTTCGTCCTGACGTTCAAGCGAAGCAAACCGCCGAGCAGGAGAAGGTTGATATCCGTCTGCACCGTGTAATATATAATGTAATCGAGGAAATTGAGCAAGCTATGAAGGGGATGCTCGATCCGGAGTATAAAGAATCCGTGATCGGTCATGCGGAAGTCCGCAACACCTTTAAAGTGAGCAAAGTGGGTACGATTGCAGGATGTATGGTGACATCCGGTAAAATTACGCGTAACGCAGAAGCTCGCTTGATCCGTGACGGCATTGTCGTTCATGAAGGCAAGATCGATTCCCTCAAGCGCTTTAAAGATGACGCTAAAGAAGTGGCACAGGGTTACGAGTGCGGTATTACTTTGGTAGGCTATAGCGACGTCAAAGAAGGGGACGTAATCGAAGCCTTCATCATGGAGACGGTAGAGCGCTAACGAATGAGGTGATCAGACCATGGCAAAAATCAGAACTGGGCGCGTAGGCGAGCAGATTAAAAAAGAGCTCAGCCAACTGATCCAAACGGAATTGAAAGACCCGAGAATCGGTTTTATTACCGTGACCGGCGTAGATGTAACCAACGACCTGTCCCAAGCGAAGGTATACCTGAGCGTGCTCGGCGACGACGAGCAGAAGGCGGCGTCCTTGAAAGGGCTGGAGAAGGCAAGCGGCTTTCTCCGCTCCGAGCTGGGCAAGCGGATTCGTCTCCGGCATGTTCCGGAACTGATCTTCAAATTCGACGAGTCCATTGCATATGGCAGCCATATTGAGAAGCTGCTGACCGAAATCGTGGATCGCGAAGAGAAATAGAGTAGTTTTTGTTTATAAAGGAGAGGGCGAATGCAGACCTATGAACAAGAGCTGCAGCAGGTGAAGTCGTTTCTGCTGGAGCACGATGATTATTTGGTTGTGTCGCATGTTCAGCCCGATGGAGATGCAGTCAGTTCCACCCTTGCGGTGGGCTGGCTTCTCTCATGTCTGGGCAAGAAATTCACGATGATCAACGAGGGGCCCATCCCGAAGCGCATGAAAAAGCTGTGGCATGCGGAAGACATTCTCAATCTGTCCGAACAGCAGCCGGGAAGGACGTTTTCAAACGTCATTTGCGTGGATTGCGCGGATTTTGCGAGAGTAGGTTATACGCAGCAGGTGTTTGCCGATCATGCAAACATCGTTAATATTGACCATCATCCAACGAATGATCGTTATGGAGCCGTTAACCTGGTTGTGCCCGAGGCGGCTGCAACCGCAGAAATCCTTTATGATTTGCTGAATTTGTTTGAAATCGATTGGGATGCCGAAATCGCGACTGCGATATATACCGGATTGTTAACGGATACCGGCGGTTTTCGTTATTCCAATACGTCGCCCAAGGTCATGAGCATGGCTTCCGATCTGTTATCCTATGGCGTGAACGGCCCCGAAATTGCGGAAACGCTGCTTGAGGAAATGACGCTCCCGCAGATGAGGGTGTTGGTTCAGGCATTAAACACGTTGAGTCTGTCGGATGACGGTAAAATAGCCTGGGTGTACGTAACCCCCGAGCATATGGAATTATGCGGTGCCGTTAGCGAGGATCTTGAAGGGATCGTCAATTATCCCCGGAACATTCAGGGAGTCGAAGTCGGGATTCTGTTCAAATCGCTGAAATCCGGAATGGTCAAGGCGAGTTTGCGTTCAGCCGGCAAAGTGGATGTTGCCGCATTGGCCCAAATTTTTGGCGGTGGCGGCCATGTCCGGGCGGCAGGGTGCAGCTTGGAAGGCTCCCTTCAAGACATCATCCCTAAAGTAGTAGAGCAGGTGAGATTAAAGCTATGACGCAATTAGAAGGCATCTTGGCCGTTCACAAACCGGCCGGATGGACCTCCCACGATGTGGTGGCCAAAGTTCGGGGGATGGTTCGTTTGAAGCGGATCGGACATACCGGGACGCTGGACCCTGAAGTGACGGGCGTGCTTCCGTTATGCTTAGGGAGAGCCACACGGGTCGTCGAATATCTGCAGGAGCTGCCTAAAGAGTATCATGCGGTCCTCCGCCTTGGATACTCGACCGATACCGAGGATATTACCGGGAATGTGGTGGAGACTGCGAATGAGGTCCGCGTGACCAGAGACGAGGCGCTTGAAGCGCTGCAATCTTTTACAGGCCAAATCTCTCAGGTTCCTCCTATGTACTCCGCCGTCAAAATCAACGGCAAACGATTGTACGAGCTTGCCAGAGAAGGCAAGACGGTGGAGCGCAAAAGCCGTACCGTAACGATTCATGAAATCGAGATGACGGACTTTGATGCGGAAGGGGAGTATACGGAAATTTCTTTCCGTGTACTGTGCTCCAAAGGTACATACATCCGCACGCTTTGTGTGGATATCGGGAGGAAGCTCGGCCTGCCATCCGTCATGGTTAAGCTGGTACGTACGATATCGGCGGGAATCACCGAGGCGCAGTGCTTGACCCTGGAGCAAATTGAGCAGTTCATGAAGGATGAAACGCTGCAAACCCGGCTTATTCCGGTGGATCAAGCGATTCATCATCTGGCAAAGCATACGGTTTCCGAAGAGAAGGCGGAGGCCGCGCTGAAGGGGCAACGCTTGTCCTCCAAGGCGGTAGAACCGGCCGTCGACAGTTCGGAGCCTATTCGTTTGTACGATATAAAGGAAAACTTTCTGGGTATCTATAAGCGGCAGGAAGAGACGGGCGCTATCGTTCCCGTGAAAGTATTTTCCTAAGCAAGACTGGATTTAGTGAGTGGAGGTGAGAAATCATGAGGATTGTTTCATTATCTTATCCTGTATCTTCCGACATCGTACGAGAAGCTGTCGAGCCCAAGGTAGCGGCAATCGGTCAGTTCGACGGTCTTCATCTGGGACATGCCAGCGTGCTTTCGACCGCTGTCAACATTGCTCGGGAGAATGGAGTGCCGGCCGCGCTCATTACCTTTTATCCGCATCCGAAGGACGTGATCGGTAAGGGGAGCTACGAAGGCTATCTGACTCCCCAGCCTGACAAGCAGCAGCTGCTCGAGCAGATGGGCATCGATATTCTGTACGTCGTCGAGTTTAATAAAGAATTTTCCCAAGTAAGTCCGGAAGCGTTTGTCGATGAAATGCTCTTTCCCTTGAATCTTCAAACGGCGGTGGTTGGATTTGATTTCCGGTTTGGCCATAAAGGCGCAGGAGACGCAGTTAAACTTCAGGAACTCGGCGAAGGCAAAATGTCGGTCGTTACGGTACCGCCATTCCTGGTCGACGGCGAGAAGGTAGGAAGTTCATCCATACGGATTGCCTTGAAAACTGGACAGCTGTCGGACGCAAACCGCTGGCTCGGACGGAATTACCACATCCGCGGAACGGTCGTTCACGGGGAGAAGCGGGGAAGAAAGATCGGCTTTCCTACCGCGAACCTGGAATTGACGGATCCGTTCGTGGCGCCTGCATTGGGCGTCTATGCCGTCCGTGCTCGCACGGATAAGCATCACGACTGGATTCCGGGCGTCATGAACGTCGGCGTGAAGCCGACGTTCCACGAAGGGATTACAGAACCGATCTTCGAGGTCCATCTATTTGATTTCGAAGGGGATCTGTACGACCAGATCATGACGGTGGATATCGTTCAATATATCCGCAAGGAGCATAAATTCGAATCGGTTCAGGAGCTTGTCGAATGGATTCAGCGAGATGCCGTCGAGGCCCGCAAAATATTGAATGTCAGCGAATAAAACGTTTTGGGACAAATTGTTCGCAAACGGATTTTCTTTTTCAGGTAAAGTATGCTATACTCTTAGAGGTTGCCCGAGGATCGGGCAATTCTAACCTTGGCTTGGATGTTCGATCTCACCGTCGGTACCTGGGCCAACGGCGATTATAATGAGGGAGGTGAACAGGATGGCATTGACTCAAGAACGTAAACAACAACTGATTGACGAGCACAAAACTCATGAGTCCGATACAGGATCCCCAGAGGTGCAAATCGCTATCCTAACGGAAAACATTACGAACTTGACTGACCACTTGCGTACGCACAAGAAGGATCATCATTCCCGTCGCGGATTGTTGAAAATGGTCGGCCAACGCCGTAAGTTGCTTGCATACTTGAAAAACAAGGATGTTAAACGTTACAGTGCTTTGATCGAGAAGCTTGGATTGCGTCGCTAATCATCCATAAGATGTGCCGAAAACAGCCTGGTTGTCCACTGTCCTTCTTGGAACGACAGCGGCACAGCCGGGCTCTTTTCTAAGTATTGTACAATTTACCGTTACGAAAGCTTCCCACAAAGTACTGCGTACGCTTCATAGCCTAAACTCCACTTTGTGGGGTTATCTTAATATAGATTCTTGTTAGATGGTAGGCGTGGTCTGTTCGCTAAATTTCACTTCATGGTATAACCGGGGCAATCTATACGGAGAATGTTTTCTATACGGTTCGGGTTGTTCCTGTACATAGGTTCGTGATATTCGACCGCTTCGATGACTCTGGTTAGGGAAATGTGGACAGCGTTTGGCAAAAACATGCTGATGATTAGGATTTCAAAAAAAATTTATCCCCATGAGGAGGGATTACATGGAAACACGTGTTGAAATGCAGCTTGGCGGAAGACCCCTCGTGTTCGAAACAGGGCGCCTTGCGAAGCAGGCTAATGCGGCTGTTATGGTTCGTTACGGCGAAACGGCAGTCCTGTGTACGGTGACAGCTTCCAGTGAACCGAAGGATCTGGATTTCTTTCCATTGACGGTCAACTATGAAGAGCGCTTGTACGCAGTCGGTAAAATTCCGGGTGGATTCATCAAACGCGAAGGCAGACCAAGCGAGAAAGCGATTCTTGCCAGCCGTCTGACAGACCGTCCGATTCGTCCGCTATTTCCCGAAGGATTCCGGAATGACGTTCAAGTTCTGAATCTGGTGATGAGCGTTGATCAGGATTGCGAGCCGGAAATTGCGGCAATGATCGGCACCTCCGCTGCATTGAGCATCTCGGACGTGCCTTTTAACGGTCCGATCGGCGGCGTCGCGGTGGGTCGCGTTGACGGCAACTTTGTCGTGAACCCGAACATTGCGGAGCAGGAAGCAAGCGATATTTATCTGGTCGTCGCCGGCACCAAAGATGCGATCATGATGGTCGAGGCCGAAGCGAACGAAGTTCCAGAGGAAGTCATGCTGGAAGCGATCATGTTCGGGCACGAGGAAATCAAGAAAATCGTAGCCAAGATCGAAGAGCTGGTGGCAGCTTGCGGCAAAGAGAAAATGGCGGTTAAGCTTCATGCGGTCAATGAAACCGTGAATCGCGAAGTGCGCGAATTTGCGGAAGCCCGTCTTGTTGAAGCCGTTCGCATTGAGGAGAAACACGCTCGCCAGGATGCGATTGACGCTATCAACGACGAAGCATACACCGTATTCGAAGAGAAATACATCGAGACACCCGAGTTGTTGAAGGATGTTAAAGAGGTCCTTCACGATATCGTGAAAGAGGAAGTTCGCCGTTTGATCACGCATGACAAAGTTCGTCCGGACGGCCGCGGTCTGTCTGAGATCCGTCCTATCGATTGCGATACCAGCCTGCTGCCTAGAACGCATGGCTCCGGTCTGTTTACGCGTGGACAAACCCAGGCCCTTAGCGTATGTACACTAGGTGCTTTAGGCGATGTACAGATTCTCGATGGAATCGATCTGGAAGAGACCAAGCGTTTCATGCACCATTATAACTTCCCGCCGTTCAGCGTTGGGGAAGCGCGTCCGCTTCGCGCTCCGGGCCGTCGTGAAATCGGTCACGGTGCACTGGGTGAACGTGCATTATCGAAGGTCATTCCGAATGAAGTGGACTTCCCGTACACGATTCGCCTCGTGTCCGAGGTTATTGAATCGAACGGTTCGACATCCCAAGCGAGCATTTGCGCAAGCACGCTTGCCATGATGGACGCAGGGGTGCCGATCAAAGCGCCTGTAGCCGGCGTGGCGATGGGTTTGATTAAAGACGGAGACCATGTTTCCATCTTGACGGATATTCAAGGGATGGAAGACCATCTCGGCGACATGGACTTCAAAGTGGCAGGTACGCCTGACGGGGTTACCGCCATTCAGATGGATATCAAGATCGACGGCATCGACCGCGCGATTTTGCAGGAAGCGCTGCAGCAGGCAAAAGAAGGACGCATGCACATCCTTGGAAAAATGGCGGAAGCCATTCAAAAGCCAAGAGAAACGCTGTCCCAATATGCGCCTAAGATCATTACGATGCAGATCAATCCGGATAAAATCCGCGATGTTATCGGGGCCGGCGGCAAAATCATCAACAAAATCATCGAAGAGACCGGCGTGAAGATCGATATCGAACAAGACGGCCGCGTATTCATCGCATCGTCCAACGATGAGATGAACAAGAAGGCTCTTTCGATTATCGAAGGCATCGTGCGTGAGGTAGCTGTTGGCGAAATCTATACAGGTACTGTAAAACGGATTGAGAAATTCGGTGCATTTGTTGAAATCCTGCCAAACAAAGACGGGCTTGTTCATATCTCCCAACTCTCGACTGAGCGCGTAGCGAAGGTAGAGGACGTGGTTGCAATCGGTGACGTCATTACCGTTAAGGTTACCGAAATCGACCAGCAGGGGCGGATTAACCTGTCTCGCAAAGCCGTGTTGACAACCGAAGCCAGCAAGAGCGGATCTTAATTCGCGCTTGCAGGTTTAACCGCATATCGATAGAAGGAAAAGAGGCAGAACCTATCATTCTGGCTCTTTTTTGCTCATCAGACGCCGGGACATCCTATGTTCTTGCTTCGGGATAAGCACCGGGTCAGGCTTTCACGGCTTAAGACCCCATGTTTCGGTACATATTTCCGTCAGATCGCACATAAAATGGGACAAAGCTTCTCTAGGGAGGGTGGATATGCCCATGAATGGAAAAAAGATGGCCGTACTGCTGACCGGTGCCGCAATGGTGTCGGCTGTTGCTGTGTTCAGCGGGGCTTGGAAATACGTATCGGGGCTGGAGAACAAACCGGAGGCGCATCTCGTCAGTGGTTCAGAGACGGCAGTGGATCTGGATTTATTGGGTCAAATTGAAGCTGCTGCGGCTAAATCGCGTATCGAGCCGGTGGATGCCAGGGTGGACTCGGTGTGGAAAGCGATTCCCGGATACAATGGACTCGAAGTCGATATCGAAGCTACATATAAAGCAGCATCGTCGAAAAAACGTAAAGCCGGCGATGCCATTCCCTACGTTTACCGGCAGATACCGGCTAAAGTCACGCTCGATGATCTGGGGGAACAACCCATCTATCGAGGGAACCCCAACAAGCCGATGGTATCGATGATGATTAACGTGGCGTGGGGGAATGAATTTCTGGTGCCGATGCTGAATACACTCGATGCGGAGAAAGTGAAAACTACGTTTTTCCTGGATGGCAGCTGGCTGAAGAAAAACCCGGAGTTGGCCGCCGAGATCGTGAAACGAGGCCATGAGGTGGAGAATCATGCTTTTACGCATCCGAACATGAGCCGTCTCAGCAGGGAACGGGCGGAGATGGAAATCGCAAAGACCCAGGATCTGCTTAAAGAAAGCCTGGGTGTTGTCAATAAGTGGTTTGCACCGCCTTCCGGCGATTTCAATCAGCAGACCGTATCCATCGCGTATGCAAGAGGATTGAAGACGGTGCTGTGGACGCTTGACACGGTCGACTGGAAGCATCCGGCGCCGGATGCCGTCGTTCAGAAGATTACATCGAAAGTGGAGCCGGGATTTTTGATATTGATGCATCCAACGGACTCCTCTTCCCAAGCATTAAAAGGAATGATTGACGGAATACGGGCCAAGGGACTGGAGATCGGGACCGTCAGCCAGACGCTTTCACCCGAGCGAATCATGCCAAAGGGAAGTTGAGCCGCATGGTAAAGTTTGATAGAATGAATGGATGGCATGAGGCTGATAGTCAGCCGAAGTGAGCCTTTGATGGAACAGTTAGGGGGGCCTATTCGTGAAAAAAATACAATTGTCTAACGGCCTGAGAGTGGTTATGGAGCAAATCCCGACAAGTCGCTCGGTTTCATTCGGCATTTGGGTGAAAACCGGATCCCGCAATGAATCGGAAGACATCAACGGGATTACGCATTTTATAGAGCATATGATGTTCAAAGGGACGGAGCGCTTTGACGCCCGTGCCATTGCTGAAGAATTTGATGCCATCGGCGGTAACGTCAACGCTTTTACGTCCAAAGAATATACGTGTTATTATGCCAAGGTGCTGGATGAGCATTTTCCGATTGCCGTTGACGTGCTGTCCGACATGTTCTTCAATTCGAAGCTGGATGCGGGCGAGTTAGCCAAGGAGAAGAATGTCATTCTTGAAGAGATTGCGATGTATGAAGATACGCCGGATGATCTGGTTCATGATCTGATGTCGTTGTCAGTGTACGGTGACCACCCGCTTGCTTATCCGATTCTTGGCACGAAGGAGCGGCTGGAATCGATGGATTCGCAAGCGCTGAGATCCTACATGGACCGGCACTATACCATTGAGAACACGGTGATTGCCCTTGCCGGCAATATCAATGATGAAGTGATTGAATTATTGGAGCGCCATTTTGGCGGCTTTGCCAACCATGGAACGCCGGAGACGCTGGCGGTACCGGCCTTTTTGGACGGCGTGCAGTTCCGCAAGAAGAAAACGGAGCAAAATCATATCTGCATGTCGTTTCCCGGCTGCTCGATCGGCGACGAGCTTCAGTATGCGATGGTTCTACTGAATAACGCCATTGGAGGCGGCATGAGCTCACGCTTGTTTCAGGAAATTCGGGAGAAGCGCGGGCTGGCGTACTCGGTATATTCATACCACAGTTCCCACGCGGATAACGGCATGTTTACCATCTATGCAGGCACAGCGCCCAAACAGACAAAAGAAGTGCTTCAGCTGACCACGGAAATGCTCCATGATTTGGCACAGAACGGGATGACGGAGGAAGAGCTGCGCAAAGGAAAGGAACAATTGAAGGGCAGTCTCATCCTTAGCCTGGAGAGCACGAGCAGCCGCATGAATCGCCTGGGTAAGAACGAATTGATGCTGGGCCGCCATTTCAGTCTGGACGAGATCATTCAACGGATCGAACAGGTCGACATGAAGGATGTCAACGCGGTTCTTGACCGTATGTTTGGGACTCCCTATGCACTAGCGATGGTAGGAACTTCAGATAAAGCACTGAATGTACTTAGGAGGAATGAATTTGTTGCACTACGTTCAAATCAATAGATTGCCAGGAAATGAAGATGTGAAACTTCCGGTGAAAATGTCCGAGCTGGCCGCGGGATTCGACCTGCACGCTGCCGTTCAAGAGCCGGTGGTGCTAAACCCGGGTGAACGCAAATTAATCCCGACGGGTTTTGCGATTGCCATGCCGGCCGAGCTTGAGGCGCAAATTCGTCCGCGCAGCGGTCTCGCCTACAAACATGGCATTACTTGCCTGAATGCTCCGGGTACGATTGACGCCGATTATCGCGGGGAAGTCAAGGTGTTGCTTGTCAACTTGGGACAGGAGCCTTTTGCGATTGAGCGTAATGAGCGGATTGCTCAAATGGTGTTCAAATCCGTGCCTGCTGTAGAGTTTACGGAAGTTGACGAACTGTCCGATACGGTACGCGGAGCGGGCGGATTCGGTCATACAGGCAAATAAACCATATTAATGGAAAGCTTATGGGTATCATCAGGATCATGATATCAGATGAACACCGCTCCGGTTGAAACGGAGCGGTGTTTTTTCCGTTGGTCTACAAGCAGGATGGACATGGAGCCGGACTTGTCTCTCCTAACGTTATTTACTGCGTTAAGGCGGTAGTTTAAGGGAAATGCGCTCACCTCCCCATAGGCGGCAGCATAAGATGCTTTATACGTTGGTTTGAAGAAAGGAGCGAGGCCTTCCATGCTGACTGGAGTCCGGACCGTCTTTGTTGGAGGAGACGCAAGGCAAATTGAAGTGATTCGCAAATGCGCTGAGATGGATGCCTCCGTCATGATCGCCGGGTTTGAGAAACTGCAGGATTCTTTTCAGGGAGTGACTCGCGAGCCGCTTACGCCAGAGCTGTTATCGGACGCCGATGCCCTGATCCTGCCTGTAGTGGGATGTGATGATGAGGGACGTGTCAGCGCGCTGTTCTCGGAAGGGCCGCTGCGACTGCAGGAGGAACATATCGCGGCGATGCCGGGACATGGAGTGATCTATACAGGCATGGCGAAACCCTATTTGCGCTCGCTATGTGACAAATATAAGATCAAGCTGGTAGAGATTTTGGAGAGGGACGATGTGGCTATTTATAATTCCATTCCGACCGCCGAAGGCGCACTCATGATGGCGATCCAAAACACGGATTTTACGATCCACGGATCTACCAGCATGGTGCTTGGGATGGGACGGACCGGATTTACGATGGCTCGCAGCCTGCAGGGGCTGGGTGCCAAAATTCGGATGGGGGTACGTAAATCGGAGCACTACGCAAGAGCAGAGGAAATGGGCTGGAAGCCCTTCCTGGTAAGGGATCTGGGTTCTTATGTGTCGGATATTGACTTGCTTTTTAACACGATTCCAACTATGATAGTCACAGCACAAATCATCTCGAAAATGCCTCGGGAGGCTGTCATTATCGACCTTGCCTCCGCACCTGGCGGATGCGATTTTCGCTATGCCGAGAAACGGGGTATCAAAGCCATGCTCGCACCCGGACTACCCGGAATCGTGGCTCCAAAAACAGCCGGCATCATCATGGCCAACACGCTGGTGGAGCTGATTTCTGAAGAAATCAAGATTCGGGGGGATGCGTAAATGAATTGGAATGGAATTACAGTAGGTTATGCCCTGACAGGATCGCACTGCACACTCGAGGAAGTGATGCCGCAGATCCAGCGATTCAAAGACGGGGGAGCGAATGTGGTGCCGATTGTATCGAGCACCATCATGACGACCGATACCCGATTCGGCACATCGGAAAATTGGCAGAAACAGTTGAAAGATATAACCGGGAATGATATTATTTCTACAATTGTGGAGGCGGAACCGTTGGGCCCATCCAAGCTGCTTGACGTCCTGGTTATCGCCCCTTGCACGGGAAACACGACCAGCAAGCTGGCCAATGCGATGACTGACAGTCCTGTCTTAATGGCAGCCAAGGCGCAGATGAGGAATTGCAGACCGCTGGTGCTGGCGATCTCAACGAATGACGGCCTTGGACTGAATGCGGCCAACATCGCGAAGCTTCTGGTTACCAAAAACATTTATTTCGTCCCTTACGGACAGGATAACCCGCAGCAGAAACCGAACTCGCTTGTCGCCAAAATGAATCTGATTCCGGAAGCTTGTTATGCGGCATTGGAAGGGAAACAGCTCCAGCCGATGATCGTAGAATATTCTCGATAAATTTAGAGAGATCGGTTATACCCTGAAAGATATGAAGATGGTCCGCGAGACCCAAAAAATGATGGGCGACGAATCCATTGAAGTGACGGCTGTTAGTCTACGCATCCCGGTCGTTTAACGGGCATTCGAAATCCGTGTACTTGAATTCAAGAAGGACTATGATCTGGAGTTCGTCGCTAGATCACCTTCGGAAGGGTGCAGCAAGGAATGCTGTTCAAATCGCAGAAATCATCATCAACAAACGGAACGGCCAGGCTTAATAGCCGGCCGTTTCAGTCGGTCGGCCCGCAATTTACGTCTCCTGGGCATATATAAACGGAGGAATATTTTATGCGCATCTTAGTTCAAAAATTCGGCGGCACCTCATTGTCTACACCGCAAGCAAGAACCCATGTTATTGGGCACATCCAGCGTGAACTGGCCAATCACTACCAATTGGTCGTGGTCGTATCGGCTATGGGACGCAGAGGGGAGCCTTATGCGACAGACACGCTCCTGGACTGGATCGGGCATAACGGAAACGCGCTTCCAGACAGAGAACGGGATCTGCTGCTCTGCTGCGGTGAAATTATCTCGGCTTCAACGCTGTGCAGTCTCCTTCAGCATGAGGGGATAACCGCAACGGTGCTGACGGGTGCACAAGCCGGATTTCTCACAGACGATCACTTCGGAAATGCACGTATCAAGGACGTAAAACCTGAACGGGTTTTGAAAGAGTTGGAGAGTCATCAGGTTGTCATCGTAACCGGCTTCCAGGGGCAGACCGATTCCGGCGACTTTACCACGCTGGGCAGAGGCGGAAGCGATACTTCGGCTACAGCGCTCGGTGCCGCGCTTCGCGCGGAAATGGTAGATATTTACACGGATGTCAACGGCATTCTAACGGCGGATCCCCGCATCGTCGAGGATGCGAAGCCGCTTAGTTACGTGAGTTACACGGAGATTTGCAACATGGCTCATCAAGGGGCAAAGGTCATTCATCCTAGAGCGGTTGAGATTGCCATGCAATCCCAAATTCCGGTCAGAGTGCGGTCGACCTTCTCGGATAATGAGGGCACGCTGGTAACCCAGCCTGAAGGCTTCAGAGATATTCAATCGGGAATCGTGGACCGCTTTGTGACGGGAGTTGCCTATGTAAGCAACATAACGCAAATCTCGGTGGAATGCGATCGCACGGAAGGTCTTCAACTGAAGGTATTCAAATCGATGGCCGAGCATTCCATCAGCGTGGACTTTATTAATGTTACCCCTACCGGAGTGCTTTATACGGTGTTTGACAGCGATTCGGAGAAGGCGATCGAAGTGCTGCAGAGCCTGGACCTGAAACCGAAAAGCTTATCCGGCTGCGCCAAAGTGTCCGTCATTGGCGGCGGCATCAACGGCGTTCCGGGCATCATGGCCAAAATCGTGGAATCCTTGAGCGAGCACGACATTCCGATTCTGCAATCCGCGGATTCGAATACGACGATATGGGTACTGGTGAAAAAAGAGGATATGGCTCAAGCGCTGCGCGCCCTTCATCATAAATTTGAGCTTCACCGATAAAGTTACTAAAGACGGATATTCCCTTAAAACGTTTGATAGGAAATAATATAGATAAGATTACTTACGAAGGAAGCATTCCCGCGCGGGAATGCTTTAAGGAGGAATCATTGTGGATTTCGGAAGACTGATTACGGCTATGGTAACCCCTTTTGATGAGAACGGCCAGATCAATTGGGACGAGACTGCGAGATTGATTGAGCACCTGATTGTGGAACAGAAGTCGGATTCCCTGGTCATTGCTGGAACGACCGGCGAATCGCCAACGCTTAGCGAAGACGAAAAGCTTGAATTGTTTAAGTTCGCTGTGAAACAGGCGGGCGGACGGAGCAAGATTATCGCAGGCACCGGCAGCAACAATACGTCACATTCTGCAGAATTGACGAAAAAAGCCGAAAGCTGCGGCGTCGACGGCATTTTGCTTGTCGCACCATACTACAACAAGCCGAACCAGGAAGGACTCTACCAGCATTTTAAGGCGATTGCCGAGGCAACCTCATTGCCCGTCATGCTGTATAACGTGCCTGGAAGAACGGGAATCAGTCTAAGCACGTCCACCACCTTGAGGCTGGCACAAATTCCGAACATCGTTGCGACCAAGGAATGTGCTTCGATTGACCAGGTCACCGGCATTGCCGCAGGTGCTCCCGAAGGGTTCATCGTATATTCCGGCGACGATTCCGCGGCATTGCCTGCATTGTCGGTAGGTGCTTATGGAATCGTAAGCGTGGCCAGCCATATTGCAGGTGCCCGTATGAAGGACATGATCGAAGCTTACGTGGAAGGGAACGTGAAGGAAGCTGCCAAGCTTCATCAATCCTTGTTCCCTCTGTTCAAAGGCCTCTTTGAATGTCCTGACCCGCTTCCGAATCCTGCGGCGGTAAAATTCGCTTTGAACGAACGCGGCTATCAAGTCGGCGGGGTTCGCCTGCCGCTCGTTGCTCCAAGCGAGAACGAGGCTGCTTTTATCCGTAACATGCTGTCTACCTTGTAAACTGCTGCTTATCCTAATTTCAGGGCCACTGCCTTCATCGAAGGCGGTGGCTTTCTTCGTTTTAAACCCTTCTGATTCTGGGCATCCTATGGCTCGCGAAGGTGGCTGACTTGTGTTTTCACTTTTTCATCATGTATAATGAATTCAAGTGACTGGGTGCGGTATTTTTTTGAAATTTAATATAACAATGGTACGACGTCCAAAACTATAGGAGGGTTAGATACATTTGTCTAAGAAAATAAGCAGCGATAAACTATCGATTTTTGCCTTGGGCGGCGTCGGTGAAATCGGGAAGAACATGTATGTCATCCAGTATGCAGGCGACATCGTTGTCGTGGACGCGGGATTGAAGTTCCCAGAAGAAGATATGCTTGGGATTGATATTGTTATTCCTGATATTAGCTATTTAACGGAAAATCGCGACAAAGTGAGAGGGATTTTGCTGACTCACGGTCACGAGGACCATATCGGCGGCCTCCCTTACGTATTGAAACACCTGAACGTTCCTGTCTACGGAACGAAATTGACGCTCGGATTGGTGGAAAACAAGCTCAGAGAAGCAAATTTGCTTGGTGAGACGAAACGGATTCTGATCCATGCGGATTCGGAAGTTCAACTCGGAAACACATTGAAAGCGACCTTCTTCAAAACCAATCACAGCATTCCGGATTCCGTGGGGATCTGTATCGAAACGCCGGAAGGCAATGTGGTGCACACGGGGGACTTTAAATTTGACCATACTCCGGTCAATGACCAGTATGCGGATCTGCAGCGTATGGCTGAGATCGGAAGCAAGGGAGTATTGGCTCTTCTGTCGGACAGTACAAACGCAGAGCGCCCCGGCTTTACGCCTTCCGAGAAAAACGTAGGCATCGTGCTGGAAGACATCTTCCGCAAAGCCGAGCAGCGGGTTGTTGTTGCAACGTTTGCATCGAATGTGCACCGTATTCAACAGGTTGTCAATGCAGCCGAGTCCACCGGACGCAAAATCACGGTAATCGGGAGAAGCATGGTTAACGTTGTATCCATTGCCGCAGAGCTTGGATACCTGCACATTCCGGACGGCATGCTGATCGAACCCGAAGAGGTAAACAAAATGGCAGCGGACCGCGTTGTCGTATTGTGTACAGGCAGTCAGGGAGAACCGATGTCAGCGCTCACGCGCATGGCACGTTCCACCCACCGCAAGGTGGACATTCTGCCGGGAGATACGGTCATCATCGCAGCGACTCCAGTACCTGGAAATGAGAAGTACGTGGGTCGTACGATCGATGAGTTGTTCCGTCTTGGAGCAGACGTGATTTATAGCGGATCCAATTCGGGCGTCCACGTGTCGGGTCACGGTAGCCAGGAAGAGCTTAAGCTGATGCTGAATCTGATGAAACCGCAATTTTTCATCCCTGTCCATGGCGAGTACCGGATGCAGCGCCGTCACGCCCTGCTGGCGGAATCCGTAGGCGTGGATCCGGACAACATCTTTATTACCGATATCGGTGAAATTGTGGAGATTCAAGGCGGCTCGGCCCGCAAAGCCGGCAAAGTGACCGCCGGCAATGTGCTGATTGACGGACTTGGCGTCGGGGACGTAGGGAACATCGTACTGCGCGACCGTAAGCTTCTGTCCCAGGACGGTATTCTGGTCGTTGTCGTTACGTTGAGCAAACAAAACGGCTCCATCGTATCCGGTCCCGATATTATTTCCCGTGGATTCGTATACGTACGAGAATCCGAAGGGCTTCTGGATGAAGCCAACCGTATCGTTTCCAGCACGCTTCAGAAGCTGATGAGCGAAAACGTGAATGAATGGGCGTCACTGAAAACCAGCGTGAAAGACGCGTTGGGACGCTTCTTGTATGAACAAACACGTCGCAGACCGATGATCTTGCCGATCATCATGGAAGTCTGATACGAGACAATACAATAAATCAGGCACACAGTCGCCCCTTTTTCGCAGGTAATAATTGGACGGTTTCCGCGAAAGAGGGGCTTTTTATATGAAATCATGCAACTTCTCCCGATTTGGTTCGGAGGAGTTTTTTTGTTTGTTATGAGTATGGCCTAATGCTGAATGCTCTGCACAAGCATAAAAAAGCCGCGTCATTTGCCATACTAAGGGTTAGCTATGTGTTTGTTGCAGCAGCTAGACATTAAGAATAAAAAGGCAGGGATGCGCGATGGACAACGATCAACGGATGACGGGCAACAGAAAAGCGGGGTGGACCGGCGAGACGGAGGCGCCTCCGGTCGTTCCGACCGAGGAAGGCAAGAAAGCGGCCGTGACGGAAACCATTCAGCAGCTGGGACAGACGGGGCTTCCGACCGGCGGAGAATCCAATGTCTTTTGCATGACGATTATTGGACAAATTGAGGGTCATCTCGTGCTGCCGCCGCAAAATAAAACGACCAAATACGAGCATATGATTCCACAGCTAGTGGCAGCCGAGCAAAATCCGCGAATCGAAGGACTCTTGATCATTCTGAATACCGTTGGCGGCGATGTGGAAGCAGGGCTTGCCATTGCCGAAATGATTGCTTCGCTCAGCAAACCGACGGTAACGGTTGTCATTGGAGGGGGTCATAGCATCGGCGTGCCTATCGCTGTAGCCGCAGACCATTCAATTATCGCGGAGAGCGCAACGATGACGATTCACCCGATTCGCATGAGCGGGTTAGTCATTGGCGTCCCGCAAACCTTCGAATACATGGAGAAAATGCAGGAACGCGTCGTGCGCTTTGTGACGAGCCATTCGGGGATCACGGAGGAACAGTTCAAGGATCTGATGTTCAAGACCGGCGAATTGAACAGGGATATCGGTACTGCGGTTTCGGGTGCAGACGCCGTAAAGTATGGCCTAATGAACGAAGTGGGTGGAATCGGACAGGCATTAAGCCGACTGAACAGCATGATCGCCGAGCGTAAAACGATTCAGCCAGGGGGGATTACGCAATGACTTGGTACAGCGTCATGCCCTTGGATCCGACCGGGCTGCTCCAAGCGGAGCATGAGGTCATGTCCAGGGAAGTTCGAGTCGATGGTATTTTGATGGAAGTGAAGCCTGTAACGGAAGAACAGGCGAAAATCGTTCGTTTATTGGATTGCGGGCTTCATGATTACTTGAACCCGCGCTACGCGCCAGGGACCATGATTCGCTATATTCCGACCGTCGAAAATGAGGCTAAAGGCTGAAAACAGAACATAGGTACGCCACCGAATATTATGCTATAATATGGATTCGGGGGTGACACATTTGGCAAAGCGGAAAAGAAAGAAGAAGGCAGCCTTTGCAGCCGTATTGAAATATGAAATTTATGGAATTGTATTGATGACACTCTCGGTCATCGCGTTATCCGGAGAAGCACCGGTGGGGCGTTCCCTGTCCAAGATGTCCGGATATCTGCTGGGTAAGTATTATTTTATCATCCCCCTAATTGGCATTTATTACGGGTTAATGGTGATGATTCACCGGAAATGGCCCAAACGGTGGAACAGCAGGCGTACCGGTGTCCTTCTCCTGGTATTATCGCTCACCTTAATGAGCAGTATTGCGGGTCTGGAGTCCAAATTGGCTCCGATCGGACAATTGAATGCATCGAGTGCGATGAGCCAGATACATAGCGATTTGCAGGGCGAGCTCCTTCAGGCCGCGGCGGATGACGGACGTCATGCTGTCATGGGCCGGGATATCAGCGGGGGTTATGTGGGAGCCTTGCAGTTTGCCCTCTTGTTAATGCTCTTCGGCAGCATCGGGGCAAAATTGATTGTGATTGTCATGCTGTTTATCAGCTTTATGCTGATTACGAATCTCTCCTATGTTGATTTAATGCGGATGTTCCGCGTCAGGGTTGTGAAAGCCGGGGAACGAATCCAAAAGAAAATGAACAGCCAGCAGACGAAATCAAAAGCGGCGGCGAAGACAAGCGCGAAGGAGCAACGCATACAGCTGCCGGAGGATCTGGATGAAGACGATGACCTCGACGATATGGAGGGCATGCGGCTGCCGAAGCGTAAAGCGCCGCAATTCTTCCAAATGTTTGGTTCCAAGGGCAACAAGCGGAACGAAGCCGCAGAAGACGCAGAGGATGTGATGGATGAGTCGGCTCCGGTATTTACGGTTGGCAACGGACATGGTGAGCATGATAAGGGCGAGGTCGTCCTGTTCAGCCGAGCGGATCAATCGGAGGAGGGGACGGATGCTGCATTTTCTGCAGCGGATCCTGTACCTTCTTCGCCGATTATTCGCGATTTCTTCGAACAGGTGAAGCAAGAAGGACGATTGGATGACGATCAAGACGATCACGAAGCGGTAGTGCCTCCGGCACATGAGGACCCTTCGGTGAACGCGGCATCAAGTTCGGATGCCATGGTTGACCCAGAGACGCTGAACGGCGAGACGAATTCAGCTGTGATGGCGGATACTGGGGGGCAAGAAGGATCGGCACCGGCAGCACCACCGGCTCCGCCGCCCAAGCCGTACAAGCTGCCTCCGTTCCGGCTGCTGTCCAAACCGAACAACGGCGGCAAGGGTGGAGACCAGAACGATTACATGCAGACAGCGCGAAAGCTGGAGGCCACGCTGGAAAGCTTTGGCGTTCGGGCCAAGGTTCTGGAGGTTGTCCGGGGTCCGTCGGTAACCCGCTATGAAATTCAGCCGGACATCGGCGTCAAGGTCAGCCGGATCGTGAATCTGACCGATGATATCGCACTCGCGCTTGCGGCCAAGGATATTCGGATGGAGGCGCCGATTCCAGGCAAGTCCGCCATCGGGATCGAAGTGCCGAACAATGAAGTTTCGCTTGTCACCATGCGAGAGGTTATGGAAACGCCGACGTTCCAGGACGCGGAATCGAAGCTGTCGATCGCGTTCGGCCGCGATATTTCGGGCCAGACGATTGTCGGTAATTTGGCACGGATGCCCCATCTACTAGTTGCAGGCGCCACGGGTTCGGGTAAATCCGTATGCATCAACGGCATTATTACCAGCATCCTGTATAAAGCGAAGCCGGATGAGGTTAAGTTCCTGATGGTCGATCCGAAGATGGTCGAACTCAATGTCTATAACGGGATTCCGCATTTGATGGCGCCGGTGGTAACCGATCCGAAGCGGGCATCCTTAGCGCTTAAGAAAATCGTCGTGGAGATGGAGAAGCGGTATGAGCTGTTCTCCAAGTCGGGAACGCGGAATATTGAGGGCTACAACAATCTGATGAAGGATAATCTGCCTGCGGTATTGCCGTATATCGTTGTCATCGTGGACGAGTTGGCCGATTTGATGATGGTTGCGGCCAACGATGTGGAGGATGCGATTACGCGATTGGCCCAGATGGCGCGTGCAGCCGGTATCCATCTGATTATCGCAACGCAGCGTCCGTCGGTCGACGTTATCACAGGGGTCATTAAAGCGAACATCCCGTCGCGTATTGCCTTTGGCGTGTCTTCGCAGGTCGATTCCCGAACCATTCTGGATATGGCGGGCGCCGAGAAGCTGCTTGGCCGGGGGGACATGCTGTTTATGCCGATGGGTTCCTCCAAGCCGATCCGCGTTCAGGGAGCCTTCATGAGTGATCATGAGGTCGAGAATATCGTGGATTTTGTCCGGGATCAAGGACAGGCTGAGTATGACGAGTCGTTGGTGCCTGAAATAGAGGAATCTGCTGGCGCGGACGAAGAAGAATTGGATGAGTTGTATGAACAGGCGGTGACCATCGTATTGGAAGCTAAGCAGGCATCCGTATCGCTGCTGCAGCGGAGAATGCGTGTAGGCTACACCCGTGCCGCCCGCCTCATCGATTCCATGGAAGCGCGCGGGGTGATCGGTCCTTATGAGGGCAGCAAGCCGCGGGAAGTGCTGATGTCCATCGAGCAATATCAGCAGCAGCAGAATCGAATCAGCTAAGCGGCTCATTGTATGATCATAACTAAAAAAGGAAGCGAACAACCCTGGACTCCTGGTGGCTCGCTTCCTTTTTTGCATGTTCAGGGGACGCTGTTGATTTTGCGATATTGGCTTGCCGTCATGTTCATGATTTTCTTGAAGGTCCGGTCAAAATGGGTGAGGCTTTCAAAGCCGATCGATTCGGCGATGTCCACGATTTTCAGATCCGTATCCGTCAGAAGGCGCTGCGCCTCCCGAATCCGGGTGAGGTTGAGGTAATTAATGATGGTAAAGCCCGTAATCTCTTTGAAGATCCGGGACAGGTAGAACGGACTGATGTAGAAGGTTTCGGATAATCCCTGCAGCGTGATTTTGTCTGCGTAGTGGACGTGAATGAACTTGACCACGTCCGTGATTTTTTGATGGAGCGGATTCATGGAGGCGTTGGCAGGCAGCGAGGCGGAATGGGTTAATCGATAGGTTTTGATTAATAACTCCGTTAGCAGCACCTGCAGCATATGCTCATACGAAGCGGAGCGTTCCCGGATCTCATCGGCCATTTTATTCAGAATATGCATGATGGTCGCCTGCTCATGCACGGTTAAGCGCAGCAGCGGCCGATCCTGGTTAAACATGCCGAGCAATCCCGATCCCAGCAAGGGATGGCCTTTGCCGAGAAAGGAATCGCTGAAATTAATGACGATACGCTCATGCTCCGGGTCTCCATGGCCCGAGGTTTTATGGACATCGAATTTATTGATGAGAATCAGGTCCCCCGCCCGGATGGAGTACAGCTTCTCTTTGATAAAATAATGGCGTTCTCCCGAAACCAAATAGTAGATTTCGTAAGTTCCGTGATAATGGTTATTTCGTTCAAAGGGCTTCGTGCGGTGAATGCGATGATAATAAAATTCGCCTTCTTCTTCTCCGTAGGATACGGTATGGGTTTCGCTGGATATGACAATCGCCCCCGCTTCGTTCAGATCATAACATCTTGGAGCTATTCCAATTGATTCAGCTATATTGTATCAACTTCTTCTTGTAAAACAAAGCAAGATATGTTGAATAATCCTCTATATTCGCAATAAACGTGAAGAAATCAAACCGATGATGCCGTAACATAGTAGATAATCTATAGAAACGGACGGTGAATTCATGAGACCTTTTATGGATGAACATTTTTTGCTTCATAACGAGACTGCCCGCATCTTATACCACGATTATGCTAAAGCCATGCCAATCATCGACTACCACTGTCATTTGAGTCCGCAAATGATCGTTGACAATCACCGGTTCGAGAACTTAACGGAAGCCTGGATCAACGGTGACCACTATAAATGGCGGGCGATGCGTGCTGCAGGCGTGGAAGAGGCCTACATCACGGGAGGGCCGGGCGTGAACGATTATGACCGCTTCTTGGCTTGGACCCGCACCGTGCCGATGACGATTGGCAACCCCTTATTCCATTGGTCGCATTTGGAGCTGCAAAGGCTGTTCGGCATATCGGATATCATTCAGGAAAAGAATGCTCCGCGAATTTGGGAGGCGGCAAACAAGCGTCTCCAGGAACGTGATTTTACGACCAGGGGGTTGATTACGTCAAGCAACGTGAAGGTTGTGTGTACGACGGATGACCCGGCGGATAGCCTGGAATATCATATCAAGCTGGCGGAGGAAGGAGAAACCGGATTTCAGATGCTCCCGTCGTTCCGTCCGGACAAGGGGCTGGAGATTAACCGGGAGACGTTCGTTCCTTGGGTGAAGTTGCTCGCCGAGCGAAGCCGGATCGAGATAGCGGATTATCCGGCATTTCTGGCAGCGCTTGAGCAGCGAGCGGAATTTTTCCATTCGGTGGGCGGCAGGGTATCCGATCATGCGCTGGATTACGTGCCTTATCGAGAGGTCAGCGATGGGCAGGCGGGCGACATTTTCTTGAAAGCGCTTCAGGGAGAGCGGGTTTCCCGGGAAGAAGAGGAACAGTTCAAGACGCATACGCTGCTTCATCTCGGCCGTATCTATGCCAGGCTCGGCTGGGTCATGCAGTTCCATATCAATGCCCAACGCAACAACAACACCCGGATGTTTCGGCAATTGGGTCCGGATACCGGTTATGATTCGATTCACGATAGTCCGATCGCCGTACCGCTCGTTAAGCTGATGGATCGGCTCGATCAAGAGTCGGCGCTTCCGAGAACGATACTCTATTCGCTCAACCCCAGCGATAACGATATCCTTGCAGCACTGATCGGGAGTTTTCAAGGGGACGGCATTCCGGGCAAAATCCAGTTCGGATCGGCGTGGTGGTTCAACGACACCAAAGACGGCATGGTTGAGCAGATGAGCAAACTCGGCAATATGGGCCTGTTGAGCCGATTCGTCGGGATGCTGACCGACTCCAGAAGTTTTTTGTCATACACCCGTCATGAGTATTTCCGGCGTATTCTTTGCAATCTTCTCGGCGAGTGGGTTACGCGGGGCGAAGCGCCGGATGATCTTCCGTGGCTCGGAGGCATCGTGCAGGATATTTGTTACAACAACGCCGAGCGTTATTTCCGGTTTGGCCAGACGGAAGGGAGATAAACCATGGGTACGAGCACGGACCGAAGCAAATCTTTGAAGTTGGTCGGACGGGAGTTTCTCCAGCAACAGGATATACGCCAGGACGCGGAGATGTTGAACTTCCCCGTGAAGGTGCTGCAAATCGGCGAGGGTAATTTTCTGAGGGGCTTTTTTGATTGGATGATCTATGAATGCAACCGGCGGGGGCTGTTTCAAGGGAGCGTTGCGGTCAGTCAGCCAAGACCCGGCGGAAGGCCCAAGCTGGAGCAGCTGCGGGAACAGGAAGGGATATACGGTCTGCTGACCCGAGGTCTCCAGGATGGACGAAAAGTTGAGGAGGAGCAGTGGATTCCGGTGTTCTCGAAGATCGTGGATCCCTATGCGGAATGGGAGAACTTCTTAAGGATCGCCGAGCTGGATTCCCTGGATATCATCGTTTCCAATACGACCGAGGCGGGCCTTGATTATCAGCGCAGTGAATGGAATCCGGACGAACCGGTGTTGTCGTATCCCGGCAAGCTGACCATGCTGCTGTATCGGCGTTATGAGCATTATGAGGGCTCGCCGGACAAGGGCTTGATGATACTGCCTTGCGAGCTTTTGGAACGAAACGGGGATATCTTGCAATCCATTGTTTTGCGGCATGCACAGGATTGGGGGCTTTCGCCGGCCTTTCAGAACTGGGTGGCGGAGCATAATCTGTTCCTGAACTCGCTTGTAGACCGGATCGTAACCGGCTATCCGGAAGAAGCGGAGCGTTATTTTGACAAATGGGGGCATCAGGACCGATTGCTCAACACGGCCGAGCCCTATTATTTCTGGGCGATTGAGGGTGATCCGTCACTGGAGTCCAGATTGCCTCTTCGGTCGGCGGGCCTTCAGGTAAGCTGGGTATCCGATCTGACTCCGTATCAGGTTAGAAAGGTAAGGATCTTGAATGGAACGCATACCCTTATGGCTTCGATAGGCCTGCTCCATGGTTTGAACGAAGTAAAGGAAATGACGGAAAGTCCTGAATGGGGTGAACGCATCCGAAACGCGATGCTCGAGGAGATCGTTCCGGGGGTGCCCCTCCCGCAGGAAGAAGTTGGAGCATATGCCGAAACCGTGTGGGAGCGGTTCCGCAACCCCTTTATTCGGCACAGGCTGCAGGACATCGCCATGAACAGCATGTCCAAATTTAGGGTTCGGGTTCTGCCGAGCTTAAAGGAATATATCAGAATGCATAATCAGCTGCCAACCATCATTACTCTGGGATTGGCTTCCTTGATCCGTCTGTATCATGCCGGCACAAAAGAGGGGCAATGGTACGGCACTCGACTTGATGGTGAACAGCTGCCGTTAAGAGATGATCCGGATAACCTGATGACACTGCAGCAAGCGTGGCAAAAGGCAGACGGCGGGGAGTGGACTATACGACAGCTTGTGGCATCCATTCTTGGTAACCAGAGGATATGGGGCGAGGATCTGAACCGAATTCCTGCTCTTCATGAGACAGTAAGCAGCTATATCGAAGAAATGGAGCTGAACGAGACATGAGTGACATCGTCATTCTTCACAGCAAGGATGATGTCGGCATTGCGCTTCGTCCTTTGTCGGCAGGAGAACATGCTATCGGGATCTTGAACGGGAAGGAGCATGCCATCGAATTAGCGGAGGACGTCCCTAAGGGTCATAAGGTGGCACTGCGGTGGATTGAGGCAGGTAACCATGTTTTCAAATTCGGTTATTCGATCGGTCTGGCGAAGGAAGCCATTTTGCCGGGGGCCTGGATCCATACCCACAATTTGAAAACAGGTCTCTCCGGTGAAGTGGAGTATCAGTATAAGCCGAACACGAATCAAGAGCTTGAGCCTTCAGCTGCCAGCCACGGTTCGTCAACTTTCCAAGGATATGTCAGACCGAACGGCGAGGTTGGAATCCGCAACGAAATCTGGATCATCAACACCGTCGGCTGCATTAATAAAACCTGCGAGCTGCTGGCACGAATGGCAGGTCAGCAGTTTCAGGGGAGAGGGATTGATGGGGTTTATCATTTTCCGCATCCCTACGGCTGCTCGCAGCTCGGAGATGATCTGAGCCATACCCAGCGCCTATTATCCTCCCTGGCTCAGCATGGCAATGCCGCAGGCGTGCTCATTATTGGGCTCGGCTGCGAGAACAATCAGATCGATCAAATGCAGGCCATGATCGGGGAGCAGGACGGGAATAGGATCAAATATATGCGTGCCCAGGACATGGAGGACGAATTGGAGGAAGGGTTGTCCCTCATTTCCGAGCTCGTGGAATATGCGGAGACTTTCAAACGAACGGAGGTTCCTCTCTCCAAACTGAAAATCGGGCTGAAATGCGGCGGGTCGGACGGACTTTCGGGCATTACAGCCAATCCGCTGGCGGGCCGCATCGCGGATACGATTACCGCCTATGGAGGCACCGCTCTTCTAACGGAGGTGCCGGAGATGTTCGGTGCCGAAACGATCCTGATGGATCGGGCTGCCGACGAGCAGGTATTCCAGGATATCACCTTGCTTATCAACAACTTTAAACAATATTTCGTCTCGCATGGACAGGAAATCTATGAAAATCCGTCTCCCGGGAATAAAGACGGCGGCATCACGACCTTAGAGGAGAAGTCGCTGGGATGCACCCAAAAAGGGGGGACTGCAACCGTATCCGATGTGCTCCGTTACGGCGTAAGAACTACGAAGCCGGGACTGAACCTGATCGAGGGGCCGGGCAATGACCTGGTATCGGTCACGGCACTCGCTGCAGCCGGCGCCCACCTCGTGCTGTTCACGACCGGAAGGGGGACGCCGTTCGGGGGGCCGGTACCAACCGTCAAAATCGCGACCAATTCCGAGCTGGCCCAACGTAAAAAGCATTGGATCGATTTTAATGCGGGAGCTCTGCTGGAGGGCAAAAGCATGGATGAGCTTCATGCGGAACTCTTGGAGGTCATCGTTCATTTGGCCTCAGGCATTGAGAAGACGCAAAATGAACGGAACGGCTTCCGGGAAATATCCATTTTCAAGGATGGCGTTATTCTATAAATTCAATCGCTTTTTAGTAATTGATTAGAAAGAGGAGGAGCACGTATGTCCAATCCCGTACAGCAGCAGGCACAGTCCGCTTTGTCACCAATAGAACTCGCCGCCAAGGCTTGCCAATCGATCATGGAAACGTATTCGCCCGAGCAGCTTCCGCCTGCAGGCAGGTGGCATTACCATCAGGGCGTATTTTTGGTTGGGTTGTCTCAATTGTGGAAATTTAACGGGGACGCCAAGTTTTTGAATTACATCAAAGGCTATGTCGATCATTTGGTGGACGCTAACGGCAACCTGCTGCTGGAGCGGGGGGAGCTGGATTCCGTTCAAGCGGGCCTGCTCCTGATGGAATTGGATGCTGTGTTTCCCGAATACCGCTACAGGGCCGCAGCGGATAAACTGCTCCGCTTGCTGTCCACGCTGAACCGGACCACCGAAGGCGGCTATTGGCATAAGGACCGGTATCCATACCAGATGTGGCTGGATGGACTGTATATGGGCGGCGTATTTACGATGAACTATGCGAGGCAGTATAACGAGCCGCATTTATTTGACGAGGTATTGTTCCAGGAAAAGCTGATGCGCTCCCATACCAAGGATGAGGCTACCGGTTTGTATTATCATGCTTGGGACGAGAGCCGAACGATGCCCTGGGCGGATCCGGTCAGCGGGCAATCTCCGGAATTTTGGGGACGCGCCATAGGCTGGTATGCGCTGTCGATTGTCGAGTTCCTCGATTTACTGCCTGAGCATCATTCGGCGAGGGAAGAGCTGACAGCCACGCTCCGTGAATTAAGCGAAGCGCTGGTGCGTTATCAGGATCCGCCTACCGGCCTGTGGCATCAGGTAGTGGACAAAGGGGGGCGGGAGGACAATTGGCTCGAAACCTCCTGCTCCAGTCTTTTCACCTACACCTTGGCAAAAGGAGTCCGTCTGGGTTATCTGGATCCTTCTTTTATGACGTATGCAAGACAAGGATATCAAGGTCTGGTCCAATCCGTATATCGCAATGACAAGGGACATTTGGTCATGCCCCAAATCTGTATCGGCACGGGCGTAGGCGATTACGAGCACTATGTGGAAAGGCAGCAATGCGAAAATGACCTGCATGGCGTCGGAGCGTTGGTCATGGCGTGCGTAGAGCTAGGCAGAAGCGACGGATGAATCCGGTTTAATTCGCTGCCACTGATAAGAACATTTAAGGAGCTGTTTCCTCAAAGGAGCAGCTCTCTTTGCGTTTATAGGATCTTCTGCGCTCATGCCGTCCTCAGGGAATAGGTGCATAGGATATTGGCAGGCTTGTCATAATAACGGTAGCGAGGCTTGTTAAACCACAAGAGAAAGGTAGAGCGCAGCATGAAAAACTCAAGAATCTGGATTCTGATCAGCATTGCGATACTGTTATCTGCCGTCGTCTTCGCCCAGGGAAGGCTGAAAACGGATCACAGTACGAGTCTACAGGAAGCTTTGCCGACCTTTAGCCAGCAGACCATCAAATTCGGTTCCACTGGCGAAGACGTGTATGAGCTGCAAGGGCGACTGAAGTACCTAGGCTTTTATCACGGCAAAATCGACAGCGTGTTCGGTTCCAAGACCCAAGGCGCCGTCAAGTGGTTCCAATCCGAGTTCGGCATGAAGGTGGACGGCATCGTGGGGCCGAAGGTCAAACTGAAACTTTATAACGCAACCAAGGATTTCCGTCCGACCGCTCCGAAGCTTCATGAAGGCGGAGGTGCAGCAGCCGGTGCTGGCGGAACCGGCGGCG
Organism: Paenibacillus sp. cl141a; assembly: GCF_900109305.1. Classification (NCBI taxonomy): domain Bacteria; kingdom Bacillati; phylum Bacillota; class Bacilli; order Caryophanales; family Paenibacillaceae; genus Paenibacillus; species Paenibacillus sp. cl141a. The sequence goes on from NZ_FNZO01000001.1 coordinate 393,979, forward strand.
GTACTAATCAAGGGAATAACAACCTAGCCTCATCGAATACTATGGGCCTGTCCGACAATGATTTGAGAATCATGGCGAATGCCGTTTACGGCGAAGCGCGCGGAGAGCCGTTTGAAGGACAGGTCGCCGTAGCGGCCGTTATTCTCAACCGGGTGAAATCGCCAAGCTTCCCGAACACGCCGCATGGGGTTATATTCGAGCCGAGAGCATTTACCGCGGTCGCTGACGGCCAGATATGGCTGGAGCCGAACGCCCAGGCGCGAAAAGCGGTGGAGCAGGCGCTGAACGGCTGGGATCCTACAGGAGGATGCTTGTACTATTTCAATCCGAAAACAGCCACCTCGCCATGGATATGGACGCGTCCTCAAGTCAAAACCATCGGTCAACATATCTTTTGTATGTAGCTTAACCAACGGCAACCGGGGCCTGTCTTCGGTTGCTTCTTCACTTTGCGATGGGTTAGAATGAAAGTTATCTATGAAGTAAATTATGGCAACGACAATCCATGATGTAAGGGGATATGGACCTTGACGAAAACGGAATTTGAACACGGTACTGCCGGAGGGATACGGATTCACGTGTTGCCGACAAACCGATTCAAGACATTTGCGATATCGCTTTACGCCGGAAGCCCGTTAGCGGAGAAAACCGTGACATCGACTGCGCTTACGCCTTTTGTACTGCGCAGAGGGACGGTCTCTTACCCGGAAACCAGAGCATTCCGCGAGCAGCTGGAGCAGCTGTACGGCGCCGGATTTGGCTTTGACGTGTATAAACGCGGCGATTATCAGATCGTGCACTTCCGCATGGACACGATCAATGATTCTTTTGTTAAGAGCCCTGAGAGCCTGCTGCGCTCCTCATTTGCTTTTCTGGGCGAGGCATTCACCCAGCCTGTGCTAGAGAATGGCGCATTCCGCAAATCTTACGTGCAAACCGAGCGCGACACGGTCCGCAAGAAGCTGGAGTCTATCGTAAACGATAAGATCCGTTATGCCGCCGAACGCTGCATTGAGGTGATGTGCAAGAACGAGCCGTACCGATTGCATCCGCTCGGAGAGCGGAAGGACCTTGACGGCATCACGCCGGAGGGCTTGTATGAGTCTTATCAGAAATGGCTCCAAGAGTCCGTTTTGGATTTGTACGTGGTTGGCGATACGAGTCTGGATGAGGTGAAGACGCTCGTCGAGGAGCATTTTAAACTGAATCGGACGGAAAGCCGGGATTATGTTCCTTCGATCACGCGGACGGCCGCTAACGAGACGCAGACGGTCGTGGAGAAGCTGGACATCAATCAAGGCAAACTCAACATGGGCCTTCGAAGCACGATTACGTACGGAGATGACGAATATGCCGCTGCGCTTCTGTATAACGGGATTTTGGGAGGTTATCCGCATTCGAAGCTGTTCGTTAACGTGAGGGAGAAGGAAAGCCTGGCATATTACGCCTCCTCCCGATATGACGGTCATAAAGGGATTGCTACCATCCAGTCCGGGATCGAGGTTCAAAATTTCGAGAAGGCGGTCGACATCATTCGCCAGCAGCTCGATGACATGGCCAAGGGTGCCATCTCGGACATCGAAATGACCCAGACGAAAGCCATGATCCGCAACGTGATCAAAGAAATGCAGGATTCGGCCTTCGAGATGATTGCGTATGATTTTAACCGCACCCTGTCGGGCCGGGAACGTACGCCGGATGAACTGCTGAAGCAGGTCGAGGGCATTGCTGTGGACGATGTGAAGCAGGCGGCTTCGGCATTTTCCCTGGATACGATCTATTTCCTGAAAGGTCAAAAGGAGGAATAAGCCGGTGGAGAGCATTCATTATGACAATCTGCAGGAAACGCTGTACTACGAAGTGATGGATAACGGTTTGCACGTGTATGTGCTGCCTAAACCCGGCTTCCAGAAAACCTATGCGACCTTCGCAACCAAATACGGTTCGGTCGATAACCATTTCAAGGTCCAAGGCGAGTCCGAGACCCGGGTTCCCGACGGAATTGCCCATTTTCTCGAGCACAAAATGTTTGAGGAGCCGGAGGGCGACATTTTTGCGAAGTTTGCTTCCAATGGCGCCTCGGCGAACGCTTTTACCAGTTTTGACCAGACCGTGTACCTCTTCTCGGCCACGGAGAACATTCATGAAAATTTGGAGACGCTGATCGATTTCGTGCAGAATCCTTATTTTACCGACCAGAACGTGGAGAAGGAAAAAGGGATCATCGGCCAGGAAATCAACATGTACCAGGATAACCCCGATTGGCGCGTGTACTTCGGCCTGATCGAAGCAATGTATAAGGTGCATCCGGTGCATATCGACATCGCCGGCACGGTGGAATCCATCGGGACGATTACGAAGGAAGACCTGTATACGTGTTACAATGCGTTCTATCATCCGAGCAACATGCTGCTGTTCGTGGTGGGCGGCGTCGATCCCGACGAAACGATGAACCTGATCCGATCGAACCAAGCCCGAAAATCGTACGACAAACAAGGTTCCATTGAGCGTTTATTCGATCCGGAACCGGAGGGAGTCGAAGAGAAGCGGAGAGAGAGCCGCCTGGCCGTATCGCTGCCGAAATGCCTGTTCGGCTTCAAGGAGAAGCAGGTCGGTTTATCGGCCGATGAGCAGCTGCGCCGCGACCTGACGACCAAACTGATGATGGATCTCCTGTTTGGCTCCAGTACGGAGTTGTATCAGAAGCTGTACGATGAGGATTTGATCTCCGACAGCTTCGGTCATGAATATAACAGCTCGCCCCAGTATGCGTTCTCCGCGGTTGGCGGGGACACGAAGGATCCGGATCAACTGCTGGAGCGCATCCGCACCGAGGTGGATAAGCTAAAGGCAGCCGGATTCCAAGCATCAGACTTTGAACGGGCCCGCAAGAAGAAAATGGGCGGCTATTTGCGCATGCTCAATTCCCCGGAAAACATTGCCCATGAATTTACACGCTATCAGTTCCGCGGCGCCGATTTCTTCAACGTTTTGCCGGTTTATGAATCCATCACCCTGGAGGATGTCAACCGCCGCCTGCAGGAGCATGTCGATTGGAACCAGCTGGCCGTATCGATCGTTGTGAGTCCGTAATGAAGCAAGGCATGGGAAGAGAGTTGAAGCCGATCGGGGAAATGACGGTATTGATTACGGGTGCGAGCAGAGGCATAGGGGCGGCTGTCGCCGAGCGTTTTGCCTCGGTTCGCATGAATGTGGTCATCCACTACATGAATTCGCATGAAGCGGCCAACGAGGTTGCCCGCCGCTGCATGGCTTATGGAGCCAAGGTATTAACCGTATCCGCCGACCTGCGCGACAAAGAGCAGATATTGCGGATGAAAGAGAAACTGCAGAGTCATGATATGGAGCCGGATATTCTGGTCAACAACGCGGGCGTGTCCCATTACGGGCTTTTGTCCGACGTGACGGAAGAGCAGTGGGATACTTTGATGTCCATTAACCTGCGCGGGATGTTTCTGTGTTCCCAGGCCTTTATGGGGCGCATGGTTTCCCAGCGATTTGGCAGGATCATCAATGTATCCTCGATCTGGGGGTTATCCGGTGCCTCCTGCGAGGTATTGTATTCGACAAGCAAAGGCGGCGTTAACGCCTTTACGAAGGCTCTTGCGAAGGAGCTTGCCCCGTCCGGCGTGACGGTGAACGCCGTGGCGCCCGGTGCGGTCGATACGTCCATGCTGGGGCATCTGGAGTCGGATGAAATCCGCATGCTGGAGGATGAAATTCCGGTCGGCCGATTGGCGCAGCCGGATGAGATTTCGTCGCTGGTGTATTTTCTGGCGCTGCCCGAGTCGGGCTACATTACCGGGCAAGTGATCAGCCCGAACGGAGGATGGGTGACCTAGATCTAAGGTCGTGGTGCAATTCACCACTCATAAGGTACTGGTTACGGGGACATATTACTATTGTTACTTTAAATCTGAATTGCCACCATGCAAAAGGAGGATTTAATTCATGTCATCCGTAATCAAAAACTTTGATTCCTGGAAGAAATTCCTGGGCGAGCGCGTCGTTCAAGCCGAGAAAGCGGGTATGAGTGAAGACACCATTTCCCAGCTGGCTTATGAGATCGGTGATTTCCTCGACGAGAAGGTTGATCCACAAAACTCATCCAACCGCGCACTGAAAGAATTGTGGGATGTAGGTAACGAGGAAGAGCGCCACGTTATCGCGCGTCTGATGGTGAAATTGGCCAAGAACAACGCATAATCCTTTGACAAAAAGCCCCCCGACAATGGGGGCTTTTTGTCAAGAAAAAAGAATGTAATTTTCATGTCACCGTTAATACTTGCCTTTCATTTTTATTTTATATATCATTAACGTGACCCATTTTTCATTTGACCTGTTTTTGCGTGCAATTTTCGCTGGAATTTGTCGAATATTGATGGAAAAGAAGTGCAAAGAGGTGTCTTTGTGGAATCGAATCAATGGTACATGGAATATAAAATACATAAGAACCGGCCCGGTTTGCTCGGTGACATCGCATCCGTGCTGGGTATGCTCGAAGTGAACATACTAACCATTAACGGCGTGGAAGGCCAAACCCGCGGAATGCTGCTCGAGACGGATGACGAAGAAAAAATTGTTCTGATGGGTAAAATGTTAAACAAAATGAAAAATATTACGGTATCAGCCTTGAGGCCCCCGAAACTGGTGGATATTCTGGCTGTCCGTCATGGACGATATATCGACCGGGACTCGGATGATCGTAAAACGTTTCGTTTTACGCGTGATGAGCTCGGTTTACTTGTTGATTTTTTGGGTGAATTGTTCAAAAGGGAAGGTAATCAGGTCATCGGACTTCGCGGAATGCCCCGCGTGGGCAAAACCGAGTCCATTATCGCCGGCAGCGTCTGCGCGATGAAGCGCTGGACCTTTGTTTCCTCTACGCTGCTCCGTCAAACCATTCGCAGTCAGCTCTCCGAGGACGAGATGAATACGAACAACATTTTTATCATCGACGGCATTGTGAGCACGATCCGGTCCAATGAACGCCACTATCAGCTCCTGCAGGATATCATGGGAATGGAGAGCACGAAAGTGATCGAGCATCCCGATATTTTTGTTCGCGAATCCGAATATTCCTACGATGATTTCGACATTATCATCGAATTGCGAAACAATCCGGAAGAGGAAATCGTTTATGATACGTTCACGGGCTCTTATAGTGACGATTTATAATATTTAGGTTTGACTTTGACCACGAAATTCTAAAGTAGGAGGTGATGGCATGTCCGAACTGGGACAGCAATTAAGGGAGGCGCGTCTGCAAAAAGGGATGAGCCTTGATGATGTGCAGGAAATGACTAAAATACGCAAGCGATACTTGGAAGCCATCGAGGCAGGGGATTACAAAGTACTTCCCGGCAGTTTTTACGTGCGGGCATTCATCAAAACCTATGCGGAAGCGGTGGGGATTGACCCGGACGAACTGCTTGAAGGGCACAAACAGGATGTGCCTAAATCCGAACCGGAAGCGACCATGGAGCCGGTTATTCAAAAGCGCGCCAGCAGACCGACAACCGAACGGAACATGAAATGGCTGCCTACGCTGCTGATGTGGACGTTCCCGATCCTGATCGTTGTTGTCATATATTTGGTGGCCATCAATTCGAATGAGCCTAAGGACGAACCGCCGGTCAGCAACAATGATCAGACGCAGACCGATCAGGCGCAGAACCCGCAAACTCCGGATAACACGGATTCCGGGACGCCAGGCGACGGAGCGCAGGGCGGCGACAATGTTCCGGACGGCACGGTTAACGAAGGCACGGACGGAGAAGGAACTGACACCCCGGACGGAACAGAAGGCACAGACGGAACGGACATCGATGAACCGGGTGATTCAACGCCTGGAGCGGCTACGGTGACGCAGGACCGGACGGAAGGCAAGAACACCGTATTTAAGGTATCGGGCTCGTCCGTGAAGGTCGAGATTGTGGCCACGAGCGAAGGCAAGAGCTGGGTCGAGGTATACCGCGGCAACAATACTTCCGGGGAGAAGCTGGCTTTCCAAATGCTCGAGAACGGTGCTTCGCTGAGCTTTGACATGGACAGCCAGGGACTCTTCGTGAAATCGGGGAATTCCGCTGCAACGACCATTACGGTTGGCGGCCAGCCCGTAACGGATGGCAAGTCCACGTCGCGCATCGTGCTGGAGCCGGCCGATGGTTCCGCAAGCACCATGGATAACGCGGGTACCGAGGATACATCGGATACCACCGACTTCGAATAATTGCCTGTCCTCCAGGTCATCATAACAGCATGCAGCTGCATGCTGTTATTTCACTTCCCGAAAGAGGTGATGCTCTGTGACGGTCAATTGGATTATATTCGGATTAGGCGTTATCGTCAGCCTCTTGGGCTATTATTTGATTCCGAGCAGCTGGGGGTATGGCATATTAGGCTTTGGGCTGGCACATATTTTACTCGGCATACTGAGTATGTTCCGCCGTCCGGTGCATGATGAGAAAGCTAGCAGTTGAGGGAGCGGGCTTCGTTTTCGCCGGATGATGTTGGCGATAAGCGGAGTCTTTTTCGTTCCTGATCCATTGCGGATTCCTTGCAGGATTAGACTTGTCTCTCGGTTTTACCTATAATAGAAGCATTATCGCCAAATGAAAGGAAGGATTCACCATGGCTTCAGAAAGCTCATTTGATATCGTATCCAAAATGGATATGCAGGAACTTACCAATGCGGTTAATCAAGCGGAGCGCGAGATCGAAAACCGTTTTGACTTCAAGGGCAGCAAGAGCAGCTTGAAGCTGGACAAGGACGCGCTGGTCATTGCCTCCGATGACGAGTACAAACTCAACGCCGTTATCGATATTTTGCAGACCAAGATGGTGAAACGGGGCTTGTCGCTTAAAAATGTGGAGTACGGTAAGATCGAGCCCGCTTCCATGGGTACCGTCCGCCAGCGTCTGACCTTGAAGCAAGGAATCGACCAGGAAAATTCCAAAAAGATCAATATTTTGATCCGTGATTCCAAGCTGAAGGTCAAGAGCCAGATTCAAGGCGACCAGATTCGGGTAACCGGAAAAAGCAAGGATGATCTTCAGCAGATCATGCAGCTTCTTCGCAAAGCGGACCTTTCCTTGGATCTGCAATTCACCAATTTTAAATAAACGCTCCTCTCCATCCAAGCAATGAGGCTCCATTTCGGGCAGGCTCGGCGGGTTTGTTTCTTTTGACAGGGCGTCAACGGAAATATTATACTAAAAAACGATATATAAGGATTAACGTATACATAGATTACTGGGGGATGAAAATGACAGACAGCGATGCACGCTTCAAACCCTTTAGGCTCTTGGGAAGAGCGACCCTGATGACATGCAGAAGGATAACCGCTGCAGGGTCTGCCGAGTTAACAAGACAACCCGTTGCAAGGGAGGTTGCCCCATGAATTTACCCAATCGTATCACGTTGGCCCGCATTTGCTTGATCCCTGTCATGATGATTTTCCTGCTGGTGGATTTTGATTTTTATCCGGATCCCATTGTGTGGAATGATTTTGTCCTGCCCTATAACCAATTGATTGCGGCACTGATATTCATACTTGCTGCAAGCACGGACGGCATTGACGGGTATCTGGCCCGGAAAAACAATATGGTGACGAATCTGGGTAAACTTCTGGATCCGCTGGCGGACAAACTGCTGGTTGCGGCCATACTCATATCGCTTGTAGAGATGGGAAAATGCGAATCCTGGATTGCTGTTGTCATCATCAGCAGGGAATTTGCGGTGACTGGCTTGAGACAAATTGCGCTTCTGGAAGGTTCGGTAGTCGCAGCAGGTCAATCCGGAAAAATCAAGACGGTGATTCAGATCGTGGCGATTGTCGCGCTTCTGATCAACAATTTCCCGTTTGTATTTTTGGGGATTCCGTTTGATGTCATTGCGATCTGGGCTGCCGCGCTGATTACGATCTATTCGGGAATCGAATATTTTGTCCAGAACAGGCACCTTCTCAAAGGTACCGGGGCATAACGGCAATAGGAGCCATCCTATTGCTTTTTTCTTCCACCGGGTAAGGAATAACGAAGGCAGTTACTAACGAAGAGATAGAAGATACGGGAGGATCGATGAATCATGAAAGCAGAAATCATTGCAGTTGGAACAGAACTTCTCCTCGGACAGATCGTGAATACCAATGCGCAGTATTTGTCCAGACAGCTTGCTTCAATGGGGATCGACGTGTACTATCAAACCGTTGTCGGGGACAACCTGGAGAGGCTCAAGGAGGCCTTGCGCCTGTCCAGCAGCAGAGCCGATATTGTACTCCTGTCCGGCGGTCTCGGTCCCACGCAGGACGATCTGACGAAGGATGCGCTGGCTTCCTTTCTAAATCGTTCCTTGCATATCGACCGGATGGCCATGGACCGGATTGAACGCTTCTTTCATGAGCGGGGATCCGTCATGACCGAGAACAATCGGCGCCAGGCGCTCGCCATCGAGGGCGGCACCCCGCTTCCGAACGAGACAGGCCTCGCTGTCGGGAACGCGGTATCCCATGAAGGCACTCATTATATCGTTTTGCCGGGGCCGCCCAAAGAATTGATGCCGATGTTTGAGCAGGAGGCCAAGCCTTGGCTTCTGCAGCATGTGCTCACGGATGAGCTTCCCATCTATTCGAAGATGCTTAAATTCGCGGGCATTGGGGAGTCCGCGCTGGATCAGCGCCTGGAGGACCTGATTACGGCCCAGACCGATCCGACGATTGCTTTGTATGCCAAGGATGGGGAGGTCACCGTCCGTATCTCCACGAAGGCCTCCAGCGAGTCTGAGGCGCTGGTCCGGCTGAATGAACTCGAAGCCAGGATCCGGGAGAGAGGGCCTGAATTTATGTATGCCAACGAGGATGTGCCTATCGAAAAGGTCATCGTGGACATGATGGCCGATCGAAGCTGGACGCTGAGCGCCGCGGAGAGCTGCACGGGAGGACTTGTAGCGGAGACCCTGACCTCCATTCCCGGAAGCGCATCGATGTTTCTTGGGGGGATCATCTGTTACACCAACCAGATCAAGGAGAAGCTTGTGCATATCCCGCATGCGCTGCTGGAGGGGGACGATGCGCCGGGGGCCGTCAGTGCGGAGGTTGCAGAAGCGCTTGCGGACCATGTCCGGATGGTAACCGACAGCGACTTCGGTTTATCGGTGACAGGCGTGGCAGGTCCGGGTTACGCGGAACGCAAGCCAATAGGGCTGGTCTACATCGGATTGTCCCAACGGGGCAAAGAAACGGAAGTGCATGAGCTGAACCTCCAAGGCAACCGCGAAACGATCCGGCTCCGCGCAACCAAGGCGCTGCTATACCGGCTTTGGCAGCGTCTCGTAGCGTCTGAGCAGGCTTAGGCTTCGTGGCCAAGGCGACCGGGCAATTGAAAAAGTAAAAAATTTACACCTTGCTAAATAGCTGTTCTTGAATTCAGGAGCCGTTCCAAGTATAATGGGAAATACGGAAGAACCGTGGCATATCGATTGATGTTGCCACGGTTCTTGTTCTTTATACATAGGGTTCGGAGCATGAACGGGAAGGGGAGCTGAATAAAAAAAACGAATGTATGTTCGAAAAAAAGCTTGGCAAACGTGTCAAAACAAGGTATGATAAGACTATCAACAGTGAAGGGTTGTGGAACAATTGTCAGATCGTCGTGCTGCGCTGGAAATGGCGCTTCGTCAGATAGAGAAACAGTTCGGAAAAGGTTCCATTATGAAACTGGGTGAATCCACCCATATGCAGGTAGAGATTGTGCCAAGCGGATCGTTGGCATTGGATATAGCTTTAGGAACCGGCGGCTTGCCTAGAGGCCGGATTATTGAAGTGTACGGACCGGAATCCTCCGGTAAAACAACAGTAGCCCTGCATGCTATCGCAGAGGTTCAGAAGGCTGGCGGACAAGCTGCATTTATCGATGCCGAGCATGCCCTGGATCCATCGTATGCAAACAAATTGGGCGTTAACATTGATGAATTGCTGCTCTCCCAACCGGATACGGGCGAGCAGGCGCTGGAAATTGCGGAGGCTCTGGTACGGAGCGGCGCCGTCGATGTCATCGTTATTGACTCGGTCGCCGCGCTTGTACCGAAAGCCGAGATCGAAGGCGACATGGGTGATTCCCACGTGGGTCTGCAAGCCCGTCTGATGTCCCAGGCTCTTCGTAAATTGTCGGGAGCCATCAATAAGTCGAAAACGATTGCCATCTTTATCAACCAGCTTCGCGAGAAGGTTGGTGTTATGTTCGGTAACCCTGAAACAACCCCAGGCGGACGTGCTCTGAAGTTCTATTCCACGGTTCGTTTGGACGTGCGTCGAATTGAGAGCATCAAAATGGGCAACGATGTGGTGGGTAACCGAACACGGATTAAGGTTGTCAAGAACAAGGTAGCTCCACCATTCAAACAGGCCGAGCTTGATATTATGTACGGCGAAGGCATCTCTAGAGAGGGAAGCCTGATCGATATCGGTACAGAACTGGATATCGTGGATAAGAGCGGAGCATGGTATTCTTATGCCGGTGACCGTCTTGGTCAAGGCCGCGAGAATGCGAAGCAATTCTTGAAGGAGAATCCGGAGATCGCAAGCGTGATCGAGAACAAGATCCGTGAAGCGAGTAACCTGACGACGGCTGTTCCTGAGCCTTCCGACAAGGAGAAGGAACAAGAGCAATTGGAAGAGCAAGAGTTGTTTAAGGTAGAGTAATAAATCAATCGCTGGTTAACGATGACAGTGTTGGGGACCGTCCGGTGTGGGTAACGCCAGACGGTCTTCTTTGCATTTATTTCTGCCACCATCAATGGTCTTGGCGATGTGTCGGGAAGCGTGCAGCAGTGAAGGGAGCGTCGTATGGATATAGAGAATAAAGAAATGTCGGGGCTGGCGGAATCCTCGGGAATTGGACATTTTCCGGAAGACGAGGATCTGGTCATAACCTCAGTCGAAATGCTGAAAAAGCCCAAACACCGGTATCAAATCGCGTTCGGACCGTACCTTATGACCGTTCATGAAGACGTGATGCTTAAATATCGCATGTTGAAGGGAAATGTTTTTCGCAAGGAAGAGCTGCAGGAGATTGTCGTGGCAGATGAGCGGCAGCGGGCTTACGTGGAAGCGCTGAATCATTTGGCGCGGAAACCAAGGACGACTCAGGAGATCACGCAGCGTTTGCAGCAAAAGGGGTTCGAGCCCGGCAGCGTGGAGACGACGCTGGAACGCCTCGAGAAGGACAAGCTGGTGGATGACGCGCTGTACGCTAAGATGTGGGCAGAGCAGCGCATGACGAGCCATAAGAAGGGACGGCTGTGGGTTAAGCAGGAGCTGAGACAGAAGGGAATCGGCACCCAGCTGATTTCGGAGGCTTTGGGCGAGATCAGCGCAGAATCGGAATTGGAGAGCTGCCTGGCCGTTGGCCGTAAAAAATGGCAGCAAACCCAGGGGGAGCTGCTGGATCGCAAACGTAAAACCGGAGCATATTTAATGCGTAGGGGTTTTGGGGGAGAGCCTGTGCGCCAGGCCCTCAAACTTCTGATCGAAGAGGATCAGGAGGAAGCCGATTGGGACGAAGAGCCGGATGATTTTGAATAAAGCGCAAGCAGGTGCGCATTTTTTCGCGAAAGAAATGGTTTCACTGGATGAAACTGACGTTTACCCATTGCTTTCCCTTGACAATATCTTTTTATAAATACTAAAATAAATATGAATCTTTTTATCATAAATTAGAATCCTTTTTCCTTCCAAAAAAGTGACTACTTTGTGAAAGATTCTTAAATCGCCAATTCATAGTGAAATGTATTCCGCTGGCTAAGGCGGGATTTGCGTACGATCATGATGGCGTGCGCAGTATGGACGGCAGCTTCCACTGCCGGAAAATTTTATGTATGAATGAGTAACCTGACAATTGCACATTTTCCCAAGGAATGCCTTGGAGGAAACAACGAGGAGGTGAACAGATGGAAACTTGGATCTGGATCATAATCGTTCTCGCTGTAGCCGCTATATTCTTTGGGTTCGGTTATTTTATTCGCAAATCCCTTGCAGAAGCTAAAATTTCCAGTGCCGAGCATGCCGCTTTGCAGATCGTCGAAAGTGCGAAGAAGGAAGCAGAAGCATTGAAGAAAGAAACGGTTCTCGAAGCTAAAGACGAAGTTCATAAAATCAGAGCCGAAGCTGAAAAAGACACTCGCGAGCGCCGGAATGAAATTCAACGGCAGGAGCGCAGATTGTTGCAAAAGGAAGAGTCGCTGGATAAAAAAATAGAATCTTTGGAACGTAAAGAAGAACAAGTGGCGAACAAAGAGAAACGAATAGAGGAAACCCAGCAGCAAATCGATGCCATTTACAAGAAGCAAACGACGGAACTGGAGCGCATCTCCAACCTGACGATGGAGGATGCCCGCAGCATCATTCTCAGCAATGTCGAGCAAGAAGTTCGTCATGAAACCGCTCAGATGATCAAAGAAATCGAGCAGCAGGCGAAGGAAGAAGCAGATAAGAAATCACGCGAGATCATCACGCTGGCTATTCAACGCTGTGCGGCTGATCACGTAGCTGAGACCACGGTTTCTGTTGTCACCTTGCCGAACGAAGAAATGAAAGGCCGAATTATCGGACGTGAAGGCCGAAACATTCGTGCGCTTGAGACCCTTACAGGGATTGACCTTATTATCGATGATACTCCGGAAGCTGTCATTCTGTCCGGATTTGATCCGATTCGCCGTGAAATTGCCCGTACGGCTTTGGAAAAGCTCGTGGCGGACGGACGGATTCATCCGGCTCGTATCGAAGAAATGGTGGAGAAATCCCGCAAGGAAGTGGACGAACGCATTCGCGAGTATGGAGAACAAGCCACTTTCGAGGTTGGTGTACACGGTTTGCATCCGGATTTGATCAAAATTTTGGGTCGACTGAAATTCCGTACGAGCTATGGACAAAATGTGTTGAAACACTCCATGGAAGTGGCCTATTTGACTGGCCTGATGGCCGGCGAACTGGGCGAAGACATCGTGCTTGCGAAACGGGCAGGACTGTTGCATGACATCGGTAAAGCGCTGGATCATGAAGTGGAAGGATCGCACGTTGAAATCGGCGTGGAGCTGGCGAAGAAGTATAAGGAACATCCGGTGGTTATCAACAGCATTGCCTCTCATCACGGCGATTGCGAAGCAACTTCGGTTATTGCCATGCTGGTGGGCGCAGCTGACGCATTGTCCGCTGCCAGACCGGGAGCACGCAGAGAGACGCTTGAGACGTACATCCGTCGTCTTGAGAAGCTCGAGGAAATTTCCGAATCCTTTGAAGGCGTTGAGAAATCCTACGCCATTCAAGCAGGACGTGAAGTTCGCGTCATGGTGCAACCGGAAAAAATCGACGATGCCGAAGCATTCCGCTTGGCACGCGACATTACCAAAACGATTGAAAATGAACTGGATTATCCGGGTCATATTAAAGTCACCGTTATCCGGGAAACCCGTGCGGTCGATTACGCGAAATAGAGTTTGGACCTTAAAAAGTGGCCGCATTCCGGCCACTTTTTATCTTTAAGATATCCGAAAATACATATCGGACTATCCATGAATCGGGAACCGCCTGCCCGGGATCAAGTCAGGACAGGACAGGCTCCCCTGAAGGAGTGATTGACATCAAAGTATTATTCATCGGAGACATTGTCGGCAGCACAGGACGCAAGGCGCTGAAAGCTTCCCTTCCGGAGCTGAAGTCCAAATATAATCCGCACATCATTATTGCCAATGGGGAGAACGCGGCTTCAGGACGCGGCATCACCTCGGCCATAGCCAATGAATTTTTCAATTGGGGCATTCATGGCATCACCTTGGGAAACCACACGTGGGATAACAAGGATATTTTTGAGTTTATCGACGACGAACCCCGCATGATTCGGCCGGCGAACTTTCCGCCGGGGACACCCGGCCGCGGATACACCGTCATTAAAGCGAACGGCAAACAGCTGGCGATCGTGAATCTGCAGGGACGGACATTCCTGCCAGCCATCGATTGCCCGTTCCGGACTGCCGATGACATCGTGGAAACACTGCGCCAGAAGCACAAATGCATCCTTGTGGATTTTCATGCTGAGGCGACCTCGGAGAAAATTGCCATGGGATGGCATCTGGAAGGCCGTGCCTCGATGGTGGTCGGCACGCACACCCACGTGCAGAGCAATGACGATACCATACTCCCGGGAGGAACGGCATACATTACGGATACCGGCATGGTCGGCTCTAAGGAAGGCATCCTCGGCATGCAGCGCGATGCGGTCATGTATAAATTCAAGACCCAGCTTCCTGCCCGTTTCCAGGTCGACGAGGGCAAATGGCAGTTCCACGCCGTATGCGTGGACATGGATGAGGAGACAGGGAAAGCCCGGAAGATCCAAAAAATCCGCATGTACGAAGATGAATGGCGGATGGATTAAAAGCGTCAAAATCCGTTTAATTAAATTAGGTACGGATGGTAAAAAGCAGGAATTTTTTCCCCTCTCACGAATAACATCTAGTAAGCGGAAGCAAACCATCACTCAACATTCCCAGGGGAGGTACTTACCATGGAAGTATTAAAAGTTTCAGCAAAATCCAATCCTAATTCGGTTGCAGGGGCGCTCGCTGGAGTTCTTCGGGAGCGGGGCGGAGCGGAACTGCAAGCGATTGGGGCGGGAGCACTGAACCAGGCCATTAAAGCGGTAGCGATTGCCCGGGGATTTGTGGCACCGAGCGGGGTGGATTTGATATGCATCCCTGCTTTTACGGATATTGTGATTGATGGCGAAGACCGGACGGCAATTAAATTGATCGTGGAACCTAGATAAATTTCGAATGTTGAGGATGAGCCTGTTTACTCTGCTTAGCGTAAACAGGCTTTTTGCTGTGACAGGTCAGAAGGGGGATGAGCGGCGCGATGCGGACGGTTGATTTTCACTGCGATGTTTTGAGCAAAATGTGGGAAGATCCCAAAGCCTCTTTTGTGGACGGCCCGCATTTGGATGTAACGATGCAGCGTTTGAAGCACGGGGATCTGGCGCTTCAGGTATTCGCTGTGTTCTTGTCGGAGAAATTCGGGAGGCCCTCCTTTGAACGGGTGCTGGCCCAATTGGATGTATACCGAAGCCGCATCGTGAACGCGGGTCATCTGAAGCCTCTGCTCTGGCGGGAACAAGTTCGAGAGATGAGACAACGCAACACGGAGCGTTACGGCGTCCTGTCGCTGGAAGGCGTTGACGGGTTGGATGGCAATCTGTATTACGTTCAGCTTTTATTTGATATGGGCGTACGATTGATGGGAGTTACCTGGAATTATGCCAACTGGGCAGCGGATGGCGTGCTGGAGCAGCGAAACGGCGGGTTTACGGAACGGGGACGTCAACTGATCGAGCAATGTCATAGAACAGGCATCATTCTGGACGTGGCCCATCTGTCCCAGGCCGGTTTCTGGGAGCTGGCGGAGCTGACTAAGAGGCCCGTCATTGCTTCGCATTCCAATGCGTACTCCATTTGCCCGCATCCCCGGAATTTGACCGATGAACAGATACGGGCACTGATAGCGTTAAACGGCATGATCGGCATCACGTTTGTGCCCTGGTTTGTCCGCAGCGGTGTCGAGCGTGTGATGCCGGAGGACGTCCTGCCGCACATCGAGAAGATTTGTGAGCTGGGCGGAGAGAAACACATCATGTTCGGGTCGGATTTCGACGGGATCGATCAGTGGATCGAAGGGCTGGAGCATCCGGGCCGGTTTCCGGATTTTCAGGAGCTGCTGCTCAAATTTTATCCCGAATCGATGGTCAAGGGCTGGATGTCGGATAATCCGCTGCGTTTCCTTGAACAGTATTTGCCTTCATCGCCGGTTCCAGAAGATGAACATGACGCATAACATCCTGGATTCGAGGATAACTATGACAATCCTGTTGCAGATCGCGCAAGAAACAAAAGAAGGCGCCCTGAAACACGCGGGTTGCCTTTTTATTTTTGGGTAATAGAGAGTATAATAGGTGATGGCATGTACAGCATATAGAGAAAAACAAGGAGTGAGACAGATGAGTAAAACTGTACCTGTGGGTGTATCCGCCCGCCATATTCATTTAACCCAAGAGCATATTGAGGCATTGTTCGGCCCTGGATATCAACTTACAGAGTTCAAACCTTTGTCCCAGCCAGGACAATTCGCGGCCAACGAAACGGTAGCGGTCATTGGAACGAAGGGACAATTCGATAAAGTAAGAATTTTGGGACCTGCGCGTCCTGCAACCCAGTTGGAAATTTCCCGTACGGATTCCTTTGCCATCGGCGTGAAAGCACCCGTGCGCGAATCCGGAAACATTGCCGGAACCCCGGGAATCACGATTAAAGGCCCGGCAGGTGAAGTAACGGTGGACGAAGGCGTCATCGTGGCCGCTCGTCATATTCACTTCCATACATCCGCTGCGGAACAGTGGGGCATCAAGGACAAGGACCTGCTCAAAGTGCGCCTAGGCGGCGAACGCGGCCTCGTGCTGGAGAACGTCATTGCCCGCGTATCCGACAATTTTGCGCTCGACATGCACATCGATACCGATGAGGCCAACGCAGCCGGCGCCAAAAACGGAGACACTGCTGAAATTATTGATTAATCCGCGGCTTTAGAAAGCCATTAGAACATACTGTATGTGTCAAGCATGCGCAACCTTTCAAGTTCGCAGTCAAGAAGAGCCTGGATCGATTCATCGATGCCAGGCTCTTTTTTTTGGAAATTCCAAATTTATGGGCCGCGTGCTGCCGAACTTATGGAAGAAGAAAGTCAACGGCCAAGGAACGCTCTAATAGCATCAGGGTGGTAGCTTAGGCATAAAGATCATGATATAATTTAAAACAGTGCCTATTTAAGCAATATTGTCATGTAAACCAGAGATTTTGCGGATCTAAGGAGTGACCTAGCATGTCCAAAGAAAGTAAGGACTACTCCAAGTATTTTGATTTTTCAGGAGCCAAAGTTCTCTCGGAAGACGAACACGGGAAGAGAATTCGCATCAATGGCCGGGAAATCAACATTCTTTCGGAGCCTAATCATAGACAGGAAAAACAACGCGGCAAACAGAGTGTCGAAGTCCTGTACGATACCGAGCTGCCAGAAGAGTTCCGAAGCATCGGGGCTGGCAAGCATTACATCGTGTATACGTACGGATGCCAGATGAATGAACATGATTCCGAGACGATTAAGGGATTGCTGGAGCAGATGGGTTACCGGGCAACCGAAGATCGCAAGCAGGCGGACATCATTTTGCTCAACACTTGTGCCATTCGTGAAAATGCGGAGGACAAGGTGTTTGGCGAACTCGGCCACCTGAAGCATCTGAAGACGGAAAAGCCGGATATGCTGCTTGGGGTTTGCGGCTGCATGTCGCAGGAAGAATCGGTCGTGAATCGAATTCTCCAGAAGCACGGCTTCGTGGATCTGATCTTCGGCACGCATAACGTCCATCGTTTGCCTCACTTGATTCAGGAAGCGCTCTTCAGCAAGGAAATGGTGGTTGAAGTGTGGTCCAAGGAAGGCGACATTGTCGAGAATCTTCCGAAGAAAAGGGAAGGTCTCCGCGGTTGGGTCAACATTATGTACGGCTGTGATAAATTCTGTACATACTGCATCGTCCCTTACACCCGCGGCAAGGAACGCAGCCGGCGTCCGGAGGACGTCATTGCCGAGGTTCGCGAATTGGCCCGTCAAGGGTATAAGGAAATTACGCTGCTCGGTCAAAACGTGAATGCATACGGTAAAGATTTTGAAGATATCCAGTATCGCTTCGGCGATCTGATGGATGATATTCACAAAATCGATATCCCGCGCGTTCGCTTCACGACATCCCATCCAAGGGACTTTGACGATCATCTGATCGAGGTGCTGGCGAAGGGCGGCAACCTGGTGGAGCATATTCATCTGCCGGTGCAGTCGGGAAGCACGCAAGTGCTCAAGAAAATGAGCCGGAAATATACCCGCGAGACGTATCTGGAATTGGCCCATAAGATTAAGAAGGCGATTCCCAATGTAGCGTTCACCACCGACATCATTGTCGGTTTCCCCGGCGAAACCGATGAGCAGTTTGAGGAGACGCTGTCCTTGGTAAGGGAAGTAGGTTATGACTCTGCGTATACCTTTATCTATTCTCCGCGCGAAGGAACGCCGGCAGCGGTGATGGAGGATAATGTGCCGATGGAGGTTAAGAGCGAGCGTCTGCAGCGCTTGAACGCCG
This sequence comes from Paenibacillus sp. cl141a, assembly GCF_900109305.1. Taxonomy (NCBI): domain Bacteria; kingdom Bacillati; phylum Bacillota; class Bacilli; order Caryophanales; family Paenibacillaceae; genus Paenibacillus; species Paenibacillus sp. cl141a. The sequence goes on from NZ_FNZO01000001.1 coordinate 412,231, forward strand.
CCATTAATGAATACAGCCGCAAGAGCAACGACAGGCTGCTTGGATCTACGGTGGAGGTCCTGGTAGAAGGAGTCAGCAAGAACAATGATTCCATGCTGTCCGGACGTACGCGCACGAACAAGCTGGTGCATTTTGAAGGCTCGACGGAACTCGTAGGCAGCTTCGTGAATGTACGGATCACGGATACGAAGACCTGGTATATCAAAGGGGATATGATCCCGGACGCGATTCCTGCCTCAGATGCGGTATAATGGAGGAGCAAGAAGCATGCCAATGCAGCATAGACCGTTACCGCAATGGATCCATGCCTGCATATACTCATATAGATGATGAAGAATTGGAGCGATGAACCTTGGCACATGATCATGTTCGTACCAACACCTACGGTATGTCCACTTACAATACACGTGAATTGATAATACGCGACGATATTCTGGCGAAAGCCGGCGAGCTGGCGGATTTAATATCCACAAGCGAAGAAGTTCAGATGTTTAAGCAAGCGGAAGAGAAGATCCAGAACCACGAACGGGTCCAAAACCTGATCAAAACCATTAAGAAAAAGCAAAAAGAAATCGTGGCTTTTGAAACGTTCCAGAACAAGGACATGGTTGCAAAAATCGAACGCGAAATCGAAGAGCTTCAGGAGGAGATTGACAGCATTCCGCTCGTGATGGAGTTCCAGCAAAGTCAGAGCGACATTAATTATCTCCTTCAGCTGGTCGTGTCCGTGATTCACGATACCGTTTCGGAAAAAGTGAACGTGGAAACAGGTAAAGATACGCCGCCAAGCAGCTGCGGTTAGAGGAAACGAGGTGCGGAATGGTTCCGCACCTTTTCTGTTCTTGTTAAGGCATGCACAGAATGAGAATGTATAGGGCATAGTAAAGTTATATAGAGATTGGGCTAGGAAATCCTTGACATCATTTTTAAATATGTCATAATGAAATTATCAAATTAATAGTTATGGTGATGGAAATGACGGATCGCGAACAGGCGCCAAAGAGCAGTGACAAGAAATACAGAACACCGGACGGTGTGCCCGCCGATATCGTGATGTTTACCCTGACGAAGCGGGAACGGAAGACCTTTACCAAGACACTGCCCATTCGGGAGCTTAAGGTGATGCTGATCCGGCGCAGGTCATGGCCTTGTGCCGGCATGTGGGCGCTTCCCGGCGGTTTTTGCCGTGAAAGCGAGTCGATTTACGATGCCGCCAAACGGGAGCTGAAGGAAGAGACCGGGGTGGACGGCGGACACTTGGAGTACTTGGGCGTGTATAGCGCGCCGGGACGTGATCCAAGGGGCTGGATTATCAGCCATGCCTTCTATGCGCTCGTAGAGGAGTGGATGCTGGAGCACCGCCAGGCTGCCGATGACGCCGAAGAGGTTGGCCTGTTTACGGTCGCGGAAGCTCTGGAGGAGCTGGAGCTTGCATTTGACCACAGGGATATTATTATGGATGCTTACCGCAAGATTCAGCTGCAAATGCTGCAAACGACGATTGCCAGGCAGTTTTTGCCGGAGCATTTTACGCTGAGCGAGTTATACCAGGTCATCCAGACGGTTGTGCCCGAGTTCAACGAACCCAACTTTATCCGTAAAATCACATCGACCCGCAGCAGACAGGGGATACTGGAAGAAGCGCGGGACGAGAACGGCAAGCCGCTAAGCTCCAACCAGTATTCCCAACGTCCGGCCCAATTGTACCGATTTACGGATCATGCGCCGCTGCTATCGATTTATACGTAGCAGGTCTATGATTCAACCGCTGTTATTTTTATCGATCACATTAATCACGTCGTAGAGGAGTGTGTCAGATGAAAGCCTTAATCGTGATAGATTTCACGAATGATTTCGTGGATGGTAACCTGCCGGTAGGGAAGCCCGCCATCGACATTCAGAAGACCATTGCTGAGTTGACCCGATTATACAGCGATCGCGGAGATTTTGTCGTCATGGCCGTGGACCTGCATGAGCAGGACGATGCTTTTCACCCCGAAACCAAGCTGTTTCCTCCGCATAACATCCGGGGAACCCGGGGGCGGGAATTATACGGCGAGTTACAGCAGGTCTATGAGGGTCGCAAGGATACGATCTATTGGATGGATAAAACAAGATACAGCGCATTTTGCGGTACGGAACTGAACCAGAAGCTCCGGGAACGCGGGATTACCGAAGTCGATCTTGTAGGGGTATGCACCGACATCTGCGTGCTGCATACTGCCGTGGATGCGTATAATTACGGATACAAAATAACGGTCTATGAGGATGGCGTTGCCAGTTTCAATCCGGAGGGGCATAAGTGGGCGTTGAGCCACTTTCAGGGCAGTCTCGGGGCAGCCGTTGTGCGAAGCGAAGAATTTCTTAATCGATAGACAGCTCGAACTACCCGGAAGCATGGATGAACCGGGTCATACTGGAGGATGATCGTGATGCTGACAGCAGGATTAGCACTACATACGGACAAATACCAGATCAACATGATGTATGCGCATTGGATTAACGGCTCTCATCGTACGCGTGCGGTGTTTGAGGGATATTTCCGCAAGCTGCCGTTCGGTAACGGGTACGCCGTTTTTGCCGGACTGGAAAGGATCGTGCATTATATCGAGTCCTTGCGTTTCTCGGATGAGGATATCGCGTATCTGGCCAAACAGGAAGAGAAGTATAAGCCTGAATTTCTGGAGGAGCTTCGCCGCTTCCGATTTCAAGGGAATATTCATTCCATGAAGGAGGGAGCGCTGGTATTCCCGAACGAACCGCTCATTCGGGTGGAAGGCACCATTTTCGAGACGCAGCTGGTCGAAACCGCGCTCCTGAACTTCATGAACTTTCAGACCTTGATCGCGACCAAGGCCTCCCGCATCCGTCAGGTGGCCGGCGGCGATACCTTGCTGGAGTTTGGCACAAGACGCGCGCAGGAAGCGGATGCGGCCGTATGGGGAGCCCGTGCAGCGTATCTAGCCGGCTTCCATGCTACCTCGAATATGCTGGCCGGCGAGAAATTCGGCATTCCGACCAAAGGCACGCATGCGCATTCCTGGGTGCAGACCTTCCGGAGCGAGCAGGAGGCATTTGATATTTTTGCCGAGGTCATGCCGGATCAAGTGACGCTGCTGGTGGATACCTTCGATACTTTAAAGAGCGGGATTCCGCATGCCATCGCTACAGCGAAGAAGCTGGAGGCCCAAGGAAAGCGGATGAATGCCATTCGTCTGGACAGCGGGGATTTGGCTTACCTGTCGATTCAGGCAAGAAGGATGCTGGATGAGGCCGGTCTTCACTATGTAGGCATCGTAGCTTCCAACGATCTGGATGAGGGTACGATTCTGGATCTCAAGGCACAGGGTGCCAAGGTCGATACTTGGGGCGTCGGTACCCAGCTGATCACGGCGGCCGACCAGCCTGCGCTCGGAGGCGTCTACAAGCTGGTAGAGCGGGAGGTTGACGGGAAGATGGTACCGACCATCAAAATCTCGGGCAACCCTGAAAAAGTGTCCACTCCCGGCAAAAAGGACGTGTACCGCATCATATCCAAGGGCAGCGGCAAAGCGATCGCCGATTACATCTGCTTCCCGGAAGAGGAAATGCCGCCGGAAAGCGGCAAGCTGAAGCTGTTTAATCCGCTGCATCCTTACATGCGCAAAAACGTGAAGAACTTTGATGCGGTGTCCATGCTGGAACCGATATTCCAGAATGGCGAATTGGTGTATGAACTGCCCGAGCTGGAGGAGATCCGCAGCTATCATGACGCTCAGCTGGGCCAGTTCTGGCCCGAGTATTTGCGTAAGCTGAATCCGGAGATATACCGCGTGAACCTGAGCGAAGAGGTCTGGGAAGTGAAGCAGCGGATGATGGCCGAGTTCATGGAGCAGCACGAAGATTAGGTTATAACGTACAGCAATGAAAAAGACGCTTTCCCGATCTTGCCGCTTGGCAGGAGAAGGAGCGTCTTTTTGTACTTGGCTTATAGGTCGAGTCGATCCACGATACTTCCGTTGACGTCACGAGCGGTGAGATGAACCTTGTCCTTGATCTCAAGCATGTCAGGCTGGCGTTCGTAATACCACATGTACAAATCTTCACTGACATCCGGCCTCAGTTGTTGGTAGGGTATGGTATGTGCAGGCTGACCATTTACATGAATCCGAATGGGTTCTGTGCTTCTATACAGGCCAAATACGAGTGATGAATCCACGCTTGTCTCCGAGAATACAGGCGGAGAAGAGGGATTCTTGGCAGAAGGGTATAATATAGATACGGCGGACATCTTCCATCCGAACCACCCTTTGGTATAGATGGATAATTGTAGTCCCGCTCTAGATGTCACCACGAAAGAATAAGCCTTCTCCGAGGTTAATTCGGATTGTATGATTTTAGCATGATTAATGCTGTAAGGTGCTTCAAAAAAAGCATGTTTCTCCTTGAATACCGCCGCTTCGATCGAGCGGTGTGTGCTTGTGTATTCGTAGATCCCTGTCATTAATATGAAGAGGAGGCCGATTAGTACGTACACTTTGAGACCAGGCCAGGTAATTAAAGGGAAAACCCAGAAGACGAGTCTAAACAGCGTTAGAACGACACCGAGGCTTAGAAAGAAAACGAGAAACGAGCCGGCAATGCCCCCTGACTGTGTATGTATACCAAGGAATCCAAAAATCTGGCTGATCGGTTTATGGACGACCGGTAACAGAAATAGCGTCACCAGAGTGAGTAAGAACGAGAAGCGGAAGGATCTACGTTTAGATCCATAATCAAAATGAGTCATAACGTGGATTTCAACTCCTGCTGATCATTTTTTATAATAGTATTCTTTTTCCATAATAACACAATTCTGATTATAAAGGACGATAGTGGATCATTTCTCGGGAAAGCGCAGAAGCCGCCATTTTCCGAGAGTATCTATTAAGCTTCGACATATTCATAGTGCAAATCCAGATTGATCTACAGCACCTAAACTAACCCAAGGAGTGATATGTGTGGACAACGAAATCGAATTTCTGGCCTACGTTCTTCGTCAAGATGAGCAAGGGGTTCGCGGCAGCGTGGAGAACATGAGTTTGGATCAGCTGCCCGAAGGCGACGTTATCGTGAGGGTGTTATACAGCGGGGTTAACTATAAAGACGGGCTGGCCAGCATACCGGGTGGAAAAATCGTTCGCAGGTATCCTTTTATACCAGGCATTGATCTGGCAGGGACGGTCGTGCATTCCGCTCATGCGGATTACAAGGAGGGCGATTCCGTCCTCTGTACCGGTTATGAGTTAGGGGTATCCCATGAAGGCGGGTTCAGCCAATATGCACGGGTTAAGGGAGAATGGCTCGTTCCCCTGCCCCATGGCTTGTCTCCGCGCGATGCGATGGCCATCGGAACCGCAGGGTTTACGGCTGCTTTATCGATCGAGGCTTTATTGCGGAATGGGTTGCGGCAGGAGCAGGGTTCCGTCCTGGTTACGGGTGCGACCGGGGGAGTCGGCAGCTTCGCGGTATCCATTCTTAGCCAGTTAGGTTATGAGGTAACGGCATCGACAGGCAAATCCAGCCAGACCGACTGGCTCTTGAAGCTGGGAGCCCATGAGGTGATCTCCAGAGAAGAAGCTGCAGCAGCCTCCAAAGGGGCCATCTCCGCTGAGAAATGGGCAGCGGTGGTTGATCCCGTCGGTGGTAATCACTTGGGCGCCATCCTGAAAAGCGTACAATACGGCGGAAGCGTCGCCGTTTCCGGCATGACGGGCGGCGGTGCGTTTGAAACGACGGTGTTTCCGTTTATCCTTAGAGGCATCAATCTTCTTGGAATCGATTCGGTATACTGCCCGATGGCCTACCGCCGATCAGTATGGTCGAAGCTGGCCGATGAATGGAAGCCGGCATCCGTGCTTCAAGAAGGAATTACCGAATACGGACTAACCGATCTGCCTGTAGTGCTGAACACCATTCTTAAAGGCGGGGCGGTTGGAAGAAGCGTCATCGCTTTGTAATATTACCCTGATTTCGCATACGCATAATGTTCCTCATCCTCAGGCAATCTAAGGGAAGGCAACCTTTGACACCTAAGGAAGGGGGAGTGAACATGAAATACCGCAAAATCGTTACCGTGTTATGGCTCTGTTCCATTCTTGCCATATCGGTCGGTTGCTCCAAGCAGGTGGCCAAGGACGAGGCGCGCTTATATAACATGAGGGCTTACGAGGAAGGTTCCAGGGAGGCCCGGATATCAGGGCGGGGCATGAACGGAAAATTCCTTGAGGATCTCCAGGCCTCATTCAATCAGGCGGGCATGCCGCTGACCAATGAAACCTATGCGGAGGACAACGTAGGCAACATCACGTATCAATACCGGATCAATTATGATGCAAGCCAGTTTATTACCGTGTACGTTTATCAGAATCAAGCGGCACGGGAAAAAGGGCTTAAGGAAATCTATGGCGTAACAGAAGGGGATGCGAATGCGGCCGGCGGGCATAATCTGATCATAAGTGACAAGGAGACGTCCATCGTCTATTCGTCGACAGGCGACAAAACGGATAACTATTATGACCAGGTCAAAAAAATAGCACCTTCCCTGCTTGCCAAACATCAACGACGCGCCAGCAGTTAGGATACAGCTAAGGCCGGATGCCCATATGCATCCGGCCTTTTTTCATGGTGCCCGGCGTGAGCTGGTTATGATCGGTGTTTATCCAGCTCATATTTGACGTGCCGCAGTTCAGGCAGGAGGATGCGGTTCATCGCAAGTTTTACGGCACCGCTGGAACCCGGCATCGAGAAGACAGCCGTGTGGCTTATCGTGCCTCCGATCGCGCGGCTTAAAATAGCCGCAGACCCGATATCTTCGGTGAAGCTAAGGAAGCGGAAGATCTCTCCGAATCCCGGGAGTTCTTTATCCAGCAACGAAGAGACCGCTTCATAGGTGGTATCCCGGCTTGAGATGCCTGTTCCGCCGGTTAATAACACGATATCGATCTCCGAAGCGCTGGCCGCGGAATAAATCGTTTCACGGATCGTTTCGTAGTCGTCTGGAACAATGCTGTATGCCACGACGGCATGTCCGGCTTCTTCAAGCAAGCCGATCATCAGTTTGCCGCTCTTGTCCGTGTCCTTCGTCCGCGTGTCCGAAACCGTAATCACCATACAGTTCACGGAAGCGGGGGATTGCTGTTTATGTTCTTGCGTTGAATTCATGCCTAATGACAACTCCTGTTCAGTTAATGGCGGGACGCTTGCGGTCGACGGATGAAATGTAGTACACTCGCTAGCATAATAAACAATGTGCGCAAAGGAGTATGGAACGTGGAGCACGTAACACCCATTTATATTTTATCAGGTTTTCTCGGCAGTGGAAAAACGACATTGCTTAGCCGCCTCATTGCCTCCTTCAAGCAGCAGGGATTGCGGCCGGCCATTGTCATGAACGAGATCGGCGAGGTTAACATTGAAGGGCTGGCAGCCGATGAAGCGGTGCCGACGGCAGAGATGCTGAGCGGCTGCATCTGTTGCACCATTCGTTCCGATTTATCATCCGAAATCGCGATGCTGATCCAGCGGGAGCGGCCGGATGTCATCGTTATTGAAGCGACGGGGATCGCCAATCCGATGGAGATTCTGGACGCAACCGCGGAAGCTTCATTATATATGAGAATTGACGTAAAAAAACTGATCACCGTCGTGGATGCCGCGCATCTGCTTCATTTGAACATAGAGCAGAAGGGAAAGACCTACCGGTTGATGCAGGAGCAGATTCGCGCAGCCTCCGCGCTTGTCCTTAATAAAATGGACCTGGTCGAGGACCGGGACAGCGAGACGATTCGAGAGCTGGTGAAGCGGTGGAATCCGCATGCCCTGATTGTTCCTTCGGTGCGCTGCGACTTGAATGTTGAAGTTTTGCTGCAGAGCGATCCCTTGGATCGGAATGAGCAATCGATTGTACATCATCGCGAGGCCGGGGATGCCCTTGAGCACACAGACAAGCACAAGCAAGCCAACAGCCATAAGCATGACGACAACCACGAGCCTGGCCACAACCACGATCATGACCACAGCCATGAACCTGGCCACAACCACGACCAAACACATGATCATGGCTCCCATGATCATGTCATGTCGTACACATACTACTTCAGCCATCCGGTAAACAGCGTGGAGTTCGAACGATTGATAGCCGGGCTGCCAAGGGATGTATACCGGGCGAAGGGCATTCTCACCTTCAGTGATACGAACAGCCGTTTTTTGTTCCAGTACGCGTTTCGCGAATCCGATTTTATGAAGATAACGCCACAGGGCCAAGTGCCGGATGTGGTGGTGTTTATCGGGGAGCATTTTCAGAAATCGCTGCTAAGGGAGCAGCTTGAACAGCTGGAGGGGAAGACAAGCCGGGCATAAGTCAGCCATTTTAGCCTGATCATTCTGGGCAATTGTTCCTTGGGACTTTCTGGCCGGCGTTTGATTCAGAGGGCAGTCGAACGTTTAATACAAAGGCATAGCGTAATAACTACAAGGAGGATCTACCAATGTTAAATGAACTCAAATATAAAGAATGCATCGAAGCATGTCTCCAATGTATGAACGCTTGCAATGTATGCTATGTATCCTGCTTGAAAGAATACGAGCTGGCCATGCTTCGCGATTGTATTACACTCGATAGAGAGTGTGCGGATATTTGTGCATTTGCGGCTCAAGCCATGTCCCGCAAAAGCCCTTACGTTAAGGAAATTTGCGAGCTGTGCATCAAGGCATGCCTGGCTTGCGCGGAAGAGTGCGAGAAGCATGATCATGAGCATTGCAAACAATGTGCGGAAGCATGCCGGAAATGTGCCGAAGCATGCCGCGAAATGCTGAGCCACGTTTAATCTAACAAGTTCTATTGTGTGATATAACTAGGCCTGATTTCCGAATAGGAGGTCAGGCTTTTCATATGCAGTTCGAGTAATGGATTTTACTAACTCCGAATTTTCACCTATGATAGATGTATGAGAGGGCTAGAACAATATGGGTAAAAAGAATGAGGTTGTAAGATGAACAGTTCCGTTGGCAAGAACAATCGGCATGTCAAAAACCTGAATCGCATCGGCATTATCGCGCTGCTCCGCGACTACGGCAGTTTAACGAAAGCGGAAATCGCAGCCAAAATGAATTTGACGTTTACCGCCGTGAACAATTTGGTGGATGAGCTGATGAAGGATCGATTGATTGCTGAAGCCGGGTTTTATGACGAGTCCAGCCGGGGCAGGAAGCCCAAACTCCTCTCCTTGAATCCCGGTGATATTTGCACGGTTGGCGTTCATATCAGCGCCTCCTCCGTAAGAGCGGCAGTCATTAATTTGCAGGGGAAAGCGATGATGGAGAAACGCTCCTCCTTTGAAAATAACACCAATCGTGGCAGCGTGGTGAATGTCATCATCTCCACGATCCAAGACGTATTGGAAGAGTCGGGCCTGAAGTCCCAAATCATCGGCATAGGGGTGGGAGCTCCTGGACCGCTTGATCCGGTCCAAGGCAAGATTCTGTCTCCGCCAAACCTTCCCGGACTGCAGCAGGTCCGATTAAAGGGACTGATCGAGGAGAATACGGAGCTTCCGACCCAAATCGAGAAAGACGCTAACGTGATGGCACTCGGTGAGTTATGGTATGGAAACGGCAGGCATTTCAACCATTTGGTATATGTGGATGCGGATATTGGGATCGGAAGCGGATTGATCTTCAACCAGAAAATATATCAGGGTTACCCTCATGGAGCCGGTGAGATCGGGCACTGCACGATTGATATTGACGGTCCGCGCTGCAATTGCGGCAATACCGGCTGCCTGGAAGCGATCGCTTCCGGTATGGCCGTCGTCCGCAGGGTCGGAGAAGAGCTGCGGCGCGGAGCTGCGAGTTCTCTTCAATCCTCGTTTGATGGCAATGATCACGGATTGGACATCTCCGATGTGATCACGGCCGGTCTGGACGGAGATCCATTGGCTGCCAATATGCTGAACGAATCGGCTCGTTATGTCGGTATATCCCTGGCTAATGTCATTAATCTGCTAACCCCGGAGACCATTATCATCGGTGGTGTTCTTGCGAACCGGTACCCGGATTTCTTCACATATGTAAGAGAAACATCATATAACAGAAGTTTGTCCAGCTTTCACGATAAAATCGTGCTTCAGCCATCCGAGTTGGGAGAGTATGCGGGCGTCATAGGCGCCGGCACGATCGTGTTCGATAAATACCTGAACGAAATACAAACACCAGAATATGTGAACAGGAGTTGAAGTGTTTGCAAGAACTGCTGGAATTGAACGGAGTACATAAGCGTTTCGGCAAGTATGCCGTCCTGCATAACATCACCTGGAGCATCTCCCGCGCTGAGTGCGTTGCGATAACGGGAAGCAATGGCGCAGGCAAGAGCACGATGCTGCATGTGATAGCGGGGCTGACTAACCCGTCGGAAGGGGCCAGGATCGAATATGGAACATCGCTGCGCGTCGGCTATGTACCGGAACGTTTTCCTGCGCTGCGGTTTCGCCCTTCCGAATATTTGCGCCACATGGCCGGCATTCAGGGCATGGACAAACAAGAAGCCGCGAAGCGGATCGATGCCATGCTGAATGTGTTTCAACTGCAGGACATAAAGATGACGTTATGCTCCAAAGGGATGCTGCAAAAGGTCAATATCATGCAGGCCTTGCTTAGCCAGCCCGATCTGCTGCTTCTGGATGAGCCGCTTTCGGGATTGGACGAGTCCTCCCAAATGGAGATGGTCGGCATTCTGACCGAGATCAAAAGACAAGGAACGGCTATCGTGATGTCTGTTCACGAGCCGCTGCTTATTGCATCGTTGGCTGATCGGGAGACGAAGCTGCGGCAGGGGCGGATCGAGCGGGACGGATTGCTTGAAAGGAGTCCGTATGTAGAGCGGATGAAGCTGGAATTCACGCACGTTTCGCCGGACAACATGCTGGAGCTTGAACGCCGTCCCGGGTTTCTCTATTGGATATCCAGAGGCAACCCGGCATCGATGATGGTTACGCGGCAGGCAGCGGACGGCATGCTGCTGGAAATTTTGCAGTCGAGCGGTTCGCTGCTACGGCTTGAGCCTTGGCGCGGAGAGATGAAAGAGCCTGAGCGCCCGGGTTCCGGACAGCCTATGGAGGTGGAGGGAGCATGATGGGATCCCTGATTCGTTACTTGCTTGCCAGTTACACAAGATCTTATCGATACTTTGCTCCGATTGCATTTATGCTGATCTCGGTGGTGTTCCTCTACTCCTACCGGCCTAACCCGATCATGGACAGTTTTGCCGTGACGGCAGCTTTTCTGTTTGTCGGCTCAGCTTGGCTGGGTTTGAATTTTCACAATCACGATCAAGGGCGTCAAACGACGCTCCTGATTGTTCATAGCGGCAAGGCCTTACGGTTTTATGCCGCCCAATATATGACGGTAAGCCTTCTGTCCATCCTATTCAGTGCATTTGCTGTCTTTTATCCCGTCATGTTCGGGATGTTTGATAAGCCGATTGCATTCTCCGAGCTTGCATTTGGTTATGTTGGACATGTCGCAATGTCCTTGCTGGGCATTTCGCTGTCCGTTTTCTTTCAGTTCAGCTTCATGGAGAACCAGGGAAGAGCGGCAGGGTTGCTATTCATCGTGATCATTGTATCCTTGGCCGGTCGATCCATTGTCCAGTTCGAACATGCTTATTGGGGAATCATCCCTTACTTGCTTCCGCCTGTCTCCGTCATGATGGACCTGTTCATGCATGCCGACGAGCGGTCACCGGCTGTCAAGCTCCTGACGATTGCCTATTCCTTCATCTACGGATTTATTTTACTGGCTGTTTATCTATGGATGGCCTCCCGCAAGGATGCAGCGTCCATGATCCGAAAAGTAGGTTGAAGTAGGAGGAGTCTTCCTTTACCATAGGAATATACACAAATAGAAACGGTAAAGACAGCCAATACTAGAGGAGGATACCATGAAACAAACTCGACTGCTGGACAGTGACCACTCCAAAGAGCTGTTTGCCTATTTCGGATTAGCGGTGTATTATTCACAGGCCCTTGAGCAGCAGCTCGCGAATTTGTTGATGCTGATCAAGCTTTCTCAAGGAAATGTGCCTTCAGAGGAAGATTTCACCGAATTATATCAGCGGAAACTAAGCAGCTCCCTGGGCCAGCTGGTCCATGAGATCCAGCATTACTTTCCGTTCTCCGAGGAAGAGACGCTACAATTAAAAGAAGTATGGAAGCAGCGAAACTATATCGTTCATGATTATTTCAAAGAACGGATCCATGAGACGTTTAGCCCGGCTGGCCGTTCCCGAATGATACGGGAGCTGACGGCATTTAAGGACCAAGCCCAAGCGCTGGAGCAGAAGCTTCAAGGCTATTCCCGCGAGATGTATATAAAGTTGGGCCTGGATAGCGAAAAAAGCGTGTAGAAGAAAATGCGCTTCAGATGAAACATATTCCAGCACCTCTGCGTCAGGAATAATAGGAGGTGTAACTATGAAAAAAACAACCAAATTATTAACCGCTATGCTTGTCACTTCGTCATTGCTCGGTGCCGGCGCCGCCTCTGCTTTTACGGATATACAAGAGGAGAAGCCATTGCAAATGGTGAAGGAACTGCAATCGAAAGGGATTATCCAAGGCATCAGCGCCGACAAATTCGCTCCGTCCAAGACGATAACGACCGCTCAGGCGGTGCAGATGATCGTGAATGCGGCCGGCCTGGAGGTGCAGCCGAACTTTACGGGCCGCTCGTTCGACAGTGTTCCGAAGGATGCTTGGTTTGCCGAAGCCGTGAACATTGCGGCTCAGAACGGATTGTCGGTATCCGCGGACATGAAATGGAGTGAGCCGATCACGCGCGAAGGGTTCGCGACCTTGCTCTCGGAAGCGATTCAGAAGACCGGGAATTATCCCGTGATCATGATGTATCTGCATGTGGCCGACGAGGATCTGATGAAAGAGGAGAGCCGGGGGGCCGTGCAATTCCTGCTGTTAACCAAAATCGCGAAGCTGGACGCGAACGACAAGTTCCATCCAACGAAGAGTTTATCGCGAATCGAAGCGGCTGAGCTCGTATACAATTCCATTCGATTCATTGAGGAGCATCAGAAGAACATGATACCCGAAGAGCCGGCGCAATCTGAACCGGATGTAAGCACAAGCGTTGTCAAGGTGGACGAATCGCAGAACAAAGTCACGGTAACCAAGGAAGATCTGCCGAATCCGGGATATGGCATTAAAATTACTTCGGTCGACTATGTTGGCGACACCGAAGCCGTAATCTACTTCAAGGTGGTGCAACCCGATCCGGACAAAATGTACCCGCAGGTCATCTCAAAATCGTCCGATGACGTGCTCGTGCCGTCCAAATACACCAAAATCACGGTCAAAGCAGCCGGTACTCTTGATTCGGCAAAGTAATTCTTGTTATGTACCTCCAGAATATGATGTAAAAAAAGAAGGCTGTCCCCAAGCGAATGTTACATTCGACAGGGGACAGCCTTTTTATAGTGTCAGAAAGTATAGACTTCGAAGCCTGGACCTTCCGGATATCGCAAGAAAAACTACGATTAACCGCGGTCCGTATTCTTATGACTGCGTTAGCTTTGCCTAACTTGTTCTATAAATGCCCTCCGGCCAAGTTGCTGTTGGAAGCGGCCAGCACCGTTTCCTTATTCTCCGGAACCGAAGGCGAGCTTCCTTGCTGGAGCTGGTACATTTTAAAGTACCTTCCGCCCAATGCCATCAATTCGTCATGGGAACCCTGTTCCACGATTTCTCCGCGGTGAAGGACCAGAATCTGATCGGCGCTGCGGATCGTGGATAAGCGGTGAGCGATGATAAACGTTGTACGACCTCGCTTCAGAACCTCCAGCGCGTCTTGAATCAAGGCTTCCGTTTCCGTATCGATGTTAGCGGTGGCCTCATCAAGGATCAGAATGGCCGGGTTGAACGCCAAAGCACGGGCAAACGAGATCAACTGGCGCTGCCCGGCGGAAAGCGTACTGCCTTTCTCCAGCACCGGCTCATCAAAGCCTTGCGGCAGATGGGCCAGGAGCCGATCGGCACCTACGTCGCGAAGGGCCTGCTCTACCTGTTCCCGGGTAATGTCCGGATCGCCCAGGCTGACATTGGATGCAATGGTGCCGGTGAACAGGTACGGATCCTGCAGCACGATTCCCATATGCTTGCGGAGCCACTGCTTCGGAATATCGGTGACAGGCTGGCCGTCAATCGTGATGGTGCCTTTTTGCGGGTCGTAGAAACGGAACAGCAGATTGATGATGGAGCTTTTGCCCGAGCCCGTATGCCCGACAAGCGCCACCGTCTGTCCTTGCTTCGCTTCAAACGAAATGTTCTTCAGCACGTAGTCCTTCTTGTAAGCGAACGATACGTCCTGAAACTCCACATTCCCCAAATATCGCGGCATGGAGCCATCCGTTACTTTTTCGCCCGTTTCATCCATCAGCTCGAATACCCGCTTGGCGGAGACGATGGAGGTATCGAGCGCGGCCAGCTGGTTGACCATGCCCGTAATCGGCTGGAACATCCGTCCGAGCAGATCGACGAAGGCGTACAGCACGCCGATCGAAACGATCCCGGCACCGTTCAGCGATGCCGAACCGAAATACCAGAGCACGACCACAAAGGAAACGTTACGCAGCACATTGACCAGGTTGTGCGTGGTGAAGGAGTTCAGATTCAGCATTTTGTTCTGATGGGCCATGTAATCCGCGTTTAGCGCCTCGAACTCGTCCTGGGTCGCTTTTTGGCGGCGGAATACACGGATGATGGCCATACCCTGGATGGATTCATTGATAATGGCGTTGATCTCGCTCAGACGGGAGCGGATAACCGTATTGTATTTGGTTGCGAATTTACGGTACAGGATGGTCCATACAATCAGCATCGGGATGACAAACAAACTGATCAAGCCCAGTCTGACGTCCAGAAGGAACAGGGCGACATAAACACCCGTGATATAGACGGCGCCGGAGCTGAAGTTGGATAATACCGCAACAAACAGGTCCTTAACCGCTTCGGTGTCATTCGTTACCCGGGAAACGACTTTGCCTGCCGGCAGATTATCGAAGAAGTTGACGGGCAAGCGCTGTATATGGGCATATACATCGGCACGCAGCTTCTGGATGACCCGATTGGCTGCCGATTGGAGCCAGTACGTTCTGCCGAATACCGTTATCATGGAGATCAGAAGACAGATCAGGAACAGGCCGACGAGTTTATAAATGCTGGGCAGCTCGGGTTTGTAAAATTCAAACAGCTGTTCTTTGGTTAATTTGACGGCCGGGTATTGCAGCTCTTCCGAGGCGTAGGAAATCGTCAATACGCCATCCTGGAAGGAACGGTTTCCCTCGGTTCGGGTTACCGGTTCATCAATGAAATAGAAGCTGCGGCCTGCCTGAACGAGGCGCACTTCCTGACCTCGCGTCTCGCCTTCCTGAAAGCGATCCTCGCGTTTATAATAAGTTCCGTTATAGGATGCGGCACCCTGAGCCTGCGTCGTCTCATAATAGGGACGCTCGATGCCCAGGATATGCTCGTCGATCATCGTTTTCGCGATGAAGGGCCCTGCCAGCTCCGCGGCAACGCCGATGGCCAGCAGAATCAGGGCGGTGATGAAGGTGCCCTTAGCCGTTAAGGCATAACGGAAGAGCCGTTTGGCAATTCCGGATTCATTCGAGATGGTTGTATCGCTTGGAGTCAATTAAGACACCTCCTCCGAGGTCAGATTGTTTTCCACCTGCTGGCGTTCGAATTGCTCGCGGTACCAGCCGCCGAGTTCCAGCAGTTCATCATGGGTTCCCTGCTCCGTGATTCGGCCGTCCTCCAGCACGACGATCAGATCGGCATGCTGGACCGCCGAGAGGCGATGCGTGGAGATCAGGGTCGTTTTACCGGCGCGCTTGCTCCGGATATTATCGATGATCCTGGCTTCCGTGCGCGCATCCACCGCGGACAAGGAATCGTCCAGAATCAGGATTTCAGGGTCACCGATGAAAGCTCGGGCCAGGGAAACCCGCTGTTTTTGCCCGCCGGACAGCGCCACGCCTTTTTCGCCGACAACGGTATCAAGACCATCGGACAGGGTGACCAGATCGCGGTCAAACGCAGCGGTCGTAATTGCCTCCATGATCAATTCGTCGCTGGCATCCTTCTTGCCGAATTGGATGTTCTGGCGCACCGTCTTGGAGAACAGGATCTGCTCCTGCGGCACATACCCGATCCAGCTGTGGAGCTGATCGGTCGCGAGCCTCTCCATCGGCACGCCGGATATGAGGATATCCCCGGTTCCGGTCGGATACTCATGCAGAAGCTGCTTCAGCAGCGTCGATTTGCCGCTGCCCGTGCGTCCTACAACGCCTAGCGTCTGCCCTTTTTGCAGCGTAAAGCTGATATTTTGCAAATTTTTGATCGTCGAGGTCGGGTAACGGAAGGTGACATCCTTAAATTGAATCGTGTCCGGAACCTTCACGTTTACGGGGTCCGCGACGTCGGCAACATCCGGCGGCGTCTTCAAGGTTTCGTTGACCCGATCCAGCGATGCGTTACCCCGCTGCATGATATTGATCAATTCCCCGATCGCAAACATCGGCCAAATCATCATCCCGAGGTACATATTGAACGATACGAGATCTCCGAGCGTGATTTGATTTTGGAACACGAGGTACACCCCGTAGGCCAAACCGATGACGTAGCTGAGACCGATGGAAAAATTGATGGTCGGCTCGAATAAGGCATCCACTTTGGCAACCGCCAGATTTTTACGATATACGTCATCCGTAATATCCTGGAAGCGCTGCTGATCGGCGCGTTCCTGCACATAAGCGCGGATGACGCGCACGCCGGCTACGGATTCCAGCACCTGGTCGTTCATGTCTCCGAAGGCATCTTGAGCCAGCGTATAGCGCTTATGAATGGCTCTTCCGTAGATCACCATGCCAATGGCAATGATCGGCATCGGCAGAATCGCGGCCAGCGTCAACTTCCAGCTGACGATGAAGCCCATGGCGAACAGGACGACGATCAAGTAGATGGTGGAGTCCGTCATGACGAGCATGCCGAAGCCGGCGGTTGCAGCCACGGAGCGAAGGTCATTCGTCGCTTTGGCCATCAGGTCCCCGGTACGGTTGCGCTCGAAAAACGGAGGAAGCATCCGCAGCAAATGGTTCATGTACCGGGTACGGAGCAGGCGTTCCACGAGGTTTGCGCCTCCGAACAATCGGTGCATCCATATGTACGTAGCACAATAAACGACAGCAACAATGCCGAGAATCATGAGCAGGTATTGGACGAGGGACGCCCAGGTTATGGAACTGCTGACGATATCGTCAATGGCGTTTCCGAGCAGGAGCGGCGGCAGAAGCTCAACCAATCCGCAAAAGATGAGCAGCGCCAGGCCGATCAAATAACGTTTTTTCTCACGCTTGAAAAACCAGCCTAAATTTTTAAGTACGGCAAACACATTATCCCTTCCTTTCGTATCGTTCTGGCATCATATCATCCGCAAAAACCAAAAAAAGCACATCATCCGATGACGGACGATATGCTTCATTAATTTTGAACTTATCATACGCACGGTGATCATGTCTTCCGCGCAAAGGTCAGCAGCTTCGTTCGAATCATTCCGACAACGAATGAACGAGGCTTGATGATGATGAGACAGCACCAGCGGGGAGTCGATCCATATTGAATTGTAGGGAATGATGATCCAGATGATCTATATCCATCGCAAACAATTTCAGCATGTCACTCACCCTTTCTTCGTCATTTTACATTTTATTCAAATCGATCTCGTATGGACTGAATTTTATCACCATGAACTGGAATGTGTCAAACTTATTTTTTCGGCTCCCCGCGAGTTATTCTTATAGTGAAGGAAGGCCGGAACCTTATGTCACTATTTAATTATCAAAATGATTTGTATCCTAACGTACGTATGCGTTATGATAATATTGCAGCTAAATATGGATACCGTCCCTAAGATCTCCGGTCTGCCAAAAGATAGGGATCAACATAAAATAACGTCTAAGGAGGGTGCACGACACATGCAAATTCAAGTCAGCGATCAGGCAGCACGTTGGTACAAGAAGGAACTCGACCTTCAAGCCGGCACGTTCGTTCGCTTCTTTCCACGCTATAGCTCAGGCGGCGGGCTCCATCCCGGCTTTTCGCTCGGTATTTCGGTAGAAGAGCCAAGGGAAGCAGGACTGACGGAGCGTTCGGAAGAGGTAACTTTCTATATGGAAGAGCAGGATCTGTGGTATTTGAAAGGGTATACGCTACGCGTGAAATATGAGGAATCCTTGGATGACATTTCGTATATTTATGAAGAAGAGGGCGCAGTAAATTAACCTGATGAGAGACTGCAGCGCCATCTAGGGAAAGGAGGCTCCCAAGATGAGCGTATATCACCGTGATATTCGCCAGTATATCGGCAAACGTTCGGTGGTCCGTGTGAAAGCGGCGGTGCTTGTGCTGAACGATAACGGAGAGATTCTGCTCCTGAAACGTCAGAACAGGGACGAGTGGGGACTCCCGATCGGAAGCCTGAAGCCCGGCGAGGCTCTTGAAGACACGGCCTCCAGAGAGCTGTGGGAAGAGAGCGGCCTGACCGCGGACGATATGCGACTCTTGGACCTTGTATCAGGTCCGGAGTATATGAAGAAGCAGCTTGGTGGAGATGAGGTATATTATGTAATCGGCGTGTACGCGGCAACCGGTCTGCACAGCGCCATTCATTTGTCCCCGAATACGGAAGTATCTCTTAAATATTTTGATTTCCAGGCATTGCCCGCTATGGATGCCATCACGATCCGCTTGCTGGATAAGGTAAAAAAGAAGAGCTGAGGCTCGTTCGTGGCGGCAGATGCGTTTGCTTTATATTCCCCGCACGGGGAATTTTTTTCGGTCAACATGAGGAGTCCCTGCCCCATTCAAACCGGGGAAGGGACTCCTTTTGCCTTGTGTAAGCATGTACACAAGATACTTACGGCTGCCCGGATAACGGGACCTCCAGCGCAAAGTCAAAATCGTCGATATCATAGACCTGTACGGGAAGAGCGCTTTCAACGATGCGCTGAATCAACTCGTATTGATCCGTCAATATGGGAGCCTCCGCTTTTTGGGAAGCCAGCAGCAGTTCGGTCTCAATGGGATCGAAGGACTCTCCGTACGGTGCGGTGTCCATCGTGTTCATGACCGAGACCCGAGTGGTTTCGCTAACGGGAATGGTCGGGCTTTTGGACCAGGGAACCTGGAGGGCCCGCTCGATTTTCTTTTTATTCAGCGGCTCTTCGAAATATGATATCAATTCGCCGATCTTTATTTTGACGTGCTGGTCATCAGCACTGCTATTCATGAGATGTTCCTCCGTGGTATGAAGCTCATATAATTCCAAAATCGTGGTGTATGGAATGATGTATTCGACGGGTTTGGGTGGTACTAACAGCTGACCGTAAATGGCCAGCATGACCGCCTCCGTCACGAAAATTCTGGTCATGACTAAATCCTCCTGCAGACATGATACATTTCATGAGTTTAGAACTAATAAAGCATTGAAGCTCTCAAATGTCAACTGCTCTTCGACTGTCACTGGATGGATGTCCCTTTAGAAAAACCTCCATCGATGTACCTTTACAGAAGGCAGACAGCATTTAGAAGGGCGTTTTTCTTGCGATTATCGAAGGGGTTCACCTTCGCAGAAAACTTGTGCATTCTATAATCTGAAGAAAGGGGCTGTGATTCACCTTTGAAGTCATGGAAAATCTATTATCCGTTCGTTAAGCCGTATATGAAGTGGATCATTCTCACCCTCATCATCGGCATGATCAAATTCGCGATCCCGTTATTGCTGCCCATGATCATGAAATATGTCGTGGATGATCTGCTGATCAATCAGCAGATGAGCATCGAGCAGAAAATCCAGGATCTGATGTGGATTCTCGGGGGGACGCTGGTGCTGTTTGTCATCGTTCGCGGTCCGGTGGAATACCTGAGGCAGTATTTTGCGCAGTTCATTACGAGCCGTATTTTGTTTGACATGCGCAACCGGCTGTATGCGCATCTGCAGCGGTTGTCCCTCCGTTATTACCAGAACACCAAGGTAGGCGAGGCGATATCGCGTTTTATCAACGATGTGGAGCAATCGAAAAACCTGGTCGAAGTCGGCATGATGAACATCTGGCTGGATATGTTCACCTTGTTGTTCGTATTAGTGGTCATGCTCTTCATGAATCCCGTTTTGACGCTGGTTGCCATCTCGATTCTGCCTCTGTACGGACTAGCGGTGAACTTACTGTATAAACGCCTTAAGCGCCTGACCAAAGACCGGTCGCAGGCTCTCGCGGGCATTCAGGCATACCTGCATGAGCGGATTCAAGGGATCTCGGTCATCCGAAGCTTTACCCTGGAGCGTTATGATCAGAAGAAATTCGAAGGCATCAACGGAAATTTCCTGAATAAAGCGATGGCCCAGACGCGCTGGAATGCGCTGACCTTCTCGGTGATTAACACGCTGACCGATATTGCGCCTATTCTGGTTATCGGGTACGGGGGCTACCGGGTGATCCAGGGAGATCTGACATTAGGTACGTTTGTTGCCTTCTTCGGTTATCTCGACAGGTTGTATGCGCCCCTTCGCCGCCTGATTAACTCTTCAACGGTGCTGACGCAGGCCTCAGCGTCGCTGGAGCGGGTCAAGGAGCTAATGGACGAGCCGTATGACATCGTGGACCGTCCGAATGCCAAAACGCTTAAGACCGCGGGACAGATCGAATTCGACCGTGTCTCCTTCAAATACAATGACGCAGCGGGATGGGTGCTTCAAGATATTAACCTGACCATTCAGCAGGGACAGACGATTGCGTTCGTCGGCATGAGCGGCGGCGGCAAATCGTCCCTGATTGGACTGATTCCGAGATTCTACGATGTGCAGCAGGGCGCGGTGAAGATTAACGGCCACGATGTCAGGGATTTGACGCTGGACAGCCTGCGCGGATCGGTGGGCATGGTCCTGCAGGACAACTTCCTCTTTAGCGGCACCGTACGAGAAAATATTCTGTTCGGCAATCCGGAGGCGGATGAAGCTGCGATCGTCGCGGCTGCCCAAGCCGCCAATGCCCATGACTTCATTACCCAGCTGCCGCAAGGCTATGACACGGAAGTAGGCGAACGCGGCGTCAAACTGTCGGGAGGACAGAAGCAAAGACTGGCGATCGCCCGCGTTTTTCTCAAGGATCCGGACATTTTGGTGCTGGATGAGGCGACTTCGGCGCTGGATTTGGAGTCCGAGCATCTGATCCAGCAGGCGCTGCAATCCCTAGCGAGCAACCGCACTACATTGATCGTCGCCCATCGTCTTTCGACCATAACGCACGCCGATCAAATCGTTGTGCTGGAGAATGGAAGAATTACGGAGCAGGGCACGCACGGCGAACTGATGAATCTGGATGGAAGCTATGCCAGACTGTACAACGTGCAGCATTTGGAGACTTAGTTACACGAAAGACCCGTCCTTCAAGGCATGGTATTCGGCCATGCTTCGGGGGACGGGTCTTTTGTTTTTTTTACAGTCTTATTTCTCGATATGTTTGAACACCGTGTCATAGGTCGTCTGAATATAGTCCAGCGACTGACCATGCAGCACGATATTGTTGACCAGCGTGATGAGCAGGAAGAGCGCCATGACGCCGGTGAGGACTTGTTGAAGCCGGAGGCTCTTCGTCTTGGCAATGAACAGCGCAGCAAGCACGAACAGCGCAAACAGATAATGTCCTGCGTAGAGGTAGAGATCGTAAGCATATGTGGCCAATCCGAACCCCACGATGATGTGCAGCAAAATGGCGAACAGAACGTAGATGGAAAACGCCCAGGTATCCCGGGAACGGATGCCCTTGATGAAGGACAGGACTGCCAGGAGCAGTACCCCGATCCCGACGATATGGACATGGATCGGATACGGTTTGGCCAGATCCGTCACGAACGCCGCGATTCCCGGATCGATCATGGCAAGCTCAGGTGACAGGATCGGGCTTACAAACAGCATGTAGAAGACCCGGGAATGATGCTCCCATGAAAAGGGAGAAACATAGCTAAGCGCACCGTTCTGCACGCTTGAAAACACATTCGCGATCCATGTCTTGCCGGAGAACAGCAAGTGCTGAAGCAGGGTGACGATCGCCACCATCCCCAGAAAAACCACCATAATGATGATAAACCTTTTGAACGTATCCTTCCGGCGTCGATAATCGAACAGGCTGATCAGCAGCGCACCCGAGAACGTTGCCACATTCGTGGACGTGATCCCGAAATTAATCAGGGCCAGGGAGGCATTTGGCAAAACGGCATACCGGTCCTCCAACCGGCTGTAGTGCAAATAAGCGGCCGACAGAATAATCATGAATTGGGCATACGCGTATGAATCCGGAATGAATGCCGTGAACAGCGAATACGAGCTGACACCGAAGAAAGCCGCCGTTACGAAGGACAGAAGCCATCCGGCTCCGCTTCGCCGAACGATGTAATAAACCAAGGCTGCACTAAAGGCGTTCAAGACGGATTGAATCAGAAGATAAGGGAGGTTGGAGCTCCCGATCATCGTTGTTAGCGGACTCGTCAGGAAATTAATGAACGGATGGATGATCGAAATATTTTCCGGTCCATACTCCATCGAAGGGTCGAAGTTAAACAGATTCAGCGTAAAGGGCGCACCGTAGAATGGGCTGTGAGGCATCAATTCGGCTGCGTGATCCTTGATGTATGTCACAAAGGGAAGGTTCATGAACACATACCATAAGGCAAGGCAGACGCTTAGCCCGACCGCCGTGTAATTATCTTTTCTTTTTCCAAATAAATAACTGATAAAAGTCATGTTTTTCGTTCCACCAATCTATCCGTGATATGTATTGAGATTCGGCCTAGCGGCATTCATTTACCAGATCAGCAGCAGCAACCCGGATATGATAAAGGCAACGCCGGCGATTTTTCGAATGCCGATGGTTTCCTTGAACACCAGTTTGGCAAACAGCAGCGCCCATAGGAACGTAAGGGCATTGGCCGGCATCACCAGTGTATACGGAAGTTTCCCAAGCAGGTAAATATTTAACATGGCTCCCAAACCGTAGCTAAGAAAACCGATCAGCAGCAGCTTGATTCGTTTACCCGCGGTATATCCTTTGAAGAATACGCTGCCCAGCGAGCCCAGCAAGGTCATTAGGAGCAGAAGCAAGTACAGCGGCACGTCACTTTTCATAGGAGGTTAATGTCACCCCGATTCCAAGCAGGGCCACGGCGGCCAGCTTTTTCAAGGTTAACGGCTCATCCAGAAAGAAATCCCCATAAAACAATGCCACGATATAGCTGATACACATCAGGGGATAAGCAACGGACAGCTTCTCCAGGGAAAACGATTTGATCATGAGGATGGCTCCCAGGCCGTAACAGACAAATCCGATTCCCATATACAACAAATTGGCGTGCCCCCATTTCCAGAACAGCTGGCCGGTCGCCGTCAAAAAAGCCGATAAGATCATAAACAGCTTGCCTAGGTGGCGCGGGGCACTCTGCGCTTTTACTTGTTCCATGTTAATCCCTCGCATCCATGGGCGGACTTTTGATTGATCAAATATTTGTGCTTAACAAGCCGAAACATCGGCAGGTCGGATAAGGAATCGGAGTACGCGAAGGAAGAGTCGTAATCAATGGCCAGCCGCTGCTCGCTTAGGTATTGCTGAATCCGGTTCACTTTCTCCTCACCCTTGCAGTTGTTTCCTTCAATCATCGACGTGAAACGCCCATCCCGAACGGATAATTTCGTGGCGATGACCGCGTCGACGCAGGGCAGCTCCGCAAAGTATCTCATGTAAGCGTCGGGGGACGCGGATACGAGCAGGACATGATAGCCCTCGCTTTTTTTCAGCTGCATTTCCTTCAGCGCATCCGGGAAGATGGCAGGCTTCAATTCCGTTTCATAAAAATGCTTCAGGTCGGAGTCATCCATATGGCGCATGGCATGAAAATAAGCGCTTTTTGCCTTTTCGGCTTCCAAGAGACGGAGCTTGTAGAGCAGGGAATGCAGCACGACTTTCAGGATGACCGGTGTCGTGGACGGGTGTTTTCGTATGCCGTACATCAAAAATTGAAACATGGAGTCCGTATGGATGACCGTTTTGTCGATGTCAAAAATAGCGAATTTCTGATTCATAAAATTTCCCTCAATTGCCGTTTTATTAATTACTCAAAATAGATCAATATTCCGATAACGCTGATGACATAGAGGATCACGGTAACCAGGATGTGCGAGTCCTCCAGAAGCACCCGGTCCGGGGCACCGCCCTTTTTCTCGATATGAATCAGATAAAGATAACGGAACATCCCGTAGATGACGAGCGGAATGGTCCACATAAGATGAACGGTCCTGCCGGACGTAAAGGTAAAGAGCGAATAACTGATGATGGTTGCCGTTGTGACGATGCTGCTCATCTGGTCGAGCAGATCAAACGAGTAGTGATCAAGCACCTTGCGGTGAGAGCCCTTGTCATGCTGCAGCAGATGAAGCTCATGCCGTCTCTTGCCGATTGCCAGGAAGAGCGAGAGCAGCATGGTGCATAAAAGGAACCAGGGCGTGAACGGGACGTGAATAACGAGCCCGCCTGCGATGGCGCGCAGCACAAACCCGGCCGCGATAATCATGATGTCGATGATGACAACATGTTTCAACCGGAAGGAATAAGCTACGTTCATGGCAAAATAGAGCAGCAATAACGCGGTAAACAGCGGATTGAGCAGATAAGAGACGACCAGCGAAGCGATCAGCAGCAGAATGCCGAACACGAGAGCCAGCTTAGGCGGGAGTGCTCCCGAGGCCATGGGCCGGTATTTCTTCACCGGATGGTTGCGATCCGCTTCGCGATCAGCATAATCGTTCACAATGTAGACGCAGCCCGAAACGAAGGACAGCAGGAAGAAACCGATCAAGGTTTCAACAAGCGACCCCGGACTTACCGTTTCAAACGAAAAGAGGGGGGCTGCAAATATTAACAAATTTTTGGTCCATTGCTTCGGCCTTAGCTGCCTGAAGAGCAGCATGGGAAGCTGCTTTAACGGGGCGGTGGCCGAATCGGTATTCGTTGAAGACAATTGTGTTACCTCCTGATACATCCTAATTCGTAGGGAAATACGGGAAAAGCCGTGAAATACGATAGCTATCATACCATAAAATAGACGATATATGGTAACGGCCCGTCCGGATGGTACTTTAAATATAGAACAAATAAACCTCCCTTAGGGTTCATGAAACCTAAGGGAGGTTTTTGGCCTTTATCCTATTTACCTATAAATATCTGTTGAACCGTAAAGACTTTACGATTTGCCGATAAGTAAGGACAGCAGGCCGGCTGCAATGAGCGGCCCGACGGGCACCCCGCGGAATAGGGCTACCCCGAGCACGGTGCCGACCAGTAGGCCGGCGACTACCGTAGGGTTGCTGCCCATCAGCGTGGCTCCGCGTCCGCCCAGATATGCGACAAGCATGCCGACGGCGATGGCCAGAAGCGACTTCCAATTCAGGAAGGATTCGCCGATCGTTTGGAGACTCATTTTGCCGCTCGCCAGCGGAGACATCACGCCAATGGTGAGAATAATGATGCCGAGGGTCAGCCCGTATTTCTCAAGCCATGGGAAGGCTTGCTGGAAACCTGTGACGCGGATGAGCAGCAGAGTCAGCATGGCTATGGTCACAGCGGAATTGCTGCTGATAATGCCCAGGCCCGCCATTGCCAGCAGAATGAGCGAGGTAACGTCCATTGGAGATCACTCCTTATGATTTAGATATCAGCAAGTATGAATTACCGATGAGCAAGCCTTCCTGATATCGCAAAAAACATCAATTACACACGGGTTGTCTTCCCGGAATGTACGCTCTGAAAGACGTTGGCTAAACTTTTGTGCCCAGATGCTCCGCGATCAATCGGCCGTGCAGCCTGCCGGTTTCAATGAACACCTCATTGGCATTGCGGCCGGATGCAATTACACCGGCGACGTACAGTCCCGGAACATTGGTCTCCATCGTATCCGGATTATAGAGAGGTTTCTCCATATCTTCATCAAGCTGGACGCCGGAAGAGGCGAGCAGTTTGCGGTCAGGACGGAACCCGGTCAATGCCAATACAAAGTCGTTTTCGATGATCGATTCCTGTCCCTGATTCGAAAGCACGGTAATGGAGGACTCCGCAATTTGAACGACACGGGAGTTCAGATGAAGCTGAATATGCCCTTTTTGAACCATGCTGTCGAACAGGGGCCGAACCCAAGGTTTGATGTTCTGCGAGACTTCCTCGCCCCGATAGACCATCGTAACCTCGGCCCCGACACGGATCAGCTCCATGGCCGCATCCACCGCGGAATTGCTGCCGCCGATGATCGCCGTTTTCATGCCGGCATAAGGATGGGCTTCCCGGAAATAATGGGTGACTTTCTCCAAGTCTTCACCAGGAATGCCAATATAATTCGGATGATCAAAATAACCCGTAGCAATGACTACGTGTTTGGCTTGTCGAAGGGTCTCTTCGCCGCCGCGGCGCAGCGTCTTCACCTGAAAGCTGCTGTCAGGCTGCTTGGCAATGGTGAGAGCTTCTTCGTATGGGGAGATATGCAGGTTAAAATGTTTGGCGACCCGGCGATAATAGGCCAGCGCCTCGTGCCGGTACGGTTTGTCATTCGATATGGCGAACGGAACTTCTCCGATTTCAAGCATTTCAGCCGTACTGAAAAACTGCATATGGGTCGGATAGAGATAAATGGAATGGACTACGTTGTGTTTATCAATGATCTCGCAGCTGAGGCCCTGGCGGCCGCACTCAATGGCAGCTGCTAGACCGCATGGGCCTGCGCCGATAATTAAGACGTCGAGCATGATGAACCTCCTTATGTATTAACCTTACGCTATCTATCAGCATTATAATCCTACAGCAAATATCCCGATAAATCCAGAATGCAGGCGATCTCACTCCCGCCCGAGCGGGCCTGATGCAGAAAGAGATTGACAAACAAATCTAATTTGATTAATATCAAATTAGATTAATATTAAATTAGAAGTTCGTTAAATTACTTTTCTAAAAAGGAGGTATTCATCATGGAACAGACAGCCCGAGAAGCCTACAAAGCATCCGTTCTTCGCAGTTTTATTGCGAAGGACGGATCCTTGCGGTCCATCCCGGCACAGTATAAAAAGAAGCTTGTCATCATGGAATTTTTGGTGGAGCAGCTGGAGACGGGGAGGGAATATCCGGAAAAGGACATCAATGCGTTTATCAAGCGCTATCACGAGGATTATGCGACGATTCGGCGAGAATTTATCAATCATCGATATATGAGCCGGGAGCAGGAAATCTATATTCTTAACCCGCGCGAGGAATGGACGCAGTGGGATGCGCTCTAAGCGAAAGCAAAGCAAAAAAGCTGCCTTCACTGATTGGGTCAGTGAAGGCAGCTTTTTCTAAGTGCTATAAGAGTGAATACATATAAGTTCAATTAAAATCCGGCAGCGGCCTTTTTAACAAGCTCAAGACCGTTCTGAACGATCATTTCCGCTTCGTCAGGGAACTGGTTATGGCCTTCGATGATGAGGGTTTCGATATCCTGCACGCCCCATTGACGAAGATTGCCCATAACGAAGTTGACAGCCATCTCTGCTGCAGCCATAGGACCTTCGGAATAGTTGCCGCCGCGTGCATTCAGGATGACGACTTTTTTGCCGGTCACGAGACCTACCACGCCTTGCGGTGTATATTTAAACGTTTTGCCTGCTTGGTTCAGGTAATCGATATAGGTATGAAGAACGGCAGGGACGGTCATGTTCCACAATGGGAAAGCCAGCACGATTTTGTCTGCGGCAAGGAACTGGTCAAGATATTTGCTGACATTGGCAGCAGCTGCTTGCTCTTCAGGGGTAGCTTCCAAACCCTTGGCGGCTTTGAACATACCGTTGATGGCTGTTCCGTCGTAATATGGAAGATTCTCTGCGAACAGATCAAGCTCCGTGATTTGATCTTCCGGATGGCTTGCTTTGAAGGATTCCAGAAACTCATGGTACATTTTTACGCTGACCGATTGCTCGATCGCTCTGTTGTTTGCTTTGATGAATAGTACATTCGACATGTATGAAGACTCTCCTTGTTGTATAGTTTACTTTATAAATTATAGTATATTTCATTTCTATCGTTTGTCAACAATGCTTTAGTGTACGATATCGATATTACCGGAGTAGGTTTCCACTTGGATGGTATCGGTTGTTTCCTTCAATGACTCCGGCGCCGATATCGATCCTGTGAGCGACTTAAGGTCATAGAAACCGCGGAATGAAGGGTCAGGCTGCACTTTCACGTTGCCTGATCTGCACAGGATATTCACCGACGAAACGCCGAGCAAGCCTACGTTTACATCGCCGGAAGTGACCTCGATGTCCACGGGGCCTTCCATATCTTTCAATTCGACGTTTCCTGAATGATTGACGAGTTGAGTGGAGGCCTGAATGTCGGAGCCGCGAATACTGCCCGAAATGTTCTCTACGCTCAACTGGTCAGCTACGATTCCGTTCATGTTGATGTTGCCTGACCTTACGGAAATGGCAATCGACTTGGACGAAGCTCCGATTACCTGGATGCTATCGGATAACGTTGATAAATCAAGCTCCTCGAGCTTCGTGCTGGAAGGAAGGACAATGGTTATTTTCCCTTTCGGCGAATGAAAGTCCACGCTCATAAACTGAAACGAATCAGCCGTAGTCAGATCCAAATCGATTTCTTGACCAGCAGGCTTAAAAGCTTCAAGAATATCGATATGCTCGGGCTTTAATTTGCCGTCAAAAGCGATATATCCGTTAGCATCGCCGCTGTCCTCAAAGGCGAAACTGACATACATATTGCTGGCGATTGTTAATTTCTTCAAATTCACGGCATCCTGCAGATCCCATCGGTTCTGGTAGCTGACCAGTTCTTCCCCGAATTTAAACTTGTTCGCAGCCATGCCGATGATTCCTACCAATATAAGTGCGATTGCTAAGCTGAACAACCATTTTCTGTTCACTGTGCGTCACGACCCTTCAACAAACGTGTATTCCATCTGGAGTACCTCAAGGTTAACGATAACAATCCAACCATGGCCGAGCGTGTGGCATATCCGAGGAAGATGCCGATGCCGATCAAGGAGATCGATAAGAATAATTTAGCCGGATAGAACGTTCCGTTCACGATGTAATCGAGCAGAACGAGCACCGGGCTCAGTAAGGTTGCCAGGGCTCCCAGAGCGATGGCGACTCCACCGGACCATAATGCCGCAAGGAAGGGGACGGTCACCAATGCACAGAAGAACAAACCGGTTCCTACCGCATATTTGCCTATGGCAGACGGCCTTCTGACCGTTGCGGGAGCAGGCATTTCCATATCCACGTACCGGTCGCCTAACGCTTCCTTCGCCATTTCAAAAGGATCTCCCAGTTCCCGGGCAATCTCCTCTTCGGTACGCCCATTCTGCATGCCGATGACAAAATGGGACTCTACATCCTGAATGAATTCCCAGCGTTCCCCCGGAGGAAGCGCGGCAAGGCGAGATTCCAAAATCGAAATAAACTGTTTTTTAGTCATACAAATTCCCTTCCTCTATCAAGTTGGTCACGTTGCTTACAAAAGCTTGCCATTCCTTCACCATAGACCGCATATAGATCACTCCGCTGTCCGTCAGCTTATAATATTTACGGGGGGGACCCTCGCTCGATTCCTGGAGGTAGGTGGTGCAGTAGCCTTCATTAACAAGTCTGCGAAGGAGAGGGTACAGGGCGCCTTCGGCTACTTCGATATGCCGGGAGACGGCTTGAGCCAACTCGTAGCCATATTGGTCCTTGCGATGGATCAGCACAAGCACGCAGAGTTCAAGAACGCCTTTTTTGAATTGAATACTGACATTCATACGGCGATACCTCCTTTCGTAAGTCCATGTTCATGCTGTTATCACGAGGTAGTAATTAATATTCAGTAGTGATCTACAATAAGATATCACTTAGTACTGAATAATGCAAGGTACTGATCATAAAATGGGTAAGCATCAAAAAACGTCGAACCGTGAGAAGCTTTGTATAAGGGCGGGAGTCTCGTTTAATCTTGAAAAGGCACGGTTAATAGAAGTTATCAGAACATAGGGTCGTTTTTCCAAGACAAGAATGGAGGGATGAACAGTATGTCTATCGATCGGTTTATATTAAAAAAGCTGAGTAATTGCCAGGAGATCAGAACGCGGAGAAATCTCGTGAAATTGTTCCAGATCCGAATTCAGCGGGCGCAGATAGCCGAGGATCGTTATTACGGGTTATAATGGAGACAAACAAAAAAAGGGCTACCCCTCTTTTATTAAAAGAGAGATAGCGCAAGAGAGTCGTTTTCGCTTTTGCTGTGTAGAATTGCCTCGGATCCCTCGATTTCAATGCTGATGAGGGAGTTGAGGCATTTTTGCAGCGCCTTTTTGCCGGTTTGGATTTTATGGTCAAGCGCGCTGGTTAGCAGTTTCAATACCTTTTGAACCGGCTGCTTGCTATCCGTCGTAAAATATACGGGAACCGGCTTGTTTTGGAACATGATTAGTGTTTTCATATCAATCACCTCACGAAAGTTTTTTCATGATATTTGCATTATAAATTGCCAATCTTAAAATAACCTTAAATTCATAGAATTAATCAGCATCATTTTTATGAGCGTGACATTTTTGTGAACAACGGGATTTTACCGACGAACAACCCGGATTTCCCCTATAATTAATACATAAATAGTTCCTTGGAACCAACAAATCCGCAACGGAAATAGGAAATAGGAAATATGACACAAATTGACAGAACAGACCCTGGAATGATATAGTTACAATAATGTAACTATTTTTTGCAACTATTGAAATAGGTGATTGGGCTTTCAATATGGAATAAACATAGGATTACCATTTTGAGGAAGGCAGGTTGACCAGATGATACTCACCGTGATCAGCGGTCGAAACGAAGATGATTGGTTTGATATCGACGTACCCGATGAATGCTCCATTGAACGGTTGAACGAGCTGCTGGGATTACGTCTTTTTCGCGAACCCTCGAGTAAAGGGATTCAATATATATTAGAAGCAAAATTCCCGGAAGGCTTGTGGTTTACGGTAGGCGGCCACTCCAACCTGGTTGAAGCGGGATTGAGGGAAGGCTCCTACGTTCGGTTGCAGCGGGCATTCTCGACAACCACCGATGAAGCTCCTGTCTATGGCAGAAGATCGTTGTTTCAAGAGAGCTGACATTGGGTAAGTAACCCATTGGTTTTAACTGAAACAGCAAAATACATAATTGTACATTTCAGATGCTTTGGATTAGGAGGAAGTGACATATGAACGTGTTGTACCAACGTTCGCCGCGCATTAGACCGGCTTTACCGAATGAAGACTTGGAAATTCTGAGACCCCCGTCCGAGCCAAGCAAGCCGTCGTTTTCCATGATTGCCATCATCATTCCGATTATTATGACGGCGGCGACGATCGGTTTCTATGTCTATATGAACGTAAGCGGTAAGATGGGGAATTCGAATTACATGATGTTCCAGATGCTCTCCATCTTTATGATGCTGACATCCTACACGCTGCCGTTCTTCATGTATTTAAGCAACAAGAAGACCTATCAGAAGAACCTGGCAGAACGCAATCTGAAGTACCGGGCTCAGCTTGATGTGCATCGGGAAGAACTGAAGGAGCGGCAGGAGGATCAGGTCCATATTCTGTTTGACATCCATGGGGATCCGGACGTCTGTTACAATGTTGTGAAGAACCGGAGCAGCAGTTTATGGGAACGTTCCCCGGAAGATAAGGATTTTCTGGAGATTTGCGTGGGCAAAGGGGAAGTTCCGTTTCATATTAACGTGAAGCCTCCCCGTGCGGACGGGTATGATAAAGACCCGTTAATCGAAGCAGCCGAATTGCTGTCATCCGAGTTCCAGACGGTCGACGATGCCTCTATTGCACTGCCGTTATTCGAATCCAAGGTCATCGGGATCGTCGGCGGAAGAGAACACGTATTAAACATGCTTCGCGTCATGATGGCCCAAACCGCCGTCAGGCACTCGCCTGACGAAGTGAAAATCGCCGCCTTCTACGAGGAGAGGGAAGCGAGCGAATGGCAGTGGCTGCGCTGGCTGCCCCATACGTGGGATGATGACCGTTCCAGCCGCTATCTTGCGGATCGACGGAGCAATGCGCATCAGCTTGCTGATGAAATATTTACCCATTTATACCGGCGTAAAAACAATCGCTCCGAACATGGAAAAAAATCGATTGAGACGCCGGCTTACGTCGTGATCCTGTCCGCAGCCCAATTGATTGAGGAAGAACCTCTGCTGCCTCTGTTGATGGAAGATGCCGATGCGGCTGACGCCGTCACCATTATTTTGTCCGACCGGAAAGAAAGCTTGCCGATGCACTGCCAGCTTATCGTCGAAGTCGATCGGGAGCAGGCGGCGTACACGATCAAGAAACCGGACGGCACCGTCTCCAAGCAATCCTTCCAATCCCATCATATCAGCAGGGAACAGGTCGAAGCATTGGCCCGGTATATGGCGCCGATTCGACTGAAACGGTCTTCTGCATCCGATATTCCTAGCGTTTTGGCACTATTCGAGATGATGGACATTCAGAAAATCAACGATTTGGATGTGTCCAAACGCTGGCAGCAGAACCGATACCCGGATTCATTGCCCGTTCCCATGGGTGTGCGAGCGGGCGGGAAGAAGATTAATTTGAACCTTCATGATAAAATAGAGCGTCAAGGTCATGGTCCGCATGGCCTGATTGCGGGAACGACCGGTTCCGGGAAAAGCGAGGTTATCCAATCCATCGTGGCTTCCCTGGCATCGGAGTTTCACCCTCATGATCTGGCATTCATGCTTATCGACTATAAGGGCGGCGGCATGTCCAATACGTTTGTGAACCTTCCGCACGTCGTAGGCACCATAACGAATTTGGACAACAATCTGATCGAGCGGGCGAAGGTGTCGCTCAAAGCCGAATTGGTCCGCCGCCAGAAAATATTGAACGATGCGGGAAACCTGCAGCATATTGACGAGTATTACAGGCTGCTGCGCAATCGCCATGGCGAGCCGCTTCCGCATCTCGTGATTATCATTGATGAATTTGCACAGCTGAAGAAAGACCAGCCGGAATTTATGGATGAATTGATCAGCATCGCAGCAATCGGGCGAACGCTGGGCGTCCATTTGATCTTGGCGACGCAGAAGCCGGCCGGCGTCGTGGACGATAAAATTTGGAGTAACTCGCGCTTCCGCATCTGTCTTCGGGTACAAAGCGAGGGCGACAGCCGCGACATGCTGAAGATTCCGAATGCAGCCTGGATCAACAAGCCCGGACGAGGCTACTTCCAGGTGGGCAGCGATGAAGTGTTTGAAGAAATGCAATTTGCTTGGAGCGGCGCTCCATACATTGAAGAGAAGGATACGCCTGGGGCTGTCTCCATCCGCGAGGTCCGGATCAACGGCAAGACGGAACCGCTGCTTGCGTCGACTCCGTCCCTTGGAGCGCATCTGGAAGTGCCGAAACAGCTGCAGGTGTTTATCGACCATGTAGCGGAAGTGGCCAAGGCGCAAGGGATCGAACGGCTGCAGGGTCCTTGGCTTCCGCCGCTTCCGGAGATCCTGGATTTGGAGGCGGTACAATCCGGCATCGAGCAGCCGGTTACGTTCGGCGATTCGGCACTCGTATCCTATGTCGGAATGGTTGACGATTTGCCTAACCAATGCCAGAAGCCGCTGGTGCTCAATCTGGAGCAAGGCCACTGGGCCGTATATGGGATGCCCGGGCTCGGAAAGACGACCTTTATACAAACGATGCTCATGTCGTTGGCAAGTCGATATACCCCGGACTTTTGGCATGGATATATCGTGGATATGGGCCGAATGCTGCGGGACTTTGCAGGACTGCCGCATATCGGGGGAGTCATGACTGCAGAGGAAGATGATCGGATCAAGCGCCTGTTCCGTTTTCTTGCGAAAACGGCCGCTGTGCGCAAAGACATGATCGCCGAGGCCGGCGTGAAGACCGTTGCATCCTACCGCCGTGGCAGCACGGTGACGGTTCCGCAGCTGGTCGTGGTTATTGACGGATATCTGAACTTTAGGAATTCCTATCCGGACGAGAATGATATGCTGGAATACCTGCTGCGGGAAGGCGGCAGTCTGGGCATCACGTTTATCATCACGGCGAATCGGATTTCGGATATGTTCGAGAAAGTCCGGAGCAATATCTCACAAGCGGTATCGTATGAGCTTGCCGATCCGGCCGACTATTATTACGCGGTGGGTCGTCCCACGAGAGCCCCGAGCCAGCTTCCGCCAGGAAGAGGACTGGTCAAAGGCCAGGTGCCTCCGCTTGAATTCCAGACGGCACTTCCGGCTTCCGGCCAGGAGGAGGGGGACCGTTCGGCAGCGCTTCGCGACATGATTCGGGTTCACCGTGAATCATGGCATGGCGAGGAAGCCCCGCGGATCGAATCGCTGCCGGACAAGATTCCGCTCCATCAGCTGCTTAAGGTGCAAAAGCCTTATGAAGCGGCTTCAACGGTGAAGTATCAGGTGCCCGTCGGGGTGGCTACGGATGATTTGACTCCTTTTGCGATCAATCTCGAGGATGGGCCGCATTTTATCGTGGCCAGTCCGATGGAAGGCGGTAAGACGTCATTCCTTCTTAGCTGGATGCTATCGCTCGCATATCATACTTCTCCCGATGAGCTGGAGATCTATACGGTGGATACGCGCTATGGAAGCAGCGGCCTGAGCCGGATGAACCATCTCCCGCATGTCCGCGGCCACGCGGAGAACGAGGAGGATCTGGGGCCGCTCATTACGAGCCTTTATGAGCGGGTACAGACCCGGTCGAAGGAGAGCGAGGACCCGGCCATCCTGCTTATGATTGATGATGCCGACGTTCTCAGCAAGCAGCTTTCGGATTTCACCTTGAAGGACCAGCTGTCGGCCATCGTCAGACAGGGAAGGGATCGCAGGGTTCATGTCGTCATTGCCGGCGTGCCGGCGGATTTCCCGACGTATGGCGTCGACTGGTTTACCGATATCAAGGCTGCTCAAAACGGATTTTTATTCGGGACCTTGGATTCCAACGATTTATCGTTCTTCCGGATTCCTTTTTCCGAATCTTCTAATAGTCCTGGAGGACTAAAAATACTTCCGCCGGGACAGGGGTACTACGTAAAACGTAAATTTTCCAGAATAAAAGGCGCAGTTCCGTTCGATGAGGAATGGAACGCCCAAAGATGGGTCACAGAAATTCGCGACCGATGGCATGTTGTAGTTTGAGGGGAGGTGGCTCATAATGTTGACAATTCATGCTTCCAAACAAGAAACGATCACGCTGAATGACAAGGAATTTTTCTTCTTGGCTGGAATTATCGGATCGGACCGATTACTTGGTGTTGAAGATCCTTTCGTAGGATATTTAACGGAAGAAATCGCGGTTGAGTGGGAGAAAACCAAACAATCGCTCCTAAGCAAGCAATATTTGATTCAAGAGGAAGGCGGGGAATTGTCGATCCCACCCGAAGTCTTCTCACGAGTGGCTATTGCCGGTCTTGCGGAACGTGCGTGCTGGTTGAAATATGAAAATCAGGATTCGGCGTTTGAAGGATATTTGCATGTTACTGACGAACGGGTAATACAAGTATGCAGAAGCGATGAAGACAACCGGTGTTACATGCTTAGCGAACTCGGTACCATCGATCAAACCTGCGATCAACTGGTGGAGGATCTGGCCCTCAGCGACCAAAACTGGGGAGATATTCCGGCTCTGTTGCTCAGCCGGAAGGAATTCGGCGATATCTACACCTCGGTTACTGAGCATAGTTGCGACGATATCAGCGATCGTCTGGCCAGATTGACGGACGATGCGGAAGGTTCAATCGCTTTGGCGAAATGCATGAAGAACAAGGTATCTTCGGGGGAACTCCAGCTGTCGATTTGGAACGGAATCAGCTGGGAAAGTCAAAATGCAGCATTTATAGTGAACGAGTCCATGAATTGGCTGCTGCGTATGAGCCTGGAGGGAGACCAGGACTGGCTAACCGCAGCGCCAGCGACCAAAGAGCAGTTTCGTCATATGTTACTCATGTGGCTGAAACAGTAACAGAGCCTGTATGAAAGGTGAGGACCAATGCGTATTTCTGTCGAGCCGGAGTCTCTCCGGACGTTAAGCCGTCAGCTGCAGCATAGTGGCGATGAATATTTAGCGATAACGAGAACGCTCAACCAAGCCATGGAATCCCTGGTTTGGGAGACGTCTCTCAAAGCGGCGGTTATTGATGAATGGCAGTCTGCCCGGAGTCTTGGAGAGCATCTGGGAGCTCTTCTTGCTCAGCTGGGCAAGCATCTTCAAAGCAAAGCCGATCAATTTCAAGAAACGGATCATCAATACCATACGATTTTGGAGCATGCTGTCGTAAGCACCGTATCACCGACGGCTTTGTTTGCCGCTTCCGGGATGGATGGGCGCTCGTCCATACTTCCGGAATATGGTAACTCCGGCACGGTCATATCGAACCCGAGTTCGGCAGCCGCAGCCGTGGGCATGACCAGCGGAGACAATGGGGGAGCGGCTAAACAGGCCGCATTAGCCGGGCAGAGCTGGACCTTTACCGATCCGTCTTCGTTTGGGATTGCCAACTAAATCCCTATTCCATTTGGGAATTTCGGGATGGAAAATGTTTCAAATTGGGACGTATAGGGTAACTCGAAATTAGGTCTGAGGACATTTTGATAAACCGAGTCTTCTGGGCTAAGATGTCAAGTGTCACCAGAAAACGAATTTCAAGGAGGTTACATAAATGGCAGGACGTATTTTAATTACGCCAGAACAAGTGGAGCAAGTTGCGAACCAATTTAAACAGAGCGGTGATCAAAGCCAGCAAATCGTTAACAGCCTGACGCAATCGATCAACGGAATGGAAGGTCAATGGGACGGT
This sequence comes from Paenibacillus sp. cl141a, assembly GCF_900109305.1. Classification (NCBI taxonomy): domain Bacteria; kingdom Bacillati; phylum Bacillota; class Bacilli; order Caryophanales; family Paenibacillaceae; genus Paenibacillus; species Paenibacillus sp. cl141a. The sequence goes on from NZ_FNZO01000001.1 coordinate 449,290, forward strand.
ATGACGAAGCAGCGCTTCTTCCAGGAATTCCAGGAAGCAAGCCGCCTGATGAACTCCTTCGTACAAACGCTTGATAGCATCAGCAATGAGCTGAAGGCGATCGCTCAGAAATTCCGTATGGCTGACGAATCCCGTTAATATCATTCGGAGACTTTTGCTTTCTGATGCATTATAATAGTTTAATAGGCAAAATAAACCGGGTGGTAGGCAACCCGGTTTTCTTGCAATTTTGGATATTTAGAATGAAGTTAATCGTGAATCAATTCCGGTTCAATCGGTTAATAGAGTTATATAGCAAGGTAATGGAGTTAAGAGAGGGTGAAGTTCATGACATTTCAGCCAAACCCGGGCGATGGGATCGTTGTTAATGGAACGGCTTATACGGTAGGACAGCATCCGGCAGCGCCGGGCGTAGCATATGCCCAGGCTGGGAGGCAAGGGATCGTCTACCAGCTGATTCCTGTGGATGGGGAACTGCATGAAGCCAAAGCATTAAAAGTGTTTTTTCCTAAGTTCAGAATTCCGGCTATGGTTTATCAATCCGAGCATATGGGGAATTATCGCGAGATACCGGGTTTGCAGGTCAGTAGTCGAGAGGTGCTCACTCCCGAAAGAAACGGAGATTTGATAGCGGAATATCCGGATTTGCTCTACGCGGTCATCATGCCATGGATTCATGGATGTACTTGGTTTGACGTTATAAGCGATCAGCGTAATCTGGGACGTTCCGAAAGCCTGATGCTGGCCAAGGCTTTGGCAGCTATCGGCTCAAGCATGGAGCAGCGCGGATTGGCGCATTGCGATCTGTCTGCGCCCAATGTCATGCTTCCGTTTTTTTCGGAAGTGAAGCTGCCGGAAGGCGCTGCCGCCGTGGAGCTTGTCGATGTGGAGCAGATGTACAGTCCTAAAATGGACCGTCCCGACGTTTTGCTCGCCGGCTCGCCGGGATATGCGGCGCATCGAACGGTGCACAGCGGGTTATGGAGCGCGTATGCCGATCGTTTTGCAGGAGCTGTCATCATTGCCGAGATGCTGGGGTGGAGCGATCCGGCTATCGTGAATCGGGCTTGGGGCGAAAGCTATTTTGACCAGCATGAAATGCAGACTCCGTGCGAACGTTATTTTTTGCTTAAAAAATCGCTGGGTCAGCGTTGGGGCACACGGATCTCGGATCTGCTCGGCAGAGCTTGGGACAGTCAGGATTTGAGCAGTTGTCCTACCTTTGGCGAGTGGCTCATCGCCTTATCCTCGGCAAGTGAGGAAGAAGTGGTGGAAGAAGCTCCAGCTGCCACTGCGGCTGCCCAGGAAGACGATTCGGATGAATCCGGCTCTAAACGTTCCCGGGAGGTGCCTGCGGACATCATGGCATCGCTTGGAATCGAGCCGGGCACGCGAGAGGTTAACGACAATGTGGTAGGACGGTTGTTTCATCAGGCGCGCGATTTGGAGAAGGCAGGCAATCTTTCCGGAGCATTGGAGATATTCCGTTCGGCGTATCACTTCGTAAAGAAGGACAGTCCGCTTGAAGTGGAACTTGCCGCAGCCATACAGGGACTGGAGGAACAACTGCGTCCCGCTGAAGAATCATCCAACAAAGGCATTAAAGCTTTGTTGTCATCCCGCAAATTCATGCTTTCTACCGCTGCGGCCATCGTAATCTTGGCGGGTTCCGCGATTACGGTGAATCAAATATTGGCTGAGAAGGCCGAGAGCCGCCAGATGGATGCCCAGCGTTTAGCGGAGCAGCAGGCTCAGGAGAAAGAAGAGGCTGCGCGCAAGCAGGAGGAAGAAGCGAAGAAGCAGCAGGAGGAGGCTGCTAAGAAAGAAGCGGAGGCCAAAAAAGCCGAAGAGGAGCGCCTGAAGGCGGAAGAGGCGAAGAAGGCCGAGGAAGCCGAGTTGGCGCGCAAGGAGCAGGAGAAATCCGAGCTTCAGGCAAAGTATGAGAAGCAAGCGAAGTATGAATCTTATCTGGCATCGCTTGAGGAGAAAAAGAAAAAGCAGGCGCTGCAGGAGAAATATGATAATCAGGCAAAATACGAGGCGTATTTAGCCCAACTGGAAGAGAAGAAGAAAAGGCAGGCTCGGGAAGAGGCGGCGGCTAAGGCAGCGGCCAAGGCGGAGGCGGAGCGACAGGCCCAAGCTCGGGCTGCTCAGCAAGCGCAGGCCGCCCAGCTTCAGAAGCAGCGTTCCCAAAACGTTATCGAACTGGTTGCCTTGTATAACAAGGCGTATAATGCGCAGGTGGCCGGCAACAAGGACCGCGCGAAGAATGCCGCGCGTGAATTCATAGCGCTATATAACAAGGACAAATCCTATTACAAGACGGTTGGCAAAATGAGCAGCCGCCTTAACAATCTGCAGCAATTCATCAGTGACGACAGCCACTGGATACCTAAACTGTGAAGAAGTAAACATGACAAATTGCAGGGGTGAATGTTATTCACGATGAACTATACCATTCAAGCATCACAGCGCACGCCAGCGCTCATTATATATCTGATTGATATCAGCGCGTCCATGAATATGCTGATGGAGGATCGCAGAAGGATTGATGTTGTTTACGAAGCATTATCCTTAGCCATTCGGCAAATGGTGTTTCGTTCCACCAAGGGGAATCGACTGACGCCGAGGTACCGGATCGCCATCCTTGCATACAGCGATGACGTATATGATTTGTTAAACGGGATCAAGGGCATTGACGAAATTGCGGCGATCGGATCGCTTCCGGATTTGACCCCGAAGCGTTTCTCCGATTCGGCCAAAGCGTTTCTTCAAGCCGAGAAAATTCTGCAATCGGAGATTCCCAACATGCAGGATTGCCCTGCGCCGCTCGTATGCCATATGACGGATGGCGTGGCCACGGGAGAGGACCCGGAACCGATTGCCCGCCGTATCATGAATATGAGCGTTCCGGACGGAAACGTGCTGGTGGAAAATATTTTCATCTCCGACCATCTGATGAACCAGCCGATCTCCGAACCTCGCCGTTGGAAGGGGATATCGGCTGATACGCAGCTTGAGGATAAACATGCGCGCAAACTCAAGATGATGTCTTCCGTTCTTCCCGAAAGCTATCGAGAAATGCTGGTTGAGGCGGATTATCAGCTGAGCCCGGGGGCCTTGATGATGCTCCCGGGCACATGCTCCGAGCTGGTGTCCATCGGGTTCCAGATGTCAGCCGCCACGCCGGTAAGGTAAGAGGTCACAACATGAAGCGATCATACGCTAGAAGCATGGAAACGTTGGGGATTCGCAAGCGGAAGGCTCAAGCAGCGTCGTTTTATTACGAGAGCAAGCAGACCGGGGAAGAGCCGCTTACGAAGATTAGGGATTTGTTCACATGTCGTTATGCGTATGGCAGAGCGGCAGAATCCGTCATGCTCTCCGAGACGGGCCAGGACTTCATTGCACTGAAAATGGATGAAGAGGTCTGCCATTTTGTATTGTGTGACGGGGTCGGCTTGAGTTATCGAGGCGATGTGGCATCGCGCCTGCTCGGTCAGGGCTTGATGGACTGGCTGAATACGGTTGAAGAGCCCACGTCCTCATCGCTGGAGCGCAAGTTGAAGGAACTAACGCATGAAGCAGATCGGGAAATGCGGATGCATACGCTGAGCTCTGAAACCCCTAAGCTGCTGCGCGAAGTTCTGGAGGAGAAGCAGCGTAAGGGAAGCGAAGCCATGTACATATGCGGACGCATCGAGCGGTCATCGCGTTTTCGTCGAAAAGGCAGGCTGTGGCTTGCCTGGCAGGGAGACTCCAGGGTACGATTATGGCGTCAGCAGGACGAGATTACTTCAATATTCGGAGACCGCTTCCGAACGGCCGAACGCTGGTCTTCCCGCACCGGACCGATCGGAGGCAGTCCTCACGTGTTTACGTGCAAGCTGGAACCGGAGACCGGTTATCGTCTTCAATTATACAGCGACGGGCTTACGGATCTGGACCCGATGAAGGAGCCGATTCCCGATGAGCAGGTGCAAGTATTAATGAATGCCCGCCATACAGGCGGTCTGGAAGATGATGCTTCCTTTCTGGAGATCGTATGGTAATACAGAAATGACCGATTATTTCGAGAGCCGGACCCATGAGGTCCGGCTTTTTTACTTGGATTCGAAAATAAACGGTTAGGCGGGGATGGAGAAGGCGCTGTTCTTTACCAAAATATAGTGTCCGGCATTTCCTTGATCCTGTTTATAGCCGTGTACTATCCTCTCTATTATTGGCTGGGGCCCAAGGGCGGACAAACGCTGAAGCTGGTGCTGGTAGCGGTGTTGTTCGCGATTACGATGGCCATCAATACGCTGTGGTCGGATGGCCTGCCAACGGATTATCTTTGGCATGGACTCGGTATATCCTGCCTGGTGGTTTTCGCTTCCTATCAGCTCTCAGCCTATATCTTTTCGCGCACGGACGTGTAAGTCTAACCGGATCTTGCAAAAAATTAGAAATCATGATTATAAAACAACTCCTTTTGGGTAATCTTGTGACAGATGAACGCATAACGGATAACGACAAAAGGAGCGTGTTGAACATGAATGAAGGACACGGACGTTTCCATGGGAGAACGGCAATCATTACCGGTGCCGGCTCAGGCATTGGGAAGGCGGCTGCCATTCAGCTGGCAAAGGAAGGCGCGAATGTGGCCTTATTCGATCTGTTGGATGACCGGACCCATCAAGCGGAATCGGAGATCAACTCCATTCGCGAAGGGGCGGCCAGAGCATTCGACGTGGATACAACCGATCCCGACCGGGTGGAAAAGGCAGTCCTTGAAACGGTGGAGATATTTGGCAGCGTCGATATTGTATTTGCCAATGCAGGGATCAACGGCGTCATGACGCCGATCGATGAAATGAAGCTGGAGGAATGGGCCAAGACGCTGAACGTAAATTTGAATGGGACGTTCCTGACGGTCAAATATGCAATTCCGCATCTCAAGAAGAGGGGACAGGGCAGCATCATCATTACGAGCTCCGTCAATGGCACTCGAACCTTCTCCAACTTTGGCATGAGCGCCTACAGCACAACCAAAGCGGGACAGGTCGCTTTTGCGAAAATGGCTGCGCTGGAGCTGGCTCAATTCAAGATCAGAGTCAATGTGATTTGTCCAGGCGCAATATCCACCAACATCGACCAAAGCACGAAGAAGCAAGGGGATCTGGAGGAAATCGTGATACCGGTTGAATATCCGGAAGGAAGCCAGCCGCTGTCAGACGGACCGGGGACGCCCGAAGAGGTCGCCGATTTGGTGGCGTTCCTCGCTTCCGACCAGTCGAGACATATTACTGGGGCGCAGATCTTCATAGATGGCGCGGAATCGCTGTTGTAATATTATAAGCGGGATGGGAGATGAACCTGCGTGTGATCCCCTACATTTAGAACTTGGAATATCCCGCGGGCTGATTTATGATGAGTGGACGAGGGAACAGGAGGAGGCTGGTTTAACATGAGCATCTTTTCCAGATTAGCTGAGCAGAAGATCGAGGAAGCGATCCTTAACGGAGAATTCGATAACCTGCCTCTTGCCGGCAAAAAACTCCCGATCGACGATCTTTCGCACATCCCGGAAGATTTGAGGATGTCCTACCGCATCATGAAAAACGCGGGTTACGTTCCTGAAGAAGTCACGCTTCGGAAGGAATGCGTCCAGCTCTATGATTTGCTCGGCGCTACCCGAAACGAGGGCGAGCAGGAGCAGCTCAAACGCAAGCTGAACGAAAAGCACCTTAGGCTGCAGTTGCTGCTGGAACAGCGGGGATTAAGCGGGAACAGCGCGTTTACGCAGTATGAGTCCAAGGTCAGGGAACGATTAACAGGTAAGGAATAACGGAACAGCGCCAGTCTTTCTTCTCGTCTCGAGAATGAAAGGGCTGGCGCTGATTGTTTTTCGCTAAAGTTAAAGCTCGAACAGCCGGTTTTTGACAGGATCCGTAATTTTTATGGGGAATGAAGAAACTTTCGATAAATCAAAAATAGGGATCAATTCCGCAGGAGTTACTGCTTCCGGGTGATCCAGAAGCCCGGCTGTCCATGCCAGCCAGCCGGTTAAGCGTTCCGGCGAGATGCCCTGGCCGCGCAGAAAGGAGAGGCTGAGCCCGCGGGTTCTCTTGGCCAGCCGTTTGCCCTCCGCATCCACCATCAGCGGTGTGTGCGCAAACTGCGGCGGCTGATAGGAGAGCGCTTCATACAATAGCAGCTGACGAGGGGTGGAGTCCAGAAGATCAGCTCCACGGAGCACATGGGTTATGCCCATTAGCGCGTCATCCACCACCACCGCGAGCTGATACGAAATGATATCGTCGGCTCTCCTCACGACAAAATCTCCGCCGTCGGATAGCCGGTACCGCTGCACCCCGGCAATGCCGTCAACAAAGGAAACGATTCTGTGCGGCACCTTCATGCGCAGCGAAGGTTTCTTATGAAGCTCTTTCAGGGCAGCTTCGTCCCGGGTCAGCTCTCGGCAGGTTCCCGGATAGCGAAAGCCCTCCGATGCAATGCCATGCGGTGCGCTGGCTGCTGCCGTTATATCCGCCCGGCTGCAATAGCAGGGGTACAACATATTCAATTCCTTCAGTTTGACGATTTCCCGTTCGTACAACGCGTGGCGAGCAGCCTGATGATACGGCCCGCAGGCTCCGCCAACGCCGGGGCCTTCATCCCAATCCAATCCGAGCCATTCCAGATCTCTCATGATCTCGTCTGCGAGCTCTTGACGGGAACGCTGCACATCGATATCTTCGATTCGGAGTATATATTGACCGTTCATACTCCTCATTTGCAGCCATCCAAGCAAAGCGGTCAATGCATTGCCGATATGCATCTTACCTGATGGCGTAGGGGCAAAGCGGCCGCGAAATGTGGCTTGCTGCTCCATCCATTTCACCTTCCGACTAATTGAATCTTGATGTTCCATGGGAATGATATTCATATTGTAGCGCATATGCATCGATTCTTGCCAGCCAATGGCCTACTTGACGTAAATCGGCTGTTTAATATAATTAAGGGATTATATTGATATTCGATAGGATGACGGAGAGATATCCATGACTGAACTACCGATTCACCGAGTATTACCGCAATTGAAAAAGGCTTTATCAACAGGAACTCATGCCGTGTTGATCGCCGAACCGGGTGCAGGGAAGACGACGCAAGTGCCGCTTGCTTTTCTGAATGAACCTTGGCTTGCCGGCAAACGGATCATCATGCTGGAGCCCAGAAGGATCGCGGCCCGCTCAGCGGCGGGATATATGGCGTCCTCATTGGGAGAAGCGATTGGAGAAACGATCGGGTACCGGGTCCGGATGGACAGCAAGATCGGACGGGACACCCGGATCGAGGTCGTCACGGAAGGCGTTTTGACGCGGATGCTGCAGGATGATCCGGAAATGACCGGCATCGGTATGATTATATTCGACGAATTTCATGAGCGGAATTTGCAGGCCGATGCCGGACTGGCTTTTGCGATGGAATCCCAAGCGGTGCTGCGGGAGGATTTAAGGCTGCTGGTCATGTCCGCTACCCTTGAGGCGGAGCCGGTTGCGAAGCTTCTTGGAGACGCACCGGTCATCGTCAGCGAAGGGCGTGCTTTTCCGGTAACGACTCACTATCTGCGCTCGTTCCCACTGGATGAGATACATAAAGGTGCGGCAACCGCCATTACGCGCGCGCTCTCCGAACAGGAAGGCGACATTCTCGTATTTTTGCCAGGGGCTCGTGAAATCAGGCGGACCGCGAATGAATTATTAAGAACGGGTTTAAATCCAGGAGTCGTCATTCGTGAATTATACAGCGCGCTTTCAGCGGAGAAGCAGGATGAAGCCATAAAACGCGATGTGAACGGACGGCGTAAAATTGTTCTGTCCACAAGCATCGCGGAGAGCAGCATTACCATTCAGGGGATTAAAACCGTCGTGGACAGCGGTTATATGCGAACAGAGGTATTCTCCCCGAGAACGGGACTGCCGCAATTGATCACGAGGCGGCTGTCCAGAGCGTCCGCCGATCAGAGAAGGGGCAGGGCAGGCCGCGTCTCGGCCGGCGTGTGCTATCGCTTGTGGAGTGAGGAAGAGCACCGCCATCTGCCGGAGAGTACCATTCCGGCGATCCGCGAATCCGATCTTGCGCCGCTGGCCTTGGAATTGGCTGTATGGGGTGCGCGTGATCCGGAGCAGCTCGCTTGGCTTGACGCGCCGCCTCGGCTGGCCTATACGCAAGGTCAAGCGTTATTGAAGCAGCTATCGGCTCTGGATGATACGGGCAGCATCACCCGGTACGGCCGTGAGATGGCGCTGCTTGGAGTTCATCCGAGGCTGGCTCACATGCTGCTGAAGGCACAGGAAATCGGCGAGGCCCCGCTAGCCATCCGAATCGCCGTTCTGCTTCAGGAGCGCGATATACTGAGCCGAAGCGAAGCGCTTCGGGACCAGGATTTGCGTTCGCGCGTGGAACGGCTTCTCTTGTTTGAACAGCAAGGACTGCGATCCGCCCAGCAGGACACGGCGAACGAAGCCGTGCTGCAGCGGATGAAACAAGAGATTCGGAAGCTCCACGCCCAGCTGAATATCGAATATGCAGCTGACGGTGACCTGGACCTCTGCGGCCTGCTGCTGTCGTTTGCCTATCCGGATCGGATCGCGAAGAACAGGGGAGGCAGCGGGTTTCTCATGCGCAGCGGCAGGGGCGTGAAGCTGGCTGCGGTTCAGCCTATGAGCCGTGCCCGGTATATTGTGGCCGCAACCGTAGACGATCAAGGTGCAGACGGGAATATCCAGCTAGCTTCCGAAATGGACGAAGCCTGGCTTGAACAGTATTATCTTGACGAGATGGAACAGCAGAAAGAAGTCGCATGGGATACAGCTTCCGGCAGCATCAGAGCCAGGCAGAAGCTGATGCTGGGAGCCATCGTGGTCAAGGAACAAGCCTATCCCAATCCGACAGGGGAGGAAATGGCGCGCGCCTTGCTGCAAGGGATCAGGCAGGAGGGCCTTGGTTTATTTCAGTGGAGCAAGGCGGCCGTGCAGTTGAGAGAACGGATGGCCTTTATGTTCCGGCACGAAGCGGAAGGGGATTGGCCGGATGTATCGGACGAAGGGTTGCTGGATCGTGCGGAAGCGTGGCTGCTTCCTTATTTGGAAGGGCTGCGGAATCGTAATGATATCAGGCGACTGGCACCCGGAACGCTCTTGGAGCATATGCTCAGCTGGGAGCAGAAGCAGCAGCTTCAGAAAGAAGCGCCGACGCATATCAGGGTGCCGAGCGGGTCGCAGATCCCGATCAACTACAGCAACCCTGAACAGCCGTTTCTGGCCGTTCGTCTGCAGGAGATGTTCGGGATGCGGGACACGCCGCGAATTGCCGGCGGGCGGGTTCCGCTGACCTTGCATTTGTTGTCGCCTGCGCAGAGACCGGTCCAGGTTACCTCGGATCTGTCGAGCTTTTGGGCACACGGGTATTACGAGGTGAAAAAGGATCTAAAGGGTAGATATCCTAAGCATTATTGGCCAGATGATCCGCTGGAGGCGATTGCAACAAATCGGACCAGACCCAAGGCATAACAAGGCAGCGCTACGTTTAATTTTCCCTTCCGTCGGGTAATGTTAAATATGAACGACCACCGATGAGGAGGGTTTATCATGGAGAAGAAAGTTGTTGGGGTATTTCGTTCGGAACAGGAGGCGGCTCAAGCTATAGAGCAGCTGCAGCGGCACGGGATCCCGAACGATGCCATATCCATTATAGCGAAGGACAAACGCGAGGCGGACATGATTGCCGAGCAGACGGGAACGATGGCTCCCGAAGGAGTAGCTGCGGGTGCAGCAACAGGCGGCATACTTGGAGGCACGGCAGGATTGCTGGCTGGGCTGGGAGCCCTTGCCATTCCTGGCATCGGCCCGATTCTTGCAGCCGGACCGATAGCAGCGACGCTTACGGGCGCAGCAGTCGGTGCGGGAGCCGGCGGGCTGGTCGGAGGTTTTATCGGCCTGGGCATTCCGGAAGATGAGGCGAAGGAATATGAGTCCTATGTCGAGCAGGGACGGATTCTGGTACTGGTTGACGCCGATCAAGAGAATACCGGCATTTACGATATATTCCGCGATTACGATTACAGAAACGAGGGGCGATATGGTGCGGTTGATCCAGACCGGAACGACACACTGCCGCCGCGAGGAACTACGCTGCTGTAAGGAGCGTGAACCGGTTCCGATTCGGAACCGGTTTTTTTGTGTTCAGAAAGTAAACACTTTATCCTTTGTGCCTTCAAGTCGTTAGAAAAAAGGTCTCTACCCGCGGTAAGTCTTCCGTGAACGCACGCCGATAGAAGTTTTTCATTATATATATAATCATACGGATGAATGCTAGGTATGGAGCCAGCCTTCATGCCCAGTAAATAATTGGATTAGCCCCTCAAGGGAGAAGTCCCTTACAATGAGGTTGATTCATACGAAGCCAGCATGAAGGGGGAGCAGTATGTCCAAACAAAGAATTCCGGAGATCGAGCGCCTCCGAGGAATGGCCTTCCTGGCTGTGGTTTTGCAGCATTCCATCGCGCATTATTCGGTAGCCCCGGGGATGACGGCAAACGATGGCCTGATGATGGGCTTCCTCCTGATGGCGACGAAATTCGCTGTGCCCGTCTTTATTTTTATTACCGGCATGGTGCTGTTTTATAATGATAAAGGCCGTTTGCAATACGGCAGGTTCATCAAGAGACGATTCGGCGACATTTATGTTCCTTTTGCCGTATGGACCCTGATCACGTTAATAATCAATCATAAGTTTAATCCCGCATTGATCGGGGACTGGAAATATCTTGGGGAAGTATGGTTAACCGGAAAAGCCAGCTCGCATTTTTGGTATATTATTATGCTGTTCCAATTTTATTTGCTGTATCCACTCTTCAGATCCGCCATACTAGGAATCAAGGAACGATGCGGCATTCGGACGCAGCTTACGATACTGATTCTTTCCGGGCTGCTGTACGTGGGCTTGACGGGAGTGATCAACGATATCGGACACTGGATGGGAAGTTTGAGCATACCGGTGTGGAGCGAGCTGTTCACAACCTATGCGGATCGGAATGCGCTTTATTATTTCTTCTATTTTGCGCTTGGGGCAGCAGCCGGCTTATATCATGCCTCTTGGATAAAATGGCTAAAGAAGGCCCGGCCGGCCATATGGCTGGTCTTTGCATTTACGTTCGGCTGGATGCTCATGCAGGCCGTGAATGAAATCCGTTCAGCGGAGAATGGAGCGATCACGTTCTATTCCTTGTCGCTGCTGCGGCCGATGATGGCGCTTTTCCTGATTAGCTCCATCATGGTCATGTACGATACGGCCGGCTGGATTACCCGCCATGTCGGAGCGCGGACGAATGCGCTCCTAACCTCCATTGGAGTCTATTCGTACGGTGCTTACCTGATGCATTTATTAACGCTCCGGATAAGCTATGCAGTCGATGAGTATCTGCTGATCGGCATGCCATCCCTGGTGAGGATCCTTTCTTCATGGGTCATCAGCGTGGCGATTGCGTACGCCGCAACACGCCTGCTTGCAAAGCTGCCGTTCGGAAAATGGCTCGTCGGCATCGCGGGTGCACGGAACCCTCGCTCTATTCGGCCATACGGCAAATCGCATCCATCCGCCGGGACAACCACCGGCATGTGAAAATAAACTGAAGCCCACCCTTTAGGGTGGGCTTTTTCATGGGCTCGCGCCATCGCTCCCAAGACCCAAACGAACCAAACGAGCGAACCAACAACAGGTGAAAAACCAAGCATTATATAAATTCAACATATGAAAAATTCACAATAGAAAAAGCATGCGCTTCCCTGCTCCATTCCCATGCGACCATCACCTGCCAACGTTTCAATCCACGCCTTCTTGGTTTAAAAAGAGAAGGATGCTTCCTATTGTGCAAACTGGGAAACTGTGGGTTATAATAAGGTATATTATGGGACAAGTAGCTCGTGAAGGAGGAGGCGTCCGGATGGCATTTATGATCGCGCAGCGCGCTTTTATCAAAGTATATCTTATCACCATGGTGGAGCAGCAGCGCGGATATGGATATCAGATGCTCGAAGAACTTCGGCAGGAATTCAAGAGCCATGGATATTCGCCGCCGCAAAGCGAAATCTATCGTGCTCTGCATGAATTGGTGCAGGAGGGTGTTCTATACCGTACCAAACAGCTGAAAGGAAACGATCCGCGGGTCGATTTCCAGGAAATCGTCCTTTATCATTTTACTGACGAAGGTGCCGAGAAGGCCAAACACTATAAAAAACAGGTTAAGACCGATTTGGATCGATGCTTGGGGATCCTTCATAAAGCCGTAAACGACAATTATTAAAATTCGATCCGGAATGCAGCCAAAGGAGGAATGGCCTCGTGAGCAAGAAACTGCGCTTTGGGATTATGAGTACCGCCCGTATAGCAAGAAATTCAATGATACCCGGCATATTGAAATCGGAACGCTGTGAGGTTGGGGCCGTCGCTAGCCGCAATGCCGAAAAAGCCAGGGAACTCGCGGAACGATACCATATTAAAACATACTATGGTTCTTACGATGAGCTTCTGGCGGATCCCGACATTGATGCGGTGTATATTCCGTTGCCGAATCACCTGCATAAACCTTGGACCATCAAAGCCGCTGAGGCCGGAAAGCATGTCCTGTGCGAGAAACCGGCGGCCCTGACGGAAACGGATGTCCGTGAGATGGCTGAGGCAGCCAAAGCACACAACGTGCTGTTCGCCGAAGCCTTCATGTACCGCTACCATCCGAAGCACGCACGCGTCCGCGAAATCATCGAAAGCGGCGAAATCGGCCAGCTTCGCGGAATACACGGGTCGTTCACCTTCAACAATGCGGAGGATAAAAGCAATGTCCGCTACAGCAAGGACATGGGCGGAGGTTCGATCTACGACGTGGGCTGTTATCCCATCTCGGCGGCGAGAATGATATACGGGCAGGAGCCTAAAGCCGTGACGGCCCACGCTTTTTTCTCGGAGGAGCATGACGGCGTGGACATGATGGTCCATGGAATGATGGAATTTGGCAATGGACTGGGCCTGACATTCGACTGTGGCATGTGGACCTACTCCAGATGCTCGTTAGAGATTGCGGGAACCGACGGCAGGATTGAGCTGCCCTCCGCCTTCGGCTGGGAGAGAATGGAGGATATGGCCCAGATATTCGTTCATACGGCCAAGGGAACCCGCGAGGAGAAAGTGGGGATTTACAACCATTTTGCCTTGCAAGCGGATGCCATGGCTGCTGCCGTGATGGACGGCGCGCCATTGCCTTACGGGCCGGAAGATGCCATCAGCAATATCAGAGCCATCGAAGCATGCCTTCAAGCTGCGAGATCATCCTCGCGGGTGGAAATTAAATAATGCTGCGCTATCAAATATAAACGTTAGACCATAAATCGCCAACATGGCGATTTATTTTTTTTGCCTATTGCATTCCTCTTCAAAATCATTAAAATAAACTTAACGTTAAAAAATATTTAACGTAATTATAATTTTAATGAACAATAAAATTTAATGAGACCATTTCATAACGAAGAGGAGAAAGAAACATGCAAAATGCCGCCGTTTTGGAAAAACAAGGATTTGGCCAATTGTTGAAAATCCGTCCATACCTGATTTATTTATCTGCTCAAGCGATTACCCGATTAGGGGATTCCTTGGATTCCATCGCTTACAGCTGGATGGTTTATATGCTCACAGGCTCGGAGCTGTTAATGGGAACCTTGTTCGCTTTTAACTTTCTGCCGGGATTGCTTTTCAGTTTGTTTACGGGAACCTTTGTAGACCGCTGGCCTAAGAAAAGAGTCCTCGCATTAACCTACCTCAGCCGCGGCATCGTGGTGTCTCTGACGGCCTTTCTGTATGCGATCGGTTCTCTTCAAGTCTGGCATCTGTTTGTCTTCACGTTCCTGAATTCAACGCTCGAATGTTTCTCGAGACCCGCCGAAACCTCCATCGTTCCTCGGCTGCTCCCCAAGGAGCAGCTGCTCGCGGGTAATTCTTTCTCCACATCCGTTAGCCGCAGCGCCGAATTAATCGGTCTGTCCATTGCCGGAGCCCTGATCGCCTTGATCGGAATCTCGGGAACGATCCTGATCGATGCCGTGACGTTTCTAATCGCCGCGGTTATTATTGCATTCATGCCGAATCCGGAAGCGGCCGAACAGGCCGAATTCTCTGGACCGGTGCCTGAGAAGAACAGAACGGTGCTCGGCGACATCAAAGAGGCGCTTTTGTTTGTGAAGCAGCATTCGCTGCTTCTCATCACGACGGTTCTGGCGATGATCAATAATTTCTGCTTGGCACCGTTGAACGTGTTGCAGCCGGTCTACGTCAAGGAGACGTTGGGTGCCGGAGCGGGAGGTCTGAGCGTAATGGGAACGGCGCTTCTGATCGGTATGGTTTGCAGCGGGCTCTGGATTGGTCGCTACGGCAAGAGTTTCAAAAAGAGCACCTTGATCATGTCAGGATCGATCATGCTCGGGATCGGATATTTTGCATTAGGGATTCCGGGGTATCTCCCGGCGTGGCGCGTGGAGTCCGCGGCGGTCTGCATGTTCGTTGCCGGTTTTGCCGTCTCGATGCTGAATGCCCCGATCTCGACGTATCTGATGGAAGTAACGCCGCGGCATATGCTTGGCAGAATTGGCGCCCTGATGACGGTATTGTGCACGGCTGCTATTCCTGTCGGAAGCTTGATAACGGGAGTTGTGGCAGAGCATCATTCCCCTCCGGTGCTCTTCTCGATGATGGGATTCGTCATGCTGGTGCCCGTGCTGTTCCTGTTTCGAAAGAAGAGTTTCCGTGCCATCTGAACCCATCGCCATTTTGTAATTTCGACATTCTCGGCCTATAATGAAAAGGTGAAAAATTAACGTGAAGCTGAGGTGTACGGTGTGGAAACGAAGGAATTGACTACACTGGAAGAGATCAAAATATATTCAGATCCATATCGGCTCCAGATTTTGAATGTATTAAACAAGATGGATCGTCCGGCAACCGTAAAGGAGGTTGCGGATAAGATCGGGGATGTGCCTGCGAAGGTTCATTATCATATGAAGAAGCTGGAGCGGATCGGCCTGGTCAAGATCGTATCCACGAAAGAGATCAACGGAATTATCGCTAAATATTACGAGCCTTTTGTCGGTACGGTAAAGATCAAGCGCGGGGCGGATTCCGACGAGCCGGTCATCAAGGAATTGATTCGATCCGAAACGAACAAATTATTATCCGAGCTGTTCGACCAGAATCGAGACCGTTTCTTTAAAAATATGAGCCAGGATGGCGAAGCGACGTCCATGTTGACCAATACCACCTTGTATATGAGCGAAGATGAAGCGCGCGAGTTATTTGTTGAGCTGGATAAAATGCTAACCCCTTATAAAAAGAAGCGCGGGGAAGAGTACGACGAATACGAGTTTTTTGCTTCCAATGTCCGGAACCATAAAAAATCTTGATTACGCAAAAAAAGCTGGTACCCGAGCGTCAGGTACCAGCTTTCCCTTCTAATTTGCCAAATCAATTCATACATTCTTCTTATAATCATCTTGTCCGGGTTTTATGGACATGCCGGGCGATGTGGAAGTTCCGTAATCTTCCACGGCATCCCAAGCGCCGGCGTCATCAAATTTACCGTCGGCTGCTTGGCGGTTGACGCCCGCGCCCGACGGGGGCGGGGTCATGACATCCTCTTCAACCGGACGGTTGTCGTTGATGTCTTTTCGCGGAGTATGCTCGAGGCAATAGGCCGTATAAGGCAAAGCTTCCAGCCGTTCATACGGAATTTCCCGTCCGCATTCGGCGCAGGTTCCGTATTTGCCTTGGTCCATACGCTGCAGGGCAGCATCAATCTGCTCCAATTCAAGCTCGAGCGTCTCCTGAATGGCCAGGTCCCGACCGCGCTCGAAAACTTCGGTGCCTACGTCAGCGGGATGGTTGTCGGCAGCGCTCAGCTCTCCCGTGGAGTCTCGCAGGGAAAGATCCTTGTTGGTGTCTTCCCGGGACTCCAATTGATTTTCCAACCGTTCTTTATCACTGAGCAACCGTTGTCTTAGTTCACTGTATTGTTGTTTTGTCATGCTGGACATAGGAATAGTCGCTCCTCTCTGGGTTATGTGCACTATAGAACTTCTTATAAATTCAATACCCGAAATGGATTGGCAACAATCACATGAAGCATGGGAATGACGGCCTGCCGTTTTTGGAACATTCTCCAAAAAAGCCCCGGAGTGTTTTAATCACGGTGCTTAATATGATATAAACAATGTTAGAGAGAAGGCTAAGAAGAAGGGGCTGCACCAATATTTGGAGGTAAATCGTTATGGATGAACACATGAAACGCCGATTGGATAAACAGAAAAAGCTTTTTCGTCAGCTAGGCATTCAACTGGACGCTTTGTCTATCCATGAAAAGAATTTTTCGAATAAACTGCGGGGTTACGATCAGGAAGAAGTGGATTCCTTTCTGGACGAAGTGATCCAAGATTATGAGCGGTTCTATGCCACCATCTCCGATCTGATGGATAAATGGCAGGAGCAGCAGATCACCATTCGCGATCTGAGGGCTGGCGTTAAGCCAGAAGCTGAGCGTCCGGCACTGAATCCCGAAGAGATCGAAGAGACGGTGGCGAAGCTGGAAGCCGACTTGCGGCTGCTGAAGAAGCAGATCCGCCCTGAACAAAAATTCTATATTGATTAATGCCATACAATGCGAGCGAAATCATTACATAAGAAGTGACCCAGCAACACGAACCACACGTGGCCGATCACCGGCT
Source organism: Paenibacillus sp. cl141a (assembly GCF_900109305.1). Lineage (NCBI taxonomy): Bacteria > Bacillati > Bacillota > Bacilli > Caryophanales > Paenibacillaceae > Paenibacillus > Paenibacillus sp. cl141a. Next base: position 466,095 of record NZ_FNZO01000001.1, read on the forward strand.
CCGTGTGGTTTTGTTGTTAGGTTGCCCGGTTTTGAGCCATGGCGGCCCCGGCAGGGGCTTCTCCGGAGTCTCGCTCTCGATCCTGTTTTGCAGCGGGACGGGCGTAAGGAGAGTATTCGAGTAAAGCCGTTTGTTCGGGTCGTTACCTTCAAAGGCAACTTCTTTGTATAGCGAATAAGGCCATAACGGTGCAAGATCGATTTGGTGCGGATCCCCGGTCCGATAGATCAAGAGAAGGATTGTTCCGGGGGATAGCGATGTAATCCAGTGACACCAACCGATCGGGGCATGTACCACCTGACCGGTCACGGCTTGAAACACGAGATTCCGGTGACTTCCCGGATCCACCAGGGAATAACTGATGTCTCCCTGAATGATGTAACACAATTCATCGGTATCCGGATGGCCGTGAGGCGGGAGGCCCTCACCGCGGTCGAGATGGATTTCCGACATGAACATGCCCTGCAGAAGGGGCAGCTCCAGGGACGACACGTTCGCTGCTCCACGACCGGCAGTACGTTCAGCCTGTTTCCTGGAATGATATACATGCCTTGTCACCGCAGTGTCTCCGCAAACGCTGTTACGTTCCTCATATGAGCGGTCCTCCTTTTTTTGGCTGGATACTATTAATAGTATACAAGCACGTCCCCTAACAATATATGCCCAAACGTTTATAAATCTGACTGCCTACGACTAAAGAATCATTGAATGACATGAAAACTGGTTTTGCTTGTAAACCATTTTCATAACAATTACTATGAGAATATGAGCAGACTTATACTGATCGATAATAAGGGAGGTTAGCCGTATGTCTAACAACCTGAAATTCAACATCCGCAGCAAGATTGTCATCGGCTATTTATTGATATTAATGTGTCTTGGAGCTTTTCTCTGGATTGTCTCCGACCGTATCGCTTCCCTGCAGCAAGAAGCGGATTTTATAGAGAAACATGATATCGAAGTACATAATCTCACGCATGAAATCGAGAAGAATATGCTGGAGATGGAAACCGGCCAGAGAGGGTACGTCATTACGGGCGATGAAACCTACCTGGAGCCGTTCAACCAAGCGCTGTCGTCCTGGCAGATCAATTATAACAAGCTGTACAAGCTTGTGAGCGATAACTCGGAGCAAGCCAATCATCTGGAAAATATTAAGGAGAATATCAAGGAGTGGATTACCAACGCCGGACAGCCTGCGGTTCAACTCATGCAGCTGGGACAGGATGAAGAGGCCCTTCATTTCTTTATTAACGATCCCGGAAAGCAGGCGATGAATTCCATTCATGAGCTGTTCCTCTCCTTTCGAAGCAAGGAACGTGAACTGACAACCAGCAGAATCGAGGAAATGAAGGAGAGCAATGCCCGTTTATTGTACACGATGTATCTGTTATGGGCCGGGGCGGCACTGATCACCATATGTGCGGCTTGGGTCATATCGAAAAGCATTGTAAAGCCGATCAACCAAGTAACCAACATCATCTCCGACATCGTCAAGGGAGGAAACCTCTCCCAGCGTATCCATGTGCATTCCAATGACGAGGTCCGTCAGCTGGCCGATACAACCAACGAATTGCTCGCACAGGTCGGCAGGCAGAACTGGGCCAAGGACCATGTTTCGGTCATGTCGACGATTCTTCAATCGTCCGATCGCGTGGAGACGGCCGTGCAGTTCTTCATACATAAGCTGGCTTTGATCATGAAGCTTCCGTACGGGGCGGTGTTTATTACCCGGTCAGGATCGGAACTGGTTAAGGCTGCTGCATTTGCCGACCCGGACGGCGAGCCTTGGAACAAAGTCAGGGATCGCTTCCTGCCGGGCGAAGGTTTGGTGGGGCAGTGCATGCTGGAGCAGCGTATGATCATACTGGATGATATACCGCCCAACTATGTGCGGATCGAATCGGGACTCGGCGATGCTGAGCCTTCCACGCTGCTGCTGGCGCCCGTGATGTTTGAGGGACAAGTTCTCGGCGTGATCGAATTGGCCAAGTTCAAACCCTTCGACGATCTGGAGATTCAGCTGATCGAACAGTTGAATTTCCAGCTGGGAGTGACTTTGAATTCGATTCAAAGCAAAATGGAAATCCAGCAGCTGTATCATGAATCACAAACGCTGAATGAGGAACTGCAGAGCCAGACCGAAGAGCTGCAAGCGCAGACCGAGGAGCTTCAAACGCACTCCGTGGAAATGCATCTGCTGAATGAACGGTTGGGAGCCCAAAAGGAAGCGGCTTTAATCGCAGCCGGCGAATTGGAAAAATACGCGAAGGAGTTGGAGAAGAGTTCCAAATATAAATCGCAGTTCCTGGCCAATATGTCCCATGAGCTGCGGACGCCGCTGAACAGCATGCTCATCCTCTCCCAGATTTTGGCGGAGAACAAACAGGGGAATCTGACGGAGGAAGAACAACATTACGCTACCGTCATTCATAATTCAGGCAGTGAATTGTTGAATTTGATCAATGATATCCTGGATCTGTCCAAGGTCGAGGCAGGTAAGATGCAGATCGAAATGGACTTGGTGAACTTGACGGAATTGCCGGAGCTGATGGAAGGATACTTCTCCAAAAGCGCGGAATCCAAAAATCTGGAATTTGATATCGAGATGGCGGATGACCTGCCCGACATGATGTACAGCGATGGGATGCGCCTCCATCAAATTCTGCGCAACCTGCTCTCCAATGCGATTAAGTTTACGGAGAGCGGCAGCGTGAAACTGCGGGTAAAGAAAATGAATTCGATTGTTACTTCGGATTTCATTATCAGCGGCGAGGTCATTGCTTTTTCCGTTGAGGATACCGGCATCGGGATTGCGGCAGAGCATCTACAGCCGATCTTCGAAGCATTCCAGCAAGGCGAAGAAACCACCGCCAGAAAATTCGGAGGCACGGGTCTCGGTTTATCCATATCGCTGCATTTGGCCAAACTGCTTGGTGGGTATATAACCGTGGAGAGCGAAGTAGGAATCGGCAGCACCTTTATATTATATTTGCCGCTCGTTACGGAGGGCGGTGCAGTCGACAGCCTGTTTATGCTGCCCGAAGTGGCTGCCACGGCAAGCGACAACAACTTGAGCGATATCCGGATGGAAGAGTACGAACAGGAGGAGCTTAGCCGGTTGGAGAACAAAACCGTATTGATCGTCGACGATGATATACGGAATGTGTACGCATTGACCAATGCGCTGGAGAAACTCCAGTTGACCGTGCACACAGCCCAGAACGGCTTCGAGTGCTTGGAGCTGTTAAGCAAACATCCCTCCATCGATGCGGTATTGCTGGATACGGTCATGCCTGAAATGGACGGCGTCGAAACGATGAAGCGGATTCGGGAGAACCCGGAGTGGAGCGATCTGCCTCTGATTGTCATGAGCTCGAATGCGATGAGGGATTCGGATCAATTCCTTGGAGAAGGTGCGAACGGCTACCTTCACAAGCCGCTACAAATCCGCGAGGTCATCCTTACCCTTCAGACATGGATAGGGTAATAAGCGAGCAAGTCAAAATCGGGATATGACGGCGCTAATGTGCTGTTCCTTGCAAGGGCATGTCGTAAGTTGACGAATGCAGGCGGGTTGTTTTATGATGGAAACATAGTAGAAACATAAAACGGCGTGTTACCTGAAACAGGGCATGAGCCAAGAAGAGACATCTTTTTAAAGGGGGTCTTTTCTTGGCTTTTTCAATGTTCATGCGGTGGGAGTATTTCTCCGCATATGAATCCTATGACTGAACACTGTTTAAACTTAAAGGAAAGGGGGAAGTTAATGAGCGGGATCGAGTTGTTTACAGTCGTTCGTGTTATTGGTAACAATGTCGTGATGGTTACTGGCGGCAAAAAAGAATCAGAATACGTCATCTTAGGCAAAGGCATTGGCTTCGGCGCAAAAATTGGCGGCACGATCGCTTCGGACGATAAGCGGATTGAAAAGCTGTTCAGGCTGGAGGATCGGGAGCAGTGGAGCCAAGCTCACCATCTGCTGGAAGAATTTGATCCGCAGGTGATGGAGATTACGGATCAAATACTGAATCTCATCGGACAGGAATTTCCGGGCACATTAAATGACAAGGTATACCTGGCGCTTCCAAGCCATATCCAGTTTACGATCTACAGAATCCGCAAAGGCATGGATATTATTAATCCTTTCCTTGAAGAAACCCGGATCAGCTTCCCAAAAGAATATGATATCGCAGCCAAGGCAGCGGAATTGATCGGCAAGACCTTCGATATAGAGGTTCCCGAGGATGAGATTGGCTTCTTGACCTACCATGTGTATTCGGCCGTCAGTCATGTACCCGTTGGCCATCTGGTCAAGGCATCGAACGTGGTGGGGAGCCTGGTGAAATATATTGAAGAGGAGCGGCAGGTCGCCTTTGACCGGGGAAGCATGGATTATGTTCGTCTGCTCATGCATTTAAGATTCTCGGTAGACCGCATGCTGAATCAGGAAATCCATGTCGACAATCCGTTTGCGGAACAAATCCGCTCCAAGTTCACGCAGGAATACGGTTTGGCAACACGTCTCGCAGGCATGATGGAGAAAGAACTCGGCAAGAAAGTGCCCGAAGCGGAGGTCTGCTTTCTAGCTATGCATTTATACCGGCTCTTCACAGGCCGACTACAACAAAAGAATCAACCCAGGGAGGAATCTTAACATGTTTGATCGTTGGAAAAAGAAAAAAACAGCTACAGTCATTCAACTCACAGCTCCATTGACGGGTAAAGCCGTGCCTTTGTCCCAAGTGCCCGATGAGGCATTTGCTGCCGGACATATGGGCCAAGGCATTGCCATCGAGCCTGCCGAAGGCAAATTAATCGCGCCATTTGACGGGACCGTTGCGCATGTCATCAAGTCCAAGCATGCCGTCATGCTGGAGGATCCCGCAACCGGCCTGCAATATTTGTTCCATATCGGGATTAACACAGTCGGTTTGAAGGGGGAAGGCTTCACAAGCCATGTTCAAGCCGGTGATCAGGTGAAGTCGGGTCAGACGCTCATCGAATTCGACATGGCTGCGATCCAGGCCGCCGGTTATCCGACGATTACGCCGATTATCGTAACCAATGCGGATGAAGTGGCTTCCAAGGTGGACGGTCAGACCGGTGATGTCGTGTCCGGCCAAAGTCCTGTTATGACCATCGAATTGAAATAATTCCATTCGATAGGGAATTAAATATTCGTTGTTGACAAAACAGGAAGACGTGAATTAAGATAACAACATCAAATGAATACGTTTTAAGGCGTGTTACCATAAACATGGGCATGAGCCAAGAAGTAACGGACTATTTAATGCATAGTCGCCGTTCTTCTTGGCTTTTTTTGTTGACCCTAGAATGATAATGGCATCCATGCCGCCTTAAAATGATGAATACAAATGCTCGCAAGGAGGAGGATTTTCTGAGGTTTTTCTTTTCCGGGGTGAATGAAAAAAAATGGTTATTATAACGACGCATTATGTAAACGGTTTCAGCAGAAGCTAAATTATTGAAGTTGAAAGGATGATTGACATGCTGGCTAAATTGCAAAAGCTGGGTAAGTCCCTTATGCTGCCGGTGGCCACGTTGCCTGCGGCAGGTATCTTGCAGGGGCTTGGATTGATCGACTATCAAAAAGACATACCCTTGGGAGCTCTTGGAGCTTTTCTGAATCAATATGTAACTCCGTTCATGACTTCCGGCGCCCTTGCCATTCTGGATAATCTGCCGATTATTTTTGCGATCGGCGTTGCGATCGGATTCGCCGGGGATGCCGTTGCGGGTCTTTCCGCCCTTATCGGGTACATGGTGCTTACAAGAGTACTGGCGCAAGTGCCGCTGCAAATGCCGTTTATACCGGATGACGTGAAGCTGAATATGGGCGTTCTTGGCGGTTTCTTTGTCGGTCTGTGGTCCGCCTACCTGTATAATAAATTCCACAACATTAAGATGCCGGATTGGTTGGGCTTCTTTGCGGGTAAACGCTTCGTTCCGATCATCACGGCAGCCTCCACGATGGTGCTGGCAGTGCTGATCGGCATGATATGGAGCCCGATCCAGGATGGCATTTCCGCCTTCGGCAACTGGGTTGTCGGTCTGGGAGGCATCGGTTCGTTCATCTTCGGTACGGCTAACCGCTTGCTGATCCCTCTGGGTCTGCATCACGTATTAAACTCCATCGCCTGGTTCCAGATCGGCGATTACACCAATGCTGCGGGCGAAGTCGTTCACGGCGACCTGTGGCGTTTCTTTGCGGGAGACCCGACGGCCGGTATGTTCATGTCCGGTTTCTTCCCGATCATGATGTTTGCGATGCCGGCTGCGGCGCTGGCCTTTATGCATACCGCCAAGCCGTCCAAACGCAAGCTCGTCGGCTCCATCTTTATCGGTTCGGCAGTGGCGTCGTTCCTGACGGGGATCACCGAACCGCTTGAATTCGCGTTCATGTTCATTGCTCCGGTACTGTATGTGGTGCATGCGATTTTGACAGGTCTTTCCGGGTTGATCATGTATGCACTGGATGTGCATTTGGGCTTCTCGTTCTCGGCGGGCCTGATCGATTACCTGGTGAATCTGAAGCTGTCTACCAATGCTTGGCTGCTCCTGCCGGTCGGCTTGGCTTTCGGAGTCGTTTACTATCTGCTGTTCAGAATCCTCATTGTCAAGCTGAACTTGAAAACACCTGGACGCGAGGAGGATGACGACGTGGATACGGTTTCTAACGAGGGCGATACAGCTGCCCCGGCTCCATCCGGCGCGGCATCCAATGAGTCCAAGGCGGCCAAGGTTTTGCAAAACATCGGCGGTGCGGATAATATTACAAGCATCGATGCTTGTATCACGCGTCTGCGCCTTGTCGTTAAAGATGAGAAGGCCGTAAAGGACTCGGAGTTGAAAAAATTAGGCGCATCCGGTGTCATGCGTCTGGGTCAAGGCGCGGTTCAGGTCGTATTCGGGCCGCAGGCGGAATCCATTAAAGATGAAATAAAAAAGATGATGTAAAGGCGGCAGAAACTGCTACTTACGAGAGAAACCCTGTGCTATCAAGCACAGGGTTTCTCATTATTGCACAGGTTTCATTACCGGTTCAGGCTTTTGCGCTGCCCCCAGTATCGGAGGTTGACATCGACATCAACCTCAAGGGTCGTTTCGTCGTAGATTTCCTTTTTCTGATCCGCTAATTTCTTCCAGAGTTTGGGATCGATTCGGTACAATTGGAGGCACAGCTCATAGGGATCAGCGTGAATCAATGCGGCTTTACGGAAGGTGTTCAGTAATTCTTTTCGCAGGGTATCTTCCGTTAATCGCTTCATTTCCTTAATCCCCACCTGCTTGTATATATTCTGTACCGTCCCAAAGACGTTCAGCTTGATTCGATACGACGCATCGTTTGGCTTCCGGATGACTTCGATGGTAGATTGGGGCTTCTCCAGCCGAATGCTCCCAACGGCTTCACCGTCCGCCTGAACGACGACGGCAGCGTGAGTATTATTCGATGCTAACCAGCGGGTCCCCAGCAGATCGGATCGTGGGAGCCAGCCCATCAATTCCTTGTTCTTGATCAGAAATCCACCGTTCACTTCCAATATCGGATGCTGCTTTAGATTTTCCGACCAGTTCTGCGTCGAAATATGAAGGGAGGGAAGCAGCACGGTGGCGGCTTTTTCCCTGTAGAGACGAATAAAGTTCACGAATTGGATCGGACGTATAAACGAGAATTGGACATAGCTTTCCCTGGGTTCATGAAGCAGTGAATGCAGGGGGGAGAGCTGAAAGAACGGCGATACCGTAAAAAGATCCTCCATCTTATCCTTGGTCCCGTATATCCATTTCGTATACCGGATTTCCTGGGAACGGTTGGTCAAGTCGAACACTTGGGCCAACAGCTTAGGTTTTAATACCGATTCGCTAAGCACCAAAGCCGTCACATGACCCCAAGAGACCCGCTGTTGACTCGACGTGTACAGATCAATGAGGGCTTCAGTCAACGTGGTCCCGGTTCCTCGGCCAACCCAGATAGGCGCTTTCTCCGTCTGTTTGTTCGATTCTTGTTTGGCAATCGTGGCAAAGTCAAGCATCTGCACATAAATGATATATTTCTCGTCCTTGTAATCTACGCCGAGCGCCGTGATGTAGTTGATATCCTGGACTTCATTGTTGTCCCAGCAGCCTGAGAGCAGCAGAGACGTTAGACATACGAGTATCCATACCCGCTTCATAACGCGCCGCCCTTTTTCCGTTTCCCCGGAAATCGCAAGAGATTGCCCAGGACTTTGGATTTGGAGAAGGGCGAGAAGGGGGCAAGGTACGGCTGCCCGAACGGATTATGGTTTGCTGCATATTGAACGATCATGAAGACCGATATGAAGAAACCGAATAAACCGAACACCGAGGACAGGGTAAGGACAAAGAAACGCATGATCGTCTGGCTGACAACAAAATCCTGATTGGAGTGGGTAGACCCCGCCACAAAGGATAGGGCCCCGATGACGGTCATCGTCGGGGAGAAAAAACCGCCCCGAATCGCCGCATCGCCGATAATGATACCGGAAACCACCGTAATGGTTGACGCGATCGGAGAAGGCATCTGCATGCCGGCTTCCCGCAGCAGAGTGAGGAGAAACAGGATGATCAGCATCTCAAACCCGGTCGGGATCGGAAGGCCGAGCCGGGTATTTGCAACCGTTGCCAGCAGCGGAAAAGGGATTTGATCCTGGTGAAAGGCTAATAGCGTTATATAGAAGCCGGGAAGGAAAATGGAAATCAGGAACCCGAACATTCTCAGAATTCTCCAAGGCATCACGAAATAGAACGGCATTTGGGGGTCTTCGGCAGCGAACAGCAGCTGCATGAAGCTCGCAGGTGCAATCAATAGGACGGGGCTCCCCTGCAAAATAATGACCAATCGGCCGCGGGTCAGAGAGTCGTATGCCAGATCCGTCCGCCCCGTGTAGTCAAACATGGGAAGCACGCTGAACCTGTATGGAGTCAGATGCTCCGCAAGCTCGCCGATCCCTACGGGAGGATCCCCGGCGTAATGGTTTAGCTTGTCCACGATGGCTGTGACGGTCTCCGGTATGACCTTGTCCTTTAAATACATGATGCCGACGGTGGTTTTGCTTTTGTCTCCAAGCTTAAAGGAGGAATAGACAAGTCCCGGTGATTTCAGCCTTTTGCGGATAAGTGCTACATTGATATCCAATTCCTCGACAAACCCGTCGCGAGGTCCTTTGACCGAGGTTTCCGTGGCGCTTTCTTCCGGCGTTCGGCCGATGGTTTTGCCGGCGCTGTACGAATACAGCTTATCGTCCTTGGGAAAATACAAGGCAACGTAGCCGGAATAAACAATGTCATCGACGGACTCCAAATCGGCATCGGCGACATCCAGCGTAAGATAATATTCAAGGCTGGTCGGGTCAAGCGGATGCTTTTGCGAAACGGAAGTATTCCATTCCTTGCTGATGACAGGCAAAAAGATCTCGGACAACACTTTCGAATCGCACATCATCGGGCTGTAAACCATAATCGCCCAAGGCTCTTCATCCATTCCCGGGTAGGACGTTATATAGACGTCATCGGAATCGGCATAACGATCGCGCAGCTGCTGTTCGGTCATGTTCATTGCGGCGTATCTCCTTTCGTGGAACTGGCATCCTGCGGCTCCTGCTGATTCGGTTTGCGGATCAGGAAGAATAACAGGAGGCTTAGGATGGTGATATAAACGGCGGATGCGGGCAAGAAATAGTCGGCCATGGCATAATACATTTTCAAATTGCTGATCGGTGAGGCGCACAGTATGATGAGCAGCGTGGTGGCGGCTAATACGCCAACGCTCTGTCTGGACTTGGGAAGAAGGGTTTCGCAGAGCAAAAAAATCGAAATGGAAATGGAGACATAAGCTCCGCTAAGCCACTGGAAGATGGATAAAAAATCGACGTGTTCCACGAATTTGCCCAGCTTCACGAGACGCCATTGCTCATAGGCGGGGTACCGCTGAAGCTTCATTTCTTCTGGACCAAATTCGGCAATGCCGCCGATCGTGGGTCCAAACGTGAGGAAGATGAGAACCAGATGGATGAGCAGGAACGTCAAGAAACCGGGCTTTTTCTGCAGGTGAGGCCGCAGAAATAAGATTAGGATAAATTGGGACAATCCCCCGAACATGATCGGGATTCCGCTGAGCACCGGCATGAAGCCTTCCTCAAGGACAGGCAGCAAGTAGCTGTAGTTTTTTACTTTCAGGTTGGACACGGACACGAATATGCCAAGCAAGACGACGCAAGGCAGCAAGATGCCGGCGGCAACGCCGATGGTTTTGATTCCATGGTTAATGCTGATAAGGCACAGCATCATGAGCACGAAGGCCGTTGCAATGACAGGGGTTTGGACCATATAGGTCGATTTCGTCCAATCGATGACTTCCTTCAAGGTATAGAAGGCAAAAGCGAAAAAATACAAGCCGGACATGCCCATTGCAAGCATGCGAGCCGCTTTGCCGCTGCTCTCGTCCAACGCTTGCTTGATCGAACGGGGGCCGACTTTTTTGATGATTCCGTAAACTAGCAGAACCCAGGGCATAAATAACACGGCTGACACTAGAATGGTGATCCAGGCATCCCGTCCGGACTTCTCCAGAAGCACAGGGATGATCATGACATGATTGGTCAAACCTGCCGTGAGCATCATAATCATAAACGCCTGATTCGTTGGAATACCGCGAGCTAATGACATGTGTGATCCCCCAATTCTGCTTTCTTCCGTTTATACTTCTCGGGGAACAGCCAAAATATGCGAGAGCATCCAGCCCCCGGGCTGCATAATCCGCTTGCTTGTCTTCTCTTCATGGAACTTTAAAGGCATTTTTAGGCTGGGCGGCACGGTACATAAATCACGGAGAATCCCTTCATAATAAGGAAAGTTTTGAACGAATACATCACGACATCCGGAGGACATAACCGTGAACAGAGGAGCGAAGACCGAGGCAGGGAAAGTAAAAGGGAATCTGAAGTGGTGGCAGCTATCGCTGCTGGGAGTTGCATCAACGATCGGCACGGGGTATTTTCTCGGATCCGCACTGGGTATCCGGCTTGGCGGACCGGCTTTTCTTCTTTCTATTATATTGGCGGCGACGGCCACCTACTTCGTGTTTGATGTGCTGGCGCGAATGACGGCAGAGGATCCGCAAAAAGGCTCGTTCCGAACCTACGCCAAAAAAGCCTACGGCCGGTGGGCAGGCTTCTCAACAGGTTGGATGTACTGGTGCTCCGAAGTGTTGATCATGGGAAGCCAGATGACCGCGCTGGCGATTTTCTCCCGCTTTTGGTTTCCTGGCGTTCCGATGTGGATATTCGCATCAGGATATGCCGTACTGGGGCTTTTTGTCATATGGATCGGCACCAAGGGCTTCGACCGCCTGGAGAATGTGTTGGCTGTTATTAAGGTCGCTGCCATCGTCATGTTTCTTGTCATTGCCGCCGCCGCTTGGATGGGATGGTTGAAAGGCGGGACTAAGCCCCATGTTCCGGGCAGCATGAACGCCTTATTTCCGACGGGCGGAAAAGGCGTGTGGTCGTCCTTGATCTTTGCGTTTTATGCTTTCGGCGGAATTGAAGTCATGGGAGTGATGGCCGTCCGCTTGAAGAATCCGAAGGAAGCGCCGAAATCGGGCAAGGTGATGATTCTCCTGCTGTCCATCGTATATGTGCTGTCTATTGGCATGGCCGTCATGATGGTAGCCTGGAATCGCTTCTCCACGACGAAAAGCCCCTTCGTTGTAGCGCTTAACTCGTATCAACTGCCTTTTATCCCCCATCTATTCAATGCGGTCTTAATCATTGCCGGATTCTCGACGATGGTTGCCTCGCTGTATGCCGTAACCACGATGCTGGTCACGTTATCCGAGGATAAGGATGCGCCCAAGCTGTTTTCCAGAACAATGTTTAAGCGCGATACGCCCATCTTCTCCCTTTCCCTAACCGCCGCCGGGTTGATTGTATCCATCGTGCTGTCTCTGCTCATGCCCGGCAAGATTTACGAGTACCTGACAACTGCGGCAGGCCTTATGCTGCTGTATAACTGGTTTTTTATCCTGATATCGGCAGGCCGGCTGATCGAGCTTACGGGATGGGGCAAGGTCAAAAGATACATCGGAATGATACTCATAGCGGCTGCCGTCAGCGGAACCGCCCTGCACCCGACGAGTCGGCCGGGACTCTGGATCAGTCTCGGGTTCATATTGTTAATCGGACTGGTCGTATTATGCATGCGTTCCGTGTGGAAAAAATCCGGTCAGGGCCGCCTGATGGAGAGGGAAAAGCCCAAGCTTAGCCCCAAACCGGCCCGTTAGAATACGAGCGGATAAAGCAATGCCAGAGCCCGAATTCCGAAATAAACGCCAAACACGATTAGCGAGATCCCGGAAAGCACCGAAATGAGAGAAAGCGCCCGCTCGTTTAAATATCGGCGGAATATGCTGCCGAGCGCGGCCATGAACAAATCCCACAGCACGACCCCGGCGATGACGGCAACGCTGTAGAGAAACAGGTTCCCGGACCCTTCGTCCGCAGCCGTTTTGACCAGGATGGATCCGTAGATGCCGAGCCAGAACAGAATCGTCATCGGATTCGAGACGGACATGAGAAACCCGGAGAGCATGCTTTTCCATAACGAATCATCGCTTTTTTCTTGACTGATCGTCACTTTATTGGCGTTCAGGATGCTTTCCAGCCCGGAATAGATAAGGACAAAAGCGCCGAACAGCCAGAGGAATGTCTGCATGAACGGCGTATTCAGAAAATGAACAACGCCGAGATAGACGAGGACCATATACAGGATATCCGCAAGGACCGCACCAATGCCAAACAGCCAAGCATGCCAGAACCCTTTCTTGATCCCCTTATCAAGCTGCGCCGCATTAATCGGACCAACGGGGGCTGATAGGGAAAGGCCAAGGATCATGTAGCTAATTAGAATACTCATCAACTTCCACCTCTCGTCTGGATCATGGATAACACAGCTTGTACCTGCTTGCTCGTACATTCTATTCGGCGGGCGGACAAACTAAAACTGAATTGGAAATTTTTTCTGGCTTAAAAGAAGACATGAAAAACCGCGCAGTTCCCTGTGCGGTTTTATTTGATTTCGTTTATTTGGTAGGATATAGATGAATGTCAGATGGCTGATATTGCAGCATTACATAACTATAAGAAGAGGTGCATCCCAATGAGCCGCCCATATCGGATTACGGTATTGTCAGACACCCATATGCCCAAAAAAGCGAAGGAACTGCCAGACCCGCTGCTAGAAGATTTACAGCAATCGGAGCTTATTCTTCATGCCGGAGACTGGTCCGATTGGGAGCTCTACGAGCTGTTAAGTCAATATGCTCCCGTGGAGGGAGTGGCCGGTAATGTGGATGACGCGCGGATCGTGGAACGCTTTGGATATAAAAAACGGGTTGAAATCGAGGGCAAGCGCATCGGGATTGTGCACGGACACGGTCAAGGCGGAACGACGCCATCACGAGCCAGAAAAGCTTTTGCAGATACGGAAGTGGACTGCATCTTGTTCGGCCACTCCCATATCCCCTTTAAAGAAGAGGTACAGGGGGTCCTGCTGTTCAATCCCGGTTCCGCTACGGATAAAAGGCGGCAGCCCCGTTATTCGCATGGAAGGATCGAGATCCTGGACGGAAAACTGGAAGCCCATCATGTTTTTTATGATCGGAAGTGAACGAAATCAAGGCAATGGTAAAATCAGTATGGGGCTGCCTGCTTTTGAAATCACCCGTATCAGGTTAATTAATAGAAGTCCCCGATATGGTAAATCATGTGGATGAGAGGATTGTTATGTCAAAGGAAGATAATCAAAAAGATGTGATTCAGGTAGGTTTGTCCGGGTGGGGAGATCATGACAAGCTGTATGACGAAGGGGCAAGGCCTGCAGATAAACTGGAAATGTACAGCAGGCATTTTCCCATCGTGGAGATGGACAATTCGTTCTATGCCATACCCTCGCCGGAACAAATGACAAAATGGGCGGCAGCCGTCCCGGACCATTTCGGTTTTATTGTAAAGGCCTATCAGGGCATGACAGGACATGCCCGCGGACAGGGCAAGGACAGATACCCCAGCGTAAAAGCGATGTTCGATCATTTGCTTGCATCGGTCGAAGAATTGCGAGCGGCGGACAAATTAAGGACCGTGCTTTTCCAATACCCGCCATGGTTTGGTTGCGAACGCAAGCATGTGGACACTCTGAAGCGTACGCGGGAATGGATGAAGGACGTTCCGGTAGCCTTGGAGTTTCGCCATCAGAGCTGGTATGCGCCGGAGTTTCGCGAGAAGACCCTCGCATTTATGCGGAGCGAGGGCTGGATCCACAGCATAGCTGACGAGCCGCAAGCCGGTATCGGATCGGTGCCGGTCGTACTTGAGACATCCGGCACGGAGGCCGTGATGATCCGGATGCACGGACGCAACGCCGATGGGTGGCATTCCAGCGGTCAGCCCAACTGGCGAGAGGTCCGGTATTTGTACCGTTACAGTTCGGGAGAATTGGAACAGCTGAGAGGATGGATAGAACAATTGCTAAAGAAAGCGAAGCAGTGCTGGATCATCTTCAACAACAATTCAGGCGGCGATGCTTCCGACAACGCCAAACAGCTTCTTCAATTGCTGGGGATGGACACCGGGCCCGAGCCGCTGCGGCAGATGGACTGGCTGGAAGAGGATATTTTTTCCGAATAAATGGGGTTAAATGGAACTCCATACAGAGAACTGGTGAATGAGCGGACAAAACGTCAAAAAATTGACGCAAATTCATCTGTTTCTGAGATCATTATTATATATAAAGGGTATTTTCGGTATGGAGGCCAAGTGTATTATAATGTAATCGTAAGAAAACGTTTATTTAATGTAAAATGTAGTATGCAAAATGTAAAATTAGAAATTCCGTCCTTGAGCAATCAAAATAATCTGACGGAGGGAGTCAGCGATGAAGACCCTTGACAGAATGACAGAGGGACCATGGCAGAAATATCACGGTCCGAACTTGGGGTACATTCAAGATCAGTATGAGAAGTTTTTGCAAGACCCGCAATCTGTGGAGCCAGGATACCGCGAGCTGTTCGCCAGCTGGGGGCCGCCTCCATCTTTGGAAAACAATGAAAAGAAAGCGGATTCGCAGGGACAAGGTGTTAGCTACGACCCGCAATTGATGAAAAAAGGGGTAGCTGCCGGCAAACTGGTGTGGAACATTAGAACCTACGGTCATCTGGCCGCCGACATTGATCCGATTGGAATCGGAAACGAAGCCGACACGCGTCTGCTTCAACCGGAAAGCTACCAACTCAGCCAAGCGGATTTGGCCGCCCTGCCTGCAGAGATCGTCTGGGAGGAGGCTCCTGGCGATGTCAAGAACGGCTTAGAGGCAATCCAGCGGCTGTTGCAACTATATACAGGCTCCATTGCCTATGAATTTAGCCACGTCCACGATGAAGAAGAACGCAAGTGGCTCAATCAGCAGGCCGAATCTGGCCGCTACTTGACCGACATGAGCGTTGAAGAGCGCAGGGGACTGTTGAAGAAGCTGCTCGAAGCCGAGCAGTTCGAGGAATTCCTGCATCGCACGTTCGTAGGCGCGAAGCGCTTCTCGGTTGAGGGCAACGAGGCACTCGTGCCGCTGCTCGACGAGATCGTTCGCCAAATGGCCGAAGCGGATGTCAACTCCATTCTCGTGGGTATGGCGCACCGCGGACGTTTGAACGTCCTGGCTCATGTACTGGGCAAGGATTACGGCAAGATTTTCTCGGAGTTCATGCACTCTCCGAATAAACACTTGGTGCCGTCCGAAGGCTCCATGGGCATCAACTACGGCTGGACGGGCGACGTAAAGTACCACTTGGGCGCGGACCGTTACCTGAAGAAGGATGAAGCCCGGCAGGTTCGGATCACGCTTGCGAACAATCCGAGTCACCTGGAATACGTCAATCCGGTAGTAGAGGGCTTTGCTCGTGCCGCCCAGGAGGATCGCAGCGAAGCGGGTTATCCGAAGCAGGATGTGAACAAAGCGCTGAGCATTCAGATTCATGGCGATTCCGCGTTCCCTGGCGAAGGCATTGTGCCGGAAACCTTGAACTTCAATAAACTGCCTGCGTTCCGTACGGGCGGATCGATTCACATCATCGTGAACAACCGCATCGGATTTACGACGGAAGGCAAGGATTCCAGATCGACTCATTATGCGAGCGATTTGGCAAAAGGTTATGAGATTCCGATTATCCACGTGAACGCGGATGATCCGGAAGCGTGTATCGCAGTGGCCCGTCTTGCCAGTGATTACCGCAACAAGTTCAAGAAGAGCATTCTGATCGATCTTGTCGGCTACCGGAAATATGGCCACAACGAGACGGACGATCCGGAAACGACCCAGCCGCTGATCTACCAGAAGGTGAAGAACCATCCAACCGTCAGCACGATTTATATGAAGAAACTGATGGATGGAAACATTCTGACCCAAGAACAAGTGGACGGTTTGAAGAATGGCGTCGTGGAGGTCTTGAAGAACTCTTATGAGAACGTGAAGACGAAGGATCCGGTTGATCAGATTCTGCTCGGACTGAACCCTACGGACGGCAAAACCAAGACGGAAGCCGCGACGAATGTATCTGCAGAGGTGCTGCGCGGCATTAACCGCGAGCTCCTGCAGTGGCCTGAAGGCTTTACGGTATATCCGAAGCTTCAACGCATCCTCGAGCGGCGCAGCAACTCGCTTGACGAGGGCGAGAAGGTGGACTGGGGTCATGCCGAAACGCTGGCCTTCGCTACGATTCTTGCTGACGGCAAGCCGATCCGGATTACGGGACAGGATGCCGAACGTGCAACGTTTGCCCATCGAAACCTGGTGCTTCACGATGCGGTCAATGGAGAAACCTTCTGCCCGCTGCACCGGCTGCCGCAAGCCAAGGCATCGTTCGCGATCCACAACAGCCCGCTGACCGAAGCTGCGGTCGTTGGATTTGAATATGGCTACAATGTGTACTCTCCCGAGACTTTGGTGATCTGGGAAGCGCAGTACGGCGATTTCGTCAACTGTGCACAGGTGATCATCGACCAGTTCATTACGGCCGGCCGTTCGAAGTGGAGACAGAAGTCCAGCTTGGTGATGCTGCTTCCTCACGGCTATGAAGGAAACGGCCCAGAGCACTCCAGTGCTAGATTGGAACGCTTTCTCCAGCTGAGCGGCGAGGATAACTGGACGGTTGCGAATCTGACTTCGGCCGCCCAATATTTCCACCTGCTGCGCAAACAGGCTTCCCTGACCAACACGGACGATGCCAAGCCGCTGGTGGTTATGGCTCCGAAGAGCTTGATCCGTAACCCGCGTGTCGCGTCGCCTGTGAACGCGTTCAGCGAGGGCGGTTTCCAGAAGGTAATGGAACAGCCGGGTCTAGGTCAAACACCTAAGAAGGTGGAACGCCTTGTATTGTGCTCGGGGAAAATTGCGATCGACTTGGAAGACGCGCTGGATAAGCAGAAGGGTGAGGACCAATCCTGGATCCACATTCTTCGTGTGGAACAGTTGTATCCTTTCCCTAAAGAAGAAATTTCCCGTGTGATGCAAAAGTATCCGAACCTGAAAGAGATTCTGTGGGTTCAGGAAGAGCCTCAGAACATGGGCGGCTGGAGCTTCATGGAGCCGAGAATTCGTGAAATTGCACCTAAAGGCACAGAGGTCCGTTACAGCGGACGTCCTGAGCGTTCGAGCCCTGCTAGCGGGTATCAGGATGTTCATGCTTATGAGCAACAGACCATCATTTCTTTTGCCCTTAATCGTAAAACTATAAATCAAGAGATCTCATTGGGGAGGTAGCGGCTGTGAGCGAAATTACTGTACCAGCTATGGGCGAATCCATCACCGAAGGAACGATATTCAAATGGCACGTGAAGGAAGGGGATAGCGTCAACATCGGTGATGTGCTGCTCGAGTTAGAAACGGATAAGGTTAATCTTGAAATTAGCGCAGAGTCTGAAGGCGTTGTGGAAAAAATCCTTCGTCAAGAAGGGGAGAACGTAACGATCGGCGAAGTGATCGGTCAAATTTCTCCGCAGGAAGGCGTTGCAAGCGCATCGGCGCCGAAGTCGGCTGAAGCTCCTGCCTCCGTGCAAACGGAAGCTGCTTCGGCACCCGCCGCAGAAGCACCG
This sequence comes from Paenibacillus sp. cl141a, assembly GCF_900109305.1. Taxonomy (NCBI): domain Bacteria; kingdom Bacillati; phylum Bacillota; class Bacilli; order Caryophanales; family Paenibacillaceae; genus Paenibacillus; species Paenibacillus sp. cl141a. The sequence goes on from NZ_FNZO01000001.1 coordinate 484,277, forward strand.
AAACCGCAAGCTCCGGTACCGGCTCAGAACGAGGAAGGAGCAGGCCTGACTGCATCGCCATCCGCACGCAAACTGGCTCGTGAACGCGGGATTGATCTGGACCAGGTACAGGGCCGCGACCCGATCGGTCGGATTTACCATGATGATGTGAAGAATCATAACGAAGCTAAGCCGTCTGCTGCGCCTAGCAAGCCGGCAGCTTCAACGCCTGCACCGGCAGCACAAGCACCTGCTGCCGAGTATGGCAAACCGGTTGAACGTACCCGCATGTCCCGTCGTCGTCAAACGATTGCGAATCGATTGGTCGAAGCGCAGCATACGGCTGCCATGCTGACGACCTTCAATGAAGTGGATATGACCGCGATCCTGGACGTGCGCAAGCGTCGTAAGCAAGCATTCCAAGAGAAGCATGACGTAGGGCTCGGTTTCATGTCCTTCTTCACCAAAGCGGTCGTGGGTGCGTTGAAGAGATTCCCGCATCTGAACGCCGAAATCGACGGCGACGATATCGTCGTGAAGAAATTCTATGATATCGGTATTGCGGTATCCGCCAAAGAAGGGCTTGTCGTTCCGGTCGTTCGCGATGCCGATCGTCTTGGTTTTGCCGAGATTGAGAAGGAAATCGGGAATCTGGCTGCCAAAGCCCGCAATAACGCGCTGTCCTTGTCTGAACTGCAAGGCGGTACGTTTACGATTACGAATGGCGGCGTTTTCGGCTCGCTCTTGTCCACGCCGATTCTGAATACGCCTCAGGTGGGTATCCTCGGCATGCACAAAATCCAGCTTCGCCCGGTAGCGATTGATGCTGAACGCATGGAAAATCGTCCGATGATGTACATCGCATTGTCTTACGATCATCGGATCGTTGACGGTTCCGAGGCGGTTCGCTTCCTGGTAACCGTGAAAGAGCTCCTCGAAGATCCGGAGTCGCTGCTTTTGGAAGGATAATCATCCAAGCCAAAGAGACTCATCACCTATATAAGAAGGCCGCATGGCAGTGTCCATGCGGCCTTCTTATATTGCCCGATTAGGATTTAGATTGATTTTTATCGTCTGGATCGGGAAGATCCCGGGGGTTCCAATTCTCAGCCTGAGGCTCCACATCCTGATGGTTCTTCACCTTGTCGCGTTGTTCTTGGGAGTCGTTCTCCGTGTCCTGATGATTGCGCACTTCTTCGCTGTTCGGTTGTTTCATGGGAATACCTCCTTCAGTCAATGTAATACATACATACCCGGTATGGCAAAAGACAAACAGGCTGCAAACGGCAAGTCATTTGATTTTCATCAGGGTTGAAGTTAACATGGTAACTGGAAGCATCACTACATAGGACATGAAAATGATAGATATACGAGAGGAGAGATCGGATATTATGGCGAATCCATCACAGCGCACACTGCTGTTTACTGGTGCGTATGCGGAAGATAATCAAAGCGGGGTATGTGTTTATGAATTTAACGAGGACAGCGGCGAACTGAAGCTGCTCGATGAAGTATCCGGCATTAAGAATCCCACTTTCTTGAACGTCGATCCGGATAACGGACGTTTGTATGCCATCGGCGAAATTGCAGAGCAAGGCGGCAAAGCAGCCGAGGTCATCAGCTTTGAAATTGACTCGGAGGCCGGCAAACTGACCGAATTGAATCGTACCCGCAGTGTCAGCAGCTCCACTTGCCACATTCAGCGTGATGAATCCAGCAAGTATCTGATAGTTTCGAGTTATCATGGAGGCCTGGTAGGTCTTCATTCGATCGGTGAGCATGGACAAGCCGACAGACTGCTGGATGAGAAGAAACATGCGGATCTCGTGGAAGTGCATGATGATCAGCAATCCAGAGCGCACTCGGCATTTTATAGTCCGGATGGTCAATATGTGTTCGTACAGGACCTGGGATTGGACAAGATTCTTGCATACACGATAAATGAGAATAAGCAAGAGCTGAGCTTTCACGGCGAAACCCAGCTGGATGCCGGCGTAGGGCCCCGTCACTTGGCTTTCCATCCAAGCGGTGCCTATGCTTATGTCATCAACGAGCTGAATTCCAGTGTCACAGTGCTTCGCTATGATCAAGAAGCAGGACGTTTAGAGGTGCTGGAAACGGTATCGACATTGCCTGCGGATTTTGACGGGGAGAGCTATTGTGCCGAAATCGCCGTGTCCCCGGATGGCAAAACGGTATACGGATCGAACCGCGGACATGACAGCATTGTAGTATTTAACGTGCATGAAGATACCGGTCGTTTAAGTCCGGTTCAATATATTTCGACGGAGGGCGGCCATCCGCGTCATTTTACGCTCATGCCGGGGGGCAAATTCCTTATCGTTGCCAATCGGGACGGGAATAACCTGGTATTGTTTAACGTGAATCCGGAAGACGGAAAGCTTGACTTTACTGGATATACGGTTTCGCAATCCAAGCCGGTATGCGTAAAACCTGCGGTATTCCAACGATAGGCCTGGAAGACCCGATCCTCTCATAGGAAATGAATGCAAAGAGATCGTTCTTACGGCTCGTGTGGTAAGGTGTTACCATGAGGCGGGGGACGATTTCTTTTTTTCTATCGGGTTAGGCATTACCGAAGGGATATGCTTTGATTGCTGCTAGCTGCATGGCAGGCTCGGATTGCCAAGATTCAGATACGGACTCATTGGGTTATCTATAATCATGAAAACTTAAACGAGGAGGTTGTGGCAATGACAACAAATCAACGTTTGGATGGTAAAGTAGCCATCGTTACCGGTGCTGGTTCCGGAATCGGCCGGGCCGCAGCCCTTCTTATGGCAGAGCAAGGAGCTAAACTGCTGTTGATCGACATCGATCGTGAACGCGTAGAAAATGTGAAGAAAACCATAGAAGATGGCGGGGGCGAGGTGCTCACGGGCAACTGCGATATTTCCAAAGCGGAATCGCTGAAGGATTGCTTCAGTCAAGCCGCTGAGCAGTGGGGAAAGATTGATATCGTATTTGCGAATGCCGGTATTAATGGGACCAAGGCTCCGATCGAGATCATGGAGCTGGATGAATGGGATGCGACCATTAACACAAATTTGAGAGGAACGTTTGCTACGGTAAAATACGCGATTCCTTACTTAAAGGATCATGGCGGAAGCATCATCATTACAAGCTCCATTAACGGAAACCGGGTGTTTACCGGGTTTGGTTTCTCCGCATACAGCACCACGAAGGCGGGACAGGTGGCTTTCATGAAGATGGCGGCGCTGGAGCTCGCCCGTTACAAAATTCGGGTGAATGCCATATGCCCAGGCGCGATTGCAACGAATATTGATGAGAGCACCATTGCGAAGCCGGAGCTGGACGAGGTGACGATTCCGATTGAATATCCGGAGGGAGACCAGCCTTTGGCGGACGGACCGGGACAGCCATCACAGGTTGCTCAGCTCGTAGCCTTTCTGGCATCGGATGATGCTTCCCATATTACCGGTACGGAAATTTATATCGATGGTGCGGAATCCCTCATCCATTGATCAATCCCTACGATCGATTTGACAAATTCATGCGTTTTCCTCATAATGAATGAACGAATTGTCAAATGAATAGTGGTGATAAAGATGGGGATGGGGATTGTTGTTGTGGAGATTTGCGACAGCAACTTGATGAGTGCTTTGGAGCTTGAGCATCTGGAGGAATTGTATCCCGAAATCGCTGTCCTGCGGGCGGATTGCATGAATCTTTGCGGTCTATGCAAGCTCCGTCCATATGCACTGGTGAATGGTAACCGTGTATTCGCGGCAACGACGGAAGAATGCGTCGAGAAGATCAAAGCTGCCATCGAAGCTGAATTGGCTGTTTTCCACGATATTTAATCGCTAGAAACAATTAAATACATGTTGATATAATCCCTTTTAGCACTCAAATGGAAAAGTACATCTGAAACGATGACTTAACTTTTGTTGGCTGAAAGGGATTTTTACATATTGCAACATAAAAAATTTGAATTCGTTATTCTACACGATCTGAAGAGCAACATTCCATCTTAAGAATTATTTAGAATTTCAATTTTAGCGGTTGCTTGATACAGAAACTATGATTATACTTTGATTCAAAAGGAATAAATTATGAAAATAAATATACTTATACTATAATTGGCATCTTGTAAAAAATAAACCATAAGATATCCCTTCATACAATATACACTATAAATTGATGTAATTAAGTATTCCTATACTAAAACCAAGGAGAAATATATGATCCTTCGTTCTATTCCCTCTGTTGCCAGCATATTAAACAATCCCATTATAAAAAATATAGCAAAAAATCATGCAGTATCATCCGACTATATCACAATATTAATAAAAAAGTATCTTGAAGAAGTGAGAAGCGATATCGTCTCAGGGCAGTTGACATCCATATCGGAGGACCAATTGCTAAACGATTTTGTCGATTATATTTGGAAGCGTTTAAAACCCAAGATGGTTCCAGTCGTCAATGCCACTGGCGTTGTTTTGCATACCAATTTAGGACGGTCCGTACTTCCGAATGAGGTTAATCAGCATCTAACAAAAATAGCCGGAAGATACTCGAATTTAGAATATAATCTTGAAACGGGAAAGCGCGGATCCAGACATGATATCGTCGAACAAATTATTACGACTTTGACGGGTGCTGAAGCAGCCTTGGTTGTAAATAATAATGCGTCTGCTGTATTTCTGATACTCAAGGCAATAGCTTCAGGAAAGGAGGTTGTTGTATCCCGAGGTGAAATTGTTGAAATCGGCGGATCATTTCGTATTTCTGACATCATGAAGGAAAGCGGGGCTGTTCTTAACGAAGTTGGTACAACTAACCGCACATATACTTATGACTATGAGCGAGCAATCAATGAGAATACGGCTATGTTGCTTAAGGTTCACAAGAGCAATTTTGTAATGAATGGATATACGCATTCTGTAATGACTGAAGACCTCGTCATGCTCGGACAGAAGCATCATATTCCGGTGTATGAGGATCTTGGCAGCGGTGTATTATACGATTTGAAAAAACACAATATCGGAAACGAGCCGTTTATTAAAGAGATTGTCGACAAAAAAGTAGATTTGATCAGCTTTAGCGGCGATAAATTGTTAGGAGGACCTCAAGCCGGCATTATTATTGGTAGACGCGATCTAATTAATACATTAAAGAAAAATCCGCTCATCAGAGCCTTGCGACCGGATAAGTTAACTCTCGCTGCTTTAGAATCCACGCTATTATTGTATCTTGATGAAAAAAAGTTGGTAGAAGAACTACCTACACTTAGAGATATCCTGCTTACGCCACAAGAAATTAAGAAAAAGGCAGAGGAACTTCGTGACCTACTGTTAGACGACTATAAACCATATGCTGAAATCATTCCAGATTACTCTGAGATCGGTGGCGGGTCGATGCCTGATGTAAAATTGCCTTCTTTTGTTGTCGCCATTAATTCCGATCGATTCGATGTACAGTGGTTGGAAAGAGAACTACGAAAGAATGATCCTCCCATCATTGCTCGAATTCATAAGAATGCTCTTCTTCTAGATGCTAGGACGATACAGGCGGACGAAATTGTGATTGTTGCGCAAGGATTAAACGAGATCTTTGGGACCCGGATGATTTAAAACTATTGAATAGCATTGGAGATCAAACTATGTATTATACGATTGGAATCGCTGGTCATATTAACCACGGTAAGACTTCATTAACGAAGGCATTAACGAATATTGATACCGACCGTTTGAAAGTAGAAAAGGAAAGAAATATCTCCATTGAGCTAGGTTATGCTCAATTCTCATTATTTGGTATAGAAGCATCCATTATCGATGTACCGGGACATGAAAAATTCATAAAAAAAATGATTGCGGGGGTCGCAGGGATAGACCTTGTCATCCTGGTCGTTGCCGCAGATGAAGGGGTAATGCCCCAGACGAGAGAGCATATTGAAATTCTAACGCTGTTAGGGATCGTGAATGGCCTAATCGTTGTCACGAAAATTGATAGGGTAGAACATGATTTTCTGAAGATGGTAGTGGAAGATATAAACAAGGTTGTAAAAGGCTCCATTTTTGAAGGAGTTGAAGTGTTGTTTGTGGATAATATAAGCAAAACAGGGATGTATGAACTTAAGCTATCGCTACATGAGAAGTTGAAAAAAATCCCGCAACGCGTTTCTAACGGAGCTTTAAGATTACCGATTGACCAGGTTTTTACCATTCACGGTCATGGAGTCGTTGTAAGAGGGACGATATACGAAGGGGTTGTAAATAAAGGGGATACGTTAACCGTATTGCCACAACAATGCGCCGTAAAGGCAAAGGAAGTTCAAATACATAACTGTTCTAAAGATAAAGCTTCGGCAGGTCAGCGAGTAGCCATAAATATAGGTGGTGCACTTAAACAAAGCAAAATAAAGAGGGGCGATGTTATCGTCACATCGACCCATTTCACACTAAGTACGATGATTGATGTGTCACTTAACTCAGTAAATCATCTTCAATATCCTGTAAAACAACGTACCCCCATCCATTTTTATTGTGGAACAACTGAATCTTCGGGATACATTGTGTTCTTCGATCGTAATGAATTACGCGAAAGCTCTGAAGTTTTGTGTCAAATTCGATTAAAGAATCCGATTGTCGTTAAACGCGGCGATCGTTTTATTATAAGACGACCTTCACCTCCAGAAACCATTGGTGGCGGATGGGTTATTGGTACGGCCGGCGAAAAATATCGATTTGGTGAAGAAACGATTCAGAAATTATTGCAACAAAGAGAAGCAAATCCGGAAGAAAGAGTACTAGATCTATTATCAACAAAAAAAAGTTTGGACAAGAATGAAATAATTAAGTCATTGTCAATTAGCGGCGATCAAATCGACGTAATACTAAATGGGATGATAGACAGCGATCAAATTGTTGAAATCGAGCCTAGTTTTTTCACTTCTAGGGAAGTTTATAAAGATGCAGGATCGCAGGTAAAGGCTGAAGTGCACAAATACCATGGATTAAATCCTTTTCGAATCGGGATAGGCAAAGCAGAGTGCATTCAAATTTTGGAAAGAAAGTTTCCTAAAAAACTAATTGAAGCGGTAATAAAAAAAGAAATAAAAAAGGGAACCATTGCAAGGGAGCAGCACATTATTTATTTGACAGATTTTGAGCCTCATATCCCGAAAGAACTTGTGTCGAAATTTGACAGAGTTTTAGACAATTTAAAGCAGGATCGGATGGAGGTGAAGGAATGGGGGGAATACTTGAGAAGCGAAAATATTCAAAGTCGATTTGAACATGAATCATATCATTTCATGATTACGAAAAAACTGGGTTATCCAATAGGCGATAAACATCTTATTCATTATGAAACTTTTGAGGATCAATATAAATTACTATATCACGCAACACAACAACTTCCATTTTCTCTGCAAGATGCAAGGGAGATCTTAAGTATACCAAGAAAAAATCTAGTTAAGTTTCTCGAACTTCTGGACCACTTACAATTTACCCAGAGAGTAAAAGAGATCCGAAAATGGACATTGTGAATGAATTAATGGCGAGACTGTGTGGGAATCGAACCCACCGGAGATCCAATAATCTCCCAAAAGGTTTTGAAGACCTAGAGGAACACCAGTATCCCAGCCAGCCTCAAATATCTAATTTTGGAACCTTATTATACAACTATATATTCACATTATCAAGCATCGTCTAAGATCAAAGTTCGTAGTTCAGTTTCATATTTAGGCAATCATACTTTTTGAGCTAATGGTCCTATTTGAAAGAATTATTAATATAACTATAATAAATATTACCAAGTAAATATTTGGGTTGTATTTCTTTTATTTGGATATTTTAAAGAATATTGAAATGATATGCTGGAAGGAGGGAGATTAAGTCAAATTCCATCGGCGTTTCGATCTTAGCAATCCGAATACTATTACTCGTAATACTTGGGAGAGAAAATGTTAAATGAAATTGAAAAAATAAGCGCTATTGAAGAACCTCGTATTTATGATAACGATTCCAAGAAATTTATTGAACATTTTTATGAGCTTCGAAAGAGATTACTTTATTTCGTAGCTGCATTTTTAACGAGTTTAATCATTACCTATTTTACATCGCCATATGTTGTGAATTTGTTGAAATCGTCAGCAATTGCTCACGAAATTGAACTAAATGTTTTTAAAGTCACGGAATCCGTTTCTATTTATGCTAAAACGATGCTCCTTCAAAGCGTGTGTTTGTCATTTCCAATCTTAATTATGCAATTGTTTCTTTTTATTAAGCCGGCAATTAGCAAGAATATCACAAAGGGCTTTATAGTTTTCTCAATTATCGTATCTATCCTCTTTTTTCTTGGAGTGCTCATTGGCTATTACTTCCTGACACCATTTTTATTTTCCTTTTTTCTGGGTGTTACCGAGGAACTGAGTATGAATACGATGTATAACTTCTCCGATTACTTTCAGTTCGTATTTATGATCTGTTTATTGGCCGGATTAATACTGGAAATCCCCGCATTTATGGTTTTTTTAACTCATCTAGGAATCATATCCCCGACTACAATTAAGAAATTTCGTAAATTTTTATATCCCATCTTTTGTATAACTGCTGTTGTTTTAACTCCACCTGACTTTATTTCGGATATTACCGCAATGATTTTATTAATCTCTATTTTCGAAATTGGGCTAGCATTGTGCGCTTTTTTAGAAAATAAACGGAAGAACTGAAAGGGGGGAGCTTATGTTTAATCAAATCGGCGTCCCAGGCATTATTTTATTGTTGATTCTTGGCCTTATCGTATTTGGGGCGAAGAATTTACCGTCAATGGGAAGATCGCTAGGCTCCGCTGTGAAAGAATTTAAAGAAGGGATTTCGAGTAAAGAACCTAATGATCAATAAAATCGAAGGGAACTATATTTATGTTAGAGCTAGCGGGCAGCATATTAAAAGTTGTGTTTTTCTTGATTTTTTTAATATCCTCGGTACCAAAGCTTGCCAACATAAAAAAATTCGTTGATGGCGTCATCGAGTATAGAGTCGTTCCAAGGAAATTATCTGTTATGTATGGTTATACCCTGCCTGTCATCGAACTGTTTGCTTCAATTTTGATTATATTTCACGCAAGTTCATCCTACGGCTTTATGATGACTTTGTTGCTGCTGGTCAGTTTTCTTATCGCGGATATCATGGTTATCAAGTCAAAACGATCCGTTACATGTTCATGTTTCGGAAACTTCTTGGAAAGCCAAGTTGATATTTTTTCGCTTTACCGAAATGGTGCCTTAATCGTATTGAATGTTTTGGCAATAGGATTAACATTTTCTCAACAATCTATATACTCAGTAGCATCATCGGTATTAGGCGTGGTTATAGTCTTAATCTACTTTCTATCGCAGAAAATATGGAATGATTATAAGAAAAACATGAAGCTATTAAAAGCCTAACGGGAGGGTTTATGGACATATTATTTTATTCTAATGTGCTCTTGTGGATAGTTGTTTTATTCATGTTGTTCTCATTATTTCTTATTTATAGACAATTTGGTTCCGTGTATTTGAGCACACGTGACGCCATTACTCGAGACGGTGTATCCATCGGGAGCAAGCTGCCTGAATTTTCAGCAAAATCGTATTTTTCGAATGAAAGAATACCGATCGATTCATTTTATCATAAACCGACATTGATTGCTTTTATCTCGCCTGGTTGCAAACCTTGCCAGGAGTTAATTCCCGAATGGAATAAAGCTTATATGAAATATAATGAAAAAATCAACTTTGTTATAGTAGGGCTCGGGGACAAGACTTCGTTTTCCAAACTTTTAGCGGATAAATCATTGATTGGCGAACTATTATTAGATGAAGAAAGAGAGATACTAGCATCCTGCCAGGTTAGAGTTACACCGTTTGCATTTGTTATAGACGAGAATGGGACAGTCAAAGGAAAAGGATTATGCAACGGTATCGAACACATCCATGGTTTAATATCGGCACTTGAAGGTGAATCTGTGTTAGTTGAAGATACAAATCTCCCTGAAAGGACGGTAAAATAAATGATTAAATGGCTTGAATCGGTTGATAGGTTTACTAAGGTTATGGCTGAAAACTTGGAACGAAAAGTTTCACGATCAACGTTCTTAAAAACAGTTCTTTCGACTGCTTTCCTTTCATTCGTTTCTTTCTCGGCACGTCCGGTTTTTGCGGATGGATCTTCCTCGTGGTGCCAACTTTGGGTATACGATCAATCTGCGACTTGTAATTTTCCTAACCGGAAAGCTTGTCCAGGGTGTTCAAGTTCACAATCAAGCAAATGTCCAACGGGTTATAAAGTCTCTTATGCGCATGGTTATCAATCGACAGGCTGCTGGTGTCTAGGTTATTCTTGGGGTTCCATAGCTTGTTGTGATTGTACATTAAACGGTAACGACTCCACTCGACCATACTCATCGGATTGTGGATGTGCCGTAACGATAAGATAATTTTAGGAGGAATTAGGATTGGAATATGTTGAATTCATCATATTGTTATTCCTGGCTTGCACAGCAGGCGTAACTAAAGTAAGCACAAATTGAGGGCTAAATGTGACCTTCGAGGTCAGTCTTCTCGGTGAGAAGAATTTAAAAACAAGAATGAAGTGCTGGGCTAACTACTTGATGGCTTCGTCCCTATCTGGCGCGTTATCAGGATTTTTGTATACTTTATTATTATTTGTCGTTTTCTCATGGTTGCCGTACATTCTAAAAATGATATTCATGATCGTATTAGTCGGATTATACATTCTGCATGATTTTAAAATTTTAAACTTAAAAGTCCCGCAGCGGAAATGGCAAATCCCAGCCTCTTGGGTTAATGGACCACCAGTTAGAAATATGTGGGTATGGGGAAGCATTCTGGGGGCAGGGATCTTTACGTATTTACCATTTATGACCTTTTATATCCTATATATTTATATAGGGCTCTTTAAAGATCCTACCATTGGCTTACTTTTCGGCTTTTTTTATGGTTTTTCGCGGGCACTGCCAACCGTACTTTTTACAATGAAGACAACTGAATTCGATATGGAGAAAGTTAAGAATTTGTATAAGAACAAAACCGGGTTTTATAAATCCATAAATGGTATTGCATCCACGTTATTCTTGATTTATTTAGTGATGGAGTTGACAATATCGCTAAAATGATAAATGTTCTAAATAAATAAGCGACCGTTCCTCGCAATTGTTAGGGACGGTCGCTTGTTATTTCTTCAGGTTATTTATAATCAGGAAGCATTGTGGCTTGCAGCAACAATCTCTTCACACTCCGCGGAGCAGCAGCCATGATGAAGCTCCTCACACTCTTCGCAGCATACATGCTGCAGGTGGCAAGCGTCATTATCGCAGTTGATATACCGATCTTCGGGCTTTCCGCAATGGTGGCATTTACCAACGATTACATCCTCGTCCGTTTGATTGATCGGCACGGAAATGCGCTCATCAAATACATAACATTTTCCGTCGAACAAACGGCCTTGTACTTCTGGGTCTTTCCCGTAGGTGACAATGCCGCCGTCAAGCTGGGCAACGTCTTTGAAGCCTTCCTTGAGCATAAAGCCGGTCAGTTTCTCACAGCGGATGCCCCCTGTGCAGTAAGTCAGGATGGTTTTATCCTTGTGCTCGCTCAGGTTCTCGCGAATCCATTCCGGAAACTCCCGGAAGGATTGCACCTCGGGTCTTATTGCATTGCGGAAATGACCGATGTCGTACTCATAATCATTCCGTCCGTCGATGACGATGACATCATCACGCTGCAAGTGTTCAAAGAATTCCTGGGGCGATAGGCGTTTTCCGCTGATCACGTTAGGGTCGAGCTCATCCTCGACACGGAACGTAACGAGTTCTTCGCGGTGACGGACGAACATCTTTTTGAAGGCGTGCCCTTCCGATGGGTCAATTTTGAACACCATATCCGCGAATAGCGGATTGGCGTGCATATCCTGCATATATTGCTCAGTCTGTTCAACCGTACCGGATACCGTACCATTGATGCCTTCGGATGCAACCAGGATGCGTCCTTTGAGCCCGAGATCTTTGCAGTATTGCAGATGCTCGTCTTTGAACGCTTCAGGGTCCGGGATTTGAACAAATTTATAATAGAGAAGGATCTGATAGTTCTGTTGCTCTGACATGATTTAATCACCTGTTCTTTATTAAGATTCAGCCATACGTATACCTATAGAATTGTAGTGAATTCATTCCACATAGTCAACTTAAATGTATAGAAAGTTTGCCATGATATGTGAATTTAAGGGGTTTCAGGAATGCTTGAAAGCGGTTATGATGAAGGGGTGAGCAGGAGAACACTTTCATTATTGGAGGCGTTGAACAGAATGGTACATATCGAGCAAAATGCACTCGTATTGTTTCAGGGCGACAGCATTACCGATTGCGGGCGAAATTACGAGGAGCCGGACAGTTTGGGGCACGGATATGCGCTGATGGCTGCTTCCCGGCTTGGTATGGAGCTGCCTTTGAAAAGGCTTCGTTTTGTAAACCGGGGAATCAGCGGCAACCGGGTCGTCGATCTGCGGGGGCGCTGGGAGGAAGATTGCATCGATCTGGATCCGACATGGGTATCCATCCTGGTCGGCATCAATGAAACCGGCAGGAGGTTTAATCGTGGCGAAACCACGTCCGTGGAAGCCTATTATGAAGGATACCGGGAGCTTCTTATCCAAACCCGCGAGTTAACCGGCGCCAGTTTCATTCTCATGGAGCCCTTTCTGCTGCCCGTTACGGAAGTGAAGAAGGAATGGCGGGAGGATTTGGATCCCAAAATTCAAGCCGTACGCGAATTGTCGCGCGAATTTGAAACCTTGTACGTTCCGCTCGACGGCATATTTGCTGCAGCCAGCGCCAAGATTGAGATGAGTTATTGGGCGCCCGATGGCGTGCATCCATCGCCGGCAGGGCATGCTCTAATGGCAGATGCGTGGCTTGCGACCATGCAGGGCCGTTCCATTCTGTAGACGCTGAGTTTTTTTCTACTATATAAATAGGGTTTCGTTATACTGGCATCCCCGGAGACGTATGACATCCGGGGATGTTCTTTATGGAAAGCATCCTCCCTTAGAAAATCTTGATTGACGAATACAATTGGGTACATATAAAATGTTCATAATAGACCGTTGTTCAATAGGAACGACTTATTTTTTGACTTTAATGCTTTCGTCTATGAAAGCGGGGAAGCGCTGTCGCTTTATGTAGAAAATTATTGAAGCGGTTAATAAAAGAGAGGGGATTCATGATGAAGAGAAAAATGTGGTTATCACTTACACTCTCCGCGCTGCTGGTTACGGCAGTAGGCTGCGGGGACAAGCCGGAAGGCGGCGGTACGACTCAAACGGGCAGCGGCGGAGATGCCGAGAAGAAATCCTACAGCATCGCGATTTCGCAGATCGTTGAGCATCCATCCTTGGATGCGACGCGGGAAGGCATTCTGGCAGCATTGAAGGACGCTGGAATCTCGGAGGATGACAAGACGCTGAAGATTGATTACAACAATGCACAAGGTGACCCGGCGAACAACCTCTCGATCGGACAGAAGTTGAAGGATACGAAAGCGGATCTGGTGATCGCAATTGCAACCGATTCGGCACAGGCTGTGGCGCAGAACGTGAAGGAGAAGCCGGTCTTGTTCGCAGCTGTAACAGATCCGCTCGATGCGAAGCTGGTCAGCGATTTGAAGAAACCAGGGGGCAACATCACCGGGGCATCTGACACGAACCCGGAAGCAACCAAACAATTGATGAATTTTGTAAATACTCATTTTCCAAATGTTAAGAGGATTGGTTTGGTCTTAGATGAAGGAGAAGCAAATGCGGTTGTTATGGCCAACACGGCAGAAGAGGTGCTTTCGGAGCATGGAATCGAGCTTGTGAAAGCTGCCGTTACCAATACTTCGGAAGTGAAGCAAGCAGCGGAATCGCTAGTCGGTAAAGTCGATGCCTTCTATATCACGCTGGATAATACTGTGGTAAGTGGAGTCGAGACAATTATTCAGACAGCACAAAAAAACAAAATACCGTTTTTTTCCAGTGACCGCGATACGGTGGAGAAGGGAGCTTTTGCAACGGTTGGATTCAAGTACTACGATCATGGATATCAAGTCGGCCAGATGGCCGTAGAGATCCTGAAAAACGGCAAGAACCCGGGGGACATGGAAATCACGAAGCCGGATAAGCTGGATCTGATCCTGAACACGAAGGTTGCGGCTGACTATGGTATTGAAGTGACCGACGCCATGAAACAGGAAGTCAAGGACCCGGACAACAACATCATCGAGTAACGGTAAGGCGCGGAGATAACAGCCCGCGCCTTACTTCTTAATCCTTAAGGAGGTCATGACATGCTGGATTTCGTGATGAGACTGGATGGTCCGATTGAATTGGGGCTTCTGTATGCGTTGATGGCACTCGGCGTATATATCACGTTCCGAATTTTGGATTTTCCGGATTTAACAGTGGATGGAAGTTTTACGACAGGCGCAGCGATTGCAGCGATTCTGATCACAAACGGCGTAAATCCATGGCTTGCTACGCTGGCTGCTTTTGCCGGAGGTATGTTAGCCGGTATCTGTACAGGCCTGCTGCACACCAAAGGTAAAATCAACGGTTTGCTGTCGGGCATTATTATGATGATTGCGCTGTATTCGATCAATATGAGGATCATGGGCAAGCCTAATATTTCGTTGAGCCAGGAAGCGAATATCTTCGGATCGATCGATCCGATTTATATTATGTTGGTAATCGTAATTATCGGAAAGCTGCTGCTTGATGCGTTCTTTCGTACGGATCTTGGCCTTGCGCTGCGCGCGACAGGCGATAACAAGCGGATGATCCGCAGCTTTGGTGCCAACACGGACACGACAACCATTCTGGGGCTAAGCATCTCGAACGGGCTGGTGGCCTTATCCGGCGCTGTGGTTGCCCAGCAATCAAGTTTTGCGGACATCGGCTCCGGTATTGGAATGATTGTCATTGGCTTGGCGTCCGTTATCATTGGCGAGGCTGTTCTGGGAACCGGCTCGGTATTCCGGACAACGCTCGCGGTCGTATGCGGTTCGATTATTTATCGGATTGTCGTTGCCGCTGCCTATGAAATTCCATGGCTGGAGGCTTCGGATTTAAAATTGATCACGGCGATCATCGTTATTATCGCTCTCGTGGTTCCGACCATCAACCGGGCGATGAAGCAGCGTTCACAGGCACGGAGGCGCTCATCCGAACTGTTAGCTACGCAAGGGAAGACCAAAGGAGGTGCCCTCTGATGCTGGAAATGAACCATGTGTCCAAGCTGTTTAACCCGGGGACGGTGGATGAGAAAATCGCCTTGATGGACGTCAACCTTCATTTGAAGTCTGGGGATTTCGTGACGGTTATCGGAAGCAATGGTGCGGGCAAATCCACACTGATGAATATCATTTCCGGGGTAATGAAGCCGGACGCGGGTGAAGTGCGCATTGACGGCACTTCGATCGGCCATCTGCCGGAATTCCGTCGCAGCCGCTGGATCGGCCGGGTATTTCAGGATCCGATGGCGGGCACGGCGCCGCATATGACCATCGAAGAGAATCTGGCGATGGCATATCGTCGTGGCCAATCCCGCGGGCTCAGCATAGGCGTTACAGCCTCCAAGCGGGCCGGCTTCCGCAAACATCTAGAGCGGCTCGGCATTGGACTTGAGGATCGGCTCCGAGCCAAAGTAGGAATGTTGTCGGGAGGGGAGCGTCAAGCACTAAGCTTGCTGATGGCAACCTTCACGCAGCCGCAAATCCTGCTGCTCGATGAACATACGGCGGCGCTCGATCCCGCTCGTGCGGAGCTGATTACCCGCATAACCGATGACATCGTACGCGACATGAAGCTGACCACGCTTATGGTCACACATAACATGGAGCAAGCCATCCGTCTTGGCAATCGCCTCATTATGATGGATAAGGGGCGCATCATTCTGGATGTGGACGAAGAGCGCAAGAAATCCCTGACGGTGGAGCAGCTGCTTGGGGAATTTGAGCAGATTAGCGGCCATAGGCTGTCCGATGATCGTTTGGTTCTGGGATAATTTTCTACTTCAAGACAAGGAATCTTTGGACTCAAGATGAATTAGAATGTTCATAGAATTCAGCAAATAAAAGCGCTTCCGAAAATTTCGGAGCGCTTTTTCTCATAGTGTCATTTCATTTGACGATATATAAATAGAATAAGATTTGCAGGAAAATTGGCATTTTTAAATCTTATTGGGTATTTCATGTAAAAAAATGACGTAAATAAGTATTGACCGCTGGAATATTAATCAATATGATTACTGTATAGAGAAATATACTAATATTTGGGTTCTGATCCTGGAGGGTGGTGTTAGCTTGGAAATGACAGCAACGATTCGCGAACAAATGGAAGAGTTTCTACATAAGAACGAAATGACGATTAATCGGTTTGCTGAAATATCGGAGGTCAACAGCGGCACACTCAGCAACATTCTGAATGGGAACCGCCCGATTTCCATGCAGCAATTGGACCGAATTACGTCAGGCATGGGTCTGGAAGAGGGTTATTTCTACGAGTTGTACATAGATGAATGCATTTTTCATGCTACGCCGGATTGGCGTCGACTGGGACCGTTTCTCCACAGGTGTGCGGAACTGGGGAAGCTGGATTGTTTGGACAAGGCTGTCCGAATGACGATGGATAATATTTCTTACTCCCCGCTGCTCTTTGAAACAGCCGAGCTTTTTTTCAAAGAGGGAAAGCATGAGGCGGCCGTGCTGCTCTACAGGAGTGTGGCTGAGAGCGAAAGATTCCAGCATTCGGAACGGCTAGCCCTTTGCCAGTATAGGTTGTTTACGCTTGGGCTTACGGATGATCAGGATGCAAACTTGCAAGCGGCCGTATATTTTGAGCCATACGTGGATCGTTTAGATGAAATGTATCAGTTAGATGCGCTTAGACAATTAATTAATATAAATGTATCGCTTAATCGTTGGGATAAAGTTGAAGAATTAGCCAATAAGATGGGAAGTAAAGCGAAAATCCAGTATCAAAATAACATGAAAATGTATGATTTAGGAGACAAAGAGGTAAAACCGTTAATTTTTTATATTCTATATGGAGAATTAATCCTAGCAAATGTTTGTCGAGAGAAAGGTGATTATGAAAAAGGGTTATATTATATATCGTTATATTCAAATCCCGACTGGATATATGAACCGACTGAAAATGATCTTCAAATTATCGAACAATTCAAAGAATGGGGAAAAGCTAACAAGTACCTCTACCAGCTTATGATCGGACAGGTTGAGATTCTACCTGAATACATCAACTATATTTCTATAAAAGAAAATGAAGTCTTTCCTGCCCTGTGCAATATAATGATAGCTGCCAACCGTTATGATATAAATGTTGATCAAATTTTGGAGCGTTTTGAAGTGTATTTAACACTCAAAAATCAATCAAGTAATATAGGAACCATAAGTCGCCAAATCAATGCGGAAAGGTATACCCGACTTTTGTCTGAATTAGGAATATATTATTTAAATGCAAAAAATTACGACAAAGGTTTACAATATATATTGGAAAGTTTAGTTAGTTCTATTACAATTAATAGTAACAAAGGTATGCTAAGATGCATGGGGTTATTTGAACAATTCCGGGACTTTTCTTCGCTTGAAACCCAGAAACGATTTAAAAAATTAGTTAGTGAGGTGCAAAAGTTAAATGAAAAAAAGATTGGCTTGTCTACTAGCTACAGTTAGTATTCTAATGTTTATAGTATTTCCCAATATTTCGAATAATGCGGAATTGTTAGATCCAACGCATCGGGCTACATCATCGCATGATCATGGGGTCGGAAGCTGAGCAAGTTTTGGATTATGTATTTATACTAAAAATAGAAATGTCTTGAAGAAGATGGTTCCAGAATATATTAGGGGCTATCTTCTTTTTATTAGGTTTCATTTACTATTGACCTAACGAATGTAAAATAATAGCATGTAATTAATTATTTACTATACTAATATTTGGTTTTCCATCTGGGGGTGTTGTTACTTGGAGACGACAACCACGATTCGCGGAGAAATAGTAAGATATTTGCAGAATCATCGTATGACGATTAACCAATTTGCGAGGATATCCGGCATTAACAGCGGAACACTTAGTAATATTTTGAATGGTAATCGTCCCATGTCCATGCACCAGTTAGACCGGATTACCGAAGGGATGGGTCTGGAAGAGGGGCACTTCTATAATCTTTACATATCGGAAAGTATTTTCCATACTACTCCGGATTGGCGGAGGCTGAGGCCTTTTCTTGAGCGATGTGCTGAACTGGATAAATTGGATTATTTGCATAAAGCTGCACGAATGACGTTGGAAAACATCAATTACGCACCAATGCTTTTCGAAATGGCGGAAGAATTGTTCATCGGGGAAAAGTATAAAGCGGCTGCGTTATTATACGAATGCGTAGCCGAATGCGAAAAATTGCAGTATTCCGAACGGCTAGCTCTTTGCCAATATCGACTATTCATAATCAAGTTAGGTGAGAACCAAGAGGAAAATTTACAAGCTGCCGTATATTTCGAGCCTTATATTGATAGGTTGGATGAAATGTATCAGTTGGATGCGTATGTTAAGCTTATCAATCTGAATATATCTTTGCAGCGTATGGATAAAATCGAAGCTCTTGCCAAAAGAATGGAACATCAATCCAGAATTCATTATCAGCAAAATAGAAATACGTTTGAATCACTTGAATTTCCAAATAGACCTCTTCTTTTTTATTTACTTTATTCGTACCTAGTTCAGGCATATTTGCATCAAGAGCGTGGGAATTACGAAAATGCATTCTACTATGTATCCTTGTATGATAAACCAGAGTGGGTAATAAATCCCAGTCCTGAAGAATCTCATATCATAGGTCAGTTTAGCGAATGGGCTGAAGCTAATCGTTATATGTATAGCTTGATGAGCGGACAACCAGGTGCCCTACATCAGTATGTAGATTACGTTGAATCGAGAGAAAATGAGATCTTTCTTGCTCTATGCAATATCATGGTCGCAGCCAATCGTTATCAACTTCATGTTGATCCAATTTTGGACCGTTTTAAAGAGCATTTGCATTATAGATCGCAGCAAAATGAGCTTGGAAAGATAAGCGATCAGGTCACAATAAACCGTTACACCCGCCTTCTCGCCGAATTAGGGATATACTATTTGAATGCCAAACAGCAAAATCGCGGTTTATCCTATATCCTGGACAGTCTCGAGTATTCGATCAGAATCAAAAGCGATAACGGGATGCTGCGCTGCATGGGGATCTTTGAGCAGTTCCGCCATGCTGCAACCGAGGATATACTAAAACGGTATAATGAACTGATTCGCGATGTCCAAAAATTATCCGTGTATGCCTGGAGCCCGGTTGTGTAGGGCTCTTCGGTGCGTCCATGCGTTATTACATGACATTGCCGCCAGGATGTGACCTCCCGGGGCTATGGCCTAAAGTCCGGGTTTGTGATAAACTCGGATAAGTTTATTTTTACATATCGGATGAAAAGTAAGGAGTCCATGTCATGACATCAAGAACATCGATAGATCCAAACACCAATTCCACAGGGCGCACATGGTTGATCTTTGCAGGCATTATCCTTATTGCCATTAACCTCAGGGCGGCGATTACTTCGGTAGGTCCGCTGATCGGAATTATTCGAGAGGATACGGGGATTTCGAACACATTGGCAGGCATGCTGACAACGCTGCCGCTATTAGCCTTTGCTTTACTATCGCCGATGGCGCCGGCCATGGCCAAAAAATGGGGGCTGGAGACAGCCCTTCTGCTGAGCATGGTCGTGCTGACTTTCGGCATCGGCATACGCTCGATATCGTCTCCCTATACGCTGTTGATAGGTACCGCATTCCTAGGGATGGCCATAGCCGTCGGGAACGTGCTGCTCCCGAGTCTGGTCAAGCGGGACTTCCCGCGCCATATCGGTTTGATGACAGGCACCTACTCTGCCTCGATGAACCTGCTCGCCGCGATTGCATCGGGGGTCAGCATTCCGCTGGCTACCCAAGCCGGGCTTGGTTGGCAGGGCTCCCTGTTAATTTGGGGATCCTTGTCCTTATTGGCGATGATCGTATGGCTGATCCAGCGCCGCAGTTCCGGAAAGACCGCTGAGGTCAGTTCGGCTGCCGGAAAGCAGCAGAACGTGCTGAAGTCGCCGCTTGCTTGGTATATTACTTTATTTATGGGGCTTCAATCGTTTACGTTCTACGTGAACATCTCATGGCTGCCCGAGATTCTGAGAAGCCAAGGCATGGATTACGGTGCCGCAGGATGGATGCTCTCGATTCTCCAATTTGTCAGCCTGCCATTTTCCTTCATCATTCCTGTCTTGGCCGGCCGGAATCCGAACCAGCGTGTACTGGTAACGATCTCTGCATTGTCCATGCTGATCGGTTATGCCGGTTTGTTATCCGGCATGTCTTCGATGAATCTCCTATGGGTGATGCTGGTAGGTATTTCGGGCGGGGCGAATTTCAGTTTGTCCCTGATGTTCTTCACCCTTCGTACCAAAACGGCCCACGAAGCCGCCGCGTTATCCGGCATGGCCCAGTCGCTGGGTTATTTGCTGGCTGCCGTCGGTCCGATGCTGATCGGGTTCCTGCATGACGCAACGGGAGGATGGAAGGTGCCTCTGACGGTGCTGTCCGCCGTTGTCGTGGTGTTGTTCTTCTTTGGTTTTGGGGCAGCGAAGCCAGGTTATCTGTCCGTTCCGGACGAAACGAAGACGGAGGCTTAAAGCTGCAGAAGTCAGCATCTGGTGATACATCTTGCTATAAGAACAATATGAAGAGCGATCCATGGAGATACTCCAGTTGGGTCGCTCTTTTTTAATGCATGTGCGGACTTTCGAACGATAGCACTCAAAGGTTCTGAAAATTTTACATTACGTTTACATAAATGGGTAGATTGATCATGAGAATATGGTATACTCTGAAATTTGATAAAGATGATCTGTATCCTTAAGACTGAACGGGTTAAGAGTTCTATTACTTTACATCAAGCAAACGGGGAGTGATGGTATCTTGAATCTACAGACAGATAAAGAGCAAACACAGTCTCAGGTTGGCAACAGACAACCGTCTGGAAGATGGCGTGCGCTCGGCGAAACCTGGTGGACTGCTCTGCAGCTGGGACTTACTTCTTTTGGCGGGCCGATTGCCCATCTCGGATACTTCCACCAGACCTATGTACGGCGGAAACAATGGCTGGATGAGAAAAGCTACGCGGATCTAGTGGCCTTGGCCCAGTTCCTTCCCGGACCTGCCAGCAGCCAGGTAGGCATTGGCGTTGGGGTTATGAGAGCCGGACTCTGGGGCGGACTTGTCGCCTGGCTCGGCTTCACGCTGCCGTCCGTGCTCATGCTTATGATTTTTGCCTATCTCATGCAAACCTTCGATCCCGGCTCGGCAGGCTGGATTCAGGGACTTAAAATCGTCGCGGTAGCCATCGTAGCGCAAGCGGTGCTCGGAATGGCAGGAAAGCTGGCATCAGGCCCTGCCCGGGCGGCTGTAGCGTTAATCGCCATGGCAGTCGTGCTGCTGTGGCAGAGTCCCGTGTCTCAAGTGACGGTGATCGCTCTTGCCGGCCTATCGGGATTGTGGCTGTTCAAGCGTCAAGCAAACGAAGAGGCAACACCCGAGATGAAAATGCCGATCGGACGGAGCGCCGGACTCTTTTGCCTGGGAGCGTTTGTCGTTCTGTTGGTAGGTCTCCCGCTCCTTAAAGGGATCACCGATAATGGATGGGTAGCCATTGTGGACAGCTTCTACCGTGCCGGATCGCTTGTATTCGGCGGAGGGCATGTCGTTCTTCCGCTGCTGGAGAGCGAGACGGTACTGAACGGATGGATATCTAAAGAGGATTTTCTAACCGGTTACGGGGCGACACAAGCGGTTCCTGGCCCGTTGTTTACATTTGCCGCTTATCTTGGGGTCCTGATTCAGGGAATACCCGGGGGCATCGTTGCCACGCTTGCCATCTTTCTGCCCGGATTTCTGCTCATGGTAGGAGCCATGCCATTCTGGAATGGCGTCAGAAGAAACCCGAAACTGCAGGGCATGCTGACAGGCATGAACGCGGCTGTGGTCGGAATTCTGCTGGCCGCTTTGTACCATCCCATATGGACTTCCTCCATCCACGGCCCGCTTGAATTTGTGATCGGCGCGGGACTGTTCGGGATGCTGATGTTCTGGAAGAGTCCCCCGTGGCTTGTTGTCATCATTGGCGCATTAGCAGGACAGTTTCTCCTGTGAAGGCCTTATTGAATAGCCCTCGGCACGGTGTGCCGGGGGTTATTTGATCGATTAGGAGTAAATCGCATCGGATTGGTTAAATATTAGGGTGTATCTCTATTCGGGAAGCATGCGTTGATCACAAGAGTTTTTAGCTCTTAATTCGATACAGAAATGAGTGGATAAACCTACATGATGGACAGCGACGTGAAAGATTGCATTATTGTTGGCGGCGGAATTGCAGGTCTGCAGGCAGCTATACAACTGGGACGGTATTCGGCCTACGATGTACTGGTCATCGACCGGGGAACGGGGCGTTCCACCATCTGCAAGAGCTACCGCAACATACTAGGATGGCCGGAAGGGGTGTCCGGTGAAGAGCTCAGACAGCGAGGGCGGAAGCAGGCGGAGGCCGTGGGCGTTGCGTTTGCAGCCGATGATATACGGAAGGCCGAACGGGATGAAGCGAAGTGTTTTGTGTTAACCGGAAAAGACGGAACCAGGTACAGGGCAAAAAGCATGCTGCTTGCAACAGGCTTGATGGACCGCTTTCCCAAGCTGCCGGGCCTGATGTCTACGCTGGGCACATCCGTTTTTGTATGTCCCGATTGCGATGGATATGAAATTCAGGATCGAAAAACCGTTGTGCTGGGATCAGGCGATCCCGGTGCCAGTATGGCCATCTTGTTGTCCGAGCGGGCGAAGGAAATCATCTATGTCGATCATGAGGGACAGCCGGCTTCGTCCGAGAACATGACGCAGTTAGTGAATCTTGGGATTCCGTATATAGAGAAAAGAGTAACCGAAATTCAGGAGGAAGGCGGCATCCTATCGGCTGTCGTGCTGGAAGACGGCAGCATCATACGCGCCGAGCGCGGTTTCATTTCCTTTGGAGGGAACATGATCTATTCCGAATTGGCCGAGCAGTTGGGGGCGGAACTGGAGCACAACCGGCATGTGAAGACCGATCCCCGATCCAAAATGACGAGTGTCGAACTGCTGTGGGCTGCAGGCGACCTGGGCGTCCATTCCGAATTAACCACCGTGGCGATGGGGGAAGGCGCAACGGCTGCGATCTGGATCCATAAAACGCTGAAAAAGATGACAAGCCAAGCCGTAACATAATGTTAGGAGTCAGGCTGGAATATTCGCATGGTCCAGGCCATGACATGATAACTAAAGAACCCGCCTGATCGGGCACGGGACGTAAGGAGCGATACCGTGGATCAAGGCGGGTTTTCTGTGCTATCAGCGGACTGTCACCTTGAATTCAAGTCGAGAGACTAGACGTTATGACAGACCGAATCTCGTGATATGATCTTCGAGTTTATATTTTTGCAGCAATTCCGTTTGCTTGGGACCGATCAGGTCAAAATGCGGGTATGGCTGGCGGTGATGGATATACTGCGGATTTAATCCATTGGATATGCACCAGTCCTTCAGGCGCGAAATATCCGAGCAGCCTACTTTGGTTACGGTATGAAACTCCGGAAACCGCTTATCGTACCAATAATGGGTTAAAAACGCGATATCGCCTTTGGCGACTTTCTGTTTCCATTGCTGTAATTCCTGCTTCGAGATGCCGAATGCCATGTTAGTCTCATCCTCATTCGTATATTCATTCTTCTCATTATACCAGCATATACTTGACTGCACCTACTTGTTTTCATAGCCTGGTGCTGCGAAGTCTGAAGCGCTGCCTTACCGTTGATCGAATCGATGTCGAAAGAGGGGGAACGTTATGATACTGGAATCAGCCATTCTTTATATTAAATCTGGGCTGGCAAGCGAATTCGAAAGTGCCTTTCGGGAGGCTTCCGGCGTATTGTTATCCAAAAAGGGGTATGTAGGCCATGAACTTCACAAGTGCGTGGAGAACCGGGATGAATATATATTCCTTGTCCGCTGGAGCGGCATTAAGGATCACCTGATCGGCTTCCGCGGGCACCCGGACTATAAGAAATGGGTTGCCTCTCTGGAACCGTTTTATGCAAAGGCGCCTGAGGTCAAGCATTATATCGACATCCGGATCGACAGCCGCGAGCAGGCGGAATCGGAGTTGGCTAAACTGTTGATTCCGGAAAGCGGCTCGGATTCCGCCGAGGAAAACAGGCCGTCAGAATAAAAGGGGCTTCATTTTATCGGCTAATACAACACGGCAAGAGTATCCCCTACTGAGGGTGATTTCCCGGGAGCCGTCCTTGGACGGCTTCTTGGCGTTATTGGAGGAGGCGCACCCTGGTCATTGAAGGCTTGGCCAAACTTGGCTTATTTTGTCCCGAATAACAGGAATTATGGGATGGCGTGACGAACTTTGTTGTTAAGTTAAACTACATAAGGGGTGGTTACAATCATTACAGATTATCAGGGCGTCCGACGTCTTGCCGACGACATTCGGGCAAACGTTTCCAAAGTTATGGTAGGCAAGGAGCAGCTGATTGACAGATTGTTTATTGCCATGGTCACATCGGGTCATGTACTGCTGGAAGATGTTCCGGGAACCGGGAAGACGCTGTTGGCCAAATCCATCTCCAGGTCGATTGATTGCACGTTTAAGCGAGTACAGTTTACGCCGGATTTGCTGCCGTCCGATCTGAGCGGCATTTATTTCTATAATCAACAATCCGCGACGTTTGAATTCCGTCCCGGTCCGCTGTTCACCAATATCCTGCTCGCTGATGAAATCAACAGAGCCACGCCTCGTACGCAGTCCAGCCTGCTCGAGTGCATGGAGGAGCGCCAGATCAGCATCGACGGAGTAACCCATCAACTGAAAGAACCGTTTCTGGTCATCGCCACGCAGAACCCGCTGGAGCAGCAAGGAACGTTTCCGCTGCCGGAGGCACAGCTGGACCGCTTTTTATTCAAACTGAACATGGGGTATCCTACCTCGGAGGAAAGCGTGAATATTTTGAAGCGCTTCAAAGACGAACAGCCGCTGGAATCCCTGACGGCCATCGCAGCGTCCGACAGCATCGTACAAGCCAGGCATATCGTCAGCAAAGTACATGTCAGCGATGAGATGTTGGCTTATATAGTCGAACTTTCCGAGCATTCGAGACGGGATGAAGCCGTCGCCTCCGGCGTAAGCCCGAGGGGCTGCCAGGCATTATTGAAGGCGGTGCAGGTACAGGCCGTCCTGAACGGTAGAGAGTTCGTTACGCCTGATGACGTGAAGGAGCTCGCCGTGCCGACGTGGGCGCACCGCTTGAAGCTGCGGGGGACGCTCCACAACCGCGGCGGCGCGACTGCGTCAGAAGAAGTGATCCAACGATTGCTGCAGCAGGTTGCCGTACCGACAGAAGAAGGCATCTCGTCGTAGGGGGCGATGGCGATGGGAGCCTACTGGATATTGTTAATCGCTGCTGTAGTTGTAGTCGTGCAGGGCAAGATTTTCAAACGGACGGCACTCCAAAAGCTGAACTACAGCCGTTCCTTCAAGGTATCGACCTGCTATGAGGGAGATTCCGTGGAATTGATCGAAATCATCGAGAACCGTAAAGCGCTGCCGGTGCCCTGGCTTCGGGTAGAATCCCAGTTCCGCTCGGGTCTGGCGTTCGATAACCAATTGAACCTGGACATCAGCGAGGGGCAATTCAATCAGAACCATAAGAGCTTCTTCAGTCTGCTGCCGTGGACCAAGATTCTTCGAAGACATCGAATTACCGCGAAACGAAGAGGTTTGTACAAGCTGGGAACGGTATCGATGACGACAGGGGATTTGGTCGGCATGGAGTCGGTTGTCCAGAGCAAGACCCTGTCCGGCGGAATTATCGTGTATCCGATGCCGATGGATGCGTCGGACATGGAGCTGCCGGTTCAGACCTGGATGGGGGAGATGCTGGTCCGCAGATGGATCATGGAGGATCCGTTCCTGATATCGGGCGTTCGCGAATATCGGGACGGTGATCCGCTGAAGGATATCCAATGGAAAGCGACTGCACGGACGGGAACCCTGCAGGTTCACAGGCGGGATACGACCGCGGACAGCCGGCTCTTCATCTATTTGAATATTGAAGATCATGAGCAGATGTGGAGCAAGGCAACGCGTCCGGAGGCCATTGAGTATGGCATCCGCCTGGCTGCCGGCATTACGGCGCATTTATTGTCACAGGGTATGGAGATCGGGATGGGGACCAATGGAACCCTTGGCGAGGATTCAAGCGATGAAGCATTTGTTCCGGTCGCAGGCGGCATGATGCAGCAGGAGCTGATATTCGAAATGCTGGCCAGACTGGAGCTGACCCGCCGGCTTTCTTTTCATGATTATTTGGCCCACGAGCTGTCGCGGCATGAAGAAGCTAAAGATATCCTCATTCTGAGCACTTACGTCAGTCCCAGGCTGGAAGAGATGTTTCAGCGATTCCGGGATAACGGGCACACGATCCAGGTATTCCTTCTCCGCGACGTGCCGTCCCCCGCGAAGGAGGTGTCCGCATGACCGGTCGAGGCTCCGGATTCATAAGGGCTTTTTTGCAGGGATTGGTGGAGTGCGTATTGTATTTCCCGGTGCTCTTCATTCCGGCATTCTATCTGCTGCCTGAATCGTACCGATGGATATGGCCCGCCCTGGTCTTAGGCGGGTACGTCCTGGGCTACGCAGGTGCACATTGGTTCAACATGGATCGTCAGTTCAAAGCGTTCGTATGGGCTTGCCTGGTTTCCGTTGCTGTATCCGTTGCCTTTGTAGGGGTTGATATCGCCCTTGCTTACGTTATCCCGCTGTTGTTTATTGCCAGTATTCGCGGAAGCCGGATGGAGCAGGTGAACTGGAAATTGATGTTCCCGGGAACATACTTCCTAATCGGGTTGATTCTGTACGGGGTCAGCAGCTTTTTTCTCAGTTTCATGGACTCCTTCCGCGACGGAATATTGTCTCTGACCTGGATGGGAGCGGCTGCGTTAGGATTGACCCTGCTGATCGTCAACCGGCAATACGTGCTGGACGAAACGCTGCCAGGCAATGACCAGCCCGTGCTGGAACGGCGCGTGCTGCGCTACAATCGCTGGTTTATCATCGTTTTGCTGATCCTTATTGCGCTGGTCGCTTTTCTTCCCCAGCTGCAGCAGTGGGTCTCCGATATGGCGAGGGGGATCGCCGCCTGGATCTCCGGATGGTTCAGCTCGGGTGCAGAGCAAGTGCCGGAGCCGCCTTCAATGTCGGAACCTCCTCCCGAGATGCCGTTTCTCGATGAAGAAACCAAGCCGCCCAGCCAGTGGATGAAAGTTCTGGAGCAAGTGCTGATTTATGGCGTGTTCACCGTGATCGGGATCGGCATGCTATACGTTCTGTTCCGGTTTGGTAAAGTGCTGCCCAGTCTCTACAGAAAATTCTCCGCGTGGATGAACAGGATGATGAACAGGCAGAATGTCCAGCCCCAGCTGGGCTATGAAGACGAAGTGGAGAATATAGAGCATGACCCGGCATCCAAGCGGCTGCGACGGCTGTTGTCCGGCGTGCGTATCGGCGGAAAGCATCGGGAAGGAGATGGCCCGGAACATCTGAATGAGAAAATCCGACAAATGTATCGTTTGATACTTTCCCGAAGCATCAGGGAAGGCTATAATTGGAAAGCGTCATTTACACCGCGGGAGACCGAAAACGATCTTAAGGAATGGGACGGACGGAAGGATCGCGTTCCGCAGTCCTTGATCGAGCTGTACGAGGAAGCCCGCTATGGAAACCGTACCATTACGAAAGAAGAAGTGGAAGGACTGCAACTTGACCGGAAGCCTAAATGAGGAGTGAACATCTTGTCGGTACAAAAAGAAAGCAACGCTGTTATTCACTACGGGGATCCCGCGGTAACCGGGGGCGTCTCCGTTTTTGATAAGGAATTTGACAAGCTGTTTTATTATGACGGAACCGACTTGGGGTTAACCTACCAAGCCCAAGAATCCAAGTTTCGCCTGTGGGCACCCACGGCCACCGAGGCCTACGTGCTGCTGTACCCGGATTGGAAGACGTCAGAAGCCCGGCGTTTCCCGATGACGCGGGACGTGAAGGGAACCTGGCTGCTGAAAATAGAAGAGAATCTTCATGGGATGTTCTACACCTACCAGGTGCTCATCGGGGATCAATGGAATGAAGCAGTCGATCCCTACGCGGCAGCCGTAGGCGTCAATGGCGATCGGGCTTACATCGTGGATATGGCAGGGACCGATCCCGAGCGTTGGACAGACGAGAAGCCGCCGTTCCAAAGCCCGCTGGATGCCGTTATCTATGAACTGCATGTTCGTGATTACACCATTCATCCGGACAGCGGAGTGGAGTTCAAGGGCAAGTTTAAAGGTCTGACGGAGACGGGTACCCGGGGGCCGGGAGGGATTCGTACAGGACTTGATCATATCGTGGAGCTCGGGGCCACGCATGTGGAACTGCTGCCGATTTATGATTTTGCCACGGAAAGCGTGGATGAGACCAGGCTGCATGAGCCTCAGTACAACTGGGGGTACGACCCGAAGAACTACAATGCTCCTGAAGGCTCGTATGCTACCGATCCGTATGTGCCGGAGATTCGGATCCGTGAATTGAAGGAGCTGATTCAGACCTTCCATGAACAAGGCCTGCGGGTCATCATGGACGTGGTGTATAACCACGTTTATGACGGGTATTTGGTCAACTTTACGAAGCTGGTGCCGGGATATTATCTCCGCTACACAAAAGACGGCAAATTCTCCAACGGATCCGGGTGCGGCAATGACACGGCATCCGAGCGTCCGATGATGCGGAAGTTCATTGTGGAATCCGTCCTGCATTGGGTGAAGGAGTATCGGGTGGACGGTTTCCGCTTTGACCTGATGGGATTGCTGGATGTGCAGACGATGAATGAAATCCGTGCGCGCCTGGACGAAATCGATCCTTCCATCATGACGATCGGCGAAGGCTGGGTCATGAATACCGAGCTGGACGAGAAGAAACGGGCGAATCAGTTGCAAGCGGCCTTGATGCCGCGAATCGCGCACTTTAACGATGGTTTCCGTGACGCAGTTAAAGGGGATATCTTTCATTATGATTATAAAGGCTTTGTGAGCGGCGGCGTCGGATATCAAAACAAGGTGAAACAAGGCATCGTGGGCGGCATTCCGTATTCCCAAGATATCAAGGCGTTTGCTTCCGAGCCGGATCAGTGCGTGAATTATGTGGAGTGTCACGATAACCATACCCTGTGGGATAAAATCATGCTGTCTACGGATGGGGAGTCGGATGCCGTTCGCCGCGATATGCACCGGTTGTCATCGGCCATGATTCTTACCAGTCAAGGCATTCCTTTTCTGCACGCCGGCCAAGAGTATTATCGCTCCAAGAACGGTGTGGAGAACAGCTACAATGCCAGCGATGAGGTGAACCGGCTTGATTGGGGAATGGCATCGGAACACCAGGACGGGGTGAAGTACATCCAGCGGCTCGTTCAGCTGCGCAGGAATCATCCGGCGTTCAGAATGAGGGATGCAGCGTCGATCCGCAAGCATCTCCATTTCGAGCCGTGCCCGGAGCATGCTGTTGCTTTCACGCTTCGCGATCATGCGGGCGGCGACCCGGCAGAGCATATTTATGTGCTCTATTATGTCGGTCGCAAACCGTCCTCCCTGACGATACCCGAGTTGGGAGAATGGAAGGTTCGGTTTGGCGAAGAACATGTGAAGGGAATGAGCCGGGATTCCCTTGTAGTCGAAGGTATAGGCGCGGTGGTATTAACTTGTTAAATCCTTGACCGTTTGCCCACATTGCCAAGAAATGCATAATGCCTGATTCTATCATCATCTGATATGCTGAGAATATCAGATGATAGAATCGAGGCGCCCCTTTGAAGAAATATATCCTGTCACTTTGTTTCCTTTTGTCATTTACTGCGTTTATAAACCCCCTTCAGGCATCAGCAGCTCAAGCTCCTAGCCCGACCGCTTTTCACGATATTTCGACCAGCTTTGCAAAAGACGCGATTTACCGTCTGGCCAAGCGAGGCATCGTAAGCGGGGATGGCACAGGAGCTTTTTTGCCGCGAAATCCGGTCACGCGGGCCGAATTTATCGCCATGGTTGCCAGAATGCTGAACATGGAGCCTGTTCCGAACGATCTCCCCGCCTTTCAGGACGTATCCCGTTCAGCTTGGTACTATGGCTGGGTTCATGCAGGCCTTAATTTATCCATCGTGGAGGGGAACGGCTACAAGTTCTTTCCGAATGCTTCGATCACAAGACAGGAAGCCGCGGTCATCGTTATTCGTGCCATGAAGGATAGTGGATACGATAACGGATATACCGCCGGCTACTATACGGATTCGAAATCGATCGCGGCATGGGCTTGGCGTGCGGTCGGCCAAGCGACGAATACAGGCTGGCTGCAAGGAAGCCAAGGCCAATTCAGACCGCTGGACCCGATCACCCGGGAAGAAACGGCGATGCTGCTGGACAGGGTCCTTCAATCGGGAAACGTGAAATCCATGATCGACAGCCAGCCGGCCGCGAATATTCATATGGGCTGGTTGTACAATGGCTCGACCAAGCAATATATCTCCTATGCCAAACGGGCCGGGTTGAATGTGCTGGTGCCGCGGTGGTATTACATGGAGTCTAACGGGAAGCTTTCGGACAGCACCGACATCGAGCTGCTGAATTGGGCACATAACAATGGCCGGCAGGTGTGGGCTATGGTGGGCAACCGCGCGAATGCGGAAGGAACCCACCAGGTTCTAAGCAGTCCGCAGTCCCGGAAGTCTGTCGTAGACAGCATCGCTGCGAGCGTATCCCGCTACCGATTGGATGGGATCAATATCGATTTTGAGAACGTCATGCCTGAGGACAGGCAGAATCTGACGGCCTTCATCACGCAGTTATCCCTGGAAATGAAACGGCTTGGAGCCAAGTTATCCATTGATGTTTCACCTGATCTGAATACGGATTGGACGGCTGCCTTCGATTATGCGGTGCTTGGCAGTCTAGTGGACTATATGGTGCTCATGAGTTATGACCAGCACTGGGGCGGTTCGCCGAAAGCGGGCTCCGTATCCTCGCTGCCATGGAGCGAATCCGCGCTGAGCAAGCTGCTGACCCAAGTGCCGGCTAAGAAGAGCATCATTGCGTATCCGCTCTATACGAGGGATTGGCAGATTGCTTCATCGGTGTCCTCGTCGGATATCAGTTTGATTGAACAGGGACATCGCATCCGTCTGACCCGGGCTTCCTTAACTTGGAATGCCAGCGTGGCGCAATATGAAGCAGCTTATAGCAGCAGAGGCATCCGGCATCGCATATGGACCGAGGATTCCCGCTCCCTGTCATGGAAACATCTCATGGCCGCCAAATATCGAATTGCCGGGTATGCCTATTGGTATCCGGGAGCAGAAACGACGGACGTGTGGCAGGCGATTGACAATGCGGAGCGTTATGCTTCGTATTCGTTCCGAATCTAAGAGCAGACAGGTTACATCCAAGACCAATCCCGATGAATGGGGTTGGTCTTTTTTTACTTGTAAAACGGTTATTCCGTGATACAATAATTGAAATTTAATTTGAATGATTTTCCTGTAGGAGTGATCAAATGACCGTTTGTGCGGAGGAACGTTTACAGCAGCTGGGCATCACCTTGCCAAAAGCCGGATCGCCGGCAGCCAAGTATGCCAACTACGTCATCGTGAACGGGTTGATGTATGTTTCCGGCAAGGGTCCATCCGGGCAGCCAAGGGGCAAATTGGGCGAGCATTACACAACGGAGCAGGGATACGAATATGCTCGACTGACCGGAATCGAAGTCTTAGCCGTATTGAGGGAAGGCCTGGGATCGCTTGATAAAGTGAAGCGGGTGGTTAAGGTTCAGGGCTTCATTAACGCAACAACCGATTACGAAGAGCATCATATGGTGTTGAATGGATTCTCGGACTTGATGCTTGAGGTGTTCGGGGATCAAGGGATCCATGCCAGATCCGTATTCGGCGCGGTATCCTTGCGGAATCAGCTGCCTGTCATTGTGGATTCGATTTTTCAAGTGGAGGGATAGCCTTGACGTTAGCATTAAGGGAGCTGCTGGAGAAGGAGGATGAGAGTCTGCTGTTTATGGTCCAGGAGATTGGCTCCGGCGAGAACGGCTTTGTTAACGGCTTAAATAGCAGCAGCATGGAGGAATTCTCCTCCAAGGTCCGTCGCAATTACGAAATGGCACGAAGCATTAATCTGCCGGATGAGTATGTTCCCCAGACGATTTATTGGCTGTATCATAACGGCAAGCCTGTAGGTTACGGCAAGCTCAGACACCGCTTGAATGAGAAGCTGTTGGAGTCAGGGGGGCATATCGGGTATGTCATCAGGCCGTCGGAGCGGGGGAATGGATATAGCAAACAGATGCTGGCGGGGCTCGTTAAGAAAGCCTGTGAGAAGAACATAAGCCGGGTCCTTCTAACTTGCGATGAAACCAATCTGGCTTCCCGTCGCATCATAGAATGGAATCATGGGGAACTCAGTTCCATTGCGGACGGGAATTGCAAATACTGGATCGATACGGCTGCTAGGCTGGAA
Source organism: Paenibacillus sp. cl141a (assembly GCF_900109305.1). Lineage (NCBI taxonomy): Bacteria > Bacillati > Bacillota > Bacilli > Caryophanales > Paenibacillaceae > Paenibacillus > Paenibacillus sp. cl141a. The sequence goes on from NZ_FNZO01000001.1 coordinate 517,081, forward strand.
TAGGGGGATAGATACCGATCATCATGAGCTTTAGATTAATTACGCCTTAACTTCGCTTCAACCAGTCGAACATCCGGTTGATCGCCGCGGCATGCTGCAGCGGCGGGAAATGATGTCCCAGCCCTTCGTACAGGTGGGCTTCTGGCTGGTGTCCCAGTTCTTGAAGCTTGTCCAGCATCCGGAAGCTGTGTCCAACCCGGACCTGCTCGTCCCGCGTTCCGTGCACGATCAGGACAGGGCATCGGATTCGATCCGCATAATGAATCGGGGACCGAAGAAGGTATCGTTCCGGAAACTTGGTCGGCGTACCGCCAATGACGCGTTTCATCATTCTGCGCAGATCGATCCGTTCCTCGTAGGTCTGCGCCAGGTCGGAGACGCCGCTCCATAGAATCATTTTGGATACATGAGATGACCGGGCGGCTGCCACGGCAGCATTGATCGCCCCGCGGGAGAAGCCCAGCAGATGCATACGGTTGTTGTCTATCCATGCAATGCGGGATAACCATTCCAAGGCGGTGATCACATCCATCGTATCGGCACCCCCAAACTCATCCCTGCCCTCGCTGCCTTCGTTTCCGCGATAGGCCGGAGCAAACACGGCATAGCCTTGCGCCGCGAATTCTTCGACCCATTTCAACCTGACCGCGCCGATCCGGCCTATGCCTCCGCGGCAATACAGGACCAGCGGCAGCTTAGGTTCGATCGACCCGGAGGCTCCTTCCGGAACAGGGTCCTTATACAAGGAGCATGCAAGCGTGCCGGTTACCGTAACGCCGGGTAAGGCGTCGACCGTTTCGGACATCTCCTGGCTGCGATTAAGGGACAATTGCGGCGGCAGACCCAGATATCCTTTCACATGCAATCCCTCTGAGACGTAATCGATATGATAGATCATGAATGTCTTACCCCCTATGCTGAATCATCATGTTGTAGCGTATGTGAACTCTTGGTCAGACGACGGAGTTCAAGTAAGTATAGTATTTACTCGTCGTTGAAATCAAGGGGCGATGTAAGAAATTACAATTTGCCAAACGGCTGAATATCTGATATATTATGATCTCGGGCATGATGACATGTCCATTGTCATGGCGGTCGTGGCGAAGGGGTTAACGCACCGGATTGTGGCTCCGGCATTCGTGGGTTCAAGTCCCATCGATCGCCCTTAAGTAAGTATACATAACGAGAAGGAGAGCCGACAGGCTCTCCTTTTTCGTAAATCCTCTTCAATAGATACGGATGTCAGACGACATTTAAGATGGTATAATGGATTGAAATCGAGGTGAGTATTTGTGGCAAAAAAGAAACGAACGTCCCCGGCGCCACGGACGGAAACTGCCGATAAACCCGCAACGCTAAAAGATATGCTGGACCCACAAGTTTTGGCAAAGCTGAAGGCGACAACCGAGTCTTTAAAGGCCTCTGAAGCCGAGCGGCTGGAGAAGGAGCGGCAGGAACGGGAAGCTGCACGCAAGGCGGAACAGAAGCGTCGCGATAACGATTTTGAATATCTGCTGGAACACAGCGAGATGGATTGGAAAAAGTACAAATGACAGGCGGCGGCACGCTGTCTGTTTTTTAATATAAATATCAGATAAGGATAGGTTTAAAAAACCAGGCCTATCTGGTAATGCAATATAAACGACTGAAGTCTACACAGTGAACCAAATGCGGAGGAAGAACGAGAACATGAATCATGGCCGTGCTATAAGGATCGGGATAGGCGGGGGGACGGGCAGCGGCAAAACGACGCTAAGCCTCCAACTCAAGGAGAAGCTTGTCGAGTATCGGGTGGCGCTCTTTCATATGGACAAATATTATAAGTCCGTCAGACCTATGTCTAAAGCGCCCTTTACGAATACAATCTTTGAGGATTTTAACCATCCGGACGCCGTCAACATCCAGCGTCTGACCGATGAGATAGAACAAGCCGCCCGTTGCGGTGACCATGATGTCATCGTCATTGAAGGGTTTCTTCTGTATCAATTCGAGGATCTTCGAAACTCCCTGGATCTGAAGCTGTTCGTCGACTGTCCCGCGGATGAAAGAATGCTTCGCAGAAACCGGCGGTTCATGGAGAAGGGTCATCGCGAGGAAAGCGTGATACAGGAATATTTGCAGCTTGTGCGATACAGGCATGATCAATATGTCGAGCCTACCCGTTGGCATGCGGATTTGGTGATGAACGGCTCCCTGGAGGGGAAGCTTGGCTGTGCGGTTGTGATGGACTGGATTCAGGCCAGGATACAAGATAGCAGGAAGCATCGCTGAAGGCTGTTTACCGTGTGCTCATATCATGGATTACCGTGCAGCATTGCCGTTTTCATATGTAGTGTTGATATCAGGGCGAAAGCGGGTTACAATTAGTAAGTTAGTATTCCTGCTCGCTAGGAGGCGAATAAAATGAAAGTTGAAATTTGGTCGGATTTTATGTGTCCGTTCTGTTATATTGGAAAGCGCCGGTTCGAATCGGCATTGGAGCAGTTCCCTCATAAGGATCAGGTTGAAGTGGTATATCGCAGCTTTGAGCTTGATCCGAATGCGTCGTATAAGCCCGGGGTGTCCATGGACGAGTTGTTGGCGGCGAAATACGGCATGAGCATAGAGCAGGCCAAGGCAGCTAATGCCAACGTGACTCAACAAGCGGCCAGTGTTGGACTTACCTACCACATGGACCGCGTGATCCCTGCCAATTCATTCAATGCTCACCGACTGGTTCATTTTGCGGTGCAGCATGGTAAAATGAAAGACATGACGGAGCGGCTGTTCCGCGCCTATTTCACGGATGCCGAGAACCTGGAAGATAAGAACCTGCTCGCCGATCTGGCGGCGGAGGTCGGACTGGAGCGGGAGCAGGCTATGGCGGTGCTTGAAAGCGATGCTTTCCAATCCGAGGTACGCGCAGATGAAGCCGCAGCGACGAATCTTGGAATTCGGGGTGTGCCGTTCTTCGTGCTCGGAGGCAAATATGCCGTGTCCGGCGCACAACCGCTGGAAGTCTTCACGGATGCACTGGACAAAGCCTATCGTGAAGCGAATCCCCTGGTCATGGTGAACGAGTCCGACAGCAACGACGGCATGTGTGCCGACGGATCTTGCGATCTGCCGGGCAGCGCGAAATAAACCATACACAGCAAGCCTAGAGCCCGAAGCATCCGTACACGATCTTCGGGCTCTATTTATAACAGATCCTTAAAATTGAATACATAAAGCATAGGAGGTAACCATGCTGCATCTTCCATCCGAGGAGCTAATCCATCGCATTCAGCGTTCAGAAACGGAGTATATGTATGATCGAATGCAAGCCATCGAAGGCCGGACCGGAAATCCCGAAGGGATTGAGATGGTTCGTTTCGGCCAAGCGCTGTGCTTATACAGCAAAACGATGCCTTGGCTTTCTTTTAACACGGTCAAAGGACTCCGCTCAGAGAATCTGAAGGATCTGGACGCAATCATCGACTTCTATCATTCGCGGGACCGCAAATTCCAGTTCGAGATCGTGCCCGGCATGGTGAATCAGGCATTGCTCTCGGCGCTTGCCGATCGCGGATTCTTCCAATCCGCCTTTCATAATTCCATGTATATGAACCCGCAAGAACTGGTGGACATGCCGGATCACGGAATTGTGATCAAAACAATAGACAAAGATGAATTTGAAGATTATGCTAAAGTTCATTGCCTGGGAACAGGACTGCCGGTGCAAGGGATCCCATCCGTAGCATTGAACAATCGCGTATTGCATGCAAGACCGGGCTGGAGGTTCTATATAGCTTATGTGGATGGCCAGCCGGCTGCGGCCGGTGTCCTGCATATGAACCATTCCACGGCTTCGCTTACATTTGCCGCTACGCTGCCGGAATACCGTCGACGGGGGCTGCATCAGGAGCTGCTTCGCAGAAGAATACGGGACGCGAAGGGGGAGGGGTGCAATCTGGTTGTCGGTCAATGTGCCTTCTTATCCCAGAGCCATCGCGACATGGAAACCGTCGGCATGAAGCTGGGCTATGTTCGGACGACCTGGACCGAGCGTCAACCTGAAAGTTCAGCGGAGTAGGGCAGGTGAGAAACAGCGATGCAAGAAGAATTGGATTTTTTAAACCTGGAGTATTTACGTCAAGGCGCAGCCAAGCAGCGGCAGGCAGCTTCGGTTATAGATGAACTGGAACTATGGGAGCATTTGAAATCGAGCAGCCCTATACTGGTGGGCACGATCCCGATCGGGATTGACATCGCTTCAAGCGATCTCGATATCATATGTCATGTGACGGAGTTTGACCGGTTCGAGCGAGAACTCAGGGCGTCATACGACCGACTTGTTTCGGATTTCACCTACTCTTTCCGACGTGTGGGGAACGTAGAGCGAGCGGTAGCGCGATTTCGGTACAAAGGTTGGGAATTCGAGATTTTTGCCCAGCCGGTGCCTTCCATGAAGCAGAATGGTTACCGTCATATGGTAGTGGAATACAAGCTGTTGAAGCGGCTCGGCGAAGCTGCAAGAGAAACCATCATTGAGCTGAAGAGGGCGGGTAATAAGACGGAACCTGCCTTTGCGAAGCTGCTGCATTTACAGGGCGATCCTTATGAGGAGCTGCTGGAGATGTATCGCTGGCCGGAGGATCGACTGGACGCTTATATCAAATCATATATGGACAAGGAGAATGTATATGAATGACAAACAGCAGCTGTTAAACGAGTATTCGGAATGGATCGGCAAGGTGAAGGAGTTCGGTGACCTGGAAGAGGGCTATTGGAATTCTCCGATTGCGGATGGGAAATGGACCGTGCGCGATGTGGTATGCCATATCATGCGATGGGATGAGTATTTTTTTAATGAGGCGATCGCCAAAATCTCAACGGGTGATGCATTGACCGTCCGGCATCTGGATTATGACGCCTTCAATGAGGAGGCAAAGCAGTATGCCAAAACGTTATCGACGAAAGCGCTGGTGGACCGGACAATAACCGCAAGGGAACAGCTGATTCGGGCCATTGAAGCGTTGCCGGAAACGAAGTATGAGGAGCGGTACGCGGACGCAGACGGACATCCCTTTGAAGTGGCGCAATTTATGCGGGATTTCATCTGGCACGATAATCACCATCTGGCTCAGCTGCATCAGGTGCTGCAAGTCGGTTAGTACAAGCAATACTTAGCGGAAATGGGTGAAGTCATTGAATGGCTACTTGGACATCATGTCTTATTTTACACAAAGCAATCTGGAATGGTTTCTTGACCAGTTTCGAGCCTTAGGCCCTCTGCCGGGCATACTGCTGACATTCTTGAAATCCTTTATTCCTCCGATGCCCACGATCGTGATCGTTGGCGTTAATGCAGCGGTGTACGGGCTGTGGGCGGGATTTCTTTACTCCTGGATCGGAATGGTGGCGGGATGCTTGACGACGTTTCTCCTCGTGCGGAAAATATCCGGTACTCCCCTGATCGAACGCTGGGCGAAAAAACCGAAGGTTCTGCGCGGCATGCGCTGGATTCAGCGAAACGGCTTCAGTTATGTTTTTCTGCTGGGCATACTTCCCGTCGGGCCTTTTGTCGCTGTCAACGTGGCCGCCGGTCTGGCGAGAATGAACGTCATGTCCTATCTTATGGCCGTAACCTTGGGCAAGGGCATTATGGTGTTTTGCGTTTCATACATCGGGGCTAATCTCTCGGATTTTATGGCGGAGCCCTTCAAATTGCTCGGTGTCCTAGCCTTTATCTTGCTGTCCCTATGGGGCAGTCGGAAGCTGGATTCATACTTTGTAAGAAAACAATCGTTTCACGATCAAGAAGCTGAGCTCAACTCCAATTGAGTTCCAGTTCCTGATCGTTCTACGAGAATGGATGCGGAGTCCTTGTATTTGCTGTATAATGGTAAAATATCCAGTATCGGCATGAATGAAAGGGGGAAGCATTTATGACCAAGTTGGCCTCATCCATTCTGGAAATCATTCGAATGATGATCATGATGATGATCGTGACAGCGGTTCTGGGCAGCATAGAGCATCAGATCCTGAAGTCCTGGATTTCTTGGGAAGAGTCATATTTCCTGTTCCTGTTTGCGGGAAATGTATGTTGGTTCCTGGTCCTCTATCGCAATCGCCTGCAATTCAGCGGCTGGTATCGTTCGGCGGAGACGCAGCGCAAACTGTCCAGAAATGCGACGAGAACCATCGTAGCGTTCGGCGCGCTCCTCATCGCGGCACCGGTTATTTTAACGTGGATCACCGCTTAATAATTGCATGATTATGTAACGGATATCGGCTAATAAACGATTGGCGTATATAAAAGGGACAGTTCCAAAGGTTGATGCCTTCGGAACTGTCCCTTGCTTGCTGATTACAATCTTTTTCGTTTATATAGAGTCACAAAAAGACATGAGAGCAGCACCAGTACGAGGGAAACTCCTGCGTACAAGGCTTCCTGGGTGCTGCCTTGCTTCTGGGCTGCTTCGTTCGACCAGTCGCCAGGCCGGCCCATTCCGCGTCCTCCCTGCATTTGACCGCCAAACTCGCCGCCGAAGCCGTTCCCCATCTGGCCTTGAGGGAAATCCGGCATCTGCCCTTGACCATTCTGAGTCGGCGCTTGCGGCATGGTCGGTTGATTGCCGCCTGTAGAGGGCTGGTTCGGAGCTTGCGTTGGATCTGTAGGATTTTCCTCTGCGTTACTTTCCTCTGCATTACTTGTTGGATTAACGGCAGAAGCAGCATCCATCGCTGTTCTTGCGTCGGAACTGTTTGTGCCTGGTCCAACCGCCGATATAATCGACGAGACAGATTCATCCACGTCAGGAGCGTCGCCAGAGCCTTCTCCAATGCCACTGGAAGTAACATCCGCGTTGCCGGAAGGAGCAGAAGTAGCACCGTCGTTGTTGGCGGGCGTGTTTTCGCCAGGGATGCCTCCGCCCGGGGCGTCGTTAGGGACAACGATTCCAGTCCCGTCAGTCCCGCTGCCGGCTGTTCCATCCGGTGTCTTGCTTGTCCCGGTGCCGGTAGAGCTCTCTGGGGCGGCATCATTGGAATGCGTATTGCCGCCAGGTACCATCCCGTCACCACCAGGTCGCACGCCGGCGCCGTCAGGCCTCATACCGCCTCCGCCACCAGGCACCATCCCGCCGCCGCTGCCGCTTCCGTCGCCAGACGAAGGGATCGTCCCATCCAGCTGCTGCTGGATATTATCCATAGACTCTTCCGCGAATGAGGTCAATATCGGGAGCGATTGCTCGTACTCCTCATAGGAGTAGAACGGTCTGGGGTCTTGCTTGACGTGCTCGGATATCAATTCCTGCAATTGCGCTACCCGTTCCTCGAAATGGTCCTGCTGCATGTATCCCTCCAGCATCTCCGAGAGGATGGCATGGTAACGTTCCTTATATTCGCCAACCTCGAGCAGCTTGGCAATCAAGGGACGTTCCGACAAAGCACCCTGAGTGGGCTCGTCAATCAGGATGCCGGAGCCCCCCAACCCTCCGAACACCATGTTATAATCCCAGGGCAGGACGGAGAAAATGCCGTTGTTCTCATACAGGTAGTAGTTCTGTTTGTTCATCCCCAAGTAACTGTCCATATTGGAGGCAACGACGTTCAAGGCAACGTACTTGAGCACGTTATCGACATCCAGCACCTTCTCGTAATCGGTGCCGTTATTCAGCTCGTCGAGCATGTCGATCAACACATCGTCATTGGAGGACTTGGATTTCATGACAAGCCCGGTGTACGAATCGGGGTCGCTGCCGAGCCAAGCCAGATCGCTGCCCGAGCCTGTCATCTGGGCTTTGTATAATGCGCCGTACGAATGATCGAAATGACGCTGCAGATAAGAATCGCCAATCTGTTCGATTGCGAGGTAGAAGCCCCATAATTCATCGTTAACGTATACATTGACGTAAGAGAAGCCGGGTGTCGGCAGACCGACGGATTCCGCCAGCTCGTAGGTCAGGAATTCCCGCATATACGAGGCGTCGCTGTAGTTGTTGTTCAGATTGATTTTGCTGATCCCGTTCAAGGTTTGATTGAGATATTCGTCAAAGGAAATCTTGAAGCTGTAGCGGTCGGAATCGGAATTGACCACGCTGCGCAGGCTTAAATTGCCTTTGGTGCGAACGCCGACATGATCAAATTGCATGCCGTTGTAATTGACAGACGCTTCTTTGTATTCTTCAGCGCTGGCGTTGTCCAGCATATCCTGGAAATCCGCTTCGTCGATCGTGATTTTAACGTCAATGACCTTGTCCTTCGGAAAAACCGCGGAATCGATTTGCTCCTGCAGGCCATCGTTCTCAGAACTTGCAGCCGTCCCGGCAACCTGGGTTGTCCATTGGCAGGCTGTGAGCAGAAGGATTATGGCCAGCGCAAGGGACAGCAGGACTGTCGTTCTTTTCTTCATCATTTCTGACCACCGCCTGACTTAGGATACATAATCGCCGCTGTAACTGATCAGAACCGCATGTTGAACGCCCTGCAGCTGGGACAGCTTGTTCACGAATTGGCCTTCGGCATCGCGCAGCCGTACTTCCAGCGTCAGCTCGATGCTGCCTGGCGTCACGGTTTTTTGCTTCAGGTTGTAACGCTTCACAGCCTGACCGACTTGTCCTTGAACGGCTTGCTCGGCCTGCTCGTTATCGCAATGGACGACCAGCAGGTAAGGGGTATCGACCGTCGCTTTCTTAATGAAGAAGAACAGGATAAGACCTACAACGACGGAGCCGATGGCAGCCAGCGTGTAGAATCCGGCTCCGGTTACGATCCCGGCAACCGCGGCCCAGAACAGGAAGATCAGATCGGTTGGGTCCTTAATGGGCGTGCGGAAACGGACGATGGAGAGCGCGCCGACCATACCGAGCGAGAGCACGAGATTCGAATTGATGGCAATGATGACAACGGCCGTGATCATCGTCATCCCAATCAGTGACACGTTAAAGCTCTTGGAATACAGAACGCCGCTGAAGACCCTTTTATAGAGCAGATAAATAAACAGCCCGATAACAAAGGCAACGGCGAGCGTGATCAAAATTTTGGCGATGCTGATGTCGGATACGAAATTTTCCATGACGGATTTTTTGACGATATCCGAAAAATTGGTGGTGTTCGTATTGCTTGAAGTCGATGTGGTGTTCATGAACTATTGATCCTCCCATGTGTTATATTTCAGAAATTTACGGCACATTACATATTTGGATGCCGATTGTCGGTTGAGGCCTTCCAACTGCAGCGCGATTTTGATGTAATCCGGAATGTACTCGTCGTATTTGACCTCGAGTATGATCAGATTCTCATCGATCGCCCGGATCGGCAGCAGGTTTCGATTGAACAGTTCCATGGAGTGCAGGCCGGTTCTCAGCTCCTTGTCAAACGTAATCCGCACATTTCCGTTAGCGCAGACGTAAGGCTCGCGGACATAATCGACAATGACCTTGGGCCGCAGCAGCTTATGCTTCATCTCGTGGTACAGCTCCATCATCAAAGGCTTATCCGGTTGATAGAGACAGTCGTATCGTCCGGCCAAAATCTGATCGGTCATCTCCCTTGTGAGCGGCTCCTTCAGCTTGGCGATGTAATCCCGGAATTTGATTTTCTTCTCAAAATGGATCGTGTCGTCGGCTACGTTATAAATACGGATGCGGTATTTCACCCGATCCCGGACGCCCGCCAGCTTCTCGTATAGGGCTTTATTATTGATATCATCGAAGTACAAGCTTCGAATGTGATATTCCCCGGCGGGTCCGGCATGTTGATCGTAGGTCACCAGATTCTTCAATCGTTGGCAGATGATCCGATATTGGTGAAGATTCACGAAGAACTTCAGCTCGTTCCGGTATTTTAATGGGGTTGTCATGTTTCCACCTCGTTTCTCTCTGTCTTTCGAATGCTTGTTTGCTTACGAGATCTATCCTACCAATCGTTCCTGATATCTTTCTTAAGCGCGGCTGAATGTAAACTGAATGTTTTCGCAATGTAAAATGACGGTATTGAAGAAGGAAACCATTTCATGTATCAGTGGTCTTTATTTCCTGGGCATGGGCAAGGAGGGAGGTCCCCCTGCTGGCGCAATTATGGTAGGATGAAACTATATTCGGGAAGAGAATGGAACGATGCGATTTGATGTATTATGTGTTCGCGCTTTGGACTGCAGCGGCCGTGCTGCTGTTCAATCAGCCTCGAAGCGAGGTAAACCGCTGGGCGGCTTTTTTTCTGTGGAGTGCAGGGATCGGAGGGTTGACGGACTGGCTAGCGCCTACCGGTTTTATTTCGGCCGCGTACGGGCCGTGGATTCAATTCCTCAACCATACCCTGACACCTTACGGCGTGTTGATATTTTGCATGGTGTATACCGGAAGGCCCCGGCACCATAGGAGAAAACGCGATCTCAAAATAGGCCTGCTGCTGCCTGTGTTCGCGATGCTGGTCCAGGTGCTCCTTACGAAAGATTACCAGATTCATTACGGATGGCTGTTCGTATGGACCGGCCCGTATTATGTTGCTGCATGCGCTCTGCTCATTGGAGCCTTATCCTCTGAGAAGAACCCGCAGAAACGCAAAAGCATGTGGATTACCACCTGGATTATGGTGCCAACCTTGCTTGGTGTGATGCTGTTGATAAATGTAGGGAATGTCATCTGGCCCGGTTACGATTCATTCCGGTACGTGTCCCTGTTTATTCTGTATTCGATGGGCGTTGCCGTCATCTGCACCTTTGTGTACGGCGTACTGGGCGTTCGCCTGAAATTCGAGCGCGATCCGCTGGATCGCACGATGCAAGCGGTCAGCTCGGGTACAACGATGCTGAATCATACCATCAAGAACGAGGTCGGGAAAATCGCCATGAGCACCGATAACGTGAAGCGGCTGCTGTCGCCGGATAACGAAACGGCCCTGGAGCAGCTTGATGTCATCGCTAACGCTTCCAAGCATTTGTTAGCGATGACAGGGCGCATGCAGCAGCAGATGAAGGCGTTTAAGCTGGTGGAACAGCCTGTCCGCGCGGATCAGCTGCTTGCTGAACTGCAGCTTCGCGAACAGGAACGGCTGCGCAGTCAAGGCATCGAGTTAAAGGTGCTGTGCACACAGCGTCCCTGGCTGCTTGCGGATGCCGTCCACTTGAAGGAAGCGATCAGCAATCTCATAAGCAATAGCGTCGAGGCGATGCCTGATGGAGGAGTGATCGCGTTGACGGTAACGGCAGACCGCAAGGGTGCCGCGATTTCCGTCAAGGATAACGGCATGGGCATTCCGGAAGAGCAGCAGCCGCTTGTGTTTGAACCGTTCTACAGCACCAAGGGCCACAGGAAGTCAAACTTCGGACTTGGCCTTACCTATGCGTACAACGTGATGAATAAAAGCGGCGGCTCCGTGGGATTGGAGAGCCGCGAAGCGGTCGGTACCGAGATCACGTTGTATTTTCCCCGCAGCAAAATCATTCGTTTATCCGGGAGGGAAGAGCCTTGAATCGAATACACGTCTTTCTGGTGGAGGATGATCCGGATTGGATTAAATCGATGACCGTTTTTCTGAATGCGCAGGAGGATATGATCGTGGTCGGCGCGGCCGAGTCCCCCGAACAAGCGATTGCGATGGCGCAAGTCCTGTCCTTCGATATCGTGCTTATGGATATTCAGCTGACGGCGGGCCGACTCGACGGCATCTACGCGGCTGCAGAAATCCTTGAACGAAAGCCCGAGGCCAAGGTGATCATGCTGACCTCGCTGGATGACGAGTTGGTGATCACGCAATCCTATACGGCCGGAGCCGTCAATTACATTGAGAAATCGAATTTCGAGGAATTGCCGGCCGCAATCCGAAGCGCCGTACGTCAACCGGGATCAATGGAGGTGCTGCTCAAGGAATTTGCCCGCCTCAAGCGGGAAGAACAGCTGCGGAGCTTGACGCCGGCGGAACGTGAAGTGTTTGATCTGTTGGATGAGGGTTACACCCATTCCCAAATGGAGAAGAAGCTGTTCAAAACCGAGAGCACGCTCAAGAATCAGATCAATAAAATTCTGAAAAAGCTCGGGGTGAGGAGCAGCAGGGAGGCCGTGGAGAAGGTCCGCCGAAAAGGGATCGTGAGAGAGAACGACAACTAGCTTCAGGACGGAAGACGGATCATATGGAAGAAATGGAAGAGGTACTACGAAACGTAGTACCTCTTCTTCGTTTGTTCTATAAAAGTGAGGTCTAACGGGGAAACCCCCGCAGCGGTAAAATGACTTGTAAATAGAGGGGCCCGGCTGTCATCGAGAAGGGTTATCCATTAGGAGCTGAGTGCGCATGAAGAGAAATCCGATCTATGTTGAACTCGACATCAAGACGGATATGGAAACATTGTGGTCATTGACACAGAGACCCGAGCAACATCAACGATGGGATTTGCGTTTTTCCGAGATTCATGATTTGCCGCGGGCTGATTCGGACGTCCAGCGGTTTTTATATAAAACCCGCATCGGATTCGGACTGGAAGTTACGGGAACGGGTGCTACGAAAACGGCCGTGCACCCGAAGACCGGGAACCGGATCTCGGTGCTGCGATTCCGCTCGGATCAGCGGATTTCCCTGGTTAAGGAGGGTAGCGGCTATTGGAAATACGCCGACAGCGGCAACGGCGTCGTCCGTTTCTCGACCCAATACGATTACAGGACGCGATTCGGCATGCCGGGGGCCTGGTTTGACCGGCTGCTGTTTCGGCCTTTATTCGGCGCAGCGACGGCTTGGAGCTTCGATGTGCTCCGATTATGGGCCGAGAAGGATATTCCGCCTTCGGTCACGATCCAAAAGGCAATCATCCACGCTTTAAGCGTGTTAATGCTGGTCGTTCTATGGTGCTATGAAGGACTGGTTCCGAAGCTTCTGTTCCCGGAAGCGGGAGAGCTTGATCTGCTGAGGCAGTCGGGTTTGGCAGCCGGTCGGGAAGGGGTGGTGCTGACCTTGCTCGGCATCGCCGAGATCGGCGTCGGTTTATTGACATTGCTCTTTCACAAGAACCGGTTGTGGTACAGGCTGATCATGATCTTGCTTGCGATCTTGATGCTTGGAGCATGGATGACGGATGCCGAGTTAATGAAAGCCCCGTTCAATCCTTTAACGCTTAGCGGGTCAATGATTGGGTTCTGCTTCATGGCTTCGCTGTCCGCATCGGACTTGCCAAGCGCTTACCGTCCGGTTCGAAGACAAAGACCGATCCGCAGGCATACATCCGGCAAAGGAGTGGAAGAACATGACCTCGATCTATGAACAGGCGCTGGGAAGCCAGTTTCACAAGCTTCATCCTAAAATCCAGGAGCGCTTCGGGTTTGACAGCAAGGATAACGTCGCTTCGATCGGCGAAGGCATCATGGAAGAAATCTGGTACGCTCCATGGGCGGCGCTGCCGCTGTATATAGGTACGATGCGGCATATCATGTTTCCTAACCGGGGGAAAGGGGTCCCGTTTCGAATTGAGAACTACGCTTATCGGGATGACCGGGGAAGAGAAACGGTGACGTGGTGCCGTAGTTTTGATTTTCCTGGCATTCAAAGACGATTTGATGCCACAATGATTTATAGCACGCAGCGCAGCCGCGTCGTGGATTATTTGGGAAACAAACAGCACTTGGCAGTCGATCTTCGGATCGATGCCTCGGAGCATGGCGGAATTCGCATTCGATCGGGGGAGCAGAGGTTTTATGAAGGGCGGCTGCAGTTTCGATTTCCCCGGTGGCTCACCGGAACGGCCGATGTATGCGAATGGTATGATGACGAATATCAGTTATATCGGATATCCGTTGAGGTGGTCAATCCGATATGGGGGCCTGTCTTCCGGTATAAGGGAAGCTTTCAGGCCCGGACCGTTCCTGCAAGCGAACGGGATGTCCCGCCCCATGTCAAACCGCTGCGGGTCGAGGCTAGAGAGTAGCGGAAGCATCCGGGGAAAGACCGTTGCCCTTGCGTTCGCGGAACATTCGGTAGTATAGGAACGAGGAAACAACGTACAGCGTTCCGGTAATGCAGAAGGTGATCGCGTATCCCCAGTAACTGCCATAAGTGGTGACCAATTTCGACTGCACGGGCCCCATGGTCGCCCAGCCGAGCATAAAGGCGGTTTGCGTGACCGAATTGGCGATGCCTCTCCGGTGATCCGGTACGCGATCAATCAGAATCGACGACTGTATCGGATTGGCCGCATTCATCAAGGCTTGACGGAACAGGAAGCCGACCGATGCGATGAGGAGGACATTCGTGAAGCCGGTTAACAACAGGAAGGGCAAGGATAGGACTTGAAAGAGAACCACGGCTTTAACGGCTCCTACCCGATTCACCAGCGTAGGGCCGATCAGCATGGATACGATCGTCATGACTTGTCCGAGCGATATCAGAATCCCAACCGCGGATAACGATACCGAGAAACGGTTGGTAAAATACAAATTCAAATAAGGAACGACCAGTCCGGACCCGAGGCCGATTAACAGCTGGGCAAGCGCAAACTGCCCGATGACTTTGAAATCTCCGATCCCGGAGGAGGTAGGTGCCCCTTCAGGCCGCACGGGTTGATCGGGGATGGGTGAATCCAGCGGCCGTGCCTGCGCGGAGTTCTTGTCGGTCGTGAACAAGAGCGGGATAAATGCCGCAAAGGTTGCCAAACCGCCGATGAACAGCGCTGTTTTCAAGCTGTCGACCTTGTTCAGGCCGAGTGCCTGCAGGGCATCCGCCAGGAAGCCGCCTCCCATGCTGCCTAACACTTGAGAAGCAAGCACAAGCGAGGCATGGATGCTAAAGATGCGCATGCGAGCCGATTTCGCCGTATTTTCCGCCAGGAACGGAATCGCCAGCACCTGAAAAAAGGATGCGAACAGTCCGGTGTATACCGCGAGACCAAGCAAGCTGAACTCACTCGCCAGAAAAGCTCGCGCAATCAGTCCGGCGCCGCTTAACAACGCGCCAAGGACCAGGATTCGCTTGCGGCTTCCGCGGTCGCCGATCAAGCCGATCGGGATAAACATCAATGCCGTGGCGAGGGATTGAATACTGACCACTGTTCCATTCATGGAGTCATTATAACCCAGGCCCTGTATGTACAAATTGTAGAGCACGCTGAACATGCCGGTACCGAACTGATACAGCACGTTAGCTAGAAAAAACAGCTTGATGTTGCGCGGCCAAGAACGCATTTCTTTTGCCGACTGTTGTATGAATCCCATGATGATACCCCCTAAATTTTACAGCAGCAACCTCTATTCTAGCAGGTTCCACGGGAGGGAGGAAGAAATATTATGTCGTCGTGGGGATTGTTTGACATGTTATAGACAAAAATATAAAATGTCTATGTAAATAACTTTTGGGGAAGTGGTGTGTGCGATGGACCTTAATGAACGCTTCTGGAATGCTTCCATAGATGAACTTAAACAAGGCTATATCGACGAAGGCCCCGTATGGGTATGTCTCTTGTGCGGCAAGGCGCTGGAGAAAGGGATCATCTACCCGGATCAGGATGTGTTGTACGAATCGGAACGATACATGACCGTCCATATCCGCCGGGAGCATGGCTCCGTGTTTCAGTATCTGTCCGGCCTCGATAAGAAGCTGACCGGACTGACCGAGCATCAGAACCGGCTGCTGCAGCTCTTCTATCAAGGCATGAACGACAAGGAAGTCCAGCAGGAGCTCGGCATCGGCAGCGCGTCGACGATACGCAATCACCGGTTTGCCTTGAAAGAGAAGGAGAGGCAGTCCAAGGTGCTGCTTACCTTGATGGAGCTGTTGAAGGAAAAGGACAGCCATGCTCCGGCGTTCGTGGAAATCCCCAAGCAGGCCAAAATGATCGATGAACGCTACAATGTTACGGAAGAAGAGAGGCAATCGATCCTGGCCAAGGCGTTCCCCGATGGAACCGATGGCCCGTTGAAGACTTTTAAGCTTAAAGAGAAGCAGAAGTACGTCGTGCTGCGCGAAATCGCCGCCCGTTTCAAACCCGATGTCTTGTATTCCGAGCAGGAAATCAACGATACGATCGGAAGAGACAACCCCGATTATGTGACCATTCGCCGATATTTGATCGAGTATGGTTTTTTGGACCGCAAGGATGATGGAAGCCAGTACTGGCTAACGACATAAATGAAAGCAAGAAGGAGGCGTTTAGGCCATGAATCGCAGACAGGAACTGAATCAGATGTACAAGGAGATCAAGATTGAAGCCGGCGTGTATCAAATCCGGAACACGAAGAACGGGAAAATATTCGTCGCCGGAACGAACAATCTGAAAACCATGAACGGCAAGCGCTTCGAGCTGCAGATGGGGACAAGCTACAACAAGCCGCTTCAGCAGGATTGGAAGGAGTTTGGAGAGGATGCGTTTGTTTTTGAGATCCTGGAGAAGATTGAGCCGAAGGAAGACCCGTTCTTCGATTTGAAGGGAGCGGTCAGCAAGCGGGAAGCCTATTGGATCGAACGGCTGGAACCTTTTGGGGAAAAAGGGTACAACGGAGACAGAAAATAAGGCTTTTGTGTGGCGAACCCAGGCGTAGGACGTGAAACCATCCCCCTTCCATTTGCAATGCGCCGCAAGGGTAAGATATGATGAAATGAGCGGCTTAAATCGCTTCCATTCCTACTTCTTACTACACGAAAGCGAGACGTGAACACGAACATGAGATCCATTGCATGGGTAACCGACAGCACGAGCACGATCGACCCTGAATTCGCCAAGAAGCATCATATTTACATTGTGCCCTTGAGGTTGATTCTGGGGCAAGAGGCCTATAGGGAAGGAATCGACATATCGGCAGAAGCCTTTTATGAACGGATGAAAGACGAGCCGAAAGTCAGCAGTTCCCAGCCTCCCATCGGAGAATTCATTGAGCTTTACGAAACCCTGAAAGTGAAGTATGACGATATTATTGCGATTCACTGTTCTTCGGAGCTCAGCGGAACTTTGAATTCTTCCCTGCAGGCGGCCGAGATTGCCGAGGTACCCGTGGTTGGCATCGACTCTCAAGCGGGGGCGTTTCCGGTGCGCGAAATGATTATGTCCGGCATTCACTGGCACAGCCAGGGGGATACCGTACAGGTGATTAAGGATAAAATTCAGTCCATGGTGCACAACATGTCGTTCTATCTCATACCGGCAAGCCTGCATCGACTTCATATCAGCGGCCGGGTGTCCGGTACGCAGCTGCTGCTGAGCAATTTGCTCCGCATACATCTGCTGCTCCGTTTTGACGAAGGCAAAGTCATTGTGGAGGAGAAGATCCGGACGTTCAAGAAAGCCAAACAGAAAATGATCGATATCATGAAAACAGACATACAGAAAATTAAGAAGGTGTGCATCATGCACGCGAACAACGTGGAAGAGGCCGAAGAGATCCAGAAGGAAATCAGCGGGGCTCATCCGTCGCTTAAGACCGAAATCATGACCTTTATCCCTGTTGCAGGCATCCATGCAGGCGAAGGCACCATTGCCATGTCATGGATTAAACACCATCCTGCCTATTCTTAGTTATACTTCAGCCCCAGCCTGCAGATACTATTTGCAGGTTTTTTGCTTTGCTTATCGATTCTATTCTGCCCTCCATGGTTTTATTATGTAATAGTAGGGATGAACCCAAGGAAAGGAATGAGGCAGTCATGAAGGTTATTATCACGCAAGCCGAGGCGATGCAAAAGAATATATGGGACGATATCATGCTGATGTTCGGAAGAACGGACGAGGATGAAGTATGGGAGACGGAGCAGTTTATATTGACGGAGGAGCAGGCCCGTCAGCTCGGACTGCTTAAATAGAAGAGAAGGGCCGCCATCGCTGCGGCTCTTTTCTTCTTGTTTTGCAACGGGGGGCTTTCGTTGTGGTTCGTTTTGGACCTTAACGAAATCATGTTATGATGGAAGGACTCTGCGGAACAGAGGGCGAATACAGTAGTGTGAACATGAAGGAAGGTGACCATGTTGAAGCGAAGAACACCATGGATGGGCTTAACGATGCTGGTTGTCATCCTGCTGCTGGTTCTGGCAGGTTGCCAGGGCCGTTCGGAGACGGGGAATGCGGGCAATGATGGCCAAGGAACTTCGCCATCGGAGGTAGGACAGGACCAGAATCCGCCTTCTCAAGAGAATGACAATGAAACCGAGCCTCCATCAGGCAGTGCCGGCAATGAAAGCGAGGACGGCAGCCTGCCTCCGAACGAAACCGAAGATGAGATCACTGAGCTTATGAACGACATGACCGTCGAGGAGAAGATCGGCCAGCTGGTACTGGTCGGACTTGAAGGAACGGCCATCGATGAAACTTCGCGTAAATTGGTGAAGGATCACCATGTGGGCGGGTTTATCCTCTTCAAAGACAATATAGAGAGCGTAGAGCAGTCGGTAAAGCTGCTCAATGATCTGAAGGAAGCCAATGCTGCCAATCCGGTGCCCCTGTGGCTGAGTATAGACGAGGAGGGCGGACGGGTTACGCGTTTTCCCGAGGAATATGTAAAGCTGCCGTCAAGCGGCAAAGTCGGAAGCAAGGGGGATCTAGCGCTCACGAAGCGCGTTGGCGGCCTGATCGCGCAGAAGGTTGCGGGATTCGGGCTTAATATGGTATTCGCCCCGGTGCTGGACATTCATAGCAACCCGAACAATCCGGTCATCGGCGATCGATCCTTTGGCACTACGGCGGAGACCGTAACCAAGCATGGGATTGCCTCCATGAAGGGGATACAGGAGAAGGGAGTCGTTCCCGTCGTGAAGCATTTTCCAGGGCATGGCGACACTTCGGTCGATTCCCACCTCGGTTTGCCTGTGGTGGAACATGACTTGAAACGTCTGCATGAAATGGAGCTGGTTCCGTTTCAACAAGCGATTAATGAAGGCGCCGATGTGGTCATGGTTGCGCATCTGCTCATGAAGAGCATCGATCCGGATACGCCATCCTCGTACTCGAAGCCCGTAATCAACGATTTGTTACGGGAAGAGATGGGGTTTAAGGGAGTTGTCATAACGGACGACATGACAATGGGCGCGATATCCGGCAGCACGGACGTAGGTGAAGCTTCGGTGAAGTCCGTCGTCGCAGGAAGCAATATGGTACTGATCGGACATGAATATGCGCTGGAGGAAGCCGTCATCCAGGCATTGACCAAGGCTGTGCGGAGCGGCGTGATCCCGGAGGAGATGCTGAACGACCGGGTAAGGGCGACGCTTGAGCTAAAGCACAAATATGAGCTAAGCGATGATCCCGTGAAGGCTCCCGATATACAGCCGTTAAATCAGCATACGAAAGCAGTACTAGATCAAATGAAGTAAACGTAACATATGTAATAGGAAAATATAAAAACCCGATCTCAGAGTTGAGATCGGGTACAACGGACTAGAATATATTAGAAGTTGATATAGTCTATAAAATATGCTAGAATGAAGGATAAATAACTATTGGTTTAATGTCATAATGATCTAATGCTAGATTAGCATGAAAATATGGGATTGTCAACAGGGGGGCATAGAATGGAGAACCGTCAGAGTGCGGATTTTGCATTGGAACGCGAGGTTACGGATACAGAGAAATCGGCTAATTCTCCAACAGAGGATTTTTCGGTTCACGACGATCTCTCGCTTCCGCCAGGCATCAAGATTAGCGATCCAGTTCGCATGTACCTGAAAGAAATCGGTCGTGTTCCCCTCCTCTCAGCCGATGAAGAAGTGGAACTGTCCAAACGTATAGAGGAGGGAGATGAGGAAGCGAAACGCCGTTTGGCCGAAGCGAATCTTCGTCTCGTTGTTAGTATAGCAAGACGCTATGCCGGTCGGGGAATGCAGTTCCTCGATCTGATCCAGGAAGGCAACATGGGCTTGATCAAAGCGGTGGAGAAATTCGACTACTCCAAGGGCTTTAAGTTTAGCACCTATGCCACTTGGTGGATTCGTCAGGCGATAACCCGCTCGATCGCCGACCAGGCCAGAACCATCCGGATTCCGGTGCATATGGTGGAAACGATCAATAAACTTGTGCGTGTCTCCAGACAGCTCCTTCAGGAGCTGGGGCGCGAACCGACGCCGGAAGAAATCGGCAAGGAGATGGACATCTCGCCGGAGAAAGTGCGCGAGATCCAGAAGGTATCCCAGGAACCCGTGTCCTTGGAAACACCTGTCGGAGAGGAAAGCGACTCCAACCTGGGCGATTTCATCGAGGATCAGGATGCGTTGGCACCGGCAGATGCAGCGGCTTTCGAGCTGCTGAAGGAACAGCTGGAGGAAGTGCTCGATACGCTTACCGAGCGTGAAGAGAACGTGCTTCGGCTTCGCTTTGGACTCGAGGACGGACGGACCCGTACGCTGGAAGAAGTGGGGCAGGTGTTCGGCGTAACGCGTGAACGCATCCGCCAGATCGAAGCGAAGGCGCTCCGTAAATTGCGTCATCCGAGCCGCAGCAAGCGTCTCAAGGATTTCCTCGAATAAATCTTGGTAACGGATCATCGGATGATGAATGAATCCCTGGTTACGGTCTACAGGCCGTAATCCAGGGATTTTTTGCTATATGGCCAGGATTTCGCCCCAGATTGACACCACCCGAGTAGTTGGATCATAATGATGTAACATCCCCACATTTAGTAAGGATTGTTGTGCCTAATGTGAAGAATAGGGAGTGACATGACTGCGATGACTTTACATACATCTGCTATTGACCGATTGTGCAAGCGCAATGTGGAGCTGTCTGCCTTTTCGACGTACGGGATCGGCGGCTCAGCCAATTATCTGGCCATGCCTGAAACGGCAGCCGACTTGGCGGATCTTCTGCAGGATTGCAAAAAACACGGGTTGCCTTGGTACATTTTCGGAATGGGCTCCAACATCCTGTTCCCGGACGAACCGAAACGCGATCTGGTGTTTATCTCGCTCAAAAACCTGGTGGAGCTGCAGGTTTCGGGAGACAAATGGTACGTTTCATCCGGAACGCCGATGTCCCTGCTTTCCTTGATGGGGTTAATGGGCGGAACCGATTTGCTCGACTTTACTTTTTTGCTGCCGGGCTGCGTAGGCGCCGGCATCTATATGAACGCCAAATATAATGCGCGCCAAATCTGCGATATCCTGGATACAGTATATTATATCGATACGATGGATCCGGGCCTGAAGGTGCAGTCCATTGCGGCGGGGGATTGTTTATTTGCATACAAGCAATCCATCTTCCAGCAGCATCCATGGATCATCGTAGGCGCCGATCTCAACATTCCGGTCAGCTCGGAGGAGCAGATCCATTCGACTTCGGCCCTGCTCACGGAGTGGAAGAGCCGCGGCAGCCATCCTTCCTCGCTGCCGTCCTTTTTCTCGTTCTTTCTGGGCGAGGTCCATGCTTTGGCCGGAAGGGGAATCGAGACGCCGCAGTCGATGCTCGACATCATCAAGTACCGGACGAGTAAGCGCCATTTCGACTATCCGTCCTGCGGTTCCGTATTCAAGAACAATTACGATTACGGGGTAGCCGTAGGCTCGCTCGTGGACCAGCTGAATATGAAGGGGACCGAATACGGAGGCGCCATCATATCTCCGCACCACGGCAACATGATTCTGAACCAGAAGCATGCAAAGGCCACGGACATTCTGTACTTGATGAATCTGATTTCGGAGTCGATCAACAACCATTTCGGGTTCGTTCCGGAACCGGAGATTGTATTGGTATAAACGCTGTCCGAAAATAATCTCTGTAAAGGAATTGGAATAAGTAGAATTTAACGCTATAATCAGATAGGTGATCATCTGTTTATTGGTATAAACGATGAAATTCATGTTGCGAGAGGGGCATTAAATATGGCTAAAACTTTAATTTTTGGACACAAAAATCCGGATACGGACACCATCTGCTCTGCTATTGCATATGCTGACTTGAAGAATCAGCTTGGTCTTTCGGCCGAGCCCGTGCGTCTTGGCGACGTAAACGGCGAAACGCAGTACGCGCTCGATTACTTCAAAGTAGAGGCGCCTCGCCTCGTTGAGACGGTTGCAAACGAAGCGCAGGACGTCATTCTCGTGGACCATAATGAGCGTCAACAAAGCGCCAGCGACATTGATCAGGTTCGCGTAATCGAGGTTATCGATCATCACCGCATCGCTAATTTTGAGACAAGCCATCCGCTGTACTACCGTGCGGAGCCTGTCGGCTGCACTGCTACCATCCTGAACAAGATTTATAAGGAGAAGGGCGTAGCCGTTCGCAAAGAAATTGCCGGCTTGATGCTGTCTGCGATCATCTCGGACTCCCTCTTGTTCAAATCTCCAACCTGCACGGACGAGGATGTGGCTGCTGCTCGCGAGCTGGCTGAAATCGCCGGCGTGGATGCCGACAGCTATGGTTTGGACATGCTCAAGGCAGGTGCCGATCTGAGCGACAAAACCATTGCTCAATTGATCTCCCTCGATGCCAAGGAATTCCAAATGGGCGGCGCCAAAGTCGAAATCGCCCAAGTCAACGCGGTGGATACGAATGATGTATTGTCCCGCCAAGCAGAACTCGAGGATGCGATTCAATCGATTATTACGGACAAAAACCTGGACTTGTTTGTCTTCGTGGTGACGGACATCTTGAACAACGATTCCATCGCGCTGGCGCTCGGAAAAGAGTCCAAAGCCGTGGAAAAAGCGTACAACGTATCTCTGTCGGAGAACAAGGCGCTTCTTAAAGGCGTGGTTTCCCGTAAATCGCAGATCGTTCCGGTTCTGACCGAAGCATTCAACCAATAATAGCTGGTTATAGGAACAAGCCTGACCATCGACTGAGGAATCAGCGGGGCGGGCTTGTATTTGTTTGGCTGTTTTCTCGGATTCTGCATCATGCAGGACCGCTCGAATCTATACGAAGCGCTTACGAACATTGAAATATTGTAATGAATTTACATCGAAATGACATCCTTTTTACGGCGGCGATTCGTATAATGAAGGAAAGAAATAGGAACCGCAAGTACATACGTGTTTCAAATCCCAAGAAATGGGTTAATGACCATTAATGTTTGTTGAGTCGGATTCCGTGGTAGAAAGTGGTACGAATCTAATCTATCAATAGAAGTATGAAGAGGGAGCGATGAGAAGATGAAGAGATCGGCTTGGAAATTGGGAGCAATGATGCTGCTTGTCCTGATCATGATGACAACCGTCGGTGTAGCCTCAGGCAACAATTATGAGCCGGTTCCGAAAGCTTCGAATCAGGAAGCTGCCTACATAAACGGACTGGAGATCAAAGACGGCAAGGTCTTTCTTCTAGTAGATCCTATCGAGTGGTACGAGGGGGAGGAAGCGAATCAGGTGTTCCGCGAACGGGAGCAGGACCCTGAGATGACCGAGGCCCCCGACGGTTATTATATCGTGAACGATACGGAAGAGCATATCGAACTTCCAGTAGCGGACGATGCAGAAGTGCTGCTCCAGCTGTACGACCATACCGGACGATATGAGGATGCCCAGATTTCCTGGAATCAGCCGGTGAGCCTGAGCAAATTCGCGGACATTTACAAAAAGGATGATATCGTGGACATGAAATGGTTTCCGTTTCATATCACGGTTGAAGACGGCGTCGTCGTGAAGATCATCCAACAGTATGTCCCTTAATTCATCATGAAAAATAGAGAAGCGAACTGATGAAGAGCCGCTCCATTTCGGTTAATCCTACCGATGGGCGGCTCTTATGTTTGTTCTAAGCCTAACGGCAAGCGTTAACCGGCATCTTTGCTGTAGTGCTGGTGCTTCATCGGTTTGATTTTACCGTTGACCACGTCGCTGACGAAGGGTGCAATCTTGGATTTCCGTTCCTCGTATTCTTCCTTCGTCACCTTGCCCTCGGACAGCTTCCGATCCAGGCGCTTCGTTAGTGCCTGGACTTGCTGATCAATGACGGACTGGACGGATATACCTTGCTCCTTCGCGATCTGGGCCAGCGATTTTCCGGATTGCAGCGATGCTTTGAGTTGGTCCGGCGTTGTCTTCAGCAGCTTGGCCAGCTCGTCGCTATCCGAGATCAGCCGGCCGTGCCGCTGATGCATCCGCTGCTTGTGCCATCCGCCCTTGGCGTCAAGCAGCTTATCCGCCGCTGCGGAGTAATCGATGGATTTGCCCAGCTGCTTTGGATGCGAAGCGATTTTCTCCTTCAGCAGCTCCATGATCTTGGCTTTCATGGCATCCCGCGATACGCCTTGCTCTTTGGCTATTTCCGCGAGGGTCGAGGTTTTGAGTTTATCCCGGAGAACTTGCGGCTCCAGCTTCAGAAACTCGGAGATGGCCTTGAACATATGGCCGGGTTTATGTTGCCCGCGTTCGTCCTTGGTCGAAGGAACAGCCGGTGATTCCGACTGCTGTCCGATCGGTTCCGCCGAAACCGAGACGGGAAGATAAGCGAGGCCCATGACTACAGCGATGGCGAGCAGCACCAGCCGCTTCACTGACTTCAAGTGGGTTGTCATTGTTGTTTACCGCCTTTCGTGTTGTTGGTCTTACAGTCCATCATTCTTTCCCGCTAAACTGAACTCATCCTTAAAATAACCTTAAAATAGGATGAAAATACATAAATTTCATTGGGATGGTGAAAAGTGGCCATTCTATGAAACTATCGACTCTTCTCTGCTAATATGCTATCATGGAGTCTTGATAACGTATTAAAGTGAAAAAGCAGTTATGCATAGGACAAGGATTGATGCAGATCCCAGGATATGACTGCGCTTAACGTCTACGAGGGGGATTTTTTGGTGAAAAAGATAACATCCGTGTTAGCAGGCTTCATGCTTTTATTAACTGTCGTCGGCTGTTCGAGCTCGGCAAGCGGGGGGAATGAGCTGGTGGTCGGAATTGACGACAAGTTCGCGCCCATGGGATTCCGCGACGAGAGCAATGAAATTGTCGGCTTTGATATTGATTATGCTCGCGCAGCCGCCGAGAAAATGGGCAAGGAAGTCAAGTTCCAGCCAATTGACTGGAAATCGAAGGAATCCGAGCTTAGCAGCGGCCGCATTGACTTGATCTGGAACGGTTACACCATCACCGATGAGCGCAAGGAGAAAGTGCTGTTCACCAAGCCTTATCTGGAGAACAGTCAGGTCGTCGCGGTGCTGAACGATTCGGATATCGCAACGATCGGCGATTTGGCCGGCAAACAGGTCGGATTGCAGTCGCTATCCTCGGCTGCCGATGCGTTAAGTGCCAACGAGATTCACACGCAGGTGAAGAAAATCAACGAATTTCCTGATAACATGCTGGCTCTGAGTGATTTGAAGAATGGACGCGTTGAGGCTGTGATCATTGACGAAGTGGTCATGAAATACTACATGTCCAAGGAAGAAGGAACGTACAAGATTTTGGAGGAGTCCCTGGCGCCGGAGCAGTACGGGATCGGAGTTAAGAAAGGCAATGAGGAACTGCTGGAAAGCCTGCAGAAAGCCTTGGACGAAATGAATGCCGACGGCACGGCCGCCAAGATTTCCGAGAAGTGGTTCGGGGAAGACAAAGTGTTGAAGTAAGCATTCCCAAGAGGTTGGTCATCCAACCTCCCCATAGGTATTCCAAGAAACCGGACTTTGACCAAAGGCTCCGGTTTTCTGTTCCAATCGGTCGGTACAATGAAATCATCGGAGAACTTCAGCATTCCGGAAGTTTTTCCATTAGGAGTTAAGCAGATATGAGTATGGATTACATCGTTCAAATCGGCAAACCGATGCTGGAGGGCGCGCAGACCACGATCCTGTTGTTCTTGATTTCCATTCTGGCCTCCATACCGCTCGGGTTTGTGTTCACGTTAATGGTTCGAAGCGCAATCAAGCCGCTGGCTTGGTTGGCCAATGCCTATATATATGTTTTTCGAGGCACCCCGCTGCTGCTGCAGCTGCTGTTCTTCTGCTTTGGGCTGCCGGTGCTGCCGGTGATCGGAGAATATCTCGTTTTGGATCGTTTTGTAGCCGCATGCTTGGCATTCGTGCTGAACTATGCCGCTTATTTTGCGGAAATCTTCCGCGGAGGCCTCTTGGCGATTGACAAGGGGCAATATGAAGCGTCTAAGGTGCTGGGCTTGAACCGCTGGCAGACGACCACGAAAGTAATTCTGCCCCAGATGTTCCGCGTAGCCCTGCCTGCGGTATCCAACGAATCCATTACGCTGGTAAAAGATACGGCGCTGCTGTATGCGGTGGCGGTACCGGAGCTGCTGCACTTCGCGTATACGGCGGTCAATCGGGATTTCACGATTATGCCGTTTGTTATTGCGGGCGTGATATACCTGCTGATGACGCTTGTGTTAACGCTGCTGTTTAAATATCTGGAACGCCGATTCAAATATGAATAGAAGGACTGTCGCGCAATGGCAATTATCGAAGTAACCCATATGAAAAAATCCTTCGGCTCGCTGAACGTGCTGAAGGACGTCAGCTTTGAGATTCAGAAGAATGAAGTGATTGCCGTCATCGGGCCTTCCGGTTCGGGAAAGAGCACCATGCTCCGCAGCCTGGTGCATTTGGAGGAAATCAACGGCGGATCGATCAAGGTGCAGGATCAGTATTTGGTGAAGGACGGCGTATACTCCAGTTCGCCGCAGATCAAAGCGATCACGTCCCGCATGGGCATGGTATTTCAGCACTTCAACCTGTTTCCGCATCTGACGGTACAGGAGAATCTGGGCCTCGCGCCCAAACATGTCAAGAAACAAAACAAAGAAGAAGTTAGAGCGAACGGCGCCGCACTTTTGCAGAAGGTCGGTTTGTCCGATAAAGCGGATGTATATCCCGGAAATCTGTCGGGCGGTCAGAAGCAGCGCGTGGTCATTGCTCGGGCGCTCATGATGAATCCGGACATCATGCTGTTTGATGAACCGACATCGGCGCTGGATCCCGAGCTGACCGGCGAGGTGCTGGCCGTCATCAAGCAGCTGGCGGAGGAGCACATGACAATGGTGATCGTGACGCATGAGATGAGTTTTGCCAAGGAAGTGGCGGACCGGATCATCTTCATGGATCACGGACAAGTAGTCGAAGCCGGAACGCCGGATCAAATATTTAACCAGCCGAAGATGGAGCGGACCCGCGAGTTTTTAAATCGGGCCGCGCGTTAAAGAGGACTGGCTCAAAGCTGGATCGAAAGATCGGCTTGGGCTGGTCTTTTTTTGTACGAAAAATAAGGTTATTTTATGAAAGCGTTTAAATTATTGGTTGACGGAATCGGAATTGATCGATATCATTGTTTTAAAGATTTATAAACTGTTTCATATAAGTATCTATAAAATAATAGCGAGGAGCGGAAAAAGTCATGAGTCAGGTTATTACCATTCATTCGGACGTATCCAAAGGGAAAATCAATCGCAATATTTATGGACATTTCTCCGAGCATCTGGGCCGCTGCATTTATGAAGGAATCTGGGTGGGCGAGGATTCGCCGATACCCAATACGGAAGGGATCCGCAATGACGTGCTGGATGCGTTGAGACAGCTGAATATACCTGTTCTGCGCTGGCCGGGCGGTTGTTTTGCCGACGAATACCATTGGAAAGATGGCGTCGGGCCGCGGGAGAATCGGAAACAGATGGTCAATACGCACTGGGGCGGCGTTGTGGAGAACAACCATTTCGGCACGCACGAATTCCTGCGTCTCTGCGAGCTTTTGGGCTGCGAGCCCTACATATCGGGCAATGTCGGCAGCGGCACCGTTCAGGAGATGTCGGAATGGGTTGAATACATGACCTTTGACGGCGTGTCGCCGATGGCCGCATGGCGTCAGGAGAATGGCCGCGAGAAGCCGTGGAACGTGAAATATTTTGGAGTTGGGAACGAGAACTGGGGCTGCGGGGGCAATATGCGGCCGGAATATTATGCGGACTTGTACAGACGCTATCAGACTTACGTCCGCAACTATGGCGAGAACAAGATCTACAAAATTGCCTGCGGCCCGAATGTGGACGATTACCGCTGGATGGAAATCGTCATGAGGGAAGCGCATCCGTACATGGATGCCATAAGCCTTCATTATTACACGGTTCCGGGCGAATTCTGGACAGGCAAAGGACCTGCTACCGGATTCAGCGAACAGGAATGGTTCACCACCATGAAGAAAGCGCTCCATATGGATGAATTGATTACGAGACATTCGGCGATTATGGATCAGTATGATCCTAATAAGCGCATTGGGCTCATCGTGGATGAGTGGGGCACCTGGTTTGATGTCGAGCCCGGCACGAACCCCGGCTTCCTGTACCAACAAAATACGATCCGTGATGCCCTGGTGGCGGGTTTGACGCTGAATATTTTCCACGAGCATAACGATCGGGTGGTGATGGCAAACATCGCCCAGATCGTCAACGTCCTGCAGTCCGTCATTTTGACCGAAGGCGAGAAGATGATCCTTACCCCGACCTATCATGTGTTTGATATGTACAAAGTGCATCAGGATGCCGAACGATTGGCTACCCATCACAGCGGGGCCGATTATGAGATGAATGGCGAGAAGATTCCGCAAGTATCCGTGACGGCCTCCAGGGATGAAGCCGGCAAAATCCATGTAAGCCTGTGTAATGTAAGTCACGCGGAGCAGAGCGACGTGAAGATCCAGCTTCGGGGATTAAGCGGTGGGGTGAAGCAAATCGTAGGCCGGCAGCTTGCCGCCGATTCGCTGGACGCTCATAACACCTTTGAATCGCCAGAGGTTCTCAAGCCGGCTGCATTCACTGCATTTGAACAGGAAGGCGACGTACTGCGTGCGAAGCTGGCGCCGATGTCCGTTACCGTTCTCGAGATCACGGCGGAATAAACGAAGGTCATGGCGGATAATCGGTGTAAAGGTTGTCATGACGATTACCGGGTCAGCGATGAGCAGATCACGCGGGTGCTGTCCTCCCCGATGTTCTCATCGGACCGGTGCGTGCCGGATGAAGCATATGATGCCCGTCTTCGTGCGTGCTTCACATGCCCTAAGCTGCAAGGAGACACCACGTGTACGCTGTGCGGATGCATCGTACAGATTGCCGCAAAGCTGAAAGACAAACGCTGCCCGTATCCGGGGGAAGACCGTTGGTCGATCACCGTTAGTGCTTCATAGAAAATAACGTATAGTCAAAGGCCTGTTCTCATGGATGGATCATGGGAGCAGGCTTTTTTAGAACGGGAATGGTTCATTAGCTTTACAGAAACTTACAACCTATGTTATGACTAATAGAAAAAGATCAGCACGATAGGATAGGGTGTGACATGAAAAAAGGTGGCTTTTTATATTATTGGACCGCTCACTCCAGCATTTCGCTGGCAGGCGTTGTCTATATCATGGTGCTGACTACCTTTATGTATCAGGAATCCGGTTCGGCTTTTATTGCTGGCTTGTTCCCGCTGTTTAACGCAGTGGCGCGGTTTGCCGCCGGCTTTACGGCTCCGCTCGTCATGGAGAAATTCGGCTTCTCCAAGCTGCTGTTGAGGCTTCAAGTTCTGAAAGCCCTGCTGTTGACCACGCTGGTTGTCTTGTTCCCGTACATATCATCCCAGGTCGCGATATTGTGTATCTTCATTTTGTTCATAGCGTTTACCGAAGGATGGGGGAACCCGCTGATCCAGTCCATGGTACCAAGAATGGTTGCTGCTGACCGGTTGGTCAAGGCCAACAGCTCGTTATCCGTGACCAGCCAATCCTTGCAGATTGCCGGATACACGTTTACAGGTTTTCTGGTCATACGGTACGGACATATGCCGACATTAATCATGAGCTGCACGCTCATCTGGCTATCCGTATTGTGTCTTTGGATTGCGGCTCGATCCATGCAGACGAAAGCTCCTGCTGAAGCCGGACGAGGGAAACCAAGCTGGGAAGTAATCCGTGAAGGCTGGTTCTATCTGTGGAGAATGCCTACGTTAAGAATCGTCACGATCATGGATATGGTTGAGGGGATAGCCGGAACCATCTGGGTGGGAGCGATCACGCTGGTGTACGTAAAGGAAGTGCTCCATCAAGGCGAGGCTTGGTGGGGATTTATTAATGCCAGTTATTACGTCGGCGCTATTCTCGGCGGTTTGCTGGTGCTGCTGCTGTCTTCCTTCATTCAGAAAAATCTGATATTCTGCATGGCTGCGGGTTCAGCGGTATTCAGTCTGCTTACTTTGTGGTACGGCCTGAACAGTATCCCGGTTGTGGCTCTAATCCTATGCATTGCAATGGGGCCGGCCTATCAGCTGAGGGATGTGGCGCAGCAAACTGCTCTTCAATCCAGTGTGGATCAGGAGATGCTGCCGAAAATATATGCTTCTCGGGATATCTTATTATCAACGGTAACGAGTGTATCGATTGCAGTTATTGGTCTTATCGCGGATACGCTCGGCATTCGCATGGTTTATATCGCAGGGGCAATCTGTATTGCCATATCCGCAGGGCTGTCGTTCACAATCCTGAGGCTGCAGCGGAAACCGGCTTCAGCGGCGGAAGCGGGAGGCAGCATCTTGTCATGAGATCACTAGAAAAGAGCTGTACCAGTCTCATTCCTTTTGGAACGAATCTGCGCACAGCTCTTTATCATGGGATCGAAGCCCCGACAACCTTGAGCACGCTCTTGTCCGCGTTAGGCTTTGTTCTTCTTGCTGAACAGCGAATCAACCGAGAGCAGGCTGCTGCCGCTAAGAACTAGATGTACAGCCATGGCCAGCAGCGCAATATCCAGTTCATAGCCGCCCAGGAAACCCATGCCCAGCTTCGCCTGAAAAATCGCCACGACAAGCACGACCCCAAGAACCAGAGAAGCGATTCTCGTTCCCAAACCGATAATCAGCGCAATTCCTCCCACGATTTCGATAATGGCTACTACGGTTGCCATAAAGGCAGGGATTCCGAGACTTGCGAAGAAGCCTTCGATATTCCCGATGCCGCTCTGGAATTTATCCAAACCGTGAGCCATAAAGATGACCCCCAGAATCACCCGAATTATGAAAGTGCCTGCAGAAGAATAATTACCCATGAAATAGATCACTCCTTGTCTTTTTGGTTTAAAATGTAATCAACTAACTTAAATATAGCTGAGAACTATAGGTTGTATCATACTCAATTTAACTGTTGAATGTCAAGTAACTAACTAAAAATACTTGGATTTTACAATATCCAATCATGATGCCATATGATTAGATGAAGTTCAGCCAATACAGAACAATAGCCATCCTCAAAGGGAAGGCTATTTATTGTTAGGGTACTCAATATTGGAGGTTCATTAATGCTTTTTATGGCTTAGTGCCTGGGCCGGTATTCCGTCGGCGACTGCCCGGTCCAGCGGCGGAATTGCCTGGAAAAATGGCTGGCTGAGCGAAAACCGAGTTTGTCGGCGATTGCGTTCATCGGCAGATGGGTCGTGACCAGCAGCTCTTTGGCCAGACTGAGCTTCTGGCGGCTGATATATTGTCTTGGCGAGATCCCGTACACTTGGCGGAATAACTTGCAACATTGGCTTCGGCTTAAATTAAGCTCTTGGGATACAGCCATGACCGATATCTCTTCGGTCAATCCCGACGACAGCTTCGCTTCGATGGCATGAGCCGCATCCGCTGCATGCAGGGAGGACGGTTTAGGGGTGCCTGCTGACGCAGATAAAGCGCGGGGCGGCTTCAGCGCATCCTGCCTCTTCAAGAGAGAGAGCACATCATGGATGATGAGCAGGGTGTAAGACTGGAGCAGAAGCCTATCCTCAAAAGTGAGATTGTATTCGCTTGGCTGGTTCTCCGGATGGACGGAATGGGCTGCCGGCTGGCTGCGCCGGACGATTCCCTCCAGCTCTTGAACGTAGGCTGCCAGTTTGCTGCGCTCGCTTTCATGCTGGCGAATATGTCGGTAAGGGGCAGCGGATAATGAGCTTCGAATTTCTGCATCATCCAGATCGAAATGAACATTGAAATACCCATACTGCTTGTTGGATGCATTCGAGGTTTGATGGGGCACCCCGGATTTGATCAGAAGCCATTCCCCTTCGCGGAGCTGAATGGAATCCCGATGAATTTCCTGCAGGACTTCGCCTTCCAGACAGTATAGCAGCTCGAACAGGTGATGGTGATGCCTCGGATAATTCCAGCCTGGCGGCTGGGAATCAAAATGGCAACCGGTTACCTGCAGCGTTTGAATCATATTGGGAAAGCGAAAAGCGATATCCATGACAGCTGGCTCCTTTTGGGCATCGAAAACGCCGGTAATGATGCCTTATATTTTATCATACGACCATTTCGCACAAAAGGTATAAAGAATGCTCCATTTGGAGATTGAGCAGCATGGGGTTTTGATAGATGATGGCAATAGAAAGCAAATGAAACGAGTTAGGAGGAAACAAGCTATGAAAGCTCAATTGAAAGCGGTTAATCAACAATTCGTGCTGGGCGACGAGCCGATTCAGATTTTATCGGGTGCCATCCATTATTTTCGGGTGGTTCCGGAATATTGGGAAGATCGGCTGATGAAGCTGAGAAGCTGCGGATTGAACACGGTGGAAACCTATATTCCGTGGAATTTGCATGAACCGAAGGAAGGACAATTTGTGTTTGATGGCATTGCCGACCTGGAAAGGTTCGTTCGTATCGCCGGCGATCTCGGGCTGCATGTCATCCTTCGGCCGAGCCCTTACATATGCGCAGAATGGGAATTTGGCGGACTTCCATCCTGGCTGCTGCAATATCCGGATATTCAGCTTCGATGCATGGACCCGGTTTATCTGGAGAAGGTCGACCAATATTATGATGAGCTGATTCCGCGATTGGTTCCGTTACTGACCTCCAAGGGTGGTCCCGTGATTGCGATGCAAATCGAGAACGAGTACGGGAGTTACGGAAATGATACGGCATATCTGGAGTA
The DNA here is from genome assembly GCF_900109305.1 of Paenibacillus sp. cl141a. Classification (NCBI taxonomy): domain Bacteria; kingdom Bacillati; phylum Bacillota; class Bacilli; order Caryophanales; family Paenibacillaceae; genus Paenibacillus; species Paenibacillus sp. cl141a. Next base: position 549,826 of record NZ_FNZO01000001.1, read on the forward strand.
TTTGAAGGATGGCTTGATCAAGCGGGGCGTAGACGTGCTGCTGTTCACTTCGGATGGCCCCACGGACGGAATGCTGCAGGGCGGAACCGTTCCCGGCGTGCTCGCCACGGTCAATTTCGGATCAAGAACGAAGGAGGCGTTTGATAAACTGCGGGAGTACCGTCCGGAAGATCCTCTGATGTGCATGGAATACTGGAACGGTTGGTTTGATCATTGGCTGAAGCCACACCATACCCGGGACGCGGAGGATGCTGCTGCCGTGTTCAAGGAAATGCTGGACTTGAATGCATCCGTGAACTTCTATATGTTTCATGGCGGAACGAATTTCGGATTCTATAACGGAGCTAATTTTCACGAGAAGTATGAGCCGACGCTAACCAGCTACGATTATGATGCGCCTCTCTCGGAGTGCGGGAACGTGACGGCCAAGTTCGAAGCGATTCGAAGCGCGATCGCGCAGCATCAGGGGAAAGAACTCTCCGATTTGCCAAGTCAGCCGCAGTCTGTCAAGAAAATAAGCTATGGCTCGGTGAGCATGACGCACTATGCCGATCTGCTGGAACATCTGCCTGCGCTTTCCGAGGAGCAGAAACGCACGGCACCCGTACCGATGGAACGGCTGGGCCAAAGTTATGGCTTCACGGTTTACGCAACGCATATTTCCGGGCCGCGCCAAGGGGAGTCCCTGCATCTGCAAGAGGTGCATGACCGGGCTCAGGTATTCCTGAACGGAAAGTATCAAGGGACGTTGGAACGTTGGGATCCCAAAGCCCTGCCAATCGATGTTCCGGCAGCCGGCGCCAAGCTGGAGATCGTGGTCGAGAATATGGGACGCATCAATTACGGTCCGAAGCTGAAGGATTATAAAGGAATCACGGAGGGAGTCCGAATGAACAACCAGTTCCTGTATGACTGGAGCATCTATCCCTTACCGCTTGATCATCCGAATGCGGCACCGTTTCAACCGCTGGAGGGACCTTTTGAACAGCAGGACCGACCTACCTTCTATCGCGGCGAATTCTTGGTGGATGACATTGGCGATACGTTTATCCGCTTAGACGGATGGGGAAAAGGGGTCGTCTGGGTCAATGGCTTCAATCTGGGACGCTACTGGGAGCAAGGGCCGCAAGCAGCGCTGTATCTGCCTGGACCGCTGCTGAAGCAGGGACGGAATGAAATCTTGGTATTTGAGCTGCATCATACCGAAACGGCAAGCATCGAACTTGTCGACACACCCGACTTGGGTTAATTCGTCCGGAACAGACCGACGATGGATAAACCAAAGGGAGCCCTCTTGTAAGCTGAGAGGGCTCCCTTTCATGTTGATTCGAGTATCAGATTAATTGCCTGCGGACTTTTAAATAACGGTACAAGACGATACCGAATAGCGAGCACAGGACGGCACATAAGCCAATGAAGCCATAACCGGCCTGCAGCCCGCGCAGCAGGCCGAGCTCTGTACCGCTGCCGTACATTTGCTTGAATCCGTTCGTGATCGCGCCGATCGCGTAATTGCCGATGACGCTGCCGATTCCCATCATGGTGACGGTGAACGTAATCGCGGTGTCGCTCTCATTCGGATATCTTTTGGCAATGAGAGCCATGACCGTCGGATAGATCGGGGCAATCCCGATGCCTGCCGCCGCAAACAGGAAGGCGTAGGATTCTCCGCCGAAAATCGCGACAAACGTACATACTCCGGTCAGTCCGGACAGAATGATGATGGACAGCGTGAAGCCGATCCGGTCCGTTATCGGGCCAAGCAGCAGGCGTGCCGCAGAGAAGCAAAGGAAGAATGCGGATAGCATGCCGGCTGCCGCTGCAGGTTCCCATTTGTACGATTTTTCAAGAAAGTTGACGAGCCATCCGCCAACCGCCATCTCCGATACGACGCCGAAGGACAGGATCATGACGACCAGCCACAGTGCGGGATCTTTGACCAGCAGCTTCAGCGGAGTCCGTTCCGTTTCGGAAAGATCGTCCCCGGGAAACTTACTCATGAGTGCCGGGATCATGGGAAGTATGGATAACATCAGCATGGCCAGGTACATGCCCCGCCAATCCAGTGTGTAATTAAACACGGTAACGGTCATGAGACCGGATGCAATCATCGGGGCCACCGTTGAGCTGATGCCGTAGAAGAAATGGGACAGGTTCATCATCGTGCCCGTATTGCGCACAAAGATCCGGGCTGACAATATCGCGAGGCCGATCTCCAGCATACCGTTCCCAATGTACATTAAGAAGTAGGATGCGGTAAACAGCGGGTAGCTGTGGGACAGGAAAATCAACACGCCCGAGATGGCCATCGATCCGAAGGCAGCCATGCTGACCCACTTGATTCCGATCTTACGGGTCAACAGCGCGGTGAAGGAGCACGCGATCAGGTACCCGAGCGCGTTCAGGGAGAGCAAGGTGCCGATCTGCATTTCATCCAATCGATAATCGAATTGGATCCGCGGAATGGCGGGCCCCTTAATATTCTCCGATATCCCAAATATGATAAAGCCGAGAAAGATCGTTGCCAAATGCAGGGTGTAGTCTTTGCTCAATTTAGGTTTTGTTTTTGGTTGAAGGTCAGTATTCACGGTTAATCCCCAATCGTCATTGTTGAATTTTACATTGCGCTTGTATCGGATATCATCATATCCAGAGCGATCCGCTGCAAGCCGTCTAGATAGTCGTGTTCCCAATCGCGAAGCAGCATTTCGGGAAGATGCCGCTCCGGCACGTAGGCGGAAGCACGCTCTTTAATGGAGACAAGGGCGGAAGGCGAGAGATTATGCTCGCACCACAGAATGGCATCGGGATTGAGAATCGCGGTGAAGGCGGCACATAGCCGGCTTAACGCATCGATTTGCCCCTGATCCGGCTCGATGAGACTGCTCATCACGGAACGATTACGTTCCAATATGTCTTGAAAATTGCTGCCCTCGCTCATCGGGACGAAGCCGATCTCGCCCGTGAAGAACGAGCGGCCGCGAACGACGTTTCCGTTAATGAGCAGCCCGGCCCCCGGTCCGTTGTGACCGAGGTACACGTATACGAGGGAAGCCTCCGCCGAGCCGCTGAGATTGTGGTAACCGAGCACGGCTGCATTCATGTCATTCTCTACGATGACAGGAATGGAGAACAGATCCTCCAGGTGAGATTGGAGGTTGTAATCCTGGAATGTTCCATACGACGGCACATGAAAAATAATACCGTCCCGCACCGCCGCCGGCATGCCGACGGCGATGGAGCGAATCTCTGGATAACGGCGGGTCCAGCTTGCCATTTGGAAAGCCAAGGCTTCCGGTCCATGATGAAGGATGCCGTCTTCAGCCTTCCGCTCGAGCAAGTCGCCGTTCCCATTAAAAACAGTGTATACGCTCTGTTCTTTCTCGTAATAAACAGCGAGACCCAGCATGCAATCCGGATTAAAAGCATAGCGGTTCGCACGTCGGCCGCCGCTGGATTCATCCAGTCCGAGCAGGTTGACTTCACCTTCCTGCACCATGAGCTCCACAACTTTGCTCACAGTCGGAAAGCTGATGCCTAGTCTTTCGCTGAGCTCGGCTTTGGTTCCGCTTCCCAGCTCCAGCAGCGACGAACGGAGCGCGCGCCGGACGGCGAATTTCATGGATTGCGGCGTAGGCAAAGCTTCTTTGCGCGTTTGAATCACCTCATTCACTCTTTTTAAACGTGTTTAATAAGTTCATGGAGATGATTATTGCACATCCGATAAGGCGGTGCAAGAACAATATGTTGGCTTCAAAAAGAATAGGATGAATGATGGGAAAGCGGTTGACAACAGCCATGCTCCATGAGAAAATGTACGCGCGTACATAAATTGCAGGAGGCTTGATGATTATCGCTAGTCGTAAAGAGGTAGCACAGCTTGCCGGCGTTTCGGAAGCTACGGTATCCCGCGTCCTGAATGGTGTCGGGCCGATCAAGGAGGAGACCAAGCAGCGCGTGCTGGAAGCGGCGGATCGGCTTGGATATACCCCAAGTGCGCTAGCCCGAAGTTTTGCGCGGCGCAGGAGCGGTAATCTTGGCGTGGTTATGCCTTACCTGCCGAAAGCTCGCATATTCTCGGCCTATTATTTTTCGGAGATCCTAAGCGGTATCGGCAGCAAGGCGCTGGAGAGCAAACATGACCTGCTGATGCTGTTCCGTGAACCCGGCGGTTCGATGGACTATCTGAACCTGTTTCGTACCCAGAAGGTTGACGCCTGCATTATTCTCGGTGCCCGGGACGATGAAGGCGAGCGCGCAGCCATTAAACAGCTGAGTGAAGCGGACCGCCCTTATTGCCTTATTAACCAATACTTTGACGGCGAGGCGTTTCACGTCATGGATGCAGATCATGTGGAAGGCAGCTATCAGGCCGTTCATCACTTGATCGGGCAGGGATTCCGGCAGATTGCTTTTCTTAATGGCCCGCCCCAGTATTCCAACAGTCGCGACCGGCTGAAGGGCTACACCCGGGCGCTGAACGAAGCGGGAATCAAGCCGGATGAATCCTTGCTGTTCGAGGGCAACTTCAGCCGCAAGAGCGGTTATGCCGCAGCTGAGCTAATCGCCGGGAAGCTGGACCGGATTGAAGCGGTGTTTGCGGCCAATGACCGCATGGCGATCGGATTACAGCAGGGTCTGCGCGCGTTAGGTATTGCAGAGGATCGAATGCCTGCCTTTGTCGGTTATGACGATTCGGAGGCTGCTGAGCTCTGCACCCCGCCGCTCACCAGCGTAAGAGTTCCTTTCTATGAACTGGGATGTCTTGCCGCGGAGCATGTGCTCCGCCTGCTGGACGACTCCGATTCGCCGGACGGCAGCGGATCGAGCGCCGCGCTGCATCGGCAGCTGCCTACTCGCCTGGTGGTCCGCGCATCTTCGCTTCATCAAAATCAATGAACCCTTATTCAAGGAGGAATGAAAGATGAAACAATTACGTGTCGGCATGATCGGATATAAATTCATGGGGAAAGCCCACAGCAACGCATATCGAAGCCTTCCGATGTTTTTTCCGAAGGCGCTGAAGCCTGAAATGGTGGCAATCTGCGGCCGCAATGCGTCGGCCGTGCAAGAAGCGGCGGATCAGTTGGGCTGGCGTGAAAGCGTTACCGATTGGAAGCAGCTCGTGAATCGGGAGGATATCGATCTGATCGATATCAATGCTCCAAGCGACGCCCATAAGGAAATTGCGTTGGCCGCGGCAAAGGCCGGCAAGCATATTTTCTGCGAGAAGCCGCTTGCGCTGACCTTGGCCGACGCCAGAGAGATGCTGCAGGCTGCGGAAGATGCGGGAGTCACCCATATGGTTGGATTTAACTACAGATTTTCTCCGGCCGTAAGACTGGCAAAGAAATTGATTGACAGCGGCAGATTGGGCCAGATCTATCACTTCCGTGCCTGGTTTCTGCAGGACTGGATCATGGACCCGCAGTTCCCGCTGGTATGGCGGTTGCAGAAGGAAGTGGCCGGCTCCGGATCGCACGGGGATCTGGGCGCTCACCTGATCGACCTCGCGCATTATCTGGTCGGGGATATGCAGGAAGTAATCGGGATGAGCGAGACCTTCATCAAGGAGCGTCCTATTGCCAGCGAGATGACCGGATTAAGCGCAAAAGGAAGCAAAGGCGGCCCCATGGGCCAAGTGACGGTAGACGACGCAACGTTATTCATGACCCGCTTCGAGAACGGGGCGCTGGGCAGCTTCGAGGCAACGCGGTTCGCCGCGGGACATCGCAGCACCAATTCCTTCGAGATCAACGGCAGCTTGGGCAGCGTGAAATTTGATTTTGAACGGATGAACGAACTGGAGGTTTACTTCACGACCGACGATGAGGACGTTCAGGGCTTCCGCCGGGTACTGGCTACCGATCCCGTACACGATTATATGGAAGCATGGTGGCCGCCGGGGCATACGATCGGTTTCGAACACACCTTTACTCATGAATTTCTTGAGTTGTCGAACGCGATTTCGGAGGGACGGCAGCCGGTGCCTAATTTCGCGGACGGCGTAAAATGCCAAGCCGTCCTGGAAGCCGTGGATAAATCGATCGAAGAACGACGCTGGGTGCAGCTGTCTGAAATGTAATTATAATCAATCGGCCAAGGCTTGGCCGGACACATAACAAAGGAGTGCTACGCATGAAAAAGGCTTTAATCGTATGGGGCGGCTGGGACGGACACGAGCCGGAGCAGGTTGCCGGCATTTTCGCGGAATTGCTTCGGGGCGAGCAGTATGAAGTGGAAGTATCCGACACGCTGGATGCTTTTAACGATGCAGAGAAGCTGCAGGCTTTGGATCTGATCGTGCCGGTATGGACGATGGGCGAAATATCGAAGCAACAAGTGGAGAACGTATCGCTTGCCGTGCAGAAGGGAACCGGCTTGGCCGGCTGTCATGGCGGGATGTGCGATTCTTTCCGCAATAATGTGGATTGGCAGTTTATGACGGGAGGAAACTGGGTCGCGCATCCGGGCAACGACGGAGTGGAGTACCAGGTGGAGATCAAATCCAGCTCCAGTCCGCTTGTGGAAGGGCTGCAGGATTTCACCGTGGCATCCGAGCAGTATTATTTGCATGTGGATCCGGCCGTCGAAGTGCTGGCCACCACCCGGTTTCCGGTTGCGGCAGGACCGCATCTGCTGAACAAAGCGGTTGACATGCCGGTGGCGTGGACGAAGCGCTGGGGATACGGACGGGTTTACTACAATTCGCTGGGCCATCATGCAGATATCGTCGACATGCCGCAGGTGAAGGAAATGATGCGGAGAGGACTGCTGTGGGCCGCCGAGGGCAAGTCATTGTATGCCGGCTCGGACATAAGTTTCTTTACCGAAGGTCAGGGCTACACAGGCATGGGAGACAGCCAATAAAGGCAGAAGGAGACTGGGATCATGAAGAAGGTAAAGGTAGGCATTATCGGCTGCGGTAAAATCAGCGGCATTTATATGGAAAACTGCCACAAGTTCGACATCCTGGAGCTGACGGCCTGTGCGGATATCGATCGAGCCCGTGCCGAGGAACAGGCTGCGAAATATAATATCCCGAATGTTTATACCACCGAGGAGCTGCTCGCGGACCCGGAAATTGAGCTGGTCATTAATCTGACGATTCCTGCCCTTCACGCGCAAATTATGCTGGATGCATTGGAAGCCGGCAAACATGTGTACGTCGAGAAACCGCTGGGCGTAACCCGGGAAGAGGGCAGAGCGGTGTTGGACATGGCAGCAGCCAAAGGGCTGCTGGTAGGATGCGCGCCCGAGACATTCCTTGGAGCCGGCATCCAAACGGCCCTCAAGCTGATTGAGGATGGACGTATCGGCAAGCCGATCGCAGCAACCGCATTCATGATGAGCCGCGGACATGAGCATTGGCATCCGGATCCGGAATTTTATTATGCCGCCGGCGGCGGTCCGATGTTTGACATGGGGCCTTACTACCTGACGGCACTGGTCCAATTGCTGGGACCGATCCGCGGGATTAGCGGAATGACCGGCGCTGCGCTCGCGGAGCGTACCATTACCAGCGAGAAGAAGCAAGGGCAGAAGATTAAGGTAGACATTCCTACGCATGTAGCCGGACTTATCGATTTTCAGAATGGAGCCATCGGCACGCTGATTACGAGTTTCGATGTTTTTGGAGGCAGCACGCTTCCTAATATTGAAATTTACGGGACCAAGGGTACGCTTCTCATTCCGGATCCCAACACCTTCGGCGGGCCGGTAAAATACCGATTGACCGGTGAAACCGAGTGGACGGAAGAACCGCTGCTTCCAGGGTATAACGAGAATACGAGGGGGATCGGCCCTGCGGATATGGCCTACGCCATCCGGAGCGGAAGAGCTCATCGTGCGAGCGGCGAGCTTGCCTATCATGTGCTTGAAGCCATGTGGGGGTTCCATGATGCTTCCGATGACGGCAAAAGGTATGAGATGTCCAGCACCTGTGCCATCCCGGCACCGCTTCCGCTTGATTTGCCGAAGTATACCCTGGATCAATAATCTTGCGTCACATGTTAATAGCGGCTTACCCCAAGGTCAACCGGACCCGGGTAAGCCGCTTTATACTGTGTCAGAACTCTATTTCGCACTAGCTAACCTTCTCTCTATTCCGAACTGGAACGGAGCGATAAGCGGTTATTCTTTTACGACAAGACCGAATATTTTGGTTAACGGGATGGCTTGGTGAGGCGAAATAATGCAACCTTGAAGATCTTCCAGGGTCGCACCGATATGATGGAATTCCGTTCGGCTTAAATCAATTCCCGCAAGCTTCGTGCCGGAGAACTGCGATTGATCGATCTGGCAGTCCACAAACTCTACCTTGCTTAACTCGGAATGATAAAAATCCGATTTGACGAGCGATGTCGATTGGAAGGATACCTGCTTCATGTTGGCAAACCGGAACGTGGCATAGTCGCCCGTACAATGATCGAATACGACATTACGGATGGTGGCGGCCGTCAGGTCGAGCCCCAATATTTTGCAATGATTAAATTGTACCCGGTACATGATGGCCTCGCTGAGATCAACATTGGACAAGTCGCAGTGGTTGAACACGAGGTCCGTCAGTTCGGCATGATGAAGCGCGACATGCTGGAACGTCACGTTATCGAAGATCATTTGGTCGAACTGAACCTTGTTGGCCGTAACATAGTCAAACGTCTCGTCCTGACAAGCGGATTGAACGAACGAGGATTCGTCGTCAACGCCCGCATCGGACAGGATCACAGGCTCAAGCTGCTTGGGGAGCTTGGGTTTCACGATTTTGATCGGTGCCGATGAACCGGCCGTATTGGGGGGTGCCATGATTTTTTTCCTCCAAACATAGGAATAAGGATTGAAATAATAACTTAACAGAACAAACCGCATAGGTTTGAATAGAAGTATATCATGTCCTTATCCCAATGTCCGGTCCCTCGCATTGATGGCGGCGTCCAGGGTTCCGCCGTGCCGATTCGGGGACCATGCCAGCAGGCTGACACGGCTGTTGCCCGATAGATCTGCAAGGAAAGGCGTCGTCTGTTCTCCGGCAGCCCATGGCCCAAAACATTCCTCCTGCCGCCCGAAGGCCGTTCCCGAGCTGTACAGGATGAACCTTTTCCCTGAAGCAGGTTGAACGAGAACCAAATCTTCCATCCCGTCTCCATCGACATCCCCTAATACCACGGACAGTGGTGAACCCAACATATCCTTGGCGGAATACCAAACGCCGGCATGCCGAAGCCATGTACCGCTGCTTAGCCAGACCTGACATGCTCCGGATGAGGAGTTCCACACCACCAGATCATCCAGGCCATCGCCATTCACATCTCCGATGCACGGTATCCTATCATTGCTCTGTAAGGAAACCTCATGCTGAATAAGGGGAGGAGAAAAGCTCCCCCCGGAACTGTAGGCGATGGCGACTTTACCAGTGGCGTGATCCCATAGAAACAAATCATCTCTGCCGTCCCCGTCAAAATCTCCCGTTAAGGATTTCCAATTCAGGGCTCCCGGGTCGGACAGCCATATCCCGTCAGGTGCCATACGGCTGCTGCCGGCACTCAAGGCAACATGGCATACCCCAAGCTCTGCATGCCATACTGCCGCATCGATGAAGCCGTCGCCGTCGAAATCGCCTGTCATTGCGGTGCCGCTAGGGGTTGGCGGCCAGTCGGCCAATAGCGGACGTATCGAATGTATGCCATTATGGATTCTAAGGGGAGACCTGATCCCAATATCCATAGCGTACCAAATGTTGCTGGCCTCGTCCCGAATGATCCATCGGTTCGGGAGCTTGTTTCTTTTGGCGTGCAGAAACTTGGGACGCTTCATGCTCAACCTGTCCAACAGCCGGGTTTCCCTGAAATCCGGTATGAAGGGGACAATGGAGGTTAAGGATACAAACGATTTTCGCTCCCTCTCGAAGAACCGAAGGATCCTTCTGAGCGGCGAATGTTCGTCATAATGCACGGTGCCGTCATCAAGGAATCGGATATAAGGAAATTCAAGATAAGGGTGGTAAAAGAACGAGGCCAGCTCGCGTTCACCCGTGAAATCCTTTAAAGTCTGTTCCATGCGAGCAACTTCGGCTTCGATGTTATGGCCTGAAACATAATAAAGCGGAGTGGGTACATAGATCGTTCCGTTTGTCAACGGATCGTCCGGATTGTGCCGGAGCACGGCTGTCTTCGCATTCGGTTCGTTCGGCGGAGATTCGTACAGGACCCCGTTGCAGATCTCGATGATCTGCCGCTGAACCGGCGATGCGGCATAATGCGGCGTCTCGAACCAGGCCGCGGCAAAACCCGCCGTTTGGAACGCTCGATGCCCCAGCTGAACCCGCCGATAGGCATAGGATTCCTGCAGCTGCAGGAGCGAAGCGGCAGCCTCGGGGGGATCATCCGGCGGACAATCGGCGGTGCATTCCGAATGTGCAAATTCGAATCCGTCGCCGCTTGCCGATCCCCCGTACTGATGCGTATAGCCATGAATGCCAAGCGAGGCGCCGAGCGCTGCCATCGTGCGGAGCAGCCGCACAAACCGAAGGGAAGCTTCATCCTGCAGGTCGGCTAACGATCGGTCCGTATGTTGCGCCGGATCAACGTATCGGGGAATAACGGCCAGATGAAAGGGGATTTGCTGATGGTGCAGGAATCTTGCGACGACAAGCAGCTTCGCTTGTTGTTCTTCCGTCCCGTACCATCCGCCAGGTCCGATATCTTCAAGCCGTATCATTGCATTGTTCATGTACAGGCCCTCCTTTCATGGGCATCCGAGCGCCATGTGATATCCGATACATTTTATTTATGCTAGTTATGGGCTTAGCGTCATCAGGGATGAAGCAATCAATGATAAAAAGAGGATCTTCGAGCCTCTCCGCGAATACCAAGAGATCAAGAGAGGAACAGGAGGGAGTGGAAGACCATGCAGATTCGAATTGCAAATGAGCATGATGCCGAAGGCATTGCTAGCGTACATGTAAACAGCTGGAAAACGACGTACAGGGGGATCGTCGACGATGACTTTTTGCAAAAGCTTTCCGTTGCGGACCGCGTAGAAGGCTGGCGCAGGAAGCTTGCCAATATGCCCGAAGACGAACAGCTACTGGTTATTTCAGACGAACATGGCAAGGTTTACGGGTTTATGTCGTACGGGACGGAGCGAGAGCAGAAGATCTCCCATGAAGGAGAACTCTACGCGATCTATCTCTTGGAAGAAATTCAAGGGCAGGGATGGGGAAAACGGCTATTTGCCAGGTTGAAGGAATTTCTGCAAACGAGAGGATATCGTTCATTGTCGGTTTGGGTGCTGGTAGGCAATAAAGCCGAGCAGTTTTATAGACATATGGGCGCTCAAGAGCTGAAGCAAAAAGAGATTGTCATCGGGGGAAAAAGACATGCCGAATTGGCACTGCTTTGGAGTTCCCTTGACCAAATCCGGTCATCTTCCTAAAGGTCTTCGCTTGGTTTTACATTAATGAGAGAATCCACTATGATGGAGATATACCCCGGTGGGTAACCTGATTTTTGATTTTGCCGCACTATAGGAGGTTCGTATTTGAGTATTATTCCGATAGGTCCGTTGATGATCCGAGCCGATATTGTGATATTTCTGATCTGCGCCGCGGCCGGTTTCGTCGCATTACGCATTCGTTTGCGCCAGTTGCCGCAGCGGGAATGGATCCTGGACACCTATGTATCCGTCATTATCATAGGTTTTCTCTCATGGAAATTCGGGATGCTGGTGTTCGATCCGGTCCGCACCCTCCAGCATCCGACCTCGCTGATCTACATGACGGGGGGAGTCAGGGGCATATGGCTGGGGGTTGTTCTCGCTATCGTATACGCTGCACTTCGCTGGAACAGGAAGAGAGGGGAGTCTGGCCTGCTGCTGAAATCGGCGCTGTTATCGGCCTTTGCAAGCGGAACGGCAGGGTATCTCCTTCAGTGGCTGTGGGCGGATGGTGTGAGTGTGACGCCTTCTTTATTCTATGCTCTGCTGTTCGGCGTCTTGCTGACGGTCAGCTGGCTTCGCTTTCAGGCACCGCTGCCGCAATTCCTTACGCTGGGATTAGGAAAAAACAGGGCGGTCCTGGTCGTGATGGCGGTTCTCTTCGCGTGGGTCATCTATGATTTCGCTTCGGATAAGGCCAGCGAGCGGGAAGCAGCCGCACCGCCGCATCAAGAGGGAAGCCAGGAAATCGTGGCGGAAGGCTTGAAGCCTGGGCTTCGCGCGCCGGATTTCACGCTGACCGATTCAGAAGGCCGTGAGATCAAGCTGTCCGATTACCGCGGGCAAACCGTACTCCTTAATTTTTGGGCTTCCTGGTGTCCGCCTTGCAAGGTCGAAATGCCTTATATGCAGGATTTTTACTATAAACATCAGGATGACGACGTTATCATACTGGCCGTCAATATGACCCATTTGGAAAAAAGCATGAGCGAGGCACAGTCTTTTGTTGAGAAGAACGGCATCACCTTTCCCGTCCTGTACGACCAGCATGGTGAGAACACCGGGCGGTACGAGGTGGTGGCTTATCCGACCACCTACGTCATTTCACCTGACGGCATCGTATCAGAACGGTTTCAAGGCGCGATCGACGAAGATATCATGGTCAGAGCTTACCGCAAGGCTAGCGATTAAGTAAGGTTAATGGCGGAATTTTGAGTGCGTGGACTTCTATCTCTGCCGCCTTCTCCCCAGGAGGAATATAATACACAAACGCTTGGGAGGGGGAGAAGGATTGCAGCCAATACCAATTTCGGCAGAAGGATGCAAAGGTTACGTCGGCAAAACCGTTTGCGCTGTCATGCATGATGGAAGGGAAGTCGTGGGGACGATTCGCGGTGTACACGATCGGGGTCTTGAACTCGAATTTGCGAACCCATCCGCATTTATATTGTCCGCCAAAGGGAAAAAGGGCAGAAAATCTTCGAAGTCGACCAAAGGCGGTGCACAAACGTCCGCATTTGGACCATACGGCTACGGCGGTTTTGGACCATATGGAGGCTACGGTTTCGCAGGCAATGTGCTTGCTTGGGAAGCCATTGCCTTGTTGTTCCTCATTCCGTTTTTATTTATCTAAACCCATATCAGGATATGGATCAAGACCAGCAATTTTCGATGAGACAGTCGGGGAAGGTGCCCCATACTGTCTCTTTTTCTATGTCCAATTTATAAATTTCGCGAGGATTGGGTACGGTTGAAAGGTTCGGCGGATGCATCGGATTGACTGATCAGCCATATCACAGGCGTGAAAGCGACGAGAAAACAGCTGCCCGCCAGAATCGGCAGCAAGGACCATTCCGCCAAGGAGTAACCGAGAAGCGTCTGCCATCCAATGGCGATCAGTCCGAATAAATAGGCGAGACCGCTGATATGAATGATGATCGGTTTGACGGCAGCATTGACGGATTTTCTCATGGACAGCCAGGCCACCAAAGGAATGGCCTGCAATGCATGAAACCCGAGTCCGTGCAGCCATATGATATTGCCGCCGATCCCGGTGAAACGACCCGCGTTGATGGAAATCCAGATGCCTGCCGCAAAAGATACCAGCACCGCGATCATGGCATAACGGATGCCGAGGCCAAGCTCCGGATGGGCCTCTATTGCACGCTTGCGGAAATATTGAGCCCCCAGGATCAGGTAGAACACGATGAGGAGAAGCGCAACGGCAGGAAAAATCATGGAGATGACATGATCGAAGGATGAACCGTTCTGAACGAACCTTGGATCGACGCCGCGGAAATGTTGTACGGTCTCGGCGAAGTAGGAGAACAACACTAGGGGAATGTAACAGCAGCGGTAGATCGATTGGCTTCGTGGCCGCATGCCGGAAACCGGTAAAATGCTTGCGGTTGATAGGATGAATATTCCCAGAGCCGCGTTGAAGGAAAAGGCTTTGGAGACATCTCCGTCCGGTGAGACAGGTCCGCCATGGAGCAGCACCCATACCCCGCAAATTCCGGCCAGCAAAAAGCCGAGCAGACCCGTCAGCATGAGCCATGTCTCCTGTTTATACAGCCGGTATGCCCCGCTGGCCGCTTCACGTGCAAGTTGGTTCATAATGAATACCCTCTTTCGGAAAGATGAATTGTTTCTAATGTACAAGAGAACGGGGGCTGCTTTAACGGGCTGGGGATGTAATGGGCACCGTACCCCGGGATGATTTCATGGCTGGGCTTAAGCCGGGGATGAGATGACTGTTCATCCGCATGGGGAATGAGGAGGTCAGTGCTTTTTTACTAGATCGGGACCTGATGAAAATGAATCCTTCGCTTGATTGTTCCTTTCCTGTATACCTACTAAAATTGAAAAATGTGGTTATTGCTTGGTAGATCGGTTTAATAGTTTATGGAATTGAAATTTGTGGGTAGACTGCCTGAAGAAGCAGGGCGGCGAGACAGAAGGGGCGTCCGTATTTATGTCCAATCGAATATTAGTTACACCCGAGCAGCTGGAGCAGGTATCCGCGCAATTTGCCCAATCAGGGCAACTTAGCGGCGATTTGGTGCAGCGGCTCCAGCGAAGGATTCACGAAATGGAAGGTCAGTGGGAAGGGATGACCCGCGAGCGGTTTTACGGGGATTATCAGCAGGCCAGGACGACAATGCTCAAGTTTGTGGAGTGCTTGCAAACGATATCCGCCGAGCTGAAGCAAATATCCGTCAAATTCCGTTCCACGGATGAAATGGTGAACGGTGCTGCAGCTGGAGGAGCCGCAGCAGGCGCGGGCATTATGGCCGGGGCGGCAACCGGAGCGGGAATCGCTGCGGCGGCAGGTGCTGCATCCAAGGCTTCCGGCGTGGCCGCTAAATCCTCAAGCAACCCGCTGGACGCAGCGCTCAAAGGAGTAGAAGTGGAAGGCAGCGTAATCAAGCACGAAGAGAATGGACTTTATGCCAAAGCAATAACAGGCAGTGCGGGAGCAAGCTTATCCGAAGGGGCGCATGCCAGCGGGGCTGTTGTTGAAGCAGGTTATGCGAATGATCATGTCGAAGGATCGGTTAGCCTGGTGAAGGCCGAAGTCGAGGCGGCGGTCAAGGACGGTACGCTTAGCGTCGGAGCTGAGGCTACATTAAACAAATATGAGGGCGGCGTGAATATTCCGCTTCCTTGGACGGATAAAGAGCTGCACATCGGAGGTTCCGCTTCACTGGGCGTACTCGGCGCATCCGCGGAGGTGGGCAAGAGCGGCTTGAAGTTCCACATCCCGTTGGGACCGGGAGCAAGCCTCGTCGGAGTCGGCGGAGCGATTACGGTAAAATAGAAGGGGGCGCACAGCCGATGAGCGACAGACAAAAACGGTTCAAATACATAATGGTGATTATTGCGATCGTCGGCGTTCTGGGCACGGTGATTCCCAATCTGCTGGACACGAGTTACGCGGCGGCGGAAAAAACCGTCATCTGTCTATCCTTTCTCATTGGAGTACCGCTCGTAGTGTCGATTGTCTATTGGATCGGTAAAAAAATAATGAAGGGTTGATCAACATGGAACAGCATGAGCAAACGGAGCAGAAGCTGCTGCCAATCGGAACTGTAGTCAAGTTCAAGGATTGGGACCAGACGCTGATGATCTATGGCCGAATGCAGAGCGACTCCAAGACGCTAAAGCGTTGGGATTACGTTGCCTGCTTCTATCCTCACGGAAATCTGACCGCGGATTCCAACATCTTTTTCAACCATAAGGACATCTCGGAAATCGTATTCACGGGTTACGTCAACGAGGATGAAATTGCATTCCGTGATGCATTGCTGGAAGGAATTGCAAAAGCGGATCAAATGGCGGCCGCGGGTTCCGGCTCTGACCATTCATAAATCAAATATAGAAGCTTGGTTCGAAAAGCAGCTCTGATAAGAGCTGCTTTTTTGTTTGTACGGGAATTGCATTTAAAACCAAAAAAACAAATACAATATCTTTGTTTATTTTTGAAAATATACTATTCAAAGATAAACGGGCGTGTTAATATGGGAAACAAATGAAAGCAAATTCATATGGTCAATCGGAGGGGAAGCTTCATGGTTCAGAGCTTATGGGAACAATCAAATGCACAGCAGGCACAAAATACATTGGATGAGCTTGTCTATCGCTCGAATTTGATTGGTGCCGACCGGCGCGTATGCAACTGGGGCGGCGGCAACACATCCAGTAAAACAACGATTCAGGATTTTCGCGGCAACGACGTCGAGGTGATGTACGTAAAAGGCAGCGGATCCGATCTGGCCACCATGAAAGCGGGCAATTTCACAGGCTTGCGCATGGAGGATATCCGGCCGCTGTTCGAACGAGATTCGATGTCGGATGAGGAAATGGTGGCATACCTTGGTCATTGCATGGTAGATGCGAAGCACCCGCGCGCTTCCATTGAAACGCTGCTGCACGCGTTCTTGCCGTTTCGGCATGTGGATCATACGCATCCGGATGCCATTATCAGCTTGTGCTGCGCCCATAACGGCAAAGAATTAGCCCGGGAAATTTTCGGCGACCGATTCGTGTGGGTTCCATATGTCCGCCCTGGCTTTACGCTGTCGAAGATGATCGCGGAAGGGGTGCTGGCTAATCCGAACGCCGAGCTTGTGCTCATGGAGAAGCACGGACTTGTAACCTGGGGCGACACCTCGGAAGCTTGTTACGCACAGACGATTCGCATCATAAGTGAAGCGGAAGCGTTCATTGAAGCCCGAGTGAACAACGACAAGCTGTTCGGCGGCCGGAAGCATGCGCCGCTTGCCGCGGAAATCCGCCGGAGCATCGCTGCGGAAGTGATGCCTGCCGTACGCGGAGCCGTCAGCGACGCGAAGAAAATGATCCTGTCCTTCGATGATCAAGACGATGTGCTGGACTTCGTCGGCGGCATCGATTCGCCGAAACTGTCCCAAGTAGGCGCCGCTTGTCCGGATCATCTGGTTCATACCAAGGTTGTTCCCCTCTTCATCGATTGGACGCCGAACGCTGAAGATATCGAAGGCCTGAAGGCAAAGCTCATCGAGGGCATTGCGGCATACAAAGCGCAGTATCAAGCCTATTTTGAACGCAACCATCATGAAGGCGACGTCATGTTCGAAGCGGCTCCGCGCGTCATCCTGATTCCCGGAATCGGAATGATCAACACCGGCAAGAGCTGGACGATGTCGCAAGTCAGCGGCGCCCTGTATCATCGGGCAATCGCGGTCATGCGCGGCGCAACGGCGCTAGGCGACTTCGTATCCCTGAGCGAGAACGAATCCTACAACGTGGAGTATTGGCCGCTGGAGCTGTATAAATTGAGCCTTGCACCGGCCGAAGCGGAGTTTTCGCGACAGATTGCTTTTATCACCGGGGGAGCCGGGGGGATCGGCAGTGCCGCGGCGCGCAGGCTCGTAGCCGAAGGAGCCCATGTCGTGCTTGCGGACCTAAATCTTGAAGGCGCGCAGCAGGTTGCCGAGGAAATCAATGCAAAGTACGGGGAGAATCGGGCATTTGCTGTTAAAATGGACGTAACCGACGAAGAGGCCGTGCAGCGCGCCTATCGCGAAACCTCCGTAACTTATGGCGGTGTCGATATTATCGTGAACAATGCGGGTCTTGCAACGTCCAGCCCGTTTGACGAGACGTCTCTTAAGGAATGGAACCTGAACATGAACGTGCTGGGCACAGGTTATTTCCTCGTGGCCAGAGAAGCCTTCTCCTTGATGAAGGTACAGGGGATTGGCGGGAGCATGGTGTTTATCGGGTCGAAGAACTCCGTTTATGCCGGAAAAAATGTGACCGCATACAGCTCCGCGAAAGCGCTTGAGGCGCATTTGGCCCGCTGCATTGCTGCCGAGGGCGGGGAATACGGCATCCGAGTGAATACGATCCTGCCTGACGCGATATTGCAAGGCTCTGCGATCTGGAACTCGAACTGGAGAAACGATCGGGCTGCAGCCTACGGGATCGAACCGGATCAGCTGGAAGAGCACTATCGGAAACGCACGACACTGCTCGTGAACATCTACCCGCAGGACATTGCCGAGGGCATTGCTTACTTTGCTTCGTCCAAATCATCGAAGACGACCGGCTGCATGCTGACGATTGACGGGGGAGTACCCGCAGCGTTTACTCGATAATCGAAAGAATGAGTAACCAACCTAACGCAAGGAATCAAGAATTCTTATTAAGATGGGGCGCTGGGTTGATACAACCCGGCTATCCTCATTCATAGGGGAGGATATGCGATGAGGCAGGACGTTGCAAGGAACTTTGAGGAAGCTAAACAGCTCTATGGGCAGCATGGCATCGATGTGGACCAAATCTTGACAGAACTTGAGCGCATCAAAATCTCCATCCATTGCTGGCAGGGAGATGATGTTCGCGGATTCCTGTTCCGTGATCAGGACCTGTCCGGCGGCATTTCCGTGACCGGGGAATATCCCGGTGCAGCCGAAACGCCGGACCAGCTGAGAGCCGACCTGGAAAAAGCGTTATCGCTCATTCCCGGATCCCACAAGGTGAATCTCCACGCGATTTATGCGGATACCGACGAGTCCGTTGATTTGGATCAGCTGGAGCCGAGGCACTTCCAGTCCTGGGTGGATTGGGCCAAGGAGCAGGGGATCGGACTCGATTTTAATCCCACCTGCTTTTCCCACGACAAGTCGAAGGACGGGTTTACGCTGAGTCATGCCGACCCGGCGATCCGTCAATTTTGGATTGATCATTGCAAGGCTTCGCGAAGAATCGGAGCTTATTTCGGTGAACAGCTGGGTCAGACCTGCGTGACGAATATTTGGGTTCCGGACGGCTACAAGGATATGCCGGTAGACCGAATGGCACCGAGACAGCGGCTGAAGGATTCGCTGGATGAGATTTTTGCCGAGGAGATCAATCCGGAATGGAATTTGGATGCAGTCGAGAGCAAGCTGTTCGGGCTCGGATCCGAAGCCTACGTTGTGGGTTCGCACGAGTTCTACATGGGGTATGGCATTCGGAACAACAAGCTGATCTGCCTGGATGCGGGTCATTTTCACCCAACCGAGAGCATTGCCGGCAAACTGTCGTCGCTCGCCCTTTTCACCGATGGGCTTCTCCTTCACGTCAGCCGGCCGATGCGCTGGGACAGCGACCATGTCGTCATCATGGACGATGAACTGACCGAGATCGGACGCGAGCTGGTGCGCAATCAACTGCTGGATGTTACCCATATCGGACTGGACTTCTTCGATGCCAGCATTAACCGCATCGCTGCGTGGGTTATCGGAACCCGCAATACGATCAAGGCGCTGCTGCGCGCCAAGCTTGAGCCGGTCGATCGGCTGAAGCAGGCTGAGCTTGAAGGCGATTACACGACCCGCCTGGCGTTGACCGAAGAGTTTAAATCCTATCCGTTCGGAGCGGTGTGGGATTACTACTGTGAACGTTTGGGAGTGCCGGTCAGAGAAGAGTGGCTGTCCGAAGTGAAACAGTATGAACAGGACGTATTGCTGAAGCGTTCGCAGGCATGAGAAGAGATGGAATCGTCATCGGGTTCATGCCCGAACCGTTGATTATGATCTGACAAGGAGGCTGGGGAGCGTTGAGCGTTCTTGCATTTGATTTGGGAGCAAGCAGCGGCAGGGCGATGCTGGGCCAGCTGAACAGCCGCACCATCGGCGTGGAGGAAATCCACCGGTTCCCGAACGATCCCGTTCGAATCGGCGACCGCTTCCAATGGGATATCTTACGGATCTACCATGAGATGAAACAGGGCTTGCTCAAGCTGAAGGGGAAACATCGCTTACCGTCGAGCATCGGCATTGATACTTGGGCGGTGGATTTCGGGCTTCTGGATCGGGGCGGGGAGCTGCTCTTGAATCCGTATCATTATCGGGACACGCACACGGATGGCGTGATGGAACAGGTCTTCCGCGAACTGACGCCTGGAGAAATTTTTGATCGGACGGGAATTCAATTTCTCTCGTTCAATACGATGTACCAGCTTGCTTCGCTCCAACGGAAGAAACCCTATCTGCTTCAAGAGGCTGAGCGATTCTTAATGATCCCCGATTTGCTGCGCTATTTCTTGACGGGCGAGATGGCGAACGAATTCACGAATGCGACCACGACGCAGCTGTATAACCCGCACTTGGCCAGCTGGGATGATCATCTATTGAAATCATTGAAGATCCCTCGTGGGTTATTTCATCCTGTGGTTCAACCCGGTACCCATATCGGGGGGTTAAGGCCTGCCGTAACCGAGGAACTGGGGCTTCCATCCATCCCGCTTTATGCGGTTGCAGAGCATGATACGGCTTCCGCCGTGGTCGCGGTTCCTGCATTGGAGCGGTCGTTCGCCTATTTGAGCTGCGGCACCTGGTCGTTGATGGGGACCGAGGTCGACCAGCCGGTCATTCATGAAAGGGCCCGTGAGCTGAACTTCACGAATGAAGGAGGCGCATACGGCACGTATCGGCTGCTCAAGAACATCATGGGGCTGTGGATCCTGCAGGAATGTCAGCGGACCTGGGAGCGGGAAGGGATGTCGTATTCGTATCCCGAATTGGTTCATATGGCGGAAACGGCGCCGGCATTTGCTTGCTTCATCGATCCGGACGATTCCATGTTCCTTCCTGCGGGAGACATGCCGAAACGGGTAAGGGAATATGCGGCCCGCACGAACCAGGGCGTTCCGCAGAACGAGGGCGCGCTTGTGCGCTGCATTATGGAAAGTTTGGCCATGCAATACCGATATGTGCTGGAGTTGACCGAGGAATTGTCCGGACGGAAATTTCAGGGCTTGCATATGGTAGGCGGTGGCATTCATAATGAAACATTATGCCAGTGGACGGCGAACGCCATTGGGAAGCCGGTATGGGCGGGGCCTGCGGAAGGCAGCGCCATCGGCAATATGGCCGTACAGTTCATTGCGCAGGGCGAGCTGTCCGATATATGGGAAGCGCGCGCAGTCATTAGGGAATCCTTCCCGGTCAAGACCTACGAGCCGCAGGATGCCCCCTTATGGGAGGAAGCTTACGGGCTGTTCGGTCAGTGGACCGGGAAGAGATAGAATATACGAACAGTAAGGATGGGCGGTATGATGCTGGTTGCAGAACGATATGAGAAAATAGTACAGTTGGTCAACGAAAGAGGGAGCATTCGCGTCTCCGAGCTGAGTCAGCTCTGCGGCGTAACGGAGGAAACGATTCGCCGCGACCTTGACAGGCTGGAGCAAGCAGGACGCCTGCGCCGTTCCCACGGGGGAGCGGTTAGCGTGAAGGATCAACCGGAAATTCAGCGGTCTCAGCCGGAAATACCGTATGCCGAACGGGAAATCATGCATGCGCTGGAGAAGCAGCGAATCGCGGAGGAAGCGGTCAAGCGAATCCATCCGAACGACCGCATCCTGCTGGATGCAAGCTCAACCGCGTGGTACATGGCCAAGATCATACCGGACATTCCGATGACCGTGCTGACGAATTCGATTAAGGTGGCCGTTGAGCTGAGCACCAAGGAGCGCGTTCAGGTCATCTCGACGGGCGGGATCCTGGCTCATCGTTCCTTGTCCTTCGTCGGTCCGCTGGCGGAGCGTTCGCTGGAAGCTTACTACGTGGATAAAGCCTTCCTCTCCTGCAAGGGCGTGCACATGGACCGGGGCTTGAGCGAATCCAATGAGCTGCAGGCAAGAATCAAGCAAAAAATGATCGGGATGACGGATGAGACCATTCTGCTTGCCGATGCCAGCAAATTCGGCACGCAGGCTTTTGCGCAGGTGGCCGACCTCGCCGAAGTGAACCTGATCATCACCGACCGGAGATTGACGGAAGAGGAAGCGGCGCCTTATCGGGCGCTGGGTCTTCGAATCGAATCCGTATAGAGCAAGCTGCTGGATCATATCAACATGGAATCCCCCCGTTCCGGTGGGTTCTTGCTAGAGGCCGACTCATCGGCCTATCCTGACGATTAGCGGGGTGAAAAGTTTGAAGATTTCATTGTTTGTCACTTGTCTCAGCGATGCCTTGTTCCCGCGGGTAGCTGAATCGATGGCAAGACTGCTGGCAAGGTACGGCGTGCAGCTGGAATTCCCGGAAATCCAGACCTGCTGCGGCCAACCTGCCTACAACAGCGGTTATTGGGAAGAGGCGCGCATCAGCGCCAGGACGATTTTGGACGCTTTTGACGACAGCGACTTTGTGGTGTCCCCTTCGGGGTCCTGCACGTATATGATTCATCATTATCCGGATTTGTTCAAGGACGATCCCGTTTACCTGGATAAAGCGAAAGCGCTTCAATCCAAATGCTATGAGTTTACGCAATTCCTCGTCGACGTGCTGGGCGTGACCGATGTTGGCGCCGTCTATCCGCACAAGGTAACCTATCATCCTTCCTGCCACGGCAGCCGCCTGCTCGGGGTAAAGGACGAACCGATGAAACTGCTGAGTCACGTCAAAGGGCTGGAGCTCGTCCCCTTGCCGTTTGCCGAGGATTGCTGCGGGTTCGGGGGAACGTTTGCCGTGAAAATGGCGGATATTTCGGGCGCGATGGTAACGGAGAAAAGCGATCATGTGCTGGAAACCGAGGCGTCCGTGCTGGTCGGACTTGACATGGCCTGCCTCATGAACATTGCCGGCAATCTGCGTCACCGGGGCGAGAAGGTTCAGGTCAAGCATTTGGCCGAGCTTTTGTACGAGGGGGTGAGCGTGCATGAGCACAGCTGAGACGAAAGCGCAGACGGTGAAGGAGCGTGCAGGTTACGCTCTGAACAATGAATTTCTGCGCAATGCGGTGAAGTTTACAACAGAACGGCTGCGGCTTGGCAAAAAGCTGGCGTCGGAGGAGCATGGCAACTGGGATGCGTGGAGGGAACGGGGGCGCCAAATCCGGCTCCATACCATTGCGCATTTGGATTATTATTTGAATGAGTTTGCCGAGCAGGCCAGGGCGAACGGAGCGCATGTCCATTTTGCGGAGACGGCAGAAGAAGCGGTTGCGATCTCCCTGCAGATTGCGGAGCATAAGTCGGCTAAATCCGTCGTCAAATCGAAATCGATGGTGTCCGAGGAGCTGCACCTGAACAAGGCACTGGATTCCATCGGGGTGGAGGCCGTGGAAACGGATCTCGGCGAGTACATCATTCAGCTTGCGGATGAAACACCTTCCCATATTATTATTCCAGCCATCCACAAAAACCGTTATCAGATCGCAGAGCTGCTGTCCGCGGAGGCGGGCGAAGCGCTGCCGCCGGATACGGCGATTATGGCGGGGTTCGTCCGCATGAAGCTGCGCGAGAAATTTCTCGAAGCGGACATTGGCATGACGGGCTGTAATTTTGCCATCGCGGAGACGGGCTCGATGGTCCTGTTCGAGAATGAAGGCAATGCCCGGATGGTGACGACCGTGCCGAAGACGCAGATCACCCTAATGGGCATGGAGCGGATTATTCCCTCATGGTCTGACCTCGAGGTGATGGCTACCTTGCTGCCGCGGTCTGCGACCGGCCAGAAACTGACGGTATACATGTCCGGCATCAGCGGGCCGAAGAGAGAGCTGGATGCCGATGGACCAGACGAAATGCATATTATCATTATCGATAACGGGCGCTCTCTCCAGCTCGGCGATCCGGAATTCCAGGAGCTGCTCAATTGCATACGATGTGGCGCCTGCCTAAATGCTTGTCCGGTATATCGTCATATTGGCGGGCACGCCTATGGAGGTACGTATAGCGGCCCAATCGGTGCCGTATTAACGCCGGCCTTGAACAAGAACGTCGCGGAATGGGACGATATCGCCAACGCATCCAGCCTGTGCGGCGCCTGTTATGAAGCATGCCCGGTCAAGATCCCGCTGCATGACATGCTGGTATCCTTGCGCCGCCGGAAGATTGAAGCCGGACGCGGCGATAAGCTGGAAGCGATGGGGATGAAAGGCTTCTCGGCGGTCATGGGTAATGCCAAGCGTTACCGCAGTGTGGTATCCCTCGGAAAATGGGGCCAGAAGCTGGTGGTGCGGGGCGGGGAGATCCGAACGAGGATCGGTCCTTTGAAGGGATGGAATTCGTACAGGGTGACCCCGAGTCTCCCCAAACATTCCTTCCGTGATCGATGGCCCGAGATGGAGCAGGATATTCGCAGAACCTCGGGGACCATGGATCCTGTAATCGCCGACCGGTTGAGGGAGCGGCTTCGAATGCAGAAGTCCGGAAAGGGGGAGAATGCGCATGACTAACGAAACCGATCGCGGCTGGTTAACCCGACTAGAAGAACAATCCCGCAGGAAGCAGGAGCAGTTCATGGATGGGATCGCCGCGAAGCTGGGTAGAGATCGGATTCGCTCCGCTCCGGAGCACCCTTTCCGCGGTGCCCCGGATTTCTGGAATGAATTTAATTGGCCGCTCGAGGAGAAAATTACGCAGTTTACCGCAAACTTTGAAGCAGCCGGAGGCCATGTGGTCAGACTGAGCCATCGCGAAGAGGTCACCCGGTTTATAAGGGATAAAGCGATGGAGATGAGCGCAGCTACGATTCTTCGTCAGCAGGAGGACGCGCTGGATCGATTGGGTCTGGAAGAGAGTCTGCCGGATGCGCTGGTTCTCTCCTGGAACGAAGCGGCGGACACGGACTGGAGGGCTGTTGCCGCCAGAGCCGACTTCGGCGTTGTCATGGCCGATTACGCTGCGGCTTACACCGGTTCGATTACGGTGAAGTCCGCCCCGCATAAGGGTCGTTCGGTCAGCCTGCTGCCGACCGTGCTGATGGCTATCATTCCAATTGACAGAATGGTTACCCGATTAGGGGAGATTCTCGTTCAGTTCGATCAGGCCGGACGTGAGCAGCTGCCAGCGGGAATCCATTTCATATCGGGTCCGAGCCGTTCCGCCGATATCGAGAACGATCTGACGATTGGCGTTCACGGACCGGGCATCGTATATGCTTTGCTGGTAGATTCCTACGAAACATAATGTTGAGCCCCAAGCCGGGAGCAGTCCATTGGCTACTCCCGGCTCGGGCTCATTTAGATTATAGAGATACATAAGTTTTCAGAGAAACTGAAAACTTGATTCACACCTATTCCGCCTTCTGTTTCCGTCTTTGGTGAAAGTAGATGGAAAGCTGTTTTTCTCGCGTATATACTATTTGCCTTTGCGCGTCAGCTCGGCCAGCCGATCCCACTGCTCATGGGTCACTTCGGCCAGCTCGTTAAACTGCCCTGCCCCCTGCAGCCATTCGCCGCCGTCGATGGTGATCACGTCGCCATTAATATAGCCGGCATAATCGGAAATCAGATAGGCGGCGAGATTAGCCAGCTCCTCAGCATCCCCAACGCGCTTGAGGGGGATGCGGTCGATCATTTTCTGTTCCAGTTCTGGCGTAGGGGATAATCTTGACCAGGCGCCTTCGGTTGGGAACGGACCCGGGGCGATGGCTACCTGGCGTATGCCGTAGGGTGCCCATTCCACGGCCAGGGAGCGAGTCAGCGCAAGCACGCCTGCTTTGGCAGCCGCGGACGGGACCACGTAGCCTGAGCCCGTAGAAGCGTATGTGGTGACGATGTTGAGCATCGTCCCGCCTTTGCCTTGTTCAATCCAGCGTTTGCCGACCTCCAGGGTGGCATAGAAGGTGCCGTGCAGCACGATGTTGAGCACGGCATCCACAGCCCGAGGAGAAAGGCGCTCCGTGGGACTGATAAAGTTCCCGGCCGCATTGTTGACAAGCACATCAATGCCTCCGTAATGCTGCTCTGCCGCTTCAACAAGAGCCGAGATTTGCGCAGGGTCGCGAACATCGCAGCTTTTGTACCATACCTCGCAGCCCTTCTGCTTTAATTCTTCTGCGGTCTGCTGCAGCACTTCTTCCCGGCGTCCGCATATGGCGAGCTTAGCGCCCAGCAGCGCGAATTTCTCTCCCATGGCGCGTCCCAGGCCCGTGGCGCCTCCCGTAATCAAAACGACTTTATCGCGAAGCAAATCGTCGGTGAACGGTCCCATCGAAAGTTCCCCTTTCAGGCAGATATGGATCTTCGGATCCTTTGTCCGCGTTCTTTATAGAACAGGCTGCATACATTCCATGCTTCTTTTCTTGCAACCGCTTACTTTAAGCGTAACATGGTTAGCGAATCCAGTCACCACTTTGTTAGTTCCCTAATTCAGTTTCAGAAGGCCCTTGCTTGGTTAGGTTAATTAGAAATGCTGGTTAAAACGATACATAGTCGTAAATTCTACATCTTATACATCACGCTGCCACCTGACCCTGGGTATATGATTACATCACGAGATGAGGTACCAGACATGATTCTACAATCACTGACGGATCAGCTGATATTAAAAAAGATTACGGGCCGTACTTCCGCGGATATCACGAACCTGGAAACAGATTCAAGAGAAATCCGGCCGGGCGGCATGTTCGTCTGCGTACCGGGATTTCACGTGGACGGCCATGATTATGCCGAACAGGCGATACGGAATGGGGCTGTTGCCATCGTGGCCGAGCGGGAGCTTTGTGGACTGCCAGGAAACGTTACGCAAATAACGGTGCCGGATACAAGAAGAATCCTGCCGATTCTCGCAAACGCTTTTTTTGGCGATCCTACGCGGCGATTGAAATTGATTGGAATTACCGGGACGAACGGCAAAACGACGACGACTCATATGGTAGATCAAATACTTAACGACGCCCGCCGCAAAACAGGGATCATCGGCACCTTGTATATGAAGATTGGCGAGCACGTGGAGAAGACATTGAATACTACGCCGGATACGATCCAGCTCATGCGTTATTTTCACACCATAATCTCGCATGGCGGTGAATACGGCGTTCTGGAAGTATCTTCGCACGGATTGGATATGGGAAGGGTGCGTGGATGCGATTTTCAGACGGTCGTCTTCACGAATTTATCGCATGATCATCTAGACTTCCATCAGACTATGGAGAGCTATCGCAATACGAAAGAGCTGCTGTTTGCCCAGCTGGGTAACAGTAACCGTGACATGCAGAAGAAGGCCGTCTTGAACGCAGACGAAGCCGCATCCTCTTATTACGCTAAACGAACATCCGCACAAATCTTAACCTATGGCATTCAGAATCAGGCGGACGTCCGGGCAACGCAAATTCATCACTCCAGGGAAGGCTGCGCCTTTCATGCAGAAACGCCCTGGGGAAGCAGCGACGTTTATCTGAAGGTGCACGGAGTACACAATATATACAACGCGCTGGCCGCCATGACAACCTGTCTGCTGGAAGGGATACCGCTGAAAGAAATCCGCGCAAGTTTGGAGCAATTTGCAGGGGTTCATGGCCGGTTTCAAGAAATACAAACAGGACGCCGTTTTGGCGTGGTGGTCGATTATGCGCATAATCCGGACGGTCTTAAAGCAACCTTGCAATCCGCCAAGGCCATTACTTCAGGCAAAATGATATGCGTGATGGGCTGCCGGGGCGAGCGGGACCGTTCGAAACGCCCGATCATGGCCGATATTGCAGCCTCGTATTCGGATTATGTATTGTTCACGGCCGACAATCCGTTCTCTGAGGATCCGGAGCAGATCATGGCCGAGATGCTGGGCGGTTTAACTTCCCGCGAATCGGAGAACTGGGAGGTTGTCTTAGACCGTAAAGAAGCAATTCAACGCGCAGTGGAAATGGCCGGTGACGAGGACAGGATCATTATTACCGGAAGAGGGCACGAAACCCGTTATGTTGCGGGCAGTCGGATCGAATCGTTTAGCGATGAGGATATCGTGATGAGTTCTTTGCAGGGCATAGCGCAGGACATCCAGATGATGACACCGAAGCCCTGAATAAACCCGGGAGGTGCTGGATTTGAAACGAAAGATGTTCGGCGTGATGTTTACAGCGGCGCTTCTGTTTCTTGCTGCATGTACAAGCCAGTCGTCCCCTTCGGCTGAAGAAGGAACCCAGGAGGAGAAGCGGGAAGCGACTCCGGATTCTTCCTATCAGGTGCTTGCGGAGCAATTGAGAACGCCTTGGTCCATCGATTTTGACGGTGAGACGATTTATATCAGCGAGCGGGAAGGGAATATCGTTCAGATCAAGGGCGGCACACTGAACAGACAATCGGTACATACCGAAAAGCCGGTTTTGCATCAAGGAGAAGGGGGATTTCTGGGCTTTGCGTTAGCGCCTGATTTTCGGGATTCCGGAAAAGCCTTCGCCTATCACACCTATGATCAGGGTGGAACACTGTTGAACCGGCTGGTTCTGCTGGAGTTGAAGGGAAACCAATGGAGGGAGTCCCAAGTCTTCCTTGAGTCCATTCCCGGCTCCAACGTGCATAATGGCGGCAGAATCGCGATCGGGCCCGATGAGATGCTATATGTTACGACGGGAGATTCGGGCGAAGGCGAGCTTGCGCAAAATCAGGAGAACCTGGCAGGCAAAATATTGCGATTGACGCTGGACGGGAAAGTCCCGGCGGACAATCCGACGGCAGGTTCTTACGTCTACACGTTAGGGCATCGGAATTCGCAGGGCTTGGCCTGGAATTCGGATGGGGACTTTTACAGCTCGGAGCACGGGCCTTCCGGCACGCCGGGCGGACACGATGAGATTAATGAAATCACGGCCGGCAGCAACTACGGCTGGCCCGAGATTTATGGCGATGATACGTTGGAAGGCATGGAACTCCCGCTGTACCATAGCGGCGAAACGGCAATAGCTCCTTCCGGCATCGCTTTCGACGAGCAGGACCGCTTGTACGTGGCGACCCTTCGGGGACAGAAGCTGTACCGGTTCCAGCCGGAGAAAGCCGCGCTCGAGACCGTACTGGAAGGCGAAGGCCGATTAAGAGACGTTAAGGTCCATAACGGCAAAACCTATGTCATTACCAACAATACCGATGGCCGGGGCGTGCCGTCCGATCAGGATGATCGACTGCTTGTACTGGAATAATTCCAAGAAACATACATGTCTCGTGATTCAAGAGAATAGGATAGGACAAGTGCTATAAGAAAATCGTCTATCGACGTACTTTCTCAGAAGACAGACCTCATATAGCGGAGGTTCTTCTTGCGAGTAAGGTGGGGAAGCCTCGGAAGTTTATACTTTCTTATCTCTTAACAAAAAAAGGGCCCCTTCCCGTATGGAAGGAGCCTGAAGTGGCAATAACAGATATTATGTTTGTTTGGCTTCGGCTTGCTTTCGGATCCGGTACACGCATTTCTTATCGCCTTTGGCAAGACATTCGGTACGTTCCACATCCGCCTCCAGCAAGGATTGAAACAGATCAAGTTCGCAGCGGCATGCATGCTGGTACCGGTTGGCTACCTGGGAAATCGGGCAGTTCAGTTCTTCAAGCACATATTCTTCATCCGCGATTTTTTGGTAATCCACCATGTACCCGTTGTCATTCTGAATCTGGGCAAGGGCCGCGACCCGATCTTCGAGAGTTTCGGCTTTTACCGTCGGCGTGTACTTGTTCAGCAACGTGTCTTTGCGCTTGTCGAACAGCAAAGATATCATTTCGTCGCCGGCCTCGTCCTGGAGCTCGTTAAGCAGATCGAGGGCAAGCGAATGATAGTTCTTAGGGAAAAAATCCTCTGCAGATTCAGTAAGACTGTATAGGGACACGGGTCTGCCCATCGGCTGCTTCACGGTTCGATACGTGATGTACCCTTCATTCTTCAAGCTCTCCAGATGTCGACGGACGGCCATGCCCGTAATGCCCAATGCCTCGGTAATGGATTTCGTGCTGAGTTCACCATTTATTTTCAACATTTGCATGATATACTCGCGGGTGCTGTATGCAACTTCTTGATCCACTATAATCACCGCCTTGTTTCTCGATGAATGCTTCCTTTTGCAACAAAAAAGGTTAAAAAGCAATATGTCTCATCTTATGTCTTTACCTTCTATAAGTCAACCGGAATGGCCGTTTTCAAGGCTGTTCTCTCGCGGTTTGTTGACAACTGGCATGATTAACCACATAATTATGATATATTTTAGTATAAAAAGTATAGAAACCGAGCAAATGAATGAGTAATGGACTTTTTGAAATGATAGCCCGGCGTAGCATTTAGAAGATTCTTATTACACTTGGGAAGGTGGAATCACGGATGTATGTTATTGGCTCAGCTTGTATCGAAGAGAAGGCGGGAGAATGCGTTGACGTTTGCCCAGTGGATTGCATCGAGGAAGGGGACGACCAGTTCTATATCGACACCGATATATGCATTTCCTGCGGTGCCTGCGAAGCGGCGTGTCCGGTAGCGGCCATTTACTATTTTGAGGACCTGCCTGAGGACGAAAAGCATTATTTCGATAAAGCGGTGGAATATTACAAAAACAAGTAGGGTGCTCGAGCGCTCCGGTTTGAGGCTATCGGGCGCTCCGGTTTGAGGCTATCGAGTGCTCCGGTTTGAGGCTATCCGCTCTGTTGTCCGTCCGTTTCCGGAATGGAAATAGGCAAGGTAGAAACGGACTCCCAAAGGATCGGCTATCCTCAAACCTCCGCTGGGGGGAAAGATAAAAGACTAAAGATAAGAGATAAAAGAGATAAAGAGATAAAGAGATTAAATATAAGAGATTAAGATTAAAGATAAGGGACTTAAAAGATTAAGAATTGATGTATAAAGGATTGCAAGCGATTGAATCTATATGTTATGTGTGTCAAAACAAAGCGGTTAAGTTAAATAACCGGAAAATCGTAAAGCAGCGCTCATGCTCGATCTATACATAAGCCATCCGGGATTTCGAGGCCCCCCTCGAATTAATTTCTCGGGTGGTTTAATTCGTTTTAGGCGAATGATGCAAGGATGTCCTAAACGAGCTGGGACAATACCGAAAATATCATAAGATGTACGCCACTTATAGCCATTCGGGATCAAGAATGTTCCATCATTCTTTTCTCGGGTGGCTTTATTATTGGGGTGAAACGACGTTGTTACCTACATTTTAGGAGTTTATACGTCATGTTCATGTCATGTTGTGCGTGATAGGAGGTCATCTGTATGTATGCAGGAGATTGAATTTCTTTCGTAAAAAAGTGAAATGCTTACATTTCCAGAATCAAAAAAATAATTATTTAAATGTGTCATATATATTGACACTTTTACAAAACACGTTTTATTATTAATATCACTGGAGAATAAAAATATTAAAACTGATAATAATCACTGTTTTTTGATGATTTCGGATCTTTTTATTTGGAAAATTGATCTAATTAATCTACTGGTGAAATTAAATAGGGGATGTCTTCATGAAAAAGCATGATCAAGACTTTATGAAGCGGCAGAACAGACTCACAGTATTTCAAATCATCAAGAATGAACAGCCGATTTCAAGAGCCGTCATTGCCAAACAGACGGGCATGAGTCCGACAACGGTCAGCCGGATCGTATCGGAGCTGACGGAGGAAGGATACGTTCACGAAACGGAAGAGCAGGCCTCGGCCGGCCGCGGCAGAAAGTCTTCCTTAATAAGGCTGCTGGATACGGCGGTCATCTCGATCGGCGTCGAACTGGATCGGCATCAAGCGAATATCGGATTCATTGACGTTCAGGGTAACGTATTGTGCAGCGGAAGCTTTTCAAGATCATCCGATGAAACGGCAGATGTCACGGTGACCCGGATTGCGGAAACCATTGAAGAGCTGATCGCCGAATGCGATATCGACCGAAGACGGGTGGTCGGCATTGGCGTTGGACTGCCGGGCATCATCGATGTCGACGCCGGCATCGTCAATTTTTCGGTACAGCTGGGATGGAAGAATGTGGGGCTCGCCGAGAGGCTCAAGGAACTAACCGGGCTTCAAGCTGTCGTGGACAATGAGCTGAAGGTGAAGGCGCTGGCGGAGCAGCTCAAGGGCTCGGCCTACGGCTCCAACCGTACGGTGCTCCTGGGCTTCGGTAATGGCGTCGGATCGGCGCTCATTCTGGAGGGGGAGATTTACCGCGGGGTGACGAACAGCGCCGGGGAAATCGGTCACACGACCGTGGACCCAGAAGGCATGATGTGCGACTGCGGGAAAGCCGGATGCCTCCAAACGTATATCAATATACCGTCCTTGTTGTCGGAAGCCAGCAAAATCAAACCCGTCCGCACGATCGAGGAGCTGTTCGCGGAGAGGCGGGCCGGAACGCGCTGGGCAAGCTATTTGATCGATCGGGCCCTTGCCTATATGGCGATTACGATCAACAACGTCGTCAGCATGTACAATCCGGACAGCGTCATTTTGAGCGGCGAGTTTCTGGACAAGTTTCCCGAAGTGTACGAGGAGATCACCAACCTGTGTTACTCGCAGTATATCTGGGAACCACTTCAAGAATCCTTTGCGATTGTTCGCTCGGAGCTTCACGAGCATGGGGTCATCATCGGGTCGGGACTTGTCGCACAGGACCGTTACTTTCAATTGAATTAATTCATCTGGAGATCGGGGGAGCATGAACATGGGATTTGTGCCATTGGTAGAGGAATATCGCGGGAACGTATTGGAGAACGTGCACTACGGCGCGATCAGCGTCGTAGATGAGAACGGAAAGGTTGTATACGCAGCAGGCGATCCGCATCACATGACCTTTTTAAGATCGGCGGCCAAGCCGTTCCAGGCAATTCCGGTAATGAAACGCCGGATTGACGAAGTGTACGGACTAACGGGGGAAGAAACGGCCTTGTTTGCCGCCTCCCATCGGGGCGAGCGATTCCACATTGATGCATTGGAATCCATTCTGAAGAAAACCGGGATTCGGGAAGAGAACCTTCACTGCTGCGCGACGTATCCATTGAACGAGGATGCTAAGGCGCAGCGCCATCGCGATCATGAGGAGAAGCGCAGAATTTTCCATAACTGCTCCGGCAAGCACAGCGGCTTGATTGCCCTATGCAAGCATATGGGCTGGGACGAAAGCACGTATTACAAACCGGAGCATCCGGTTCAGCAAGAGATCCTCGAGACGCTGGCTTATTTTGCCGAGGTTCCGGTTTCCTCGATCCCGCAAGGCATTGACGGCTGCGGACTTCCCATCTTCGCGCTTCCTCTGGATCGCATCGGGTATTCCTTCCTCAAGCTGGCATGCCCGGATTTGATCGAGGATCCAGAGACTGCAGAGGCAGCAGCCAGAATGGCGAAGCTGATGAATGAGTATCCGGATATCATTGCAGACACCAAGTTTGTGTGTTCGGCTCTGCTCCGGGACCACAACCTGACAGCCAAGGGCGGCGCGAAGGGCGTGTACGGCATCGGTCTTCGGAAAGAACGCTTGGCGATCTCGCTTAAAGTATCCGACGGCTCCGAGCAGGTATGGCCATGCATCATCGCTTCCATTCTGGAGCGTCTCGGCTACAGCGATCAGTCTACGATTGACCGGTTGTATGAGCTGGTTCCAAATGCAATTTTCAACGATGGGGGCACGCTTGTCGGTGAACGGCGCGCTGTGTATGAATGGAATGCTTAAACGGTGAGGAACTCAAGGCGGCAGGCAGGCTGTTTCATGCCGAAGCGGCGAGTGAATCTATAGATATTCACTACATCAAAGGGGGAGTAAAACAATGAGATTCAAAGGTAGAACATGGTCACTGCTCATGCTGCTGCTCGCATTTACGATCGTTGCGGCAGGCTGCGGCGGAAACAGCGGAAGCGGAGAAGGGGCAAGCGAAGGCGGCGAGAGCAAGCCGGTGACAAAAGATAACAAAGATGTTGTCATTGCGATTAACGCCAACTTCATCACGCTTGACCCTCACAATGCCGGAGACACGCACTCCATTTCCGGTGCTCGCACGATGTATGAAGGTTTGATGGGCTTCAACGAGAAAATGGAACTCGTTCCCGTGCTGGCTGAAGACTACAAGATCAGCGAAGACGGCCTGACGTACACATTCAATCTGCGCCAGAACGTCAAGTTCCATGATGGAACGGATTTCAATGCGGAAGCGGTAAAAGCCAATCTGGATCGCATCATGGATGAAAAGAACAACCTTAGAATGCGCAAGAGCTTCTCAACAGTAGCCGATGTTCAAACGCCGGATGAACACACCGTTGTCATCACCCTTAGCCAGCCGTATAACGCTTTCTTGAACAAGACGGCCATGGCGCTGATGATCAGCCCGAAGGCCCTGAAGGAAAGTGCCGACATCACCAAGAACCCGGTAGGTACGGCTGCTTACAAATTCAAGGAATGGATTCAAGGCGACCGCCTTGTCGTTGTGAAGAATGAAGATTACTGGCAAGAAGGACTTCCGAAGGTGGACAGCATTACGTTCAAACCGGTACCGGAGAACGGTTCCCGTATCGCGATGCTGAAAACGGGCGAAGCGGACTTCATTTATCCTATGCCGACAGAGCAAGTGTCCGAAGTAGAAGGCGATTCCAATATCGTCATCGACAAGACTGATTCTACGATCGTGCGTTATATCACGCTGAATACGATGAAGAAGCCTTACGACGATCTGAAGGTGCGTCAAGCGATCAACTATGCGATCGATAAAGATGCTTACATTAAAGTCGTTAAATCCGGACTGGGTTCGAAGCTGACTTCTTCCATGTCATCCATGACCCAGCACTACTTCGAGCAATCCGGTTATGATTATGATCCGGAGAAAGCCAAGGCCCTTTTGGCTGAAGCAGGATATCCAGATGGATTCGAAGCTGAGATTTGGGGAGAGAATGATTCCGAAACGGTAAAAGGCATGCAGTTTATTCAGCAGCAGCTTGCCCTCGTCGGAATCAAGGCTGAACCGAAGTCGATGGAAGGTGCAACCCTGTCCGATCAGATTAACTCGGCTACGCCGGAAAACGCGAAAATTCAAATGTGGTACGTAAGCTGGTCTCCATCGTCCGGCGATGCCGACGGCGCGACAAAAGGTCTGTTCAGCAGCGAATTCTTCCCGCCAGCGGGTTCCAACACCGCTTACTACAAGAACGACAACGTTGACCAATGGATCAAAGATGCTAACGCATCCGTCAAAGCTGAAGATGCCAAAGAAATCTATGCAAACATCCAAAAACAAATCTGGGAAGATGCTCCTTGGGCATTCCTCGGAGTCGATCAGGTCATCACGGGCAAACGTGCTTACCTTGAAGGCGTGAAGGCCCTTCCGGACGGATCGATCAGCGTGATCAACGCAGAAGTCAAATAATCAGGCAGCGAAGAGCTTGCTAAACGTATACCTTGTGGTGGGCCGCCTCTTGAATCAATAGGAAGCGGCCCATCGTATTTTAAAAGCTGGCATGTTGAAAGGAGGCACATCCTTTGGGAAGATATGCAATTCAGAGGCTGCTGGGTGTAATCCCGCTGTTGTTCGTTGTATCCATCCTTGTATTTATGTTCATTCACCTGATTCCTGGAGATCCGGCACGGCTTGTTGCAGGTAAGGATGCCACCCTTGAGGAGATCAACGGGATTCGAGAGCAGCTAGGCTTAAACTTGCCGCTATGGCAGCAGTATGTGAACTACATGAGTGATCTGTTGAAGGGTGACTTGGGTGTATCCGTTACTTCCGGTTTGCCGGTGACGGACATGTTGGAAAGCCGCTTTTTCCCGACGATTGTCCTGACCTTTACCAGCCTTGGCTGGGCACTGGTCATTGGTCTGATCATTGGTATCATATCAGCAGTCAATCGCGGCAAATGGCCGGACTATATCGGGATGCTGACGGCTATATCCGGTATTTCCCTGCCAGGTTTCTGGCTTGGTCTTGTATTGATTCAAATTTTCTCCGTTGAGCTGGGCTGGTTCCCTACAGGGGGCATCGACAGCTGGCAATCCTATATTTTGCCTTCCTTTACGCTGGGAGCGGGGATTATGTCCATGCTGGCAAGATACTCCCGTACTTCGATGCTCGAAACGATGCGCGAGGATTATGTCCGGACCGGACGCGCAAAGGGATTGCGGGAATTCGTCGTTGTCGGCAGGCATGCGCTGCGCAACTCCCTGATCCAGGTCGTGACCGTAGCGGGCCTTCAGTTCGGATTTTTGCTGGGCGGCTCGGTTATGGTCGAGACGGTATTCAGTATTCCCGGCATGGGGCGTCTCTTGGTAGATTCCATCGCGTTCCGGGATTACACCGTGATTCAAGCGCTTCTATTGCTGTTCGCAGCCGAATTTATCCTGATTAACCTGATTGTTGATTTATTGTACGGTGTACTGAATCCAAAAATCCGGTATGCATCGAAATAGGAGGGGGAGCTCATGAGCGACAATTCAACAGTGACGGTCCATTCCTCCGTACCGGAGGATATGCTTGCGAAGAGTCAGGCAACTGGCAAATTCAAAGCGTTTACGTCTAAATTCTTGAAACAAAAGCTTGCCGTTATATCAAGCGGATTTATTTTGTTACTACTTGTGCTGGCGGTGATCGGTCCGCATATCGTTCCGTATCCTCCGAACGAGCCGAACTATGATGCGATGATGCAAGGCCCGTCTGCT
The DNA here is from genome assembly GCF_900109305.1 of Paenibacillus sp. cl141a. Classification (NCBI taxonomy): domain Bacteria; kingdom Bacillati; phylum Bacillota; class Bacilli; order Caryophanales; family Paenibacillaceae; genus Paenibacillus; species Paenibacillus sp. cl141a. The sequence continues at coordinate 586,118 of NZ_FNZO01000001.1, forward strand.
GCCCATTGGGCTGGAACGGACGAATACGGCCGCGACATTCTCAGCCGCTTGATCGACGGTACGCGGTTGACCATGGCGGTCAGCTTAAGCGCCGTATTTATATCCGCCGTGCTGGGTACGATTCTCGGATTGATCAGCGGGTACTATGGCGGGTGGCTGGATCGCCTCATCATGCGGGGCAGTGACGTTATGTTCTCGTTCCCTGACCTGCTGCTGGCCATCGGTATCGTGGCAATACTGGGGCCGGGCTTATCCAATGTAGTCATCGCGGTGGCGGTCTTCGGGACCCCGTCGTTTGCCAGAATCATTCGAAGCGTGACGCTCTCCGCAAAGGAATCTTTGTATGTAGAGGCAGCACGGTCCATGGGTGCCAAGCATAACCGGATTATCTGGAAACATATTTTTCCCGAGACGGTTCCCAGCATTATCGTCAACGTATCGATGAGAATCGGCGGCGCCATTCTGGCGGCTTCTTCGTTAAGCTTTCTCGGCCTTGGTGCCAAGCCGACGGAACCGGACTGGGGCGCCATGCTCAGCATGGGTCGGGATTACTTGAGTATTGCACCCCATATCGTGTATTACCCGGGGCTTCTCATATTCCTGACCGTGCTCGCATTCAACCTGATCGGTGACGGACTGAATGATGCCCTTGATCCGAAGACGAAAAACTAATAGGGGGGATAGATCGTGACGCAAACATTGCTTGAAGTTAAAGGTCTTAAAACCGAATTCAAACGCGATGGCTCATCGGTGCTTGCCGTAGCAGGAGTGGATTTTCATATCAATAAAGGCGAAGTGCTCGGGCTCGTGGGTGAATCCGGATGCGGCAAAAGCGTGACCTCCCTGTCCATCATGAGGCTTCTTAAAGACACGCCCGGCCGAATATCCGGGGGCTCGGTAAGCTTTGAGGGCAAGGATCTCGTGCAAATGTCGGAAAAAGAAATGCGCCGCTATCGCGGAAATGAGCTGGCCATGATCTTCCAGGAGCCGATGACGTCGCTGAATCCCGTCCTTCGGATCGGGAAGCAGCTGGAGGAAGCGATTATGCTGCACTTGGGATACGGCCGCAAGAAAGCGCGGCAGCATGCCATCGATTCGCTCAAACTCGTCGGCATTCCGCGGGCGGACGAGGTCGTGGATGACTATCCGCACCAATTATCCGGCGGCATGCGCCAGCGGGTCATGATTGCGATGGCCATGTCGTGCAATCCGAAGCTGCTGATCGCGGACGAGCCGACGACCGCCCTGGACGTTACGATTCAGGCTCAAATCCTGGATCTGATGAATCGACTCAAGACGGAACAGGAAATGGGCATGCTGCTCATTACCCATGACCTCGGCGTTGTGGCTGAAATGTGTGACCGGGTGGTTGTCATGTACGCTGGCCGAGTCGTCGAAGAGGCGACGGTCGAGGAATTGTTTGAGAACCCGCAGCATCCCTACACCAAAGGACTCATAAATTCGGTGCCCAAGCTTAGACAAAAGGTGCGCCGCTTGGAATCCATTCCGGGGAATGTACCGGATTTGCGGAACATGCCGCAAGGCTGCAAATTTGCTCCGCGTTGTCCGTTCGTCATGGAGCAGTGCCTCTCCCAGGAGCCGGAACTTCTTCCTGTTGTAAATGAAGAACATCGCAAAAGCCGCTGCTGGCTGACACAGGAAGGTCACTCGAAGGGAGGAGAAACCGCATGAAAGAAACACCTTTATTAGAAGTAAAAAACTTGCAGAAATCATTCACGGTAAAAAAAGGGTTCTTCGGTACGTCCAAGCAGCTCCGTGCCGTGGATGGCATCTCCTTCGCAATCCATAAGGGCGAGACCTTCAGCCTGGTTGGCGAGAGCGGCTGCGGCAAATCGACGACCGGCCGGCTGGTGACCCGACTGCTGACGCCGAATAGCGGCGAAGTGATTTTTAACGGAATCGACATTAGCGGATACAACGAGAATCAGATGCGTCCGCTGCGCAAAGACATGCAGATGGTCTTTCAGGATCCGTACGCTTCCCTTAATCCAAGGATGAAAGTCAAAGAGCTCGTAGCGGAGCCCTTGCTGATTCATACCAAGCTGAGTTCCAAAGAGCGCGATAAACTGGCTTGCGAGCTGTTGGAAACGGTCGGTTTGAACAGCTTCCATGCCGAACGCTTCGCCCATGAGTTCAGCGGCGGGCAGCGCCAGCGCATCGGCATTGCCCGAGCCTTATCCGTGCGTCCCAATCTGATTGTAGCCGACGAGCCTGTATCGGCACTGGACGTATCCATTCAATCCCAGGTATTGAACCTGCTGCAGGATCTTCAGGAAGAATACGGACTGACCTATCTGTTCATCTCCCATGATCTCAGCGTGGTTGAGCATATCAGCGACCGGATCGGCGTTATGTATCTGGGCGCGCTCGTGGAGACGGCCGATAAGGAGACGTTGTACGATCGACCGCTTCATCCTTACACTCAAGCGCTGCTGTCGTCGGTGCCGGTTCCGGATCCGAAGCAGAAGAAGGAACGGATCATTCTGAAGGGGGATCTGCCGAGCCCGGTCAATCCGCCGACAGGCTGCCGATTCCATACCCGCTGTCCTTCCTGCATGGAAGTATGCAAACAGATTACGCCTGTATACCGTGAGATTGAGCCGGGACATCAGGTGGCTTGCCATTTATATGACGAAGAAATCATGAAGAAGGCGTAACAGGCATTTTCTCATAAAAGGAGGTAAGGGCTCGATATGAACATCACCATCGATGAAGTTCAGCTGGCAGATACTTCGATTTATGCGGTTTATGAGGGGGAAGAGTCTCATTACCGCTTAACGGAATCCCGGAAGCAAAGCCAGACGCTGACCTGGTTCTATGGACGTTCCGAGCACGAGTCGGACGATCTCGTTGCCGGAATGGGGCGACGTTCGAACCTGACTTCGGAGCAGGTGCGAAGAACGGGCGCTTCGGCCGCAAGAGCGCTGCTCAAGGAGAATAAAACAAGCGCCGTGCTGATCCGCCCGGCAGTTAGCAATGTCGGGGCAGCATCAGGGATTTCGGCGAAGGAAGAGCTCCAGGCGTGGTTGGAAGGCTGGCTGTACGGATTATATCAATTCAATAAGCATCGCGGGGTTACGGCCAATCTGCAAGCCCTGTCTCTTCATCTTCGGCAAGAGGACTGGGAGGGGCTTTCCCGTGAAGATATAGAAGCTATCATCCGAACGGCGGAAATCCGGATCGAAGGAACGCAGTTCACCCGAGACTTGGTGAATGAATCACCTGAGACGTTAAATCCGGAGGCGTTTGTTGCGGTCGTTGAGGATCGTTTCAAAAAAGCGCCCGTAGACCTTCACGTATACCGCGGACAAGAGCTTCACGACCGGCAGATGAACGGACTGATCGCCGTGGGTGCCGGCAGCAAATACGAGCCAGCGATGATCGAGATTTCCTACAATGGAGCGGAATCCGGGAAGGAAAGCCCTCATATCGTGCTTATCGGCAAAGGCGTTACCTTTGATATGGGCGGCATGAACGTTAAGATCGGCCGAGATATCAGCGATGCCCGCATGGATATGGGAGGCGCAGCCGCCGTCGTGGGCGCCATGGATATTCTGGTGTCGCGGAAAGCTCCGGTACGGGTTACGGCATTGGTCGCCGTAGCGGATAATTTATCGGGACCGGATGCGATGCTTCCTTCTTCCGTCGTTCACTATCCGAACGGCCTGAGCGTTCAGGTAGCGAATACGGACGGGGAAGGAAGATTGATCATTGCGGACGCGCTGCTGCACGCAGCCCATCTTAACGCAGATAAGGTGATCGATATCGCTACCCTTACCGGCAATGTCGGTGCGGCATTGGGCTTGGAGATTGCCGGTATTTGGGGCGATCAGGAGATAACGGCCGATTTGGTCGAGATCGGGGAGCGCAACGGAGAGCGCTTATGGCCCATGCCGCTGATGGACGAGTATGAATCCGAGCTCAGAAGCGATTATGCCGACCTGAGGAATGTCGGCACGTCGACTTTGGCAGGCGCGATCACGGCAGCGTTGTTCATCCGACATTTTGTGGCGGAGACCATGAAATGGGTGCATATCGATATGGCAGGCACGGTCCAGTATAAACGGGAATTCCCTCACTCCACGGCAGGGGCTACCGGCTATGGAGCCAGGCTGCTGGCGGACTATGTGGAGAAGCAGTTTCGCCCTGCATAAGCGAACCAACGACAGTAAGGAGTGAAGAACATGCTGCTTGAAATTATCGCAACATGCGTGGACGATGCCATCACAGCCGAGAAGAATGGCGCGGATCGTCTGGAATTGATCACGGCGATCACCGAAGGCGGGCTCACGCCGGGCATCGGTCTCGTGGAAGAGGTCGTGAAAGCCGTTCGGATTCCGGTCCATGCGATGGTAAGGCCCCATAGCAGATCCTTTGTGTATAACTCGCTGGATATAGCAACCATGGTTGCGGAGGTTAAGGCGATCCGCAAAGCGGGTGCGGCTGGCGTGGTCCTTGGCATGATGACTCCGGAAGGAAAGATCGACGAGGCCGCCTTGGCCCAAATGCTGGAATGGACGGGCGATATGCAAGTGACATTCCACCGGGCTTTTGATGAATTGGAAGATCAGTTCGAAGGGCTGCGTACGTTGCAGAAATACCCGGCCGTCACCCGCGTCTTGACCTCGGGAGGACCTCAGCCGGCACCGCAAGCAATCCCGAGGATACGCGAGCTTGTGGAACAAGCCGCAGGGAGCGGGCTTAAGATATTGGCCGGGAACGGCCTGAAGTGGGAAATCATACGCGATTTCATCGACCAGACCGGCGTGAGCGAGGTTCATTTCTGCTCCGCTGTCCGGTATGGCCGATCAGGGCTGAAGCCCATTGATCCGGTTGAGCTGCGATCATTGGCTGACAGCTTACATCAATAGAAGTAGCAAACCTATCGGAAACAGGTGAACAAAAATTGCAAACCGAATTGAATAAACAGCAAGAATTTGTGGTTGGCGTTGACCTTGGGGGTACGAAGATCGCGGCAGCGCTCTTTGATTCCGAAGGACAGCTGCTGAACCGGGAGCAAATGGAGACAGCCGGAGCGCGTACGGCCGAGGAAGTGGTCGCGAGAATTACGAACATGATTCGCAGCGTGTCGGGCGGCCACCCGCTTCGAGGCGTAGGCATGGCTTCGCCGGGAACGGTTAACAGCCGGGAGGGCATTGTCATTCACGGCACGAATTTGCCGGAATGGACCAACGTCCCTCTCAAAGCCTGGATGGAACGAGATCTGAATACGGAAGTACAAGTGCTGAATGATGCCAATGCAGCCGCATGGGGCGAATATGTAAGAGGTGCCGGCCGAGGGTCGACGAACATGGTTTACGTGACGCTCAGCACAGGCATCGGTTCAGGCATCGTGCTGGATGGCAAGCTGTTTCTGGGCAGCAATTCCTTTGCAGGGGAGCTTGGGCATCATATCATTGATCCCAGCGGTCCGCAGTGCAATTGCGGCAGCCATGGCTGCTGGGAGGTGTTTGCTTCAGGAACGGCCATCGGCCTGGCAGCATCCCAGCGGATGCTTACCCAGACCAGCGTTATTTCTGAACTGGCCGCAGCCGATGGAGGCGTGAACGCCAGGCATGTATTCGAGGCTAAACGTCTTCATGACCCCGTCGCAGTGGAGGTCATCGATCGTGCCGTTTATTACATGGCGCTTGGAATGGTTAACGTCATTCACAGCTTCAACCCCGATCGCATCGTGGTTGGCGGGGGTGTGAGCAGAGCAGGGGAGCTCCTATTCCCGCAGCTGCGGGAAATGACGGATAAGCTCGTCATGCCGTCCTATCTAGGAACGTACGAGATCGTTCCTGCGGGACTGCGGGACGATGTTGGCCTGGTGGGAGCCGCAGCCTTGTTCCAATAGTACATTCGTAAAGAAAAGGCAACAAAAGCCGCCCTTCAAGGGCGGCTTTCTGATTATTTCATGAAGAGAGCGGGAAACGGAGCGATCATATTTGCGTAAGCGAAGTCCGTAACTTGTGACAGGTGATAGGCGTAAACCGTAAGCCGTCATCCGTTTTCACTGGAGTCGAGTTTTTGGTTTCCTATTAGGTTTGTTTGTATCCGACAAACAATAAGCGGTTGCCCGCACTTTCCCGCCCGCCGACGGAAGCCGCCGGCTCCAAACCCGCACGCGAGGCGGCCTGCAGGCTTGGAGCCGGCGGCTTCCGCTATTCCATGTATTTTGATGCGTCGAACGTAATCATGCTCGTATGGTTGGCATGCTCGATCAGTGAGGAGAGCCTGGTCACTTCGCGTTCCTTCTTGCGCGCCTGCGCCTGATAAGCTTCCGGATCGTATAAGGCCACGTTAAACAGCGTTACGGCGCCATCTCCGCTTCCCCGGCCGTTCTGGCGCTCCAGCTTCTTGCGGGAGCCGAGATGGGCAAGTTGTCCGATATCGCTGCGCATTTGTTTGGCGAGCTCGATCGCCTCCATGATGGTCATGTCGGAGCCGTTCCAACTAATGGTCTGCGTCGTGTTGGAGATTGCCATCAGCAGATCCAGCTTTCTGTAATCCGCTGCGGCGGCTTCGATCTCTTCCGTAATGGCATCCACGCTTCGTGCAGGATACTCCGCCGTTTCCCCTTTTTCAATGATCGTGCTGCTGTTGTTCAAGCGTTCCGACATCAATTGATTCATGAGACGGTTGATTGCTGCCCGGACTGCCAAAGCTTCAGCCATCGTGATTTGACTCATAAGCGAAGGATCACCTCTTTGATTTCTTGTCTGAATATGTAAACGTTCCGAACTGCCAAAAAGTTGCATGCCCGTTCATAAAACGTCGCCGGAGGCTCGATGGAGTGTTACATAATTGTCATGAGTATGTGAGATGGCATTATGAAAATACATGAAAATTTTCAGCCTAAACGACATTGATTAACATATAGTGATAGATTTCTAGGATATTATTGACAGCATCCTTGCTTGTATACTATATTAAGAGAAGGTTACAAAATGTTAATGAATTTTGCCGAATTTCGTTTGTGAAAACGGGGGAACCGTCTTGGGTGAATTATTCTTGTACCATAGAGAGTATAGGGAACCTTCAACCGAACCCTTAGCTAACTCCGTAGGCATCGAAGGAGAGAACATATTTTGAAGAAATTTGTCATCACATTGCTTGGGTCTGCAATTATTTTTTCTTCAGGTGCCGTATCAGCCTATGCTGATCAACAACCGAATTTTCAGCATCAAGTGAAGCAATTGGTAGGAACGCCTTATAAATGGGGCGGAACAACGACAAGCGGATTTGATTGCTCCGGATTTATTCTGTATATGTTTAGAAATTTCGACTTGGATCTTCCACGCACTTCCCAGAGTCAGGCTAATGCCGGGGTTCATGTGGATCGCGAGGATCTGAGAGTCGGAGATTTGGTATTCTTCAATACAAGCGGAAGCGGCATTTCCCATGCGGGCGTTTACATTGGAGATGGACAATTTGCGCATGCTTCCAGCAGCAAGGGCGTAAGAATCAGCAAGCTTAGCGACTCCTATTACGAACCGCGTTATGTTACGGCGCGCCGTGTATTGAGTCAAGAGAACTATGCTAAACTGGTAGGAAGCGCGAGCTAATTGGAATACGCAGTTTAGAGTGCGATACATAACCGGAAAGCCTGACAAGAGATGATCTTGTCAGGCTTTCTTTTTTTTTTGAAGATTATAATTGGGGATGCTGCGAAAGGATTCATTAGATTATTCCTTTACGACAGAGGCATTCACGGCGGCTTCCATGCCATTATTATAGGAACGGAACAAGCCCAGACGCCAGAAGGCGGCACCTTTCAGACCATAGCGCTTGGCCAAGCCGAGCTTATCGTCGACGGATGTGGCGGTTTCGCTGCTTAAGCTGATGCCGAGCAGGAGCTTCTGCTTAGGAACGCCTGCCTGAAGTGCCTGCTGAATGGCTTGGTCCACCAGACTGTTGGGTTCAGGAACCTGGGCTTTAGTGCCAACCGGATTGTACTGATACGCCATGACGATGAGATCGTCGGCAAGGGAGGCCAGCGTCTTGTAATCATAGCCTTTATAGGCGCTGTTCAATGGCGGAACCGCTAAGGACAGAGCCATGTCGCTCGGCAATGCCGCTTTCAATTGCTTGACGTAATCATTAAGCAGCTTCTGCTGCTTCACGGCATCCAGTTTAAAACCGAGCCCTTCGAAATCAAGCACCACGCCGCCGAATCCGTTATCCGCCACCGCGGTTGTGATGCCCTCAATGGACTTTTGGCGTAGGCTGCTGTCGCTGAGGACTTTGGTTAATTCGCCGTTTCCGTCCAAAGCGTATACCATCAGGTACGGTTTAATCTCCCGATCCGCTGCATCCGCAACAATCGATTGCGGAGTCACGTCGCCGGCCGGCGCAGGCAGACGATACTCGTCGCCTTGAAGCGTAAACTGACCTTCCCGATCAATGCGGCTCCAGCCGAAGGCGACTGAATTCATGGATGCTACGAGATCCCGCTCTTGGAAAGATTGCAAAGCGTAAAAGGCTCTTAGATGCATTTCGCGCTGCGGCGACACGAGGGAGACCGTGCGAGTCGCCTGATTCCAGCCCACATTGACGCCGAATTGGCTGCTGAACGAGCTGAGCGGAATCAGAACGCGGCCTTCCCGCTGGACAGGGGGAGCGGCCAGCTTCACTTTTTTACCGTTGACGGTTGCGCTCGTGCTTCCCACTTGAAGCAGCACTTCCGTCGTTTGACCTTTCACCTCGCCGATGGCCTTCACCGTTTGCGTCTTGCTGTTCCACGTGATTTGAATGCCGAGCGCCTCACCGACCGTCCGGAACGGCACGTAAGTGACCCCTTTGTCTATCCTGGGAGCTGCATCGAATGTAAGCGCAACGTCATCCAGCTTTACCGAAATGGCAGGCGCAGCATGTACCTGGCCGATATGGGGAGCGGTTCCGAGCAGAGATAAGGCAAGAACGGCAGCGACGGCCGTTTTTCCTATTGGTTTATGCAGCATGCTATTGTTTTCCCTCCAATCCAATAAAATAATAGAATGATTCTCATAGAATATGGAATTTGCTCTAGCATACGCTAGTATAGCAAAATTTTCATAGAGTTCCAATTGCATGATGTCATAGAATCGATAAGAGTAAGCATGTTGATTTTTTAAACTTTCCAGTATAATAATTGAAGGAATTCATACATAACCTGATGATTGTACATTGCATAGGGGGATAAAGGCGTGTTTAAATTCTGGAAAAACAAAAAGGGCGGGAACAGTGAAGGGGAATCGTCACCTCCGGCAGCGGAAGAGAGAAGGGAAGCCGTGCCGGACCGGATCATTGAGCTTTCAGGCCGCGAGGTACAGCGGAGCGTGGCCCCTGTTCTGGGCATGACGGTGCTTGACTTGGCCGAGCGGAATGAGGTGGATTGGAACTCTTTTTGCAAAAGAGGGACATGTGCGCGCTGCCGCTGCATGGTGGTGGAGGGAATCGAGTATTTGTCCGAGCCCAATCTGGCCGAAGAACGGCGCCTGGATCCGGAAGAAATCGAAGAGGGGTACCGTCTCGGATGCCAGAGCAGGATCGAAGCGGTCGGCCCCGTCAAAATCAAGCATGCTCCATACTTTTGACGATATAGAAGGACATACAACTGTAATATATTTAAAAAGCAGGCAGCCGCCCCAATGCGGCTGCCTGCTATGTTGAAAGGAAAACAGACGAAAATTCCTTCACTCCACGGCCATTTTGCTCTGTTCTCGGAACGAGCTTGGCGTTTGACCGGTAATTTTCTTGAATAACATCGAGAAATACTTGTCGTTGCCGTAGCCGACCTGGGAAGCAACCTCATGCACCGGCATTTCGGAATCCGCCAGCAGGCGCTTGGCCTCTTCAATCCGGCGGGATATCAAGTAATTGAAGGGGGAATCGCCGACTTCTTTTTTGAACAGATGGGATAAATAATGCTGGCTGACATACATCGTATCGGCAATGTCTTTGAGGCTGATGCTCTGGGTGTAGTTGGCGTCGATAAAGTGCTTGGTCCGCAGCGCGATTTCATTCTTGCCCTTTAAGGATTGGAATTGGTGTTTAACGTCCACGATGCGATAAATCACGGTAATCAATGACATCAGCAGGTTCGTGCTCAGCGTTTCATATCCCAGTACCTGCGAATCGCATTCGCGGAGGATCTCGGAAAGATAGCTCTCCACTTTATAAGCGTATTTCTCGCAGGATATGACCGGCTCGACATAGGCCGGCAGCAGCATCCCCTGAGGCACCCCTTCAATGTGAAGCGAATCCACGCCGCAATAGATTACCTTGAAAGGCCCATTGGTGATGGATTTCTCCTCATGGGGAATGCCAGGGTTATAGATGGCGACATCGCCTTTGTTAAGCTCATATACTTTACCTGCTATGGTGAATTCTCCGCGTCCTTCAACCACAAAGATGATCTCGCAGAAATCGTGGATTTGCGGCGGGCCATAAAAGAAGTCCTCGTCCACGACCTGGCCGGCAAAGAGCAGCTGCGGATTTTTGATGAAGCGGAAGTGATCGCTTTTACTATGCGAGATTTCGATTTTTGGCACGGTCTCGTCCCTCCTGAAAGCAGCATCCTTTTCCTATTATAATGCATATTGCTCCTCGATGCCGAAATCGTTTGCAACCCGCTTACGCATAGGTACACTGTCTTGCTGAAATTGGAGACCGATATAACAAAATAGTGGGTTATCCTCGAGCCCGAATCAACTTACAATGATGTCATAATCTTTATAGGGAGGCGTGACATACATGACAATTGAAAACGATTACAGATGGCGGGACGGATTTCCGAAAATCGGCATTCGCCCTACGATAGACGGCAGACGGAGAGGGGTAAGGGAATCCCTTGAGGAACAGACCATGAATCTGGCCAAGGCCGTCGCCGAGATGCTGACGAAAGAGCTTAAATATCCGAACGGCGAGCCGGTTGAATGCGTGATTGCGGATACTTGCATCGGCGGCGTTGCCGAAGCGACCGCAGCGGCCAAGAAGTTCAAGAATGCCGAGGTCGGCCTGACGATAACCGTTACGCCTTGCTGGTGTTACGGAACGGAAACGATGGATGCGGATCCTTCGCGTCCGAAGGCGGTATGGGGCTTCAACGGAACAGGACGTCCGGGCGCGGTGTATTTGGCAGCCGTCTTGTCGGCCCATGCGCAGAAGGGACTTCCCGCATTCGGCATCTATGGCGAAGACGTTCAGGATGAAGGGGATACCCGCATTCCGGATGACGTTCAAGAGAAACTCCTGCGCTTTGCGCGGAGCGGGCTGGCTGCGGCCTATATGCGCGGACAATCGTACTTGTCCATGGGCTCCGTGTCGATGGGCATCGCCGGCTCGATCGTGGACGACAGCTTCTTCCAGGAATATCTGGGCATGCGGAACGAATATGTGGATATGAGCGAGTTTACGCGCCGTTTGGAGGAAGGGATCTATGATCCGGAAGAGTATGAGAAGGCGCTTGCTTGGGTGAAGGAGAACTGTACGGAAGGACCGGATAACAATCCGGAACATCTGCAGAACAGCCGGGAGCGCAAGGATCTCGAATGGGAAACCGTCGTCAAAATGACGCTGATCACCCGTGATTTGATGATCGGCAATCCGCGATTGAAGGAGCTTGGTTTCGAAGAGGAAGCCCAGGGCCACAGCGCGATCGCTTCCGGCTTCCAGGGGCAGCGCCAATGGACGGATCACTCCCCGAACGGAGACTTTCTGGAGACCATCCTCAACTCCTCCTTCGATTGGAACGGCAGACGTTCGCCCTATATCGTGGCAACGGAGAATGACAGCCTGAACGGAGTCGGCATGCTGTTTGGATACCTGTTAACCAATACGGCACAGATTTTTGCGGATGTGCGGACGTACTGGAGTCCGGCCTCGGTAGAACGGGTTACCGGCTACAAGCTTGAAGGCAAGGCGGAGAACGGCATCCTGCATTTGATCAATTCCGGTTCGGCTGCACTGGACGGAACGGGCGAGCAGGAGCTTGACGGCAAACCGGCCTTGAAACCGTTCTGGGATATCACGGATGAAGAGGTTGACCGCACGCTCAAGGCCACGCAGTGGAGACCGGCTAACCTGGAGTATTTCCGGGGCGGCGGATACTCGACCGACTATCTGACGCGCGGCGGCATGCCGATGACGATGTTCCGCCTTAACTTGGTGAAAGGACTGGGTCCCGTCCTGCAAATCGCCGAAGGCTATTCCGTGGATCTGCCGTCGGAGGTGCACGATACGCTCGATAAGCGTACAGACCCGACATGGCCAACGACTTGGTTCGTACCGAACCTCACGGGAGAGGGAGCCTTCTCCAGCGTTTATGAGGTCATGAACCAGTGGGGCGCCAATCACGGCGTGATCAGTTACGGACATATCGGAGCAGATCTTATCACCCTGGCTTCGGTGCTGCGAATTCCGGTCAACATGCATAATGTGCCCGCTAACGAGGTGTTCCGTCCTCGTGCATGGGGCATGTTTGGAACGTCCGATCCAGAAAGCGCCGATTTCCGCGCTTGCCAGAACTTCGGTCCTCTATATAAATAAGGCCATTCGAGAGGAGAGCGAATCATGCTGAATGTAGAAACGAGAAACGAGCTCTGCAAGTATGCCAAAAAAATCGTCGACAGCGGACTCGTTGTAGGGCCAGGAGGGAACATCAGCGCCAGGGCAGGGGACAAAATGTATTTGTCCCCGAGCGGTTTCGCGCTGGAGGAGATCGAGCCGGAGCAATGGATCGAAGTCGATATCCCGACGGGCGATATTACCGATACGGGTCTGCGGCCTTCCTCCGAAGTGCTGATGCACCTGTACGGATACCGCAGCAACCCTGACATCGGGGCCATGGTGCATACGCATCCGTCCCATTGCATTGCCTTTACGCTGGTGGAACAAGAGCTGCCGGTGATGTTCCCTGATCAGGCGGCATTGGTCGGCCGTACGGCTTATATCCCGTACATCATTCCAACGACGGATTTGTTGGCGGATGCCGTCGCGGAGAAGGTGACCACGGCCAGCTCCATACTGCTGGGTAATCATGGACTGGTCACAACCGGCCGGAATCTGCGCGAAGCGTATTACCGGACCCAAGTGGTTGAAGAGAGCGCCAAAATTTATCTGAGCGCCAAGGCGGCCGGCACGCCGGTGCCGCTGACAGATCAGGAAGTAGCTGATATTGCTGCACTGGAGAGCGAGGATTATCGAATCCAGCTTCTGCAGAAGATGAAATAAATGTCGAGTTAAGCTTCAGACTCGGTTAGTTGAAATTTGAATTGGTTTCGTACCTAAGGTGAGAAAGGATGCGGCGTATGAGCAATTCATCTGCGGTGCTTGCGTTTGACTTGGGGGCCAGCAGCGGCCGGGCGCTGCTGGGCGAAATCACCGCTTCTGATCATGACTCTCCCGGCATACTGAAGATTACGGAGATTCATCGTTTTGCCAATACCCCCGTTCAGATGCGAGATCGTCTGCACTGGAACTTTCCGATGCTGCTCCAGGAGGTCAAGCATGGCATTCGTAAAGCGTTTCAGGACGGTTATCGCCCGGTCAGCTATGGCATTGATTCGTGGGGCGTCGATTATGGACTTATTGACCGGAACGGAGAGCTCATCGGAGTGCCTTATCATTATCGTGACCTCCGGACGGATGGCATGGTGGAGGAAACCTGCAAGCAGGTTGGCAGAGAGCGGCTGTTTCAAGAAAGCGGCCTGCAATTCATGCCGTTTAACACCATCTTCCAATTGAATGCGATGCTCAAGGCGAAGTCGCCGATGCTGGATATCGCGGACAAGTTCCTGCTCACGCCGGATCTTCTGAACTATTTTCTTACAGGGGTTCAGGCATGCGAGTTTACCATGGCAACCACGACCCAGCTGTATCATGTTACGGAAGGCAAGTGGAATGAACGGTTAATGGATGAGCTGGGACTTCCCTCGTCCTTGTTCCTTGAACCCGTACAGCCGGGAAGCGTGATTGGCAGGCTGCAGGATGCCGTGGCGCAAGAGCTTGGCGTTCCGGCGATCGAAGCGATTGCCGTGGCGTCGCACGATACGGAATCCGCCGTGGTGGCTGTTCCGGCGAATGCCGCCCGGTTTGCTTATCTCGTATGCGGGACCTGGTCGCTTCTCGGAACCGAGCTGCCGGAGCCGCTTGTTCACCCGGACGTGCTGGAAGAAGACTTCTCCAATGAGGGTGGGGCTTATCAATCCTTTCAATTGCTGAAGAATATCATGGGCCTCTGGATTCTTCAGGAGTGCAAGCGGCAGTGGGAAAATGAGGGACTGAAGTATTCTTATGCAGAGCTGGTTGAGCTAGCGGAGGGCACGGTGCCTTTCCGCAGCCTCATCCATCCCGATGATCTGCGCTTCATGAATCCGGCCGATATGACGGCTGAAATTCGGGATTATTGCCTGGAGACCGGGCAGCCCGTTCCGCAAAGCGCCGGTGAGTATGTCCAGTGCATACTGCAGAGCCTAGCTCTAAGATACCGGGAAGTGCTTGAACGGATGGAAGTCCTGACAGGGCACTCATACGATGGGCTTCATATGGTTGGCGGCGGCATTCAAAACGAGCTGTTATGCCGGTATACGGCGAATGCCATGGGCCGTACCGTGTGGGCGGGTCCGGTAGAAGCCAGCGCCATCGGGAACATGCTGGTTCAATTTGTGGCCAATGGCACGCTGTGCAGCAGGGAAGAGGGGGTCGAGCTCGTGAAGCGGTCTTTTCCGCTGGCCTGGTATGAACCCGAATCCAGTGAGGATTGGGAGGCAGCGTTCCTGCGTTACAAGTCCTTGATCGGACAGCAGCAGGCACAGCCCTGATCACAAGAGCGTTCAGGGACTGACAGCTCCCTGGCTCAGATTCTCATCTTGCTTCAAAATCTGATAAAGAAGGATGTCGTTCCATGCTAAAAGGCATATCTCATTTGCTCTCGCCTGAGCTGCTGAAAATACTTATGGAGATGGGACACGCGGATGAAATCGTTCTTGGCGACGCCAATTTCCCTGCAGCCAGTCACGCCCGGCGGTTGGTCCGGGCAGACGGACATGGAATCCCTGCGTTATTAAAAGCAATATTGCCGTTATTTCCGCTGGATACGTACGTTGAATCCCCGGTAGCGCTGATGGCCGTCACCCCCGGAGATACCATGGAAACGCCGATCTGGGAGGATTATCGCAAGATCGTGCAGCAGTTTCACGCCGTTCCCGTTGACTTCGATGAGATGGAACGCTTCTCGTTCTATGAACGCGCCAAGAATGCGTATGCCATCGTGTCGACGGGCGAACAAGCGCTGTATGCCAATGTTATCCTTAAAAAGGGCGTAGTCGTATAGTTGAAAATGCCAAAGAGTTTAGGGGTTAAATCCTTCTAGGCTCTATATGAAGAAAACCCTTGATGATTCAAGGGTTTTTTGTTGTTGCCGAGGACAGTCTGAATAGGTATGCAATACTGACCGTTTTGGTTAATGAAACCCCGATGCCGTAAAAGCAATGAAGAAAATTCATATACGGGGAACTCCTTAAAGAATCATGACACATGGGCGACCTGCCCACCATATTTTTTTAAACGATCGGTCGTTAAATTATTGACAATACATTATGATCATCCTTATAATGGCATTAATTCAAATGAAGGGAGCCTGAGGGTTATCAAGAAAAGAGATATTACATCTAATCATATCGTCCAAGCGGCATATGAGCTGTTTGCAGAGCATGGGATAGAGAGAACGAGTTTGGGCTTGATTTCTAATAAAGTAGGCATAACCAAATCCTCTATATACTACCATTTTGCAACAAAAGAAGAGTTGATTAGCCGAACCTTTGAGTATATTTTTAGAGATCATTATTTTGCTGCATACTTTGATACTGAATCCGTTAATGAAGACAATTTTGTAGAGACGATAATTAGAGGCGGTTTAAACATGCTGCCAACCGATGGTGAAGAGTATCGTTCAACCTTAAGAGTGCTTAGTGAGTTTACAATGCTAGCCGAGCGTGATGACCAATTTAGGGCTCCCTTG
The DNA here is from genome assembly GCF_900109305.1 of Paenibacillus sp. cl141a. Taxonomy (NCBI): domain Bacteria; kingdom Bacillati; phylum Bacillota; class Bacilli; order Caryophanales; family Paenibacillaceae; genus Paenibacillus; species Paenibacillus sp. cl141a. The sequence continues at coordinate 602,145 of NZ_FNZO01000001.1, forward strand.
TTGAAAGTTCAACAAGATTTTGTCAACGGTTTTTATAATTTATTGTCAAAAGGCGCTGAATGGGATCTAGTTGAACCTACAAAAATCGAAGTTAGTTCTACAATTCTTGCCTTGCTGATTGATAATTTGTCTAGATGCAAAATGATGAAGATGGATATGGAATATCAGATGATTTGGGAAGAGACTGTTAATCGAATTATGATTCGAGAAAATACATAGTTAGCTTATAAGGAGCGGTCCATTTGAAACATATTATTATTACAGGTACATCAAGGGGTATCGGTGAATCTTTGGCTAATCAATTAATCGATAAGAACCACCACCTTATATGCATCTCTAGAACTACAAACCAACGGATTATCGATCTAGCCCAGGAAAGGGACTGCAGAGTTGACTATTTTAATTATGATTTAACAAACATGGGCGATATTGATCAACTTTTCGAAGAAATCTTCAGCCCAATTGAGCTCAATTCCAACGATGAAGCGATCTTTCTTATCAATAATGCCGCCATGTTGACTCCTGTAAGCCCAATTGAACGGATAGAAACCGATAAAATAATAGAGAACATCCATTTAAATCTATTAGCACCGATGATCATAACCGCAAACTATCTCAGACATACCAAGGATATGAATGTGGACAAAAGAATTCTAAATATATCCTCAGCATCCGCAAAATATTTATTACCCTCACAAAGCTGTTACAGTACTGGAAAAGCCGGCCTTGACTCGTTTACCAAAAGTATTGACATTGAGCAAAAGCTCGCTACATATCCTGCAAAAGTAGTCGCTGTATATCCAGGCATGATCGATACCCATTTACAATCGGAAATACGATCCGTAAGTATGGACCTGTTCCCATATGTTCATGAATTCATTCAACTTTCCGAGGAAGGAAAATTACAAACCCCCGAATATACTGCGCACAAATTAATCGAGATTCTGCTAAGCGAAGATTTTGGTAAAACTGTTGTTATTGAAACCATTGATTAATGATCCGATTAATCGCCTACTGACACAATTAAGATTCAGAAATGAATGCCACAGTATACGACAGTCAACTACATACTAAACCTAAAATAATTCTTGGGGTCGAACGTTATTCACGAGTTAGTGGATGTTCTATTTCCACATGACCCATTAAACTTTCGGTTGCATCTCCGTCAACAAGCAGTTCAATACTGCTTATTTCTTCAAACTGAAAAAATGTTTCTTTCAGGGCATCGATGGCTAGAAGTTCTCCTCCAGCACCTAATCTTGCTTCATCCGGAATATGCACATCAAGTGTCAATTTTCCTTGATTAAAAGTCGATGAGAGTAAATCAATACCATTCCATAATGAGATCAATTCGGTTTGATCGTTACTTTTAAGGGCGGCAAACGTCTTACTGTATTTGTCGGAGTCATCCTCAAAAGTAATATTCTTCGTACTTTGTTCTAATTGTAATAGTTGGTCGTCCGCGTAAAAAACCTGAATATCTTGAGATTGTTCGCCCTCCTCGTTCTGATTAGCTGTTGTCTCGGGTGAAGTACTTGCAGGGTCAGAACCCTGCACTGGACCAGAAGAAGTAGGCTTGCTACCACAGCCCACCGCTAGTATGCTGATGGCACAAATTGCGATAGCAAGATAGATTCCTTTTTTCATAGGAGCACATCCTTTTAAATTGATCATTGTTTATAACGTCAGATATTCTTTTATTCCATCAACAATGGCTTGTGCCGCTTTATTTTGATTGGTTTCTGACATCATAGCCTCTTCCTCAGATTTGTTACTTAAGAATCCGATTTCCAAGAGAACCGCAGACATTGTGGTTTCTCGAATGACCTGGTAATTTCCGTTCCTAACGCTACGATCTTTAAATCCCAAGGCCTTAATCAAATTATGATGAATGAGGTTTGCTAGTTCTTTACTACTTTCACGTTGGTAATAATACGTTTCGGTTCCCGATACTTGGGGAGCAGCCTTTACGCTGTTACCGTGTATAGATACAAACACATCTGCCTTAAGATCATTAGCAAGTTTAACTCGTTCCGATCGTGTAGGGTAAATATCCGTTTCACGAGTCATAATCACTTCTATGCCAGATTCTTGTTGTAAGAGAGCCTGAACTTTAAGGCCTAAAGCAAGGGCAAAAATCTTCTCAGGCTTTTTGGAGAAACTAGTTGTACCTGGATCACTTCCTCCATGTCCCGGATCAATAACGACTATTTTTTTGCCACTGCTGACAGGAGTTATAGGAACAGGTTCGTTTACCATACTTAGATCAAGGATGAATTTGCCGGCGATGGTCTGTTGCTCATAATTAACCGAACGAACATTGTTTAGTTCAATCACGATTCGAACTTGAGCAGGGTCATTTTTGAAAAGAGAATAACGTATATCGGTAATATTTGGAGATTCACTAGTATCTAGCCTCCCCATGGCTCCGCCAGAGAGTGCTTGTCCCATATCTCCCAAGTTGGTAGATGGAAAATCCACGACGATTCGTTCAGGGTTTTGAAGAGTTGTTATCACTGGAGTAATTTCCTGGTCTAACGAAACCACCAGTTGGTTACTTGCATAGTTTATTTCATGAATTTGATTAGTGGCTGCTTCGATCCCACTTTCATTAGAGGGCTCTGATGGAAGGGATGTATTGCTAGATAGAGTAACAAGCTTGTCCTTGTTATTCCAGCCAACGCTCAGACCCATTTCTTCACTAACAAAACGCATGGGAACGACAACCGTGTTCTTAATCATTTGAGGAGCAACGTTAAGCGTCACGGTGTCGTTTTCGACTAAAGCCTCATTTTTCCCAACGGTCAATGAAATTGCTTTTGAGCCTTGTTGAATATGTACATTTTGTGTTTTTTTATCCCAATTCACATTGAACTTTAAATTCTCAGCGACTACTCGAATTGGAATCATAATATTGTTGCGTATATTAACAACTTCAACAGAATGAGGTAACACAAGCTCCTGGCCATCTAAAAAAATTTTTGTTTGTTTTGCAGCTGCTTGAGTGTGCATGGGAATTAGAAAGAGTAGCAGTGCAGTAAACAGTAGCATCATCATAGATTTCTTCATTTTACACCTCGGTTTTAATTTTTACTTAAACTAATTTACTCATCTCCAATGACCCGTAAGTTAGTTCAAAAGCTGAAAGTACAAACTACTAAATTATGACATCATTCTACAATTATACATATTTAACCTGTGAATCGGTACCAAAAATTGAAAATATCAGTTGAAGTTTATAGCTAAGGGGACACGATCGTTCAATGCTAAAAGACTGCCCAAGGCAGCCTCAACAACATGAATTCATCCATACTATTGTCGATATCGCCGCTGAACCGTCTCAGGCAGTTCCTTGAAGGCAACCTCTTCCCAGCGCGTGACTCCCCGAAGCAGCGTGTGATATAGCTGTACATAAGCTCCTTCTCTTAATTGCTTTCCGGCCGAAAACCCAAGTCTTCTTTCATGTCCTTTCCCATTATATGAAGTCAGCTCATAGTTGTAACGTCCATTGTCATCTTGAATACCGAGGCCGGTTATCATCGTATAATAGATGTTTTTACCTGCAGAATTTTCTGGGGTAAGCTTCTCTGAGTCCAAGAAGAACATCCACAAACATGCTCCAATCAGGATGATGAGCCCCAGCACTAGTACTATTTTTTTCATTCTAAAAATCCTCCTAAGCGTAATCAGGATGAGACAATGTCTTTATTCTTCAACCGGCGAATAGTCATCGATGCAAAAATGATGATGAAAGCCAAATTGATGATCCAAAACAGAATGTTCTGCATGTCTGTTAACGGATCTTGACTCATCACACTCATCCCGATGTTGAGTAACGAGAACGGGAAAAATAGGCCTAACTTGGCAATATACATGCCCAGACCAATAAAGACCGCGCACAGACTGATGCCGATCGGCGTGGCAAAGCTGCGGATCCGCAGCGAAAGTCCCAGTTGTAGAGCAGTAATGGACATACACGCATACCATCCACGGATCATCCAACCTATAGTCTCTATCGGGAAAGGCCCGGGTAAGGAGAATAGGGTACCTGCAACCCAATAGAGTCCTATGAACAGTACTTGCGCGAACAAGATTAAAACACCGACGACTATCCATTTTGCAAGAAACACGCTGGCAATCGAAACAGGAGAGGTCATCACGATATTCCAATTTCGGTTTAAATGCTCCAGCCTACCAATATAGGAACAGCAGATGGAAATCAGAATAGGCAGGAAAAACACGCCGTAGAATAGGGCGACCTGGGTCCAAAGACTGTACCAACCATTTTGCAGGGCGTCCTGGTTAAAATAATAATTCGCACATCCAATCAACAGACTTAGAATTGGAAGCACCGCGATGATAAGGCCAATTCGAGAATGACGCAGTTTGAGCCATTCAGCAGAAATGCTTCGTTTCATAAACGCTCCTCCTCAGATTTCCTGCCTGCTTACATGGAAGTTCCCCACGAAATAGAACAGGAGAGTCATAATAAACGAACCCAGTACGATTCCAACGCTTTCAGGCTGTACGATATAGACGCTCGCAGACTCGGCGTATCGATAAGTTACAGGACTGAGATCCAAATAGTAAGACCAAATAAAAAGATGCCGAATTGCAGCCGGAAATAATCCGGCGGTCATTCCGATGAAGCCGCCCAGCATGCCCAAACCCAGCGCAAACGCCTGATTTTTGATAGCAAAAGATATCCACTGTTGAAGAGCGGCAACAGCAAGCGTCGTGAGGAGAGTGCCTCCAACGAAACGGAATAATAAATCGCTAGGCAGCGTACCGGGGAAATCCTTTGTGAGCCCGATCACGATGATGAATAAAGCCTGTACCCCGATGCCATACAGGATTAGACTATTGGTGCATATATACTTCGCTGCGTAAAGCCGTCCGCGTCCAACATTGGTGGCAGCAAGCATTTTCCAGGTCGATCCCTTATGTTCCATATCACAAATGCGTGAGACAACAACAGCCGACATAATGGGCATAAACAAACCATTCATGGATGATATACTAAAAAAAACGGATTCCCAAACGGCGTGATCCGGGTTGCTCGCAATGGACCGGCTTATGGACATAAAAGCCCACAGCATCTCTACGACAAGAAATAATATCATCATGATCCCTATTTTTTTGCGACGGATTTTATAATACTCCAGCCCTAACAACTTGATCACAAGCTCCGCCCCTTTCCTGTCAGCTCCAGGAATATATCCTCCAAACTTGTCTTCTGCTCTTCAATCCGAGTGACTTCGATTCTATGTTCAACAAGCAGTCTGTTCATCTCTGCCACTTCCGTATCCTGAAGCGTGCCGAGCTCAAGCCGGCTGCCACTTTGTGCCGGGCTGTATCCTTGAGTGAGCAGGAGCTGCTCGGCTTTCGCATTGTCCCCGGTTTTCATAAAAATGGCGTTTCTGTTTTTTTGCCGCAAGCTTGCCATACTCCCCTGATACAACAGATTCCCTTGCGTGATAATACCAACGGAGGTAGCGATTTGTTCGATCTCCGAGAGGAGATGGCTGGAGAGCAATACAGTGATTCCATAGCGTTCAGGCAATGACTTGATGAGCTCCCGAATTTCTCCAATGCCTGCGGGGTCAAGTCCGTTCGTCGGCTCATCAAGGATCAGCAGCTTGGGGAAAGCAAGCAGTGCCATCGCGATGCCCAGCCGTTGCTTCATTCCTAGCGAATATTGTTCCGTTTTTTTGTTTTTCTGATTTTCCAGCCGCACAATACGAAGGGCCTCGTGCACGTTTTTATCGGGTACATTCCGAAGGCGCTGCATAACCTTCATATTCTCAAGCCCGGTCAAATGCCCGTAATAAGAGGGAGATTCAATCAGCGACCCGGTACGTTGCAGAATGGATGGCCGATGTTTGCTCAGGTTTTCCCCGAAAATATGGATGGTCCCTTCCGTAGGCTTGACGAGACCGAGAAGCATTTTTAGCGTCGTTGTTTTCCCTGCACCGTTTGGGCCCAGAAACCCATAGATTTCTCCCTCTTGAACACGTAAATCCACTTTATTTACACTGTTATTTGCCCCATACGTTTTAGACAGATTTTGCGTTTGCACAATTGCGAGTGCACTCATAAGAAAGTCAGCTCCATTCCAGTCTTTAATTTCTCCTTCGTTTCAACCATAAAGAATCTACCTTACTTCAGTCTTTAGACAACCTTACGCTAACCTTAAATAGATTTAGAAAAAGACGGCGCATCCCCTTGTTCATGTATAATAAATTCAGGTGATGGGGCATGGAGAATTTAAAAGACAAAAAAATATTAATTGTAGATGATGAACCGGAAATCAGAATTATGATCGAACGATTTTTAAGAAAAGAGGGCTTTTACCGTATTTACATGGCAGGCGACTGTGCTTCGGCTCTGTCGATCTGCCGAGAGGGTAAACCGGATATCGCGATTCTCGATGTCATGCTGCCTGATGGCGACGGATTCTCGCTTCTGTCTTCCATTAAACAGTTGACGGATATTCCGATTCTTTTTCTCTCCGCGCGAGGTGAGGATGAAGATCGATTGCTTGGACTGGGTTTGGGGGCAGATGATTACATTGTGAAACCTTTCCTGCCGAGGGAGCTGGTATTACGGCTGATGGCAATACTGAAGCGGGTCTACTCCTCTCCCGTGGCAGAGCGTCTGCCTGTCTTCCGATTGGGGGAACAGACGATAGACCTTGAGAGCGCTGTCGTGCACAGGAACCGGAAGGAACTGTCATTGACGGCAAAGGAACATGCGATTCTTGTAAAGTTGTACGAGAACCAAGGCCGAATCGTCACGAGCGATGCCTTATGTCAAGCCGTTTGGGGAGATGACAGTTACGGATACGAAAATACATTGATGGTCCATGTCAGACGGGTACGGGAAAAAATCGAGAGGGATCCTTCTAAACCGATTCATCTACTCACCGTCAGGGGACTGGGATATAAGCTGCTGGTGAAGGAGATACGTTAGTGGAGGGGATTATTCGCATATTACGGCGGTTTGTCGCCGCAACCCTATTGTTCTCGTTATTTCTGCTTCTTTTTAATTTCGTATTACTAGGCACGCTAGTGTTTACGGAAAATGACCAGAACTCGTCCCCGGAAGGCATAGTTAAGCAAGTGACCCAAGGCTTGGAGATGAAGAAGGACAGCTTTCAACTGGACGGGCAAGCTACCGAGCTGCTGCAGCAGAATCATGCCTGGGCCATGCTGCTCGGTGAAAATGGTCATGTGATCTGGGAGTATCATATACCTCATGATGTTCCTGATTCTTACAATCTAGTCGATGTAGCCAAGTTCTCACGGTACTACCTTAAGGATTATCCGGTTTATACGTCAGAACATCAGGAAGGTCTGATGGTCGTAGGGTATCCCAAGGAAAGCCACTGGAAGTATCAATTGGACTTCCTTGCAGAATGGATAAGCTCGTTGCCCCTGCGGATCGTGCTGCTGCTACTTTGTAATTTGGCGTTAGCTCTACTGATATCTATTGTCATTGGCACGCGGCTCATCAGAAAGATACGCCCTCTGGTGGAAGGAGTCCACAATTTAGCCAGGGAGCAAGAGGTTCAGTTGGACACCAAAGGGATATTCGGTGATTTGGCCCAGAGCATGAATTCAGCGTCAGCAATACTCCAGAACAAGACAGCCGCGCTGCAGTCACGGGATGAAGCACGCGCCAACTGGATCGCCGGGATTTCTCATGATATTCGGACGCCGCTCTCCCTCATCCTCGGATATGCCAGCGAAATGGAGGATCAATCGGACTTGTCGGAGGAGCAGAGGCATCAAGCCGGTATTATCCGGAGCCAAGGCGAGAAGCTGCGCTCACTGGTAAGCGATCTGAATCTGGTCTCTATGCTTGAATATGAGATGCAGCCATTGCACTTGAAGTACATCCGGCTATCAGTTCTGGGTAGACAGGTTGTCACGGAATTTGTGAATCATGGTTTGGATGACCGGTATGACATTGAATTAAAACTAGCCGATGAAGCGGTTCGGGTCCATGGGGACGAGAAATTGCTGCTTCGGGCAATCAGCAATCTTGTCCAGAACAGTGTGCGTCATAACCCGCAGGGCTGCAAAATCACAATAGAAACCTCTCTATCCCAAGACCGCTCCCAATATCACATGATCGTAAGGGATGATGGGCGAGGAATCCCGCAAGAGCAATTGGCGGAGATAACCGAATTGTACTTTTCTGCAAGAAGAAAGCGCCCTGACCAGCAAGGTCACGGTTTGGGACTTCCGATGGTAGCAAGGATTGCGAAGGCGCATCACGGCCACCTCATTCTTGCAAATGGTGTGGACCAAAGAGGTCTAACAGCGATCATGGAATTCCCTGTGCAGATCATAAACCCAATATATCCCACGCTTGATTAAGAAGTTGTTTTATATGTTCCGTTTCTGCTGTTCATCGAATTTTGACGGCAATCATTGCACGGATTAAAACTTCCATGCATCATTTCCAGCAATAACTCCAAAAGACATAACATGAACAAACAGAAACGGACTAGTCACGCTAGTCCGTTTCATTCTGCTTGTATATATCCAAGTTCCAGTAGAATCAAAAGGCTTCCAACTTTTTCGACAGGAAATCAAGAACTACTTGATTGAATGGATGGGGTTCCTCGACAAAGGGGAGGTGGCCGCGGTCTTGCATGGTTATATTAGATGATCGTTCTATTCGTTTATGTAAAATTTCGGCAGCCTGTTTGTTAAAAGGATGGTCTTGATCGGAAATTATCAAGTGAAAGGGCTACTAAAAGAAGAGACAACCTGAGATCGACAAACAATCGAAAGTTGTGCTAATACCGCACGTTACCGGAACACCTACTCACAAAAAAATTAGAAATTCTCTGCTCGAATAAGGTGCAAATTCATATTATTTCCTTGGACAGACTCCGTAGAGTTCAGACTTAACTTAAGGCTGCTGTTCCTTGGCATAATTCAACCCTAAGAGATGAGCTTGGTTAAGCAGCATCTCATAATGCTTGGAATTGGAACCCAAAGTCTCGTATAAAAATTCGACTTTGGAATTGGAAACACCACAATAGTCTGCAATTCCCACATTAAGCAGATGAGTTATACTTTCATCATAGTTACGCTTTTTCATCTGTTCTTTGGAAACACCCGCTAGACCAATCCACAAGACATGCTCGTGATGAAGCTGATTCGAACCGTACGCAAACCCATTGTTCCATACACGGTCAATATAACCTTTGAGCATAGCTGGCAAATGCCACCACCAAACTGGAAAAATAAATGCCAAGGCGTCGTGCTCTTTCAATCGCCGTATTTCCATTTCCACCTCAGGAGAAAAGGACTGTTTCGCTGCTGACAAATCAGGTTCATCTACTCCTTTAAGAACAGGGTCGAAGCCAACCCCGTGTAAATCCAATATCTCATAGTCGTGGCCAGCCTCAGCAAGACCTTGTACGAAACGATCGGCCACCTTAAAGGTAAGGGAATCTTTCCTCGGATGCGAAACAACGATTAATACTTTCATACTAGTATATTCACACCTTTCTCATGATCAATGGCTGATGTTATTATAAACAGTAATAAAAACAACCTGGAAGTACGCACTTTCAAGTTCTATAGGATGATTCAGGTGCCATAGGAACATGGAAGTGCCTTAGATTGGTGCACTAGAAACTTTCGTGATTAACGAACTGAAGTAATGAATTTATGTCCCCAGCAAAAACACAGCCATTTAACGGAGGAATAAGAGATGACTGAAGAGAGGAAAAATAGCGTTGAAAAGAAGTATAAAGTTGGCGTGGAGGCGGCATTAGAGGTAATGGGGGGGAAATGGAAGCCTTTAATCATCTATCATTTGATGACGGGACGAAAACGGACGTCTGAGTTTCGACGGTTAATACCCGGCATTACACAAAAAATGCTGACCACTCAACTAAGAGGCCTTGAAAAGGATGAGATTGTCGCACGAAAAGTTTATAAAGAGATCCCACCTAAAGTAGAGTATGAGTTAACTTCCTACGGCTGGGGATTAAAGCCCGCTCTAGACCTTTTATGCTATTGGGGAGAGGATCACTTGGAAAAGGTTCACGGCGACAAATCAAAGGTTTTGGAAGATTTTTAAGGCTAACTTATGTTTGACCTAATCTCGTTCTTTTACTAAAAAGCAACCGATTCAACAGACCAACTTTCTCCTTGCTTTTATTCAACTAATCTGCCCGTTAGCTTAATAACTATCATCTTCTTTAGCTCAGCAAGATCAATTAAGCAGAGCATGCATGGAATTAAGCGAAATTTGATTGTAAACTGCACACGAATTGACTCTAACGTGACCCTAAGCTGAGCACCACATGACGGTTTTCCCGTCTGGAGCATATCCTCATTTCCGGGAATGGGGAACCCGGGCGGCTTTAACGAACATGAGCGGGCCAGATTGCCTGCCCCGATTTACGGGCACCTTCCGTTATGAAACAGAATTTGAATGGGGAGAATCAGCGAACGGGGCTTTGCTGGAGTTGGGAGAGGTTTATGAGACGGCAGAAGTATTGTTGAACGGCGAGCACATTGGAGTTCGCATTTGTCCGCCTTACCGCCTGGAAATCGGCGATCTCCTTAAGAAGGGGAAAAACAGGCTGGTCATCGAAGTTACGAATACGTTGGTGAAAGATCAGAGCGACTTTTTGTCGTCCTTTGCGCAGCAGGACCCCATCGGTCTGATCGGACCTGTTCGGGTGATCCGTGCCAAGTCGACGGAGTGTTGAAAACAGTAGTAGAAGGAAGAACGCGTATGGTGGAACCCATACACGTTCTTCCAATATACATGCAACTAGGATCCTTGATTCGAAGTGGATAGCACCTACGAATCTGTTGATTCCAGATTACTAGGGCTACGCAATACAGAAGTAACTATAAGTTATACCACCACTGCTGTTCCGCTGACGGCCACCATCAGCATTCCCTCACGAATGACCTCATAGTCGATGTCCACCGCTACGATAGCGTTGGCCCCCATTCGCTCAGCCTTGTCCTTCATCTCGGCAAACGCTACATCCCTTGCTTCCTGCAGCTTGTTCTCGTAGGCTCCCGAGCGCCCACCAACAAAATCGGTAATGGAGGCCATAAAGTCCCGCACTACATTAGCGCCCATAATGACTTCGCCGTTCACAATGCCGATATACCTTTTAACTGGGTAACCTTCAATGGTAGAGGTTGTTGTCAAAATCATATGATCTTCCTTCTTTCAAATAATTTTATGTAGCGTTTACGAATAAAAACACCTTTCACCTGGTGCTGATTTGGATTGCAGTACTTGGAAATATACAATCGTTTACCAGCGTGAGTGCTTTCTTTTAGTACGCCGACAGAAGAGAATTGGTTTCACGAACGGGCGTAAGAAGACAATTATCCGATGGAAAATGCTTATTGAAGTTGCAAAGCAGGTGGTCGAATAGGCGGTTGTTTCCTAAGAGGTATAGTAGTCACGCAAACAAATCTTGCATGGAAACCTGTAAGCCTGGATAAAGTTTGGATTCCGCAAAAGAGTCATGGGCTTGCGAGAAGTAGTTCACATCCGCGATCTCGCCGTCGGACAAGGAAAAGAGGATGACTTGAGCTTTCATCGGATCGATGATCCAATACTCTTTTACGCCGCATTGCCGGTATAGATCAAGCTTCGGGATCATGTCCTTGCTACGCGTGGACGGAGACAACACCTCGATGACGAGGTCAGGCGTACCCATATAGTTTCCCTTCTCATTGATTTGATCTTTGTCGCAAATGACGACCAGATCCGGCTGTACGACACAGATATTTGCCTCATCCTTCTTCAATGTAATATCAAGTGGGGAAGTCAGCGGTGTACAGGGTTTTCCTTTGAACCAATTGTAAAATGTGCCGTGCAGTTCATTAACTGCATGTTGGTGGTTGTATGAAGGGGAAGCCATGTTATACATGATCCCGTCGATCAACTCGTGGCGCTGTTCCGAGCCTTCGGTTAGTTTCAGGAAATCCTCGTAAGTGACGTTGTCATTGTCGGCTGTATACTTTACAGCCCCCTCTCTCAGGACAGGTTCATCTGTGCCGGCATAGGCTATTAATTTGGCAATATCTCTGCCGTTTCTCGTCACGATGATGTCCTCGCCAGCCTCAGCTAACTTAAGATACTTTCCGAAATTGTTTTGCATATCGGTGGAAGTCATTCTCATAAATTTCACCTCGATTTAGCTAATTTGAGTCTATAATAGCTAAATACAGGGAATGTTTCAATTAATTTAGCTAATTAAAAAGTAGGATGATTTTTTCGAACAGTTTGCTTCTGCTGCAGTTGCATTGAAACTCACGGATTTGTGGCGGACGGTATTTCTCGCGCCTTGCAAAGTGCTTACCTGCGCTTTCGGTACACTTTAGGAGATAGGCCATACACCTTCGAGAACTGTCGGGTAAAATAATTGCTGTCGTTGAAGCCGCTCTGATAAGAAATGTCCGAAATCGGAAGGGATGTCGTCTTTAACAGTCTGCATGCGTGCTCCAAGCGGAGCTGCAGAAGATAGGCGAACGGCGTTGTTTGGTAATAGGATTGGAATATCCGATTCAAATGCCTGACGGATATATTGGATTTGGCCGCAATTTCTTCACGGGAAATGGGCTGCAAATAGTTATCCTCCATAAAGGAAATGGCTTTCGCCAAATGCATCAGATGAATTTGGGCTCCGTGCCGCTCTTGCTTTTCATATTGCCGCGACAGCTGGACGACCAGCTCCATAAATCGCGAACGCAGGATGGTCTGGTAGCCCTGCAGTTTGTTCGCGTATTCCTCAATCATGAAGTCAACAACGGACGATACGTACTCCAGACTAGAGATTGGCAGGCTCATCTTGCTCAACGCGTGGTTGATATTGCGGTAATACGGCTCCAGAACGAAAAGCGCTTGATACCCGTTCGATCTTTTGAACTCCGGACCCGCCAATTCCAGCATCTCGGGCTTGTACATGATGTTGCAAATACGAAACTCATGCGGGTCTTTATATCCATGGGAGGTGGTGCCGTTAATGACAAAGACGTCCCCCTTCTTGATAAACGATTCCTCTGTGTTGACGATATGGGTGGCATGACCATGCAAAACGATAACGAGTTCGGAGAAATCAACATGGTGATGCACGTACATGTCCTCTTCGTGTCCGCCATATTGAATAAAGAACTTAAACTGCTCATCGGTCGTAAACCAATTCAAATGTACGCTTCTCATTCGGCCACCCTCCCAAGTATATTATGTCGTATCTTGATGTCCTTATCATGCTATATTCAGGCTCTAAGATCAAGGAATAAGGACGAAACTAGAAGATATAATAGGATCTGAAAGTGGAGTCGCTCTAAACCATTCATACAAAAAAGCTAGAATGCAGGATCTGCTGGCGACTGACAAGAAGATATTGAATAGGGGGTAAAGGCATGAAACACTGGAAGGGATTATCGCTGCTCTTGGCCATGATGATGCTGCTGGTTACTTTTATTCTGTCTGCGTGCAGCAGCGGTGACAGCGGCAATTCCGCAGGCAGCGAAGAGGAAGATTTGAAACCGGTTACAATTACTTATTTCAGCGCCGATTCGAATGCGAACTGGGCAAGTATGCAGGATGCCGTCGGCAAAAAGCTGACCGAGACGACCGGCGTTACGATCCAAGCCGAATTTGCGGTTGACGGTTCCAATCAGAAGTTGCCGTTGATGGTAGCGAGCGGTGAATATCCGGATCTCGTTTTCGCTAAAGGCGATGCGAACCTGTTCGTTGATTCGGGCGCTTTTATCGACCTTACCGATTTGATCGAAGAACATGCACCGAACCTGAAAAAACTCTATGGGGATTACATGAACCGTCTGAAGTGGAGCAACGAGGATGAATCGATCTATGTCCTTCCGACGCTCAATGCCGTGGATCATCAGCAATTGGATGCCGGCGGAAACTTTCATATCCAGCATGAAGTGCTGAAAGATCTCGGTTATCCGGAAATCAAGACCGTCAAGAATTTTGAGAAGGCGCTGAAGGATTATTATGAGAAACACCCGACGATCGACGGTCAGCCAACGATTCCGTTGACGCTCAATGCCGATGGATGGCGATTCATGATCTCCGTAACGGATGCGGCCGTGATTGCTACCGGTTTGTCAGGGGATGGGGAGTATTATGTTGATCCGGAAACGTATGAAGCGAAATTGCACTACAGACGTCCGGAGGACAAGGAATACTTCCGCTGGTTGAATCATCTCAACGCCACGGGCATATTGGACAATGAAACGTTCGTTCAGAAGACGGACCAGTACGAAGCAAAGATCGCCTCGGGCCGCGTTCTTGGCGTTATTGACGCCGATTGGGGGTTTGGAAACCCGACGAATGCGCTGAGAACGGCCGGCAAAGAGAACCGTACCTATGCGAGATTCCCGATCCAATTGGATGGGACGACCAAGGACGCTTCGTTCCAGAATGCAGGGTATGCAGCAGGCTGGGGCGTAGGCATCACGACATCCGCGAAGGATCCGGTACGGATCATCAAGTTCTTGGATTATTTGGCTTCCGAAGAAGGGCAGATTTTGATGAACTGGGGCATTGAAGGCGAGCATTACAATGTCAAAGACGGCAAACGCGTCATTCCGGAGGACGTGCAGGACCGCAAAGTTAACGACAACGCCAGCTTTACCAAAGAGAGCGGAATTGGATTATATAACAGTTTGTTTCCTCGTTATGGCGACGGCGCGAAGGATTCGACCGGAAATTTTTATACGACCAACTTCCCGGAACAAATCAAGGCCAATTATACGCCTTCAGCCAAAGAGACGCTGAAAGCGTATGGTGCGGAAATGTGGAAGGATCTTTGGCCAAAGTCCGAGGAATTTCCGACGAAGCCGTGGGGTGCGGCATATCTTATTTCCCCGCCGATCGACTCCAACATTGCAATCACCTACAAGCGGGTTGAAGAGATTGTTCGCAAACGCATTCCGGAGATCATCCTTGCGGACCCGTCCCAATTCGATGCCCTTTACGATCAATTCATTCAAGATCTGAACGCTGCCGGGGCGGAAAAAATGGAGCAGGAATATTCGGAGCTGGTTCGTGATCGGGTTGAGCTGTGGAATAACTGAACCGTTTGATTTGAGGGGCAGGCCCCAAAGCTGCCTCTCTTTTATGCCAATCTGTTTTTCACCATTGTTTCATAGACCATCGTTTCTTAGACATAAATTAGGAGTGCAGAGGAGTGTTTTGTTTCATGAAGTTTAGCAACCCCATCCTACCGGGCTTTTATCCGGATCCAAGCATTTGCCGGGTTGGCGAAGATTATTATTTGGTGACGAGCACATTTGAGTATTTCCCGGGCGTTCCCATCTTTCATAGCAAGGACTTGGTAAATTGGAAGCAAATTGGCCATTGCCTTACATCGGAAAAACAACTGCCTCTTCAGAATGCCGGGAGCTCAGGGGGAATTTATGCCCCGACCCTTCGCTATCATGAGGGCTGGTATTATATGACGACAACCAACGTCAGCGGAATCGGCAACTTTTACGTCAAAAGCACGGATCCGGCAGGTCCATGGTCTGATCCGATCCCTGTCGCCCAGCAAGGCATCGATCCTTCGCTGCTATTCGACGACGATGGTCGCGTCTATTTTCAGACGGCTTGCTACGGCGACGAGGGAGAGGGCATTTATCAATGCGAAATCGATATGGCAAGCGGCAAGAAGCTGACGGAAAGCCGCTTAATCTGGAGAGGAACCGGGGGAGCCAGTCCGGAAGCCCCGCATTTATACAAAATACACGGTCTGTATTATTTAATGATTGCCGAGGGCGGAACCGAGTACGGACATATGGTCACGGTCTCGCGAAGCCGACATCCTTACGGGCCGTTTGAGCCTTGTCCCCATAATCCGATTCTGTCCCATCGAAGCAGGAGAAGCCCCATACACGGGACAGGGCATGCGGATCTGGTGCAGGCTCAGGATGGCACGTGGTGGGCCGTTTTCTTGGGGATCAGGCCGGTTTCATACCCCATGCGCCATCATCTCGGCAGAGAAACTTATCTGGCTCCGGTCACATGGACGGCGGACGGTTGGCCGAGCATCGGATTCGAGGGAAGGGTCGAGCAGGTAATGGACAGTCCTCAGCTGCCGGCATGCCGGTGGCCTGCAAAGCCGTCCAGAGACGATTTCGATCACGCCTCCCTCGGTTTGGACTGGGTCTTTTTGCGCAACCCATTGCCAGGGAGCTGGTCGCTGCAGGAACATCCGGGATATCTCATGCTGCGGGGCAACCCATCGTCCATGAACGACGCGGCATCCCCTGCTTTTGTCGGGCGACGATTAAGGCACTTTTCTTGCAATATATCCGCTGCTCTGGACTTTGAGCCTGCAAACGAGGGGGAAGAAGCGGGAATAACCGTTTTTATGAATGAAAGGTATCATTATGATCTGGCCGTAAAGCTTATAAACGGGGAAAAAACGATCGTATTCAGACGTACCGTGGGGTCGCTTAGCGTAGAACAAACCAGTCGATGTCCGGAGGGGCCTGTCGTGTTACGAATCGAAGCAATGCCCGAGCATTTTCTATTCTCCGTGGGACAAAGTTCATCAGAGGTCATGAATATGGGATCAGGTGAAACCCATCTGCTGGCGACGGAAGTAGCCGGCGGATTTACAGGGTTAATGATTGCTATGTATGCATTCGGCGACAATGGAACAACCCCTGCGCTGTTCGACTGGTTTGATTATGAAGTCATCGATAGCCGGGCCGAATAGTCGAATTCGATAAGATGAAAGAGAGGGGACCGTTTATTTCGGTAACATGTTAAGAAGCAGAGGAAGAAGACATCTTCCTTGCGGCAGATGTCTTTTTGCGCGAACCTTGCTACCCGCCGCAGCGGGGTATTTTGCTCACCGTTCAAGTTACCACCTGAACGGTGAGATACAGCACCTCCAGCAAGATGGGCGTTCCGGCCAGAAGCACATCGCCGGGAGAATATAAGGTTAGTGCCTCCGAAGTGATGGTGTAGATACGGCCTTCCTGAATCATACCATTGATATAAACGGTCGAGGAGCTGTTCGGACCAACCATAATGCTCTGAAATGCCTGGTTACCGTCGTCATCCGTAAATTGTCCGGCAGATATGACGAAGGGATCATCCAGATTAACCTCGGACATCAATACGTAAAAATAGCGAAGCGTGGTCGGCAGCACGTTAATCTCCGGCACAATGACGCTTCCGGGGATTCCTTGAGGGCCTTGCGGCCCCGTAGGCCCCTGGATTCCAGCCGGCCCCTCCATACCTGGAGCGCCCTGAGGACCTTGGGGTCCCACCGGTCCGGGAATGCCCGCCGGCCCCTCCATACCTGGAGTGCCTGGAGCGCCCTGAGGACCTTGGGGTCCCATCGGTCCGGGAATGCCCGCCGGCCCCTCCGAGCCAGGGTTGCCAGGAGCGCCCTGAGGACCTTGGGGTCCCACCGGTCCGGGAATGCCCGCGGGCCCCTCCAAACCAGGAGTGCCAGGAGCGCCCTGAGGGCCTTGGGGTCCCATCGGTCCGGGAATGCCCGCCGGCCCCTCCGAGCCAGGGTTGCCTGGAGCGCCCTGAGGGCCTTGGGGTCCCACCGGTCCGGGAATGCCCGCCGGCCCCTCCCAGCCAGGGTTGCCAGGAGCGCCCTGAAGGCCTTGGGGTCCCACCGGTCCGGGAATGCCCTCCGCCCCCTCCGAGCCAGGGGTTCCGTGAATGCCCTGGGGTCCTTGAAGCCCGGCTGGCCCCGCCAAACCCGGGTTCCCAGGAATGCCTTGAGGTAATAGTGTCAATAAGAAGTCTTTCGGGCCGCGTCCCTCTTGATGTTTATGCTGGGCAGCTGAGGGGGTGGTCCGATGAGTGGATCTGGAGTTGCATCTCCATTTTCGTTTGCCTGCCGACACGACTCGTTTGTATTTTCGCTTCTTGCAGGTCCTGCGTTTTCGATATTCTGCAGCTTGAAGAATTCGATATCGTTTCCGCTTGATCACGGGAGTTTTCAGTCTTATCCCCCCTCTCCCGGATGAATGTCCGTACTTAGTTTATGTCATTGGAGAAGGACTCGAGTGGACATTTATCCTTTCTTCATGGATATATTGACCGGAATTTTGGATAATTGCTATACAATTTCACTGAAATTGGGAGAATGTCAGAACCAAATCTCATAATCTATCATTTAATGATAATGTGGCACAGCCATATTTTTTCTATTTAAGACAAGAGAGGAGTGAAGATAATGCCAGTTATTAAACCTATCATTACCGCGGTCGCATCGGTTCCCGTTGCAACAGGCGGCACGATCACCACGACGGTAACGCCAACCGTAACCCGTTATTTTGCGCTGGTCGACGAAGCGATGATCGGTGCAGACTCGATTACCATGCCGGCCACGAGTTTCATCGATGATGCTGAAGCACCCGTGACGGCATTTCCCGCGTTGACAGGCGCTGAATACTTTAATGTGTATATTAACGGGATGCTGCAGCAGCTTGCGTTATCGACTTTGACAACCACCAGCTTGGTGCTCGATACGACGGATGTTCCGGCGGGAGTACCGGTGTTGTTGGAAATTGCAAGCTTCACGAATACGGCCTCCGTCATCACGACACAGCCTACCATTTCGGCGCCGGTCATTACGATCATCAGTTAAATAGGTAAGCAAAGGGCTGCTCCGATTCACAAAATGGGGCAGCCTTTTGTTTATGTAATTTCTTTAATAAGGGATAATATTCTATTATTTTACTATAAGATATTATCCTTGTAAGAAATGATAAATATAGTATATTAATATTATCCTGCAAGCCAGCTAGTTAGCATACAGCACGTGCACCCCTCAGAAATTGAACCCGCTTACAAACGACTCGGCATAAGAAATTGGAAGATCCCTTCAGCCAGCGCTCAACACATCCGAAGCTTATTGCATAGCAACACCTTTCATATAAATGAATGAACTTCATGACTTGAAAGGAGGTGAGCATTTATGTGCATTCTTCGTCATACTTCCTGCAACACTACGGAGCAATGCGGACGCGACAAATTCGGCGTTCGCCTTGAAGTATGGGACTGCGGCAACGGTTCCGAAGAGAGATATACTTGCGGCTGTTAATTCTTTTGTAAACGCATGAACTTATCGTATAAACAGCGGAACTTCTTGTTCCGCTGTTTATATTTCACGCAGGGCATGCGGCTTCCTATTACGGTTGAAGAGTGAGGGGTCGAATATGGTTTTGGGTCCATTACAGTATGATCGGGAACGGGTGAACAGCGAAGAAGAACGGCAAGGTGCAGTCCAAGCAAGATATCAAATTCATCGAATGGGGGCTTGGTCTCCCTGGTTGTCGGGAAGGAGAATGAACCATGTCCATGAGCGCGCTTTGCCTTTTGTTTCTGACCTTGGTGTTTGTGTTTTCGGGAGTGTCGAAACTGTTATCGTTAGCGGATTTCAGGACGACGATCGAACGGCTGCAGATGCCTGCAGGCCGCTTACGGATTGTACCTGTTCTCATCTGCGCCGCTGAGATTGCAGCCGGGGCGGGTTTATTATTTTCCAGGAGCAGAGTCGCTGCGCAGATCGCGATTTTTATTTTGCTGGCAGGGTTCGGCTACGCCGTTTATAAAGCCAGGGTTGTGCAGAATCAGGAGATCCAATGCAGCTGCTTTGGCTCATGGTCTAGTGAGGCTCTCGGCATGAATACGGTCGTTAAGATTGCATACTTAGGTATATTGAATGCGCTAATTTGGCTGTTGTCCGAACCCGTGAATCTCTTCCTCATGCCGGTCCAAGAGGCGGTTCTTACCTTGCTGTCGGCCGGCGGCATTGCCGTTATTTCGTTGGTGGCGGTGAATGCGTATACTCTTGATTCATTACAGGCGAAGGAGGGAACAAATCCATGAATTTGATTACGAGCGTGCTCGTGATTCAGTATGGCTTGATATTCAGCTTGGCTTTCTTCGTGTTCAAACTATATCGCCAGGTTCGGGAGTTGAAGTTGAAGCCGCAGACAGCCGTGACTGGGCATGAGGAGCCTGCAGTTCCGAAGGAAGGGCTCGAGCTTGGCACGCAGATTCCTCAGGCAGCCTATACGAGCATGGCCGGCGATACCGTGAATTTGTACGACGGCAAGCCCAAAATTCTATTGTTCACGATGAACCATTGCAATGCCTGCAAAGAAACGTACGGGGCCATCAAAGCGTTTATGGCTTCGCATCCGGATCTTTCGGTCACGCTATTCCTATATGCCCAAGATGCGGATGAAGCCGCAGAAATGGCGGTTGCCAATGAGTTAACCGATATGCAGGTCGTGTGGGCAGACCGGGCTATGATCGATTCATTTAAAGTGAACCGGTTTCCGTTGGCGTTCTACTTATCCGAGGAGCAGCTCGTCATCAACAAAAGCGTCACGAATTATTTGCATCATTTAGAACAAATGATCAACCAGCTGCCTCATGCTAAACCTTCAGCCCTAAACAAATCGGCTTAGCGACGAAGGAGGCTCAAGGTTATACAACATGAAATATGCGAACCTGATGTTCGAGGTTATGAAACAAGTGTACCGCGTCTCTCCGCGGATGTTTACCAGATCGACCATGATTTATTTGATGCAGGCTTTTTTGCCCGTTGCCCAGATTTATATTACGGCTCAAGTCATCGACGCCGTTACCGGCGTGTTGATTCGGGATCAGGCTCCATACCAAGCATTGTATTGGCTGTTACTCCAGATGGCGGTCATTCTGATTGGCCTCGTGCTGGCATCTCTTCAAAAGTATACCGAGCGAAAGATGAATGCTTATGTATCCTATTGGTTTAATCTCCAAGTGTCGGAGAAGTTAAGCAAACTTCCGTTCGTATTCTTTGAATCTCCGGAAAGCTACGACAAGCTGCAGCGTGCTCTTCGCAATCTGAATATCTGCGGAATTAACATGGTGTTTTACATGTTCTCGATTATTCAGAACCTCATCACGCTGACGGGTTTGCTTGTTCTCTTGTTCAGCTTTCATTACATATTGCCTATCGTTATGCTGCTTCTGATCGTCCCGCTGTTGATCATCCAGAAGAAAGAGGGGGCTTCCCGCTTCGTGGTCATTCATCAGCAGACGGCTTCGTCTCGAATGGCGGCGTATATGAACCAACTGCTGCAGACGAAGGAAGCGGCCAAGGAAATCCGGCTGTTTCATGCCAAAGATTATTTATTGAATAAATGGCGGGGCATCTATTTCAAAAATACGTATGAAATGCTGGGCGTCGAGCGGAAAAACATGAAGAATCGCCTGATCGTGGAAGGGGCGGTGACGATTTGTTCTTTTAGCATTTTAGCCGTGTTCGTCTGGCTCGGCTCACGCCTCAAACTAACCATCGGCAGCTATGTCGCCCTCTATCAAGCGGTCCAGGACACGCGATATTCCATCCAGAACATCAGTCAGAACATCGGGCAAATCTATCATGACGGTCTGTTTATCCACGAATTGTTCGAATTTCTGGATACGCCAGTTCCGCAGCCGGAAAAAGCTCTGCCGATGACCACGCCTTTGCGGGAAGGAATCGAAGTCGATCGTGTTACCTTTTGCTATCCGAATCAGGATAAGCCCGTACTTGACGATTTGACGATTCGCATCAAGCCCGGAGAAAAGGTTGCCATCGTCGGGGAGAACGGTGCGGGAAAGAGCACGCTCGTAAAAATCATGCTAGGCTTGTATGAACCGACGCATGGCGTTGTGCGCTATGGCGGCATCCCGATCCAGGATTATGATTCCGCCAGCTTCCGCAGCAAAGTAACGGCGGTGTTCCAGGATTTTTACCGATATGAATGGACCCTTGAGGCTAACATTGCGCTGCGTGAGCATGATCCGGACGACCGGCAAGCCTATCTCCGATTGAATCATGCCATGGAGAAGGCCTCGATGACCCCGCTGGCGGATTCGCTTCCGGACGGAGTAGCAACCCAGCTGGGTACGCGCTTCTCCGGCGGGCGCGAACTGTCTCAGGGCCAATGGCAGAAGGTCGCGATCGCCCGGGCGTTCTATCGGGATTTCGAAGTGATCTATCTGGATGAGCCGACGGCAGCCGTAGACCCGCTTACGGAATCCGCGATCTTCGAGAGCCTGATGTCCATGACCGAAGGCAAAACCGCCATCTTCATATCGCACCGATTGGGAAGCTGCAGACATGCGGACCGCATTCTCGTCCTCAAGGAAGGGAGAATCGTTGAAGAGGGAAAACATGAGGAGTTACTCGGGCAGGGAGCCCATTATGCCGAAATGTTCAATAAACAGGCCCAGTGGTATCGTTAGCATGCAGCACCGGTTTTGAAGCGAATGCGAAAGTTAAGCGGAGCGGATCAAGAACTCATTCTTGGTCCGCTTCCTGCGTTTAGTTTACGTTAGGAGGGGCAAGCCGCCATGGGAGAAGAGAGAGCCGTTAAGATGCCGACCGATTGCGTGCCAGGAGGAGTTTCGTGTCTGAATCCCGAATTGAATAGGGACTTGAAACGTCTGGAGGCTAAAATATGAAACGTTAAACCCCACACCTGCCGCAAGATTAGTAAATTAAGGGGGACCATATATGAGCTTGGATAAAAGAGCATGGATTGTGGAAGCAACCATAGCGGACATGCAGCATGCCATGGAAGAAGGCTTGATGTCTTCGGTCGAACTGGTGCAATTGTATCTGGAACGGATCGGGTTATACGATGGATGGCTTCGCTCGATTCTAGAGGTGAACCCGGATGCGCTGCAGATTGCCCAAGAGCTGGATCAGGAGCGCAGAAACTTGGGAGCGCGGGGACGGCTGCACGGGATTCCGATACTGCTCAAAGACAACATCGACACCGGGGATCGGCTGCATACGAGCGCCGGCTCCATCACGCTGGCCGATTCGTACGCCGCCAAAGATTCCTTTGTTGCCGCAAAGCTCCGAGAGGCGGGGGCCGTTATTCTGGGCAAGAGCAACATGACCGAGTGGGCGAATTTCATGTCCTCGACCATGTGGGCAGGATACTCGTCAAGGCGCGGGCTTACTTTAAATCCCTACGGTCCCGGCGAAATGTTCGTCGGAGGTTCGAGCTCCGGTTCCGGAGCCGCCGTGGCGGCAAATTTGGCTGCGGCAGCCATCGGCACGGAAACTTCGGGATCGATTATCAGCCCTTCCAGCCAGAACAGTCTGGTTGGCTTGAAGCCGACGATCGGACTGGTAAGCCGGACGGGCATTATTCCCATCACGCGTACGCAAGATACGGCAGGTCCAATGACCCGAACGGTGGAAGATGCCGCGATTCTGCTTGGCGCGATCGCGGGTGCGGATGACCTGGACGAGGTGACCAAGACAGCTGCTCAAGCAAGGGTAGAGGATTACACGAAGTTTCTGGACGCCAGTTATCTGAAGCAGGCACGAATCGGGATTCCCCGATACTACTATAAGCACCTGGATCGGGATAGACTAGATATCGTAGAGTCTGCCATTGATGTTCTTCGCGAACAAGGCGCGGCCATCATCGATCCGGTGGAACTGCCATGCCAGGGCACCCGATGGGATGCCAACGTCCTTCGCTATGAATTCAAGAAATACGTCAATGATTATTTGGCGAATGTAGATCCGTCGCTGCCGGTTCATTCATTAGCTGAGGTTATCGCTTATAACGAGGCACACGCGGACATAGCCCTGAAATATGGACAGGACACCCTGATTTGGGCCGAGGAAACAAGCGGTTCGTTAACCGAAAAAGAGTATATGGAGAGCAAGCGGAAGAACAAGGAAAGGGCGGGCACCATGGGGATTGACCATGTACTGAGGGAGCATCAGCTGGACGCGCTGCTGTTTTTGGGTAATGAATATGGACCCGATCTGGCTGCCCGTGCAGGGTATCCTTCGGTTACCGTTCCCGGCGGTTATGCCGAGAATGGGATCATAGCTCCGGGAGGATACAACACCAAAGGTCCTCAGGGCATTACATTCATCGGGACGGCTTATAGCGAGCCGGTGCTGATTCAGTTAGCCTACGGCTTCGAGCAGGCCACCAAGCATCGTGTACCGCCGAAGCTTTCATGCCAGTCATCAGAGTAAAGAGAGGTGATGTTCCATCATGCCGCGCAATTTGGAGTATGTCCCATACGGCTACGAGCCCCCGAAGCCGACAACGAAAGGAACCTTGATATTCTACGACCTCTTTGAGTTGGAACAGGAGGTCCTTGAGCAGGCGGCTGCCATCGTTGAGGAACGCTCCTTCGCAAAGTTGGTGTTGTATCCGCTGCACGAAGAGACGGTGAAACGGATGTTCAAGGAGCCGGTGAGCCCGTATTACAAGCGGGAGAAACAGCTTCAGGAATGGATTGAGGAGCACGTAAGATCTTCGGTCGTGATTGAATCGTTCGAGTCGAAACGGAAAAAATACACGCCGATCGATACGGCGCTTCGACATCTGGTCGAGAAGTACGGAAGTCCCCATTTTCTTCTCATGACTCCGGAGGTAGCTAACGTGTTTGCTTCGTTTTCTTCCTTCGAGGAATGGATCGTGAAGCTGAGGCTGATCTTGTTGTCCGAGCCGCCGTTTCTGCATCCGAGGCTGGAGAAATTCCGCTATCGATGGGATGTGGCCGGGGCGAAGCGGGAAGAACATTAGGGTACAATCACTCCCGGCTGCAGCTCGTTTGCAGCCGGGCCTTTTCTATGGTGCAGACTGCTCGGACAAGGTGGCAATGAGGTGAAAATGCCGAACAGCCCTAAAAACGGTACATCACGGGTTCACCGTGTCCCGATCCATGCAACATGAAAAGGACTGTACCCCGTGGGAACAGTCCTATGTTAATCCGTGCGGAGACCGTTAAACCTCATCGGTTCAGGTCCCTACGCGGGTAAGTTTACTTATGATCTTGCGCACGCTTTCTCCAGACAGGAAGTAGGTCCGTTCCAATTCCTCAATGGACCGTCCTTTGCAGTATGCGCGATACATTTCTTTATTGCGACTTTCGATGCGTTGTTTGGAACCGCTTAACTCTCCCCAGCCGGCTCTTTGCTCGCTCTGTTTCGGTATGTAGAGTAATTCTCCGTCTATATACTGTTGAATTTGCTGCAGCAGCTCGGGGGGAAGCACTTCTCTTCCGTTCTTGTAATGGCCCATCGATGCCCTCCTCTTTCTGTATACATATTTAAGCTATCGCTGAGTTTCAAAACAATTGCATTGATCATGCTTGCCCTCCTCCTTTCGTGAAATTGGTTTTTTTTAGATTTTGGATTTATTCGAGTTGAAAATAGATATAGGGAGCCCGCGGCGGGCTCCCATTTAACGGATATTCGCTTTACGCGAATACCACCTCACGGATCTGAATCATTGCAATCAGCCTCCTTTCAGCTCATTTCGTCGGCCCGACTTCTATATTAAGCCATATGTAGGTGGAAATTTGCAAGAGATAAAACAATATTAATTGTTTTTTACCACAATTCATGGGATGAATGATCTGCGCCGGCCAGGAATTCCATTCGGAATTTGGATGGTGCGTGACAGGATTATATAATATAGTTACTTCAGAATGCAAAATAAAGAAGGAGCTTGCTTGTATGCCCACTCACGACCCGCATATCCAGGAGTTAATCACGTTGAAGACGATTGCCGAAACGCTGAACGAATCCAATGAGTTAGCCCCCATGCTGGACGTTGTTATCGGCAAACTGCTGGAGCTGACCGGACTTACGACCGGTTGGCTGTTCCTGGTGGAAGAGAAGAGAACGCATGAATTCGTAGCGGGCCGGAATCTGCCGCCTGCTCTGAGACGGGAAGATGACGAACCGATGAGGTGCGGCAGCTGCTGGTGCCTGGAGCGCTATGATGACGGCCGTCTGAAAAATGCCGTGAACATTTTGAATTGCAAACGTCTGGATAACGCCGTTCGTTATCAGTGGGGCGACACGGAGGGGATTACCCATCATGCTACCGTTCCGCTGCGTTCCGGCAGCCGCAGGTTCGGCGTGCTGAATGTGGCCGCACCCGGGAAGCTTCATTTTTCCAAGGAGGAGCTGGCGCTGCTGGAATCGGTAGCCTACCAAATCGGCAGCGCCATTGAGCGCATGCGTCTGTACGAGGCTGAGCAGCGTCGGGCTGATCTGTTCGCCCGGCTAGGAGAATATAGCAGTGCGCTAGGCGCTTATGCATCCCAAGCGGTGAGCCGGGCCGAATTAACGGAGCAAGTGATGAGTTTGCTCGGCCGTTATTTTGATTGGCCGGTTGCGGCGCTGCTTGAACCGGTGGGCCAGGAAATCACGCTGCGTGCGCTATACAGCGGTGGACAGACCACGTTGCCCCATGCCAAATTTCCGCTAGCCGACATGGCTCGGACCGGTCCTGATGCAGTGAAGCGCTCAGCAGTGCCGGTCGGCGATTCGGATGCGCAACAAC
Organism: Paenibacillus sp. cl141a; assembly: GCF_900109305.1. Lineage (NCBI taxonomy): Bacteria > Bacillati > Bacillota > Bacilli > Caryophanales > Paenibacillaceae > Paenibacillus > Paenibacillus sp. cl141a. The sequence continues at coordinate 628,535 of NZ_FNZO01000001.1, forward strand.
TTGCGGATCAACTGGTGGAGAAAGGATGGATAGCTCCCATTCGTCGAGCCGTTGCAGTACCGCTTGCGGTTGCTTCGGACTCCTTAACCGGGAAGCTTTTGGTAGGCTATGATCAGTATGGAGTCCAGCATCGGGCGGACATGGAGGTCATCGAGGCCATAGCGGAGCATATCGGCATGACGCTTCAGCGCATCCGTTTGGAGGAGAACCGGCGGGAGCTCGCAAGGATGGATGAACGAAATCGTCTGGCCCGGGACCTGCACGACTCGGTAAGCCAAACCCTGTTCTCGCTGGTGATGATGTCCAAAGGTGTAGGGGGGATGATTGCTGCTGAACCGCATGAGCAGAAAAGCTTGCTCCAGGACACGATCCACGATATCCAGTCATTATCGCAAAGCGCACTAAAGGAAATGCGGGAGCTGATCATGCAGCTTCGCCCGCCCGGACTTGAGGAGGGGCTGATGACAGGTCTAAAGCAATACGGCGAACGATTGAAGCTTCATGTGCGTACACATATCACCGGGATGCAGGAGCTGCCGCGGATCGCGGAAGAGGCATTGTGGAGGATCGGGCAAGAGGCGCTGAACAATGTGAGCAAGCATGCGGATACGAAGGAAGTAACGGTGGCGTTATCCTTGCAAAACGATGAAGCGGAGCTTCGGATCGAGGATCAAGGGCGAGGGATAACCAAGCAGCGATGGAACGAGCTGACGCGGCATTCCATCGGCCTGTCCAGCATGCGGGAGCGGGCCGAATCGCTCGGAGGCCAGTTCCGTTTATACAGCGTGCACCGGGAGGGAACCATCATTGAGGTTACGATACCCTTGAAGGCGGTCACAACAGAGAAAGGGGGGATAACCGATGATCCGATTGTTAATAGCTGACGATCACGCCATGGTACGGCGGGGCCTTCAGGTTTTTTTGGCGACGCAGCCGGATATCGAAATGGTGGGAGAAGCCGCGAATGGCGAAGAGACGCTGGAACAGGCCAAACTTCTGCTGCCTGATGTCGTGTTGATGGATTTGAATATGCCTGTCCTGAATGGCATCGATACCACGGCACGTTTGAAAAAAGAACTGCCTCATATCAAAGTGATCGTACTGACCTCGTTTGTTGATTACGATCATGTTCTGCCTGCGATTCGAGCGGGTGCTCGCGGCTATCTCCTGAAGGATATTGAGCCGGAGGAATTGGTAGCCGGGATCCGACGCGTGTTCCAAGGACAGGTCGAATTGCATCCGGATGCTGCCGGCCTGCTCATGACGCATGTTACTTCCCCGGCGGGAGAGGATGAGGCCAATGGATCCAGCCATCAGGAAGCTGCGCAGCTGGATAAGCTTACCCGTCGAGAGCAGGAAGTATTACAGCTGATTGCCTCCGGGATGAATAACAGGGAAATCAGCGAAGCGCTTTATATTACCGAGAAGACGGTCAAAACCCATGTCAGCCACCTGCTGGATAAGCTGGGGGTTGCCGACCGGACACAGGCTGCCATCTATGCGCTTAAGCATGGAATCGTATAGGATTAGGGATTTGCTGCTAATGCAATATAACCGTACATAATGATCATTTCTAAGACTATAGTCGTAGAAGCTCTCAGCCGAAGGCATGAGAGCTTTTGCTCGTAAAATCACTCGATATGTTGACGATTTCATGACGTGGCTCCTCTACAATGTATTTAACAAAACATTCGAATACGAATAAGGGAGGCATTACCATGAAAATCGTAATGATCGCAGGCAGCAATCGCAAAGAAGCGACAAGCACCATTTTGGCCAAGGCCTTGGAAGCGCAAATGAACCGGTTGTTCGTCGAAGTGAAGCTGATTAATTTGTATGAAACGCCGCTCCCGTTCTATTCTCCGGACGAAATATTCAACCGGCATGAGGGCGTGCGTGAGCTGCAGGGTTTATTAATGGAGGCGGACGGCGTCATTTTGACTACCCCGGAATATCACGGCGGGATGAGCGGAGTGTTGAAGAATGCTCTGGATCATTTGGGGCAGATGCATTTCTCGGGTAAACCCGTCTTATCGGTAAGCTCGGCAGGCGGGGCGGTCGGCGTAAGTTCACTGCAGCAACTGCAAGCCACCATACGCAATTTGCATGGTATTAATAGTCCGGAATGGATTTCCATCGGCGGCTCTCAACGCGCCATTTACGAATCGGAAGCGGCTGAGGGCACGATCGTGCTGGATTATCGGGCCAAAGAGGCGCTTTCCATCTTTTTGGAGCTGGTTAAGAAGATCAGCAATAAAGTGGAGGCTGAAATCTCATGATCACCCATTTCGCCGGATTAACATTAAAGACCGTCTCCATCGAGGGAGTGAAGCAATTCTATCACGGATTGCTTCAATTCCCGGTCGTCAGAGAAAGCGAGGCCGAAATTGCATTTCAGCCTACACCCGATTTCACGCTTGTATTTGAAGAGGTGTATGAACCGATAGCCCCTGCCCATATCGCGTTTGAAGTGGCTTTCTCCCAATTTGATTCCACCGTCAGGAGCCTCGCGGAGCAGGTGCCGTTGTTGAAATGGCCGGACGGCAAGGTGATCGAACCCTTCGATTCCGGCGTGAACGTATACTTCAGGGATGGGGATGGAAATTTGCTGGAGTTTATCGCCCATCCGGATCTAAAGGAAGGGATTCTGACCCCGAACGGTAAATATGGCGTCCTCTATTTGCGGGAAGTGGGACTGCCTGTCGAGGATCCGGTAGCTGCCCGACTGTGGATGCAGCGGACGCTCGGATTCACCATCGCCAAGGAATCGGAACAATTTGCTTTTGTCATCGGCGGAACGGCCCATGCCGTTGTGGTATCCACGAGGCGCAAATGGATCCCGATCTCGATGTACGCGCTGGCACCGACGCTGGAATTAACGTATGGCGTCACCGACGAGCGGTTTATAGACCGGGTCCGCTCGGCCCTGGATCGGCGGATGATCCTATCGGATAACGATGAGGGACTGCGTTTTAGAATGTACGGCTACAGCATCAGGTTGAAGATAACCAGCTTTCCCAAGGACATTGCAGCCAAACTGAATCTGCCGAGTGCCGCCGAAGGGGAGGAGGTGACCCCGGTCATTGACGACCAATATTTGATAGACGGTCTCACGGCTTTGAGCCGCGGCGGTGAAGTAGGTTGGTTTGAAGGGCATGTCGGCGGAGCGTATTTGGCAGCGTATTACATGCAGAAGGAGCATGATCTGCCGCAAGATGTGCTCCATGGATTGGCTGCCAATTGCCGTCATCTGCGCGCTCAGCATGAAGATTGGTTTGAACCGTATCCATCCGAGTCCGCACAGCCTGAATTGATGAATCCATTGCTGGAAGGGCTTTTGCCCAACCTGACAAACTTGAGCACCTCGGGCCATGGCGTGACCCTGGGCGTGCTCGGACTGAAAGCACTGCGGGACCGTCCGGACTTACTGACTCCGTCCATCGTGAGAGGTTTGCTTAAGCTCATGGACGATGCAGCGAGTGAACATAAGCTTGCAAGGTATTACGGCATTGACGATTATACGCAGTTGGATCTATCGGAAATCTCACTCTCGGAAATACCGCCTTACCGGGATGTCTCCGATTTGGCATGCCGCGCACTTTCCGAGCTGGATCACGTGCTGCCGGATCAGCATGTGGATGGCCAATATTATTTTTTTGCCGGTGAGCTTGAGCATGGCGTTACCCACGCCCACGCGCTGATTGAGCTGGAACGGCTCGGTTATGTACAGCTGGCCAAGCTGGGCCAAGGCAATCACCGGCTCCAAACGAAACTTAACCGTCTCAGACCTCAAGCGCTTATGGCTCAGGGGATCGATGCGCCTGCCAAGGCATCCATCACGGAATCGGCCTATTGGAGCCGGCTGTATGAAGATCCGCATGCCATCAAGGTACCTTACGCCGCCATGGCACTGCTGCGGCATGTGCCTGCAGAAAGAAGGGCAGACCTGGAACGCGATGTCTGTAAGCTGCTTTCCCTGATGAAGTAGGACTAAGGCATTTTGACAATGGTAAAATATGGTGATAGGCTAAAATAAGTTACCCAATAACTGAATCATGTGTGCTGGAAAGGCATAGAACTGGAGGATATCATGAACGTTGCAATCGTGGTAGGAAGCATTAGAAAAGAGTCGTACAATCGGAAACTGGCGGAATATTTGAAGCAGCGCTATTCGGATCAGATCGCCTTTGATATCGTGGATCTTCGCGATCTTCCGTTCTACGATCAAGACACGGAGTTGGACCCTCCTGCGGCCGTCAAAGAATTCAAGGAGCGGATTGCCGCTTCCGATGCCGTATTGTGGATCACGCCGGAATATAATTATTCCATACCGGGCGTGCTCAAGAATGCACTGGATTGGTTATCGCGCGTTGATAAGGTCATGAACGGGAAGCCTTCATGGATCATGGGGGCGTCGATGGGGCAGCTCGGAACGGTTCGCGCCCAAGAGCATCTTCGGGACATTCTGTTCTCCGTTGGCATCACCTCGCCGCTGCTTCCTAACAATGAAGTTTATATCGGCGCCGTGCACGAGAAGATGGATGAGTCCGGCAAGCTGATCCATGAACCGACGATCGGTTTCATCGATATCGTGGTGAACAATTTCATAACGTGGATGAATGCCCGAAAATAAAACATGAAGTCTGGAGCCCTTTGGCAGTTGCCTGCCGAAGGGCTTTTCCTGTATTATTCACCTCGTAACATGATAAACCAAAGCGAATGGATTTGCTTTTGAACGGGGGAGGCTTTGATTGTATACGATTCTTATTGTGGACGACGAACCGATCGTAAGGGAAGGGATCCGAAACCGGATTCCGTGGTCGGAGCATGGCTATGAATGCATCGGGGATTGCGAGAACGGCAGAGATGCGTTGGAGGCCGTAACCCGCCATCAGCCCGATGTCGTGTTAACGGACATCAACATGCCGTACATGGATGGCCTGGAATTTTCCCGTCGTATTAAGGAACGTTTTCCCAAGACGAAGATCATCATCCTGACCGGGTTCGACGATTTCGAATACGCCCAGCAGGCAGTGAAGCTGCAGGTGACGGATTTTATTTTGAAACCGGTTACGGCGGCGGAATTAAGGGACATGCTCGACAAGCTCAAGCTGGAAATGGATGAGGAGCGCGGTCATACCGAACACTTGAAGAGACTCAAGAAGCAGTTGAACGAGAGCTTGGTCCTGCTTAGGGAACGTTTTCTGGAAAGATTGGCGTCATCGCCGATGAAGCGGTCCGAAATGGAGAGCCGGCTGGCTTATTTCGATATTCCGCTGCGCGGGCCGCTGTATATCGCCATGGCAGCGGATATGGATGAGCTTCGCTCGGATGAACAGCACGCCGATAATGAACTGCGTGCTTTTGCCTTATACAACATCATGCAGGAGATTCTGGCGGGTGAGCCCGGTGCGGCCGTGTTTCGGTACAAAGAGAATAAGGTCATGACCATTCTATCGGGCTCCGACGAGGAAATGCTGCATGATCGGGCGCAGGAACTGGCGGAGAACATTCGCTGCTCGACCAAGCAGTTCATGAAATTCACGGTCACGGTTGGCATCGGAACGATCTGTCGCAAGCTGCAGGACATACGATATTCCTGCAAGGCCTCGGAGGCCGCCCTGGAGTACCGGCTTCTGATCGGCCGCGATCAGGTGGTCCATATCACCGATCTTGAAAAACGCGGGAGCGGTCCTCTCCTGGATGGGATCGAAACGGAGACGGCGCTGGTTTCGGCAATCCGGGCAGGCACAGGCTCAGAGGTGAAGGTGTGCATCCGGCGGCTGATCAGCGAACTTGGAAGCGCTTCAATTTCAATCGAGCTCTGTTACGTGCGGGTCCTTCGGGTCATGCTTTCCGTGCTTCAAACCTTGATGGAAATCGGCAGCAATGGGAACGAACTGATCGGCAAGGAGAAGAGGCTGCTGTCCGATCTGTATTCTTTTCGGTCCTTGGATGAGATCGAGCGCTGGTTAAACGAGGTATGCGAGCAGGCGTTACGGGACGTAGCCAAGACCAGAAAGGATATTACACGCTCCCAGATGCTGGAGGCGGTCGATTTCATCCAGCGGCATTATGAGGATGCGGAGTTATCGATTAAGACCGTGTGCAGCCGGATCTTCATGAGCACGAGTTATTTCAGCGCCTTGTTCAAGTCGCATACCGGGAAGACCTTCGTCGAATACGTTACGGAAGTCCGCATGGAGAAGGCGAAGGAACTTCTGAAGCATTCCTCACTGAAAACCTACGAAATTGCAGCGAAAACCGGCTATCCGGATCCTCAATATTTTAGCGTGCTGTTTAAGAAGCATACCGGAGATACCCCGACGGAGTACCGGAACAAAATGGCGTCTGGCGGGGTACAGCCATGAAGGCTCCGCAGCGAATCAAAAGCATTCAGTCCCGCATTGCCAGTTCCTTCGTGATGCTCGTGCTGTTCACGGCGCTGCTGCTTATCTTCATCTCCTATCGGCTGTCCGAATCGGCTGTTCGCGAAACGGCGGAAAGTTATACCTCCGAGCTGATCAATCAAGTCAATGCGAATATCCAAACCTACATTACAGGCATGAAGGACATCTCGCTGGCCGCGATGAACAATCCGAACGTAAGAGAATACCTGGCCTCGGCCGACGAGCTGGAGCCTGCGCAGCTGGCGGTATTAAAGGCGAAGATAACGGATTATTTTCACTCGATTCGCGTTTCGCGCAAAGACATTGCTTCGATCAACATCTTCGGGGCGGGCGGGACCTTCATTTCCGATCGGTCCAACGCGGAGTTAAATCCTTATATTGAAATATCCGATCAGCCCTGGTATCGGCAGGCGAAGGAAAATCGAGGACAGACGGTGATCTCTTCCTCGCATGTACAGCCCGTCATTAAGGGAGAGTATCGCTGGGTTGTATCGCTCAGCCGCGAGCTCAGCGGCATGGATTCGACCCAAGGGCTTGGCATCCTGCTGATCGATCTTAACTTCAAAGTGATTAACGATATGCTCAGCAAGCTCGATCTGGGGAACCGGGGGTATGTGTTCGTTATCGACCGCGAAGGCCGGATTGTTTATCACCCCCAACAGCAGCTGCTTTACAGCAATCTGAAAACGGAGAGATTGGACCAGGTGCTGCAGGACAAACATGGAAGTTTTGTCGTGAAGGAGGACGGCGCAAGCCGGATTTACAGCATTAAGAACACGGATTTCGGCTGGAAAATCGTGGGCGTTTTTTACGAGAATGAGCTGGTGGACAATAAGAAGCAGATGCAGCTGTCTTTTGCTATAGCGGGCTTGTTATGCCTCGTCGTCGGCGTGCTGTTCTCCGTCGTCCTCTCCCGCAATCTGACGCGTCCCATTAAGAAGCTGCAAGAGAAGATGATGGAGGTGGAGAAGGGGAATTTCGACATCCGGGTCCCCGTGGGGCATTCCAGGGAAATCTCCGGATTGGCCCGCAGCTTCAACGTGATGGTGCTGAAGATTAAGGAATTGATGTATCAAATCGTGGTAGAGCAGGAGATTAAGAGAAAAAGCGAGTTGAATGCCCTGCAAGCCCAAATCAACCCCCATTTTCTGTACAATACGCTGGATTCCATCATATGGATGGCTGAGAGCAAGAAGCACGACGAGGTGATTTTGATGACATCGGCTTTAGCCAGGTTGTTTCGGGCTTCGCTCAGCAAGGGAAGGGAAATGATACCGATTGCGACCGAGGTGGAGCATATTACGAATTATTTAAAAATACAACAGATGCGTTATCAAGACAAAATCACGTTTGCCCTGGATATCGATCGCGGGCTTTACCCGTACCTGACGCTGAAGGTGCTGCTGCAGCCGCTGGTGGAGAATGCCATTTATCATGGCATCAAAAACAAGGAAGGGCCGGGAACGATCACGATTACGGGGGCGCGTCGAGATCACCGCATCGAATTTCAAGTCACGGACGACGGCATCGGGATGGATCAGTCCACGGTGGAGACGCTGCTCACGTCCAAAGAGGGCACACGATCGAGAAACAGCGTTGGCATTGCGAATGTTCATCAGCGGATACAGTTATATTTTGGAACGGAATATGGCCTTAGCTATGCGAGCGTGCCCGGATCCGGGACAAGCGTAACGCTGGTCATTCCGGCCGTTCATGCAGATGAATGGCAGCGTGTGGAGGGGGATATGCCTTGAAGTCGTACCTGCGAATGCGTTATATGGTCCTGCTGCTGATTCCATTGCTTTTTCTGGGTTATGTCGTTTATCAGTGGTCCAAGGAAGAACCTGGAACCAAGAAGATCATCGTCGGCGTAAAGGCGCTGGACGAGAATGAATTCTGGCGGGTGCTGATTGAAGGGGTGAACACGGCTTCCCGGGAATTCGGCGTGGACGTCTCGGTGGTCGGACCGTCTCAGGAAATTGAGGTTGACTTGCAGATTCAATTGTTGGAGGAAGCCGTCAAGCAGAAGCCGGATGCGATCGTTTTGGCCGCGGGTGATTATAATCGCCTGGTTCCCGTAGCAGAGTCGATTCGTAAGGCCGGCATCCCGCTCATTATGATTGATTCCGCCGTGAATGGCGATTACGCGCAGAGCTTGATCGCGACCGACAATGTGAAAGCGGGACAGAAGGCCGGCAAGGAGCTTTCGTCACGCCTGCCGGAACATGCCAAGGTCGCTATCATCAGTTTCGTGCAGGGCACCTCGACGCAGATCGAGAGGGAGCAAGGGGTTCGAAGCATTCTGAAGCAGCGCGGCGGCACGGAAATCGTAGGCACCTACTACAGCGAAGGCAAGGAGGAGAGGGCGTACGAAATCACGAAAAAGCTCCTGCTTGAGAGGCCTGACCTGAATGGAATCGTCGGACTGAATGAGCCTTCTACGGTGGGGGCCGGCAGAGCGATTCGGGAACTGGGGCTGGTGGGCAAGGTCAAGCTGGTCGGATTCGACAGCTCGGTGAAGGAAGTCAAGCTGCTTGAAGAGGGAGTCTTGCAATCCACGATCGTTCAGAAGCCCTTCAACATCGGTTATTTGGGCATCAAAACAGCCGTATCCATTATCGAGGGCGACAAGATGCCCCGGCATATATACACCGATTCCGTTATCATCAATAAGGACAATATGTATACCGAGGAGAACCAGAAGCTGCTCTTTCCCTTTGTGGAGGAGTAGCTTCTTCTCTTTTGGATTTCTGTGGCGGATCATAGATTATTCAACATCAATCAGAGAATATTCCATTCCTTCGCGGGGAAGCGGTTTGTACAATGATTCATAAAAGGTGCCAGCTAGAGAGGTGAGGGACGTTGAGCGAATGGCTGATACAGATGGAAGGAATCATGAAGGAATTTCCGGGTGTGCTCGCATTAAATGACTGCCGATTCGACCTGCGGGCCGGTGAAGTCCATGCCCTTATGGGTGAAAACGGAGCGGGCAAATCAACCCTGATGAAAATCCTGACCGGCGTTTATCAGAAGGATGCAGGGACGATCGAACTCAAAGGGCAGCCCGTTGAGCTATCGAACCCGAAAGCGGCTCAGGACGCGGGAATCAGTATGATTCATCAGGAGCTGAATCTGGCCCCTGACCTGACAGTCGCCCAGAATATCTTCATCGGGCGGGAGCCGCGGCGGAAGCTTCGATTGTTTCTGGACGACCGTGCGCTGCACCGGCAGGTGAAGGAACTGTTCGAACGGATGGGTCTGGACATGGACCCCTCCATCAAGGTTTCGGAATTAACGGTTGCCAAGCAGCAGATGGTGGAGATCGCCAAGGCATTATCCTACAACGCCGATGTGCTGGTCATGGATGAGCCGACAGCGGCTTTGAGCGAAATGGAGATTGAGGATTTGTTCCGCATTATACGGCAGCTTCGCGAGAGCGGAGTTGGAATCGTTTACATTTCCCACCGGATGGACGAGATCAAGCGAATCACGGATCGCATTACAGTGATGCGAGACGGGCAGTACATCGATACGGTATCCACGGCTGAAGTCACGACCCAGGACATTATCTCGAAGATGGTCGGTCGGCAAATTTACGAGACCTCGAAGCCGGAGAGGACGGCTGGTGAGCGCGAGACGGTATTGGAGGTTATAGGGCTGAATCAAGGAAGAACCTTAAAGGACATTAACCTGACTCTGAAAAAGGGAGAAATTCTTGGCATTGCAGGCCTCGTCGGCGCGGGACGGACCGAGCTAGCCCGGGCCATCTTCGGCGCCGACCGCATCCAATCCGGCGAGATCCGCGTGCATGGCCGCAAGGTAACGATCAAGGGACCGCACGATGCGGTGCGGCAAGGGATCGGCTATCTATCCGAGGATCGCAAGCGCTATGGATGCGTTGTCGATCTCGACGTGAAGAGCAATGTGGCTATCGCCTCATACGGCAGCTTCCTCCGTCCCGGCGGCTGGATGAATACGGCGAGGATTCGCGAGCAGGCGGAGGATATGGTGTCGCGATTGAAGGTCAAAACACCGCATGTCGATCAGGAAGTCAAGTTCCTCTCCGGGGGCAATCAACAGAAGGTCGTTATTGGCAAATGGCTGACGAGGGATTGCGACATCCTGATCTTCGACGAGCCGACGCGAGGAATCGACGTTGGGGCGAAGAGCGAAATCTACCGATTGCTGAACGATCTTGCAGTACAGGGCAAGTCGATCATCATGATTTCGTCGGAGCTGCCGGAAATTCTTCGGATGAGCCACCGGATTCTCGTCATGTGCGAAGGCCGGATAACGGGCGAGCTGGATCATGAAGAGGCTTCCCAAGAAAGCATTATGCATCTGGCTACAGCGAGGATGTTGTAAGACGCCGTCGCCGTCATCTATTCACGTCAGGAGGAACAAGCAGATGAACATTCAAATCAAATCGGGCGCGCTCCAGCAAGTGCTGGCTCTTGCCAGCTTGGTCGTGCTCGTCCTATTCTTTACGTTCTCGTCCAGCAATTTCTTTCAGTTCTCCAACATCGTGGGCATTCTTCTTTCCACGGCGGTAATCGGCGTGCTCGCTTTGGGATCCACCTTTGTCATTATTACCGGCGGCATTGATCTGTCCGTCGGGACGGTCATGACACTGAGCGGCGTTATGACCGGGGTCTGCATCACCTTCTGGGGATTGCCGGTACCCGTCGGCATTCTTGGCGGCATCTTGACTGGCGCCCTGTGCGGACTTCTGTCCGGGACGGCGGTGTCGAAAATGAAGATTCCGCCTTTTATTGCAACGCTGGCGATGATGATGATCGCCAAAGGTCTCGCGCTCATCATCTCCGGGGCCAAACCGGTCTATTTCAACGATGCCGAAAGCTTTGCCGAGGTGTCCCAGGGCAGTGTGCTGGGCTGGCTGGTACCGGGGCTCGATATTCCCAATGCGGTCGTCATTTTCTTCATTGCGGCGATCCTCGGCTATCTCATCTTATCGAAGACCATCATCGGCCGGTATAACTTTGCGCTGGGCAGCAACGAAGAGGCGACCCGATTGTCCGGCGTCAACGTGGGCTTCTGGAAAATCGTGATCTACACCTTAACCGGCGCATTCACCGGTTTGGCGGGCGTCATGATGGCGTCGAGGCTGAACTCGGCCAATCCGGCACTGGGTGCCGGGTACGAGCTGGAAGCCATCGCGGCGGTCGTGATCGGGGGAACTTCGCTCAGCGGAGGGAAGGGTACCATTATCGGAACGGTGATCGGGGCGTTGATCATGAGCGTGCTGACGAACGGATTGCGCATTCTGTCCGTGCCGCAGGAATGGCAAACCGTTGTTGTAGGGTTCGTTATTATACTCGCCGTGTATGCGGATATTTTGCGCAGACGCAAAGCGTAAGCCCTTACTAGTGCTTGCTGCCGGAGCTAGGTTTACCGTAGGTTGGTTTGATCTCGATAGAAGCTTCCATAACGGAAGATCTATAGCTGTACCAATATGTCTAAACAAGGGGAGATTGCATTATGAAAAAGCTTTCCGTATTAGCGCTGATTCTTTTACTGACTGCAAGCATGCTGGCGGCTTGCGGTTCATCGGGCAATAACGCTGCCGGAGGTACCGACAGTCCAGGCGAGGGCGGATCCGGTTCAGGAGCCGGTTCTGCAGCCGAAGGAGAGATCTACATCCCGATCATTTCCAAGGGCTTTCAGCACCAGTTTTGGCAGGCGGTGAAATCCGGTGCCGAGCAAGCAGGGGAAGAGCTTGGCGTGCGGATTACCTTTGAAGGTCCGGAAACGGAATCCCAGGTGGATAAACAGATCGAAATGCTGCAGGCCGCGCTCGACAAGAAACCAAGCGCGATCGGCTTTGCCGCATTGGATAGCCAGGCCTCCATACCTTATCTGAAAAAAGCCCAGGAAAACAACATCCCGGTCATCGCCTTCGATTCGGGCGTGGAAAGCGACATTCCGGTAACAACGGCTTCAACGGACAATATGGCTGCATCCGCGCTCGCGGCGGACAAAATGGCGGAGCTCATCGGGAATGAAGGCAAAATCGCCATGGTGGTCCATGACCAGACCAGCGTAACCGGGGTCAGCCGCCGCGACGGCTTCAAGAAACAGATCGAAGAGAAGTATCCGAATATCGAGATCGTGGACATCCAATATGGCGGCGGGGATCACCTGAAATCGACGGACCTGGCCAAAGCGATGATGCAGGCGCATCCGGATTTAAAAGGGATATTCGGCGCGAATGAAGGCTCCGCCGTCGGCGTCATCAATGCGGTGACGGAGATGAAGAAGGAAGGCCAAATCATCGTGGTCGGATTCGATTCCGGAAAAGCGCAGATCGACGCGATCAAGAACGGAACGATGGCGGGAGCCATCACGCAAAATCCGGTCGGCATCGGATATGAGACGGTAAAAGCCGCCGTGGCGGCCATCAAAGGAGAGAAGGTCGAACCGCAGATTGATACGGGATTCTACTGGTACGACAAAAACAATATCGATAGCGACGAAATCAAAGCCGTGATCTATGAATAAATGAAATGAAGGGGAGCCCCGTACGGGGCTCCCCTTAACGCGGCATCCGCTTACGCAGATGCCACCTCCATATTCTGAATCAATTCGTTCAGCCTCCTTTCCGATCATTTGGTCCAGCCGGACATCTATATTAAACCACGGCCGGCGGCAGGACTGAAGTGAATAAACAAGCTTAATTGTTTTTTACCAGGAAGTCCGGTCGTGAAGATGCAGGGTTTAGGTTAATGGATCTTCCCCTCATCCCAAATCCGCTTCCATATGTCTTGAGCGGTTTCTTCGGGAGTTAAATCGGAAGTGTCCAACCAGAGGCCGATTCTTGGCGTTTCGTCGGTTAACCGCCGGTTCAGCTCATGAATGCTCCAGACTCCGTAGCCTTTTTTGCCTCGATTCTGCTCCCGGTCACGGATGGTATCCTCGGAAGGATTGAGGACAACAACGAACACGGGAACGCCTGTTAACATAGCGGTCATTTCTTGCAGCGCCGGGCCGAGAATGACGTCCTGCAGTACGACATGAAAACCGGCCTCGGCATAAGCTTTGGCAGCGGAGGCGGATAAACTGTAGCGCAAGGCAAGCTGCCGCTTCGCTTCTTCGGAAGCATCCGGAAGCATTTCTTCCCTGCCCCTGGCCATCATTTTCCGAAACGAGTCACCCCGCAAATGGACTCCGCGATCAAACTTCTCGGCCAGCAGCTGGGCTACGGTCGACTTGCCTGAAGCCATGACGCCGGTGACAACGATTACGGCAGGTTGACGTGAGTAGGACATCATGTTACCTCCGGTTCTGTGGATTTCAAATGAAGGGGAGCCCTGTACGGGGCTCCCCTAAACGTGACACCCGCTTACGCGGATGCCACCTCCATATTCTGAATCAATTCGTTCAGCCTCCTTTCCGATCATTTTGTCCGGCCTGACAACTATATTAAACCACAGCCGAAGACTGGACTACAGTGAACAAACAGGCTTAATTGTTTTTTACCAGCATCGAGACGAGAGATTCGTTAATAAACGAAAACCTGAAAACCCTTGTCCCTCCTTATTACTTACTTCCACGTAAGTATCTCACTTATAAGTACGTACTTCCGTAAAGTAAACTGTCTACTCTACAATGATCGTGTAGTTATTAACCAATACACTCATAAGGAGAGATTGATAATATGGAACTTCAATTGGCATTGGATTTGGTGAATATTCCGGAAGCAAAAGAAGTGGTGGCAGAGGTAGCGGAGTTTATCGATATCGTGGAGATCGGCACGCCGGTTGTTATTAACGAAGGGCTTCATGCCGTCAAAGCGATTAAAGAGGCGTTCCCGCATCTGCGCGTGCTGGCCGACCTTAAAATTATGGATGCCGGGGGTTATGAAGTGATGAAAGCATCCGAAGCCGGCGCGGATATCATTACGGTGCTTGGCGTATCCGACGATTCCACGATCAAAGGCGCGGTAGCGGAAGCCCTCAAGCAAGGCAAGCAAGTGATGGTGGATATGATCAATGTAAAGGACATTGAAGGCAGGGCGCGGGAGATCGATGCTTTCGGCGTGGATTACATCTGCGTTCATTCCGGCTACGACCACCAGGCGGAAGGCAAAAACTCATTCGAGGAATTGGCAGCGATCAAACGTGTCGTGAAACAAGCCAAAACTGCCGTTGCGGGCGGAATCAAAATGGAGACGCTCCCCGAGGTGATTCAGGCGAAACCCGATCTCGTCATCGTCGGCGGCGGAATTACAAGCCAAACCGACAAGAAGGCCACAGCGGCTCAAATGAACGAGCTTGTGAAGCAGGCATAAGTTGCCATGAGTCATAACATCTTTCAACATGCATCCGTCATTGCCAAGGAGTTATCGGAATCCGTACAGCAGGTGGATGCTGGCCAGATCGAGGAATTGATTGAACGGATCGTGCAATCCGATGCCGTCTTCTTGGCAGGGGGAGGCAGATCCGGCCTGATGATCCGAGCTTTTGCCATGCGGTTAATGCAGATGGGATTTAAGGTTCATATCGTCGGCGATACGGTAACACCGGCCATCGGAGCGAATGACCTGCTTCTTATCGGTTCAGGCTCCGGCGAAACGCAAGGATTGGTATCCATGGCTCGGAAAGCCAAAGGGATCGGGTCCGCGGTTGCGGTCGTAACCGTGAGACCGGAATCGAGTATCGGCAAGCTTTCGGATGCGATGGTCCAGCTTCCGGGAACAACGAAGGAGCAGAATCAGGATATCCTCGTCACCGTTCAACCGATGGCTTCATTATTTGAGCAAAGCATGCTGATCGTGCTCGATGCGATTATCCTGAGATTGATGGAAAAAAGCAAGCTTCGCTCAGACCAAATGTTTAGCCTGCATGCCAATTTGGAATAAGAAGAAACGGTGACGATGATACGTTTGCCGCTTTGATGATATCCCCGCAACCGTTGTATACTATAGGGAAGAAGGGGTGATGCATTATGGCAAACGAGGTCAAGCAGCGAATTAATCTGAAGGAAATAAACTGCCATAAGGAGTTAACCCTGGCGGTCATCGGCGGCAAATGGAAACTGATCATCCTCTGGCATCTAGGTTTGGAGGGCGTGAAACGCTTCGGTGAACTGAACCGAATGATTCCCCACATCACGCAAAAAATGCTGACCAATCAGCTTCGTGAATTGGAGGAAGACCAGCTGGTCCACCGCATGGTTTACCCTGAGGTTCCCCCTCGGGTGGAATATTCGCTTACTCCCTACGGGGAGAGTTTGATGCCGATTTTGAAATTGATGTACGATTGGGGAAAAGATTACGGCGAACAAGTCATCTGGAAAGACGGCGAGTTGCCTGAGAATAAAGACGATGTACAGGCAGCGGAACAAGCGGTCGCCCAAAAGCTGTAATTTTTCTCGAACCTGCATGCGAATGCAAGTAGGAAAAACCCTCCTTAAATTTTAAGGGGGGTTTTCGAGCGTGATGATGTTGCATTCTGAAGAATTGAAAAAAGGCGAACCAGCAGGTTCGCCTCCGCTCGGTTGAGCTTCCTCAATCGATGTCATTATTGCTGGCTTTCAAGGTGTTCAGCGAGTTGATCAAAAGTACCGCCAAATCCTTGTTTCACCATTGGAGCCATTTCATCAAACGCTGCCAGTTCTTCGGCAGTCGCGTTTACAGGGCCTCCCTGCATGGTAAGCGTAGTTTTTCCGTCGATTTCTTCAAATGTGATGATATTCATAATTTCTAGCGGCCAGTTTGCGTTAAAAGGTGCACGTATCGTGTTCCCTTCCTCATCTGAGAATGATTGAACGAATACCAGCTTCTCAGGTTCGATAACTTCCTGATATACAAATTTACCCCACATGGCTTGACTGCCGTCCGGAGACTTCTGACAGCCTAGAAACATGCCTCCGGGACGTACATCCATTTTGATAACGTCTAAGGAAAACCCTTGAGGACCCCACCATTTGCCGAAGTGTTCAGGGTCGGTCCAAACTTTAAAAACCAGTTCCCGGGGGGCATTGAAAACACGTGACAGAAGTAAGCCTTGTTTGCTTTGCTCGGTCATTTGAATTCCTCCTAAGAAGAAGGGTAGCGACAGCTACCTTTTCTTTTGCATTTTTTCTAAATAATCCTCAAGTTGATCGAAGCGCTTTTCCCAAATACTGCGGAACGAGTCCAACCATTCGTCCATTTCTTGAAGCGGTTCAGGGCGTAGTTTATAAATTCGTCGATTAGCCTCCGCTTGAACTTCTACCAGTCCAGCTTCATACAATATTTTTAAATGTTTGGAAGTCTGAGGTTGCCGGATTTGAAGACATTCGGCAATCTGATTGACGGTTAAAGGACCTTCTCGTAACAGTTCGACCATCTGTAATCGGTTAGGTTCGGCTAGCGCATGCAACGTTGTCTGTTTCATGGGACCTTACCCCCGATCTGGTTATTACAACGAACTTGATGCTTGAACTAATAATTCGGATAGCTGTTCATAGTCAGGAGTATCGTCTTTTCGAATTTTGAGCCATTTCCGTTCGGGTGGACCATCGAAAGTTGAAGGGACTTCTAGATTGGTTGTGTTCATGATCATAAAGGCGATTGCATCTTTGGATGGCGAAATCACGGCTGCATAGTGTCCGTTTTTGAGAAAATGCGGTTTTTTGTACTGAATCTGTTCTTCTACCTCCGGAATGGCTTCATGGACCATGAGTCGAAGTTTTTTGCCGACTTCTGCTTGCCAAGGCAAACTCAGGTTTTCTATGAACGAAATTACGTCTTGGCTCATAACGTATCCTCCTTATTTGTAAAGATTAACCAATGACTGATTATAATATACCATTATGAGAATATTCTTGTAAAGGAATATTATGAAATTGATTACCGGAGATTGGAGATTTTTTCTGCTTGTAGAAATGTTTTTAAACGTGAAGGATTGACAATTTAATGGAGGGGATATATCATCATACCATAAATCGTAATTATTACGATTAAGGAATGGAGGAAGTCATTTGATGAATTACAACAATAGAATTCCGGTTACTGTTCTTAGCGGTTACCTCGGTTCAGGCAAAACGACGGTACTGAATCATGTGCTTCATAATCGCGAAGGATTGAAGGTAGCGGTCATCGTGAACGACATGAGCGAAGTGAACATCGATGCTGATTTGGTGAGAGGGGAAGGAAGCCTGTCACGAACGGATGAGAAGCTGGTCGAAATGTCCAATGGCTGCATCTGCTGCACGCTCCGGGAAGATTTGGTGCAGGAAGTTCAGAAGCTGGCTCAAGAGAATCGTTTTGATTACATACTGATCGAATCGACGGGAATCAGCGAGCCCGTGCCCGTTGCGCAGACCTTTGTTTACCCGGATGAGGTGTCCGGCGTACAGCTGTCCGATCTCGCCCGGCTGGATTGCATGGTAACGGTGGTGGACGCGAACCGATTCTGGAAGGATTTCTCTTCGGGGCAAAGCCTGCTTGATCGGAAGGAGGCGCTGGGCGAAGAGGATACGCGGGAAGTGGTGGATTTGTTAATCGACCAGGTAGAGACTTGCGATGTGCTGCTGTTGAACAAATGCGATTTGGTAAGCGAGGACGAATTGGCCAAGGTAGAGGGCATACTGCGAAAACTTCAGCCAAGCGCCAAAATCATCCGTACCGTAAAAGGGCAAGTGGCACCTGCGGAAATTCTGAATACCGGCTTATTCGATTTTGAAAAAGCCAGTCAGTCCCCCGGCTGGATCCAGGAGCTTCAGAAGGAGGAGCACGTGCCGGAAACGGATGAATACGGCATCAGCTCTTTTGTCTATCGGAGAAGAAGACCGTTTCATCCGGAGCGACTGGCGGCATTCATGGGTGATTGGCCGGAAGAAGTCGTACGTGCGAAAGGGATCGCTTGGCTGGCCGTACGCGAGGATGTGGCGGCAAGTGTAAGCCAGGCCGGGCCTTCGATTCAGTTCGGGCCTGCAGGATACTGGGTCGTGGCTTTAACCGAGCAGGAGCAGCAGGAGCTGTTACGAAGTGAGCCGGATGTGCGAAGAAAATGGGATAACGTCTGGGGAGATCGGATGACCGAACTCGTCATGATCGGTATTGGGATGGAACAGGAACAAATCGAGCGGGAGCTGGACGAGTGTTTGTTGACCGACCGGGAAATGCAGCTGGACTGGTCAACGTTTCACAATCCGCTGCCATGGATGGCCATCGAAGAGCTATCGCTATAAGGATGTTTATCTGTTCGATCCGGTTATGGAATGCGGTAATAGTATTAAAAAAGCCAACTCGTCTAAACGAGTTGGCTTCTTCATTCGGATTATAATCTGTTTCATTATTTGTTGATCAGTTGGCCAGCATAGGCCTGCACGTTTAGCGGAGCTGTCAGATATTTTGGAGCTTTAGCCACAAACGCCTGAAAATGGCTGCTCGCATTGTGGAGCCCCACAGCTTCCTGGTCTTTCCACTGTTCAACCATGAGATACGTGTTATCCTGCTCCGTATCTTTGAGCAGCTTATAAGATTCATTTCCTTGTTCCGCACGGGATGCTTCAATAAGCTCTTTTACGGATTCCAGAAATTCTGTCTCATGTTCGCTGTTAACTTTCATTTCTGCATGAATAATAATCATCGTTGTGCCCTCACTTCCACTCTGCAATACGATCAATAGGAAGACGAGTCGTCAAACGCGCTTCTTTGGCAGCTTTACCTACCGAGATGAGCATGACCGGCACATAACGTTCCTTCTCCATGCCAAATGCTTCTGCAATTCGGGATTTGTCGTATCCGCCGATAGGGTTCGTGTCATATCCACGGGCACGGGCAGCAAGCATAAGCTGCATGGAAACCAAGCCGCTATCTATAAGGATCATTTCACGGAAAGCCTGTGCCGGAATACGTGCGAACAGATCGGTATAGTTTGCCATCATCTGATCTTTTATCTCTTGCGGCAGATAACCGCGTTCTACAGCAGTGCCCATAATTTCATCTGCATTGTCGAATGCGTTCATATCTCCAAATACCGCAATGACTGCCGAAGAAGTTGAAACTTGTGTTTTGTTCCCTGGTGCAAGCTCTTCAAGCGTCGCTTTTCCTTCCGGGCTATCAACGACAAGAAATCTCCAAGGCTGAAGATTAACGGATGACGGAGCCAAAGTCGCTTCTTCCAAAATTTCAGTCATCTCTTCACGGCTGATTTTGACCGATGGGTCGTATACTCGCACAGAGCGGCGGGAAGTAATAATTTCTTTATAATCATTGTTTAGGGTCGTTACAGACATGGTATTCTCTCCTTTAGTCTCTATAAGTTAATCAGTTTTGCTTGGGTGTTTCATCTGTTGAATCTGGCTGTTCAATTTCTGTAAAGCATGAACAAGCGCAAGTCGTTCTGATTCCGTGAGGTCTGCCTGCAGTTCCTCCATAAATCGATCTTTCTCCGCCTTAAACGCTGCGACTTTACTTTTGCCCACTTCAGTTAGCTGAACCAACGTAATCCGGTTGTCATTCTCGCATCTCGTCCGCAGAAGCAATCCTTCCGCTTCCAGCTGTTGAACATGACGGGTCACCGCAGCCGGATCGATAGACACTGCCTTCTGGAGATCCGACTGGCTAATTTCGCCGCCGGTCAGTTTGCAGAGGAGTTCCAGCCGATTGGGACTAACGCCGGCACATCGTTCAAACCGAGTCGCAATGTGCTTATTCAGATGCATGAGCAAGTACAGCAGGTCTTGTGTATGGCATGTAGAGATGATAAAGACCTCCTTCAATTCATTGACTCATCAATGGTTGATGGGTCAATCATATAGGTTTATTTTCTGAAAATCAAGTCTTTTGTATAAAAAGCGAATCGAGTCCATAGTTCCTTCAGATAATCTGAATCCTGGGAGAGCCCGAGAATTCTGAATCGCATTTGATGTATAATAGGTGTAAGATTCCTAATTCATAGAATGAATGAAAGATTCGTTTTCATTGAGAATGTAATGCTGACGCATGAACAACATAAATCAGGAGGACAAGATTATGGCAAAAGCAAAAGTTCCAAAGCGACCCACCAGGGATGAGTTTGTACTGGAAGAGCTCGGAAATCAGCTTACGGAAGCTTATCAGGAGGAATCGGTCATCGTACTGACGGTCTGGGGATGGGAAGAGGCGGTCCGCGGACAAATCGATCAAATGGACTCCCGTACAGGGAAGGTGCATATGAAACAGAACGGCGTCATTACGAAGGTTCCTTTTATGGATATTATGGAAGTGAATTATCCCAGGGACTAATCATAAGCAAACCGAGAAAAAGGAGATCCCTGAGGATCTCCTTTTCTTTTTTTCATATCCCTGCATGCATTCAATGTCACTGCACCACGCCGCTGAGCAAGTCCTCCCACTCCTGCACAATGCGCGTTTTTTCCAGACGATGGCCGATTAACGTAAGATAGCCTCGCTGCAGCTTCAGCGTACTGGGCTCGATGGCAAGCTGTGAGCCTGCCCATTGAACCAGGGAAGGACCCGTGGAAAGCTGAATATATCCTTTGGCCCGCAGCAGGCCGGAACCGCGTGCGGCGAGAAAGGTTTCGACGAGGCTGATCTCAAGCGGGAAAGGGGTCGGAGCCGATAGAGTCAAGGTATCGAGGCCGGTATAGGAATGGCTGCCTTCCCCGGCCTCTTCTCCGTGAACATGGCGATGCTCATTATGAGTGAGAGCTCCTTCATGGTTGCGGCGCACCAGCTTGCTCCGATCTTCTTCGCTGGTCCAAGGGCTGCCTTGCAGGCGATCCGCAGGACTCCCTTGCCGGTTTGAAGAATGAGATGAATGGCTATGATTCTCCGTTGGCTCTAGCTGAAGGGCCGCAAACATTTCATGCTCATCCAAACGGCTGTAGTCGGTTACGGACAGGCTTGCCGATGCATTGATTTTTCTAATGGAGGTAATGACTTTATGGATCTGTTTCTCTTCGCATTCTCCCGCCTTGTTCAAGATGATCCAGTCCGCGAAGCTGATTTGTCCCCGCAGGGTACGGACCAGCTCTCGACTGGATGCAAAGAAGCTGTTGTACTCGAGAAATTTGCTGCAGTCGGCCAAGGCGATTTTGCCCCGGATCGATATTTGATCCACCAGTGACGGATCCTGCAAATCCTCAAGAATCTGTTCAGGATTCGCCACTCCGGTTGTCTCGATGAAAACGAGGTCGGGCTTCCGGTCTAACAGGCTTTTCAAGGCTTTCCCCAGCTCGTCTCGTTTGGTGCAGCAGATGCAGCCGTCAAGCAGCTTCTCGATCGGAAGATTAGGCATTTCACCGGACAGGATATCGCCATCCACGTCCTGTTCGCCCATCTCATTCATCAGGACGGCGGTCCTCCATTGCCGTTTGGCGGCATACGCCAGCAGCCTGAGCAGCAGCGTGGTTTTGCCGCTCCCCAAAAATCCGCTAATCAGCACGACGGGTATCTTGTTCATTTATTGATTTCCTCCTTGGTCTCGATATCATTCGAATACAGTTCATCAAAATCTGCGACAGAGTCCGGATTCGTGAAAATGTAAGGGGATGACGGCTGCTCGATCGGCTGAATCCGTTTCGCTTGAACTTGCAGCGTTTCCTTACCGTCCACAATGTTCACCTGGATCGTGCCAACGATCTGAACCCATGCGTCATTCGCGAACAACGAAGCATTCGCCGCGCGCACCATGACCCCGAACGGGACGGCGTCAGCCGTGCAGCACATCACGAGGAAGCGGCTGACGGCAAAGGTGTCTTCGTTCATATGTCCATCGCGGAAAACAAATCCTTGGACGGTGATGGCCTTTCCTTGAAAATGCTGTTTGTACATATCCATGGCCCCAACGGTCTCCGAGAAAATGTCCGGCTCCACTCGGATGACGGGTAAGGTATATAAGCGCTTGGCCAGCTCCGCGAATTCCACGCTGTAGATGTCTTTGGGAACAAAACGCTCGTTCAGTGCGATGTCCTCCGCTGCCGCCAGGTCATCATTCGTTCCATGCTTCTCCATGCCCGAAACGGCGGGAGCATTCCGCTCCTCGGTTTTACGGCGAACATCGGGGTTCGGATAGGTGTAGATCATGCCTTTTTTGGCCGCCATATCGCTGCCGAGGGCTTGGTCCGGCAGGAGCAGGCCGAACAGCAGCGGCACCGTGAATAACCCGTAAACCGATATGTTTTTGATCAGTCCGCTGGGCAGGGGGTGCTCGCAATCGCACACCTCGCCGGAAGCTCCCGCAATGGCGTGCCACAGCATGCCGAAAGCTATGAACAACAGCGGCACGGGACAGAGCAGAAGCAGGGTCTGCATATGGGGAGCCAAGTAATAGTCCAGTGAATTTGATGCGTTCAGATGCATGATATAGGCGGCCAGAGCTGAGATAAGCAGCGATCGCAGTATATAGTGGCTTCGCAGGCTCAGCCTGGGCTTCACGTCCCGAACACCTCCAATCTCAAGTGGATATCCGAAGGCATAACAGCCTGAAGGTGCCGTTATTCCAACCGTTTTTGTGTATTGCCTCTCCAGTTTGTTACCTACACCTAACCGCCGAATAGCGCGTTGACGGCTACAGAGCCGGTAAAGACAAGCGTAATTACCAGCAGGCTTAAACCGATCACGAATTTGGTCCTGAAGGTAGCCGACAGCATGAGCAGGCTTTTGAAATCCAGCATCGGGCCGAGGACCAGGAAGGAAACCAGCGGGCCGATGGTAAAGGTGTGCGTGAATGCCGATGCCACGAAGGCGTCCGAAGTCGAGCAGAGGGACAGGATGAAGGCAAAGCCCATCATGAACAGATAGGAGGCGGCAGGACCGTTCCCCAGAGCCAGCAGCTCCTCCCTCGGAATGAAGGATTGGATGCAGGCCGTCAGGAAAGCGCCCAGGACTAAATATTTGCACATCTCGATCAGCTCGTCTCCGGCGTGGACAAACATGCTTCTCCAGGTTTTGGGATGCTCATGCAACAAACGTTCCCCCTTGCGGGAGCCCTGTTCGGCGAACTCTTGAAAGGAACGCTTCAGGGGGCTGCTTCTTGAAAAAACATAAACGAGCAAACCCGTCGTCACCGCGACTGCAAAAGCCAGTCCCATTCGTCCGATCGTCACTTCGGGATGCGATCGGAAGGCCATGATCGTTGATGCGAATACAATGGGATTCAGAATAGGACCGCTGAGGATAAAGGTGACGGCGATATAGGCGGGCATACCCTTCAGCATCAACCTGCGAACGACCGGGATCATCCCGCATTCGCAGATGGGAAACAGGATGCCGAGCATGGAAGCGAACAGGACGCCAACCACCGGATTCTTCGGCGTGAGACGCCGCACCCATTGCTCTTGTACGAACAGCTGCAGAAGGGACGACAGCAGCACGCCAAGCAGAATAAAAGGAAGTGCCTCAAGGAAGATGCCCGTAAAGACGGTTTTAACCTGCTGTAGGTCTTGGCTGGATATGGGGGTTAAGTCCTTCTGCAGCCATATCGTCAAGACCGGAATCACGAACACAAGCGGAAGTATAAAGGGCAGCATTTTGAAGATCGCCGGATATCTCATCAAGACCTCCTGGAGCGAATTGTTCTTAGGACATTCTATGCTTGTACTTTCGGCAACATACGTGATTTCAGGCAATAAATCAAAAACCTTACGATTAAAGAGCAGCCGCATAGCCGGTGGCGCGAAGTCCAAAGTCGTGATATATTAAAAAAAGTTATCCATGTGTTACTGGCGTAGCTTGGGTTACCAAGAGGGAGCACATGGGATCATATGCCGTACGCCTGGGCAAGAGGTAAGGAGACGTTCGAGTCGCCTTGCCTCTTTATGTTTTTTAATACAATGGCGAAGGAGCGGATTAGCATGAGTAAGGAACCCGTAATTTTGGATGGGAAAAAGGTATCCGATGATATCAAGGCAAAGCTGGCGGTGAAGGTACAAGAATTGAAACAGCAAGGGGTAACCCCTTGTCTGGCAACGATTCTGGTTGGCGATGATCCTGCTTCGGCGACCTATGTACGGATGAAGG
Organism: Paenibacillus sp. cl141a; assembly: GCF_900109305.1. Taxonomy (NCBI): domain Bacteria; kingdom Bacillati; phylum Bacillota; class Bacilli; order Caryophanales; family Paenibacillaceae; genus Paenibacillus; species Paenibacillus sp. cl141a. The sequence goes on from NZ_FNZO01000001.1 coordinate 652,919, forward strand.
GAAATGCGTCCGAGCGGCTTGGCATCTTATCCAAGAAAGTAGTGCTAGAGACATCGACAACGACGGAGGAGCTGATCGCCGCGATTCAAGCACTGAACGAGGATCCGAACGTCCACGGTATTCTGCTTCAGCACCCGGTACCGCACCATATCGATGAGCGGGCGGCTTTTGATGCCATCGACATGAAAAAAGACGTGGATGGAGTAACCACGCTCGGGTTCTCGCAAAATGCGTTTGGTTTCGCCGATTACCCGTCATGCACGCCGGCGGCGATTATCGCGATTATGGACTATTACAGCCTGCCGATCGAAGGGAAGCATGCGGTGGTGGTCGGACGCAGTCCGATTCTGGGCAAGCCGGTATCGATGATGCTGCTCAATCGCAACGCCACGGTTACGATCTGCCATTCGAGAACGAAGAACCTTGGGGAGATTGTGTCCCAAGCGGATATTGTGGTTGCGGCCGTAGGCAAGCCTAATTTCATTCAAGGGGACTGGATCAAGCCGGGTGCCGTCGTGTTGGACGCCGGTTACAATAAAGGAAATATCGGGGACTGCGATTACGAAGCCTGCGCCAAGGCGGCATCCGCAATCACGCCGGTACCGGCGGGAGTAGGCCCCGTGACGATAGCGACATTGCTGAAGCATACCGTCGAATCGGCCGAGCGAACCGTCCAAGCTTAAGGGAATGCACTTGACCATTAGTATGTGAAGCAAGGCTGCACCCTTGAATCATCCCCTTCGAATCCTTCATTTCATGCCAGAGCCTGGAACATAGAAGCCAATATGGACCATGCAATGCTAGGCTTGGAGCCCGCATTTCACGGATCCCTGGACGTCATGGTATAGTTAGGAATAAGAGAAATACGAAGGGGAGAGATTCATGTTTATACGAATCATGGCCTGTTGTGCGGGACAACAGGGAGCTCCAGAGAATGATCCGTTCGATGCAGCGCTGCTAACGGCTCCGGAGATCTTGGCATGAAGAACACGATAGCCGATATTGCCCACAAAGCCGGAGTTGCCAAAAGCACGGTCTCCCGTTTCTTGAACGGAGGATCCGTCAGTCATGCGACACGCCGCAAGATTGAGCAGGTTATTCAGGAAACCGGCTATATCCCGAATTCTTTTGCGCAAAGCCTGAAAGCCAAAAAAACGAGCATGATCGGCACCATTATGCCGCGTCTGGACTCCTTCTCCGCATCGCAGACTGTCGCCGGCATGGACGAGGAATTAAGAAAACACGGATATCAGCTACTGATCATCAACGCAAGCCAGGATTTATCCAGGGAGATCGAAGCGCTGTATGATCTCGCCAGACAAAAAATCTCAGGCATTATTCTGTTCGCCACGCAGGTGACGGAAACCCATCTTGCCGCGATTCAAGAGATCGGCATTCCGGTCATTCTGCTCGGACAACAGCATGACCATGTCCACAGCATGATCTATAACGATTATGCCGCAGGTTATGAAATGGGCCGGTACGTGCTGTCGATGGGACATCGTCAAATTGCCTATATCGGGGTGACGGAAAAGGACGTAGCCGTCGGAGTCAAGCGGAAGGAAGGGTTCCTCAAAGCGGTAAGCGAGTATGAAGAGGCGGAAGCGGTTCTCTATGAGAGTGGATTCAAGATGTCGGATGGTGTGAAGACGGCATGCTCCATGTTTGAGTTGAACCGAACGCTGCCGACGGCCGTGGTCTGCGCCACGGACAACATTGCGCTGGGCGTGATGAAAGCGGCGCACATGAAAGGCATCCCTATTCCCGACCGAGTTTCCGTTACCGGATTTGGCGGATACGACGTAACCGAGGTGATTCATCCCGGGTTAACAACGGTGAAATATGGATATTTCCAAGCGGGCCACCTCGCGGCACAGCATATTATGAAGCTGGTCAACGACGAGCCGGTGGATTTCCTGACGGTCATGAATTGCGAGATGATTCATCGGGAAAGCGTTGACAATCTGAATTAGGTATTTTATACTTCAAATAACGGAACCGGTTCCAATCCGAGTGCTTGCTTGGTATTGGAACTGAGTTCATTATTTTTACCTTTGATTGGAACCGGTTCCACTGCAGTTGAGTTTATTTGTGTGCACGCGTTAGCATGATCTGTTTGATTTTTCAGCAAGACCATTTATAAGGAGAAGAGATATGGACAGAGAACTGAAATACCGACGCCTGGATCAGGCTTCTCCCGAAGAGCTTTCCTCCTTAAGGAAGAAAGTGCGATTAAGCGAATGGAGGCAGAAATTTCACGTACAGCCCATCATGGGCCTGATGAATGATCCCAATGGATTCTCTTATTACAACGGAGAGTATCACTTGTTTTACCAATGGTTTCCTCTGGGCACGTTTCACGGCTTGAAATACTGGTACCATACTTCCTCGAAAGACCTGGTCTTTTGGCAGAACCAAGGCATCGCTATTGAACCCGGTCACCCGCATGATGCTTATGGCGCTTATTCGGGCAGCGGTATCGTAAAAGATGGCAAACTATGCCTCATGTATACCGGGAATGCCCGGAATGAGGAATGGAACAGGCAATCTTATCAATGCATGGCCGTGATGGACCGCGACGGATCCATCACGAAACTCGATAAGCCGCTGATTGACCATGTGCCGGACGGATATACCGAACACTTCCGGGATCCGAAAGTATGGCAAGACAAAGACAAGTACCGGTTCGTCATCGGTGCCCAAAGGGTGAATCAGACAGGTGCGGCTGTCGTTTATGAATCCTCGGATTTGTTGGTTTGGGAATTCAAGGGGGAGATGCAAACCCGACTTCAGCATTTCGGTTATATGTGGGAATGCCCCGACTATTTTGAACTGGATGGCCAGGGCGTGCTTCTGTTTTCCCCGCAAGGGCTGCTTCCGGAGGACGACCATTTTCGAAACATTTATCAATCCGGCTATATTTCAGGCAAGCCGCTCAATAGGAATACGCTGGAGTTTGATCACGGTCCTTTTTGCGAGCTGGACAGAGGTTTTGATTTCTACGCGCCGCAGACCATGCTGGATGAGAAAGACCGGCGCATCATGGTGGGCTGGATGGGTTTGCCGGATATCGGGTATCCCACCGATTCGCATGGCTGGGCCCATTGTTTGACGCTTCCGCGTGTGCTTACGTTCCGTGAAGGCAGGCTGATTCAACAGCCGGTTCCCGAGCTTCAAGCGCTCCGCGATCATGCCGCTCAGGCAGAGGATACGCTTCACAGCGAAGTGAAGAGTTACGAGGGGGTTCAAGGAACCACATTCGAAATGATATGCGAGTTCCAAGCCATCGAGGCGGACGTCGTTGGCATTGAATTTCGGGCTAGCGAAGGGGAACGAACCGTTATTCGATATGAATCCGGCCAACGGAAGGTTACGCTGGATCGCTCTTCTTCGGGTGCAACGATTGTCAGTGATTACGGAGCGGAACGATCCTGTATGCTGCCAACCGAAAGAAATTCGATCCAATTTCATCTGTTCGTGGACATTTCTTCGGTTGAGCTGTTCATCAACGATGGCGAAGAGGTGTTTACAAGCAGAATTTTTCCGAAGTGGAACAGCCGAAACATTCGATTTTTCGTACAGAACGGCAGTGCCGGCTTGAAGGTCGAGAAATGGGATCTGACCGAAGCCGTAAAAGATAAAGAAGGGGCTGAATGAACATGGCAGCGGATAATCGGGAAATCGCAAGGCAGGTAGTGGAAGCCATTGGCGGCAGGGAGAACATCGCTTCCTTTGCCCATTGTGCCACCAGGCTGAGAATCATGGTTCATGATCAGAAGAAGATTGACCAGAAGAAGGTCGAGCAGATCGACAAGGTCAAAGGAGCCTTTTTCAACTCCGGGCAATACCAGATCATTTTCGGAACAGGAACCGTCAATCAGATTTTTGAAGCGGTTGAATCCCTTGGAATGGAGAGCACAAGCAAGGAAGAACTGAAATCTCAGGCGAAAAAGTCGGGGAATCCGTTTCAGCGGGCAATTCGTACATTCGGTGACGTGTTTGTGCCGATTATCCCGGTATTGGTCGCCACTGGCTTGTTCATGGGATTACGGGGGCTGCTGACCCAGGATACCGTGCTTGCCTGGTTCGGTGCGACACCGGATGATATCTCGGCTAATTTCCTGCTCTTCACCCAGGTATTGACGGATACGGCTTTCGCTTTCTTGCCGGCCTTGGTGGCATGGTCCGCGTTCAGGGTGTTCGGAGGCAGCCCTGTGCTGGGTATCGTCCTGGGATTGATGCTGGTTAACCCGGCTCTTCCCAATGCGTACAGCGTGGCGAACGGCTCGGCTGAGGCACTCATGATCTTTGATTTCATTCCGGTTGTCGGGTATCAGGGCTCGGTCCTGCCGGCATTCTTCATTGGACTGCTGGGCGCGAAATTCGAGAGATTTTTGCGAAAACGCATTCCTGACGCCATCGATCTGATCGTTACGCCGTTTCTAACCTTGCTTGTTATGATAACCCTTGGCTTGTTTGCGATCGGCCCCGTGTTCCACTCCCTGGAAGAAGTGGTTCTGAACGCGACGACGTTCTTGCTGGAGCTGCCGTTCGGTATCGCGGGTCTGGTCATCGGTTTCTTTAACCAGATCATTGTGGTCACTGGCGTGCATCATATTTTTAACTTCCTGGAGATCCAACTCCTTGAGAAGACAGGGAGCAATCCGTTCAATGCGATCGTGACCAGCGCCATGGCAGCGCAGGGTGCAGCTTGTCTGGCTGTCGGACTCAAGACGAGAAATAAAAAGCTCAAGGCATTATCCCTGCCATCGGCATTCTCCGCCTTGCTGGGAATCTCCGAGCCGGCGATCTTCGGGGTCAACCTCCGTTACGTCAGACCGTTTGTTATCGCCTTGATCGGCGGCGGCGTGGGCGGTTTCATGGCTTCCATCTTTCAGCTTGAGGCCACAGGCATGGCCATTACCGTCATCCCGGGCACGCTGTTGTATTTGAACAGCCAGCTTCCTCTTTACATTTTGTGCAACCTGACGGCGATGGCGATTACGTTCGTGCTGACCTGGATGTTCGGATTCAATGATAAGATGCTTGAAGAGGTCCGCTCGGAAGCGAAATAAAGCCATAAGCGAAAGGTCCGCCCTGAACAGGCGGGCCTTTTTGGGGCCGGATGCCGGTAAATCGTCTGGCTGACCGGCTTTCTTGTTCATTAAAATGGATATCTTGAAAAGAGTGCTCCCTTGCCGTTTTGGCGTTAGCTGGACTTGGTCCCAGAGGGCTTGGTAAATTTATGGCTTGCTCTGAAATGCTTTTCATCATTTACAATACAGTAACAAGCTTGAATATACGTAAAGAGAGGCGAGCGTTATTGATGAAGAAGATCCTATTTTTTGATATTGACGGTACGCTGCTGGATCATGAGAAGCAGGTTCCGGCGACAACAAAGGAGTCCATTGCTGAATTAAAGAAGGCCGGCCATATCGTAGCCATTGCTACGGGACGCGCCCCCTATCATTTTGAAGAGCTGCGGGAAGAGCTCGGCATCGATTCTTATGTTTGCTTGAACGGTCAGTATGTGGTTTATGAAGGCAAACCGATCTACGGTCATCCTCTGGCGGAGGATGCCTTGCAGGAGCTGACGGAACAAGCGGTCCGGCTGGATCATCCGATAATCTATGCCGGCAGCGAAGCGATGAAGATGAACGTAACCGAGCATGTCCATATCGATTCCAGCTGGGGGGAGCTGAAACTGACGATCCCGGAATACGATCCGGAATATTACTTGGGCCGCGATATATATCAAGCCATTGTATTCTGTACCGAGGATGAGGAGGCCGATTACGTAAAAAGATTCGAAGGGCGGTTTGATTTCGTGCGCTGGGGCCCCTATGGAATTGACGTGTTACCGGCAGGGGGCTCCAAAGCCGAAGGAATCAAACAATTGATTCAGCTGCTGCGCATCGATCTGGAGGATACCATCGCGTTTGGCGATTATCTGAATGATCTGGAGATGCTGTCGTATGTGGGCCACGGCGTGGCAATGGGCAATGCGCCGGAGATCGTGAAGCAGGCGGCCAGGCATGTCACCCGCGATGTCGGCCAAGACGGAATACAATACGGACTTCGCATGCTCGGTTTGCTGGGCAAGGAGCCGCAGGAGATTAAGTAACGGGTTTTACGATAAAAAAGCCAGGGCAGCGTGTCAGTCTTAGCGCATTTTGCGGTGCGTGCGGACTGGCATGTATTTCCGTTCCGCGTCTGCGCCAAATCGCAGGTTTGACGACGGAAACAGGGACTTGCTATTATTAATAACTGACAGTGACCGCTATATGGTAATACGAACCTTTTGGCGGAAATATACCGGAACAGGTGGAGACCCTATGTCAGCCGATCAAACGCGACAACTCATCACAAGTTGGCTATCCTTGACGCAGATTCATGCATTGATTTCCAACGAGCTGGAACAAAAGCTCCAGCAGAAGCACGATTTATCGCTGAATGAATTTTACGTGCTGTTATTTCTGTCCGAAGCTCCCGAGCAAAAGTTAAGGCTTCAGCAGCTGCAAACGATGGTGGGGCTAAGCCAGAGTGCGATGTCGAGACTGGTCAGCCGCTTTGAAGCCAAAGGCTGCGGCGCCATGCAAAGGGCGATATGCGAGGATGACAGGAGAGGAATCTACACGTCGCTGACTCCGATTGGCGAAGAGAAACTGCAAAAAGCCAAGAACACGGTCCAAGACGTGCTGGAGCAGCAATTCGCAATGCCCAAAATGAAGCATGGTCTGGAAGATGCATTGAAGCCTATCCGAGGGTAACTAGTTCGTTCACACAGCCATTCTTGACGAATGGTCTTTGTTTTGTTAATTTATATGCATGTGCATGCATTTGATTTAAAGAAATCAACATCATGAGTATAGAGGGAGCGTGTCTCTGAATGGAACATTTATTCAGTCCATACAAATTGAAATCGTTAGATCTGAAAAACCGGGTCGTTATGCCTCCGATGTGCCAATACTCGGTAACGAACAAAGACGGCATTGCCACCGATTGGCATTATTTGCATTATACAAGCCGGGCAATCGGCGGAGCCGGACTCGTTATCGTGGAGATGACGGATGTGGAACCGGACGGCCGTATTTCCGATTATGATCTTGGGTTATGGTCGGATGAGCAGATTCCCGCTTTGGCCCGCATAGTTGAAGCGATACATCAGCATGGCGCGAAGGCGGCGATTCAGATTGCGCATGCCGGGCGCAAAGCGGAGGACGCAGAAACGCCTGTTGCCCCATCGGCTATTCCTTTCGATGAGCACTCGAAAACGCCAAGGGCACTCACAACCGAAGAAGTTAAGCAGATGGTGGAAAAATTCCGCGTGGCTGTACGCCGTGCGGTGAAGGCCGGTTTTGACGCAATTGAATTGCATGGTGCCCACGGCTATCTGATTCATCAATTCCATTCTCCACTGACCAACCGGAGAACGGATGAATACGGCCAGGATCTAACCAAGTTCGGCCAAGAAGTGATTCAAGCCGCAAAAAGCGAAATGCCTGAGGACATGCCATTAATCATGCGAATCTCGGCCAGAGAATATGTAGCGGGCGGTTATGGCATCGAAGAGAGCATCGCATTCTCCAGGATCTATCAGGCTGCAGGCGTTGACATGTTCCATGTCAGCGCTGGCGGCGAAGGACCCATCGCGGCGGAAGGAAGACCGGGCACCCACGTTGCCTACCAAGTACCGCTAGCCAGACAGATCAAAGAAGCGCTGCAAGTACCCGTCATTGCCGTGGGCCGTTTGGATGAACCCGCGTTGGCGAATGCGGTAATAGGCAACGAAGAGGCTGATCTCGTTGCTGTTGGAAGAGGAATGCTGCGCAACCCCTACTGGGCATTAGAAGCAGCAACGGTGCTTCAGAAGGAGATCGCGATTCCGGCACAATACCAGAACGGTTTTCCCAGAAAATCGAGATAGATAGGCGGCTGAACATATAGCTGCCAACGAACGATGGAGATTGGCTTATCATTCCCTGAAAGTGAACATGATCAGGAACCCGATTATGGGTGAGCGTAATTAAAGAAGGTTATCTTACGGTCACGGCTGTAGGATAACCTTTTTTGCGTACAAGGAAATGCTTGAATTATGGTAGCCATCAAGCTTGTGAGCCGTTAACATAAGGTTAACTATAATATTTTTAAAAATTTATTAATTGTTTATTTACATTAGTGTGTGACGTACAGTATAATAATTTCCAGGAGATGATGATATGCCAGAGGATCAGGATATTTTAAACAGTATGGTGCAGGAGCTTCGGCGGGGTACGATCATCCTTGGTGTTCTCAGTCAGTTGTCCGAACCGCAGTATGGATATTCATTGGTGACCATATTGCAGGAGAGGGGGATCAACGTGGAAGCGGGTACGCTCTATCCGTTGCTGCGTCGGCTGGAGAAACAAGGCTTGCTTAACAGCGAGTGGGATACGAATGAAGCCCGGCCCAGAAAATATTACATCATAAGTCAGACAGGCAAGGATATATATCGGCAGCTCTACCATGAATGGAAGGATATGATGACAAGTATGGAGGGACTTGTGAATGACAAGGGGGACTAAGGTGATGGATCTTATTAACAGGTATATTTATGCTGTGACCCAGAAGCTGCCCGAATCGCAGCGGGCGGATATTGAGAAGGAGCTTCAAGGACTCGTCGAAGACATGCTGGAAGACCGGGGAGTCGGCGTAGAGACCGCAAATATGGAAGAGGTGGAGCAGGTGCTGCTTGAGCTAGGGCCGCCCTGGGAAATGGCAGCCAGATACAGAGGAAGGGAAAGGTATCTCATAGGTCCGGGTTTGATTAACAGCTATTGGTCCGTTCTTAGGATCGTACTGTATTCGATAGCCATTGCTCTAGGCATCGTCTACATCATTGATTTCTTTACAAGCACGGAACCTACTGCCGAGAAGCTGCTGGAACTCCTTGTTTCGCTGCTTAGCGTGGGAATCCACGGATTTGCATGGGTTACCGTTATTTTTGCCTTTATCGAATACCGCGGGGCTCGCCAAGTCCCCAATGATCCATGGAAACCCTCGGAATTGCCTGCAATTCCGGAACCAGCCGCTCGGATTAAGCCGATCGAGCCAGTGCTCGGCATCCTGTTTTCCGTGCTGTTCTTCGTCTTGTTCACGTTTTCCATTAACCTGATTGGTGTTCATCGATTCGATGAAAACTCGATCGCCATTCCGGTGTTTGAACAGGCTGCCATTGCCAAATATTTACCGCTGATATGGCTTCTTACCGCCTTCAGCATATTCAATGAAGCCAGGAAATTAATCACAAGAAAGTGGACGCCGTAGATTGCCGTCATGCATGTCATATTTAACGTTGCTTCCGTTATCGTTGCGGTGATCCTGTTCTCCGATATGACGATTTGGAATCCGACATTCATGGATCAGCTCGTTCAAGCGGGTCTCGTAACACCGGGAGATGAAGCGTATGAGACCGTAAAATCAATTTGGGATCGATCCAGGGACGGCCTCATTTACATCATAGTGGTCATTACCCTTATCGATACCGTATCTGTCGTGATGAAATGGTTTCGGGGAAAGGAAGGAAATACGGCGTTAACCAAGTAAAGACCAAAGTGTTGAAGCAAGGGTGTCCCAACAGATCTTGGATCTGGCGGGATGCTCTTTTTTTGTTGTTAGGAGACATCAAAGGCACTACGCACGAATCGTTTCTCCTCCACTTTTGCCGCCATTCACGAGCCAACTTTCCCCGCGTCATCGTGTATTTATATGGTTCGCTAGACCATGTACGACACGATACGAAATGGATAAGCATAGGATAAGGAGCGAGGCAAACGATTTTTTTGACAAAAATGTGAATGATATGTGTCAAAATTATGTACAATGGTGTTATAATAAGGTAAGAGGTAAATGAAAACCCTTACAGAATGAACGGAGCTGATTAATCATGAAGTATGCGATCCATTACTCTACCAGAATGAAAGACGTTATTTTGTTTTCCTTTGTCCTTAGCATTATCCTGTTTCAGGTAGCCACCTTGACCGAATATTCCTATCCTTTCTTCTTCTATATGCAGATGGCCGTGAATGTCGTTGTCGTTGCGGCACTGGCTATTGAAGGTTATGCGAGATTGGTCAAGCGGGAAGTGAATATTCAGGAGGATTCGGAGACGATTTCGATCAACGGCGTAGAGATTCACGCTGAACAGATCCGCGAAATCAAGGTTTCCGGCTGCCATAAAGCCGCTTTCCAAATTAGCCTCAAGGATAAGAGCGTAAACCCGATGTACTGCTGCTTTAAATTTGAAGAGAAGAATTGTAAAGGCATTCGGAGTCTCACGCGTTGGGCCGAGCGAAATCAGGTTTCCGTGCGCAAGGTCGGACCGCAAACCCGTTCCGGCTTGGTACTCACATCTAACCATTAATAGGCGGTATGTATATTAAGAATAGAAGCATCTGAACCTTGACGAATGGGTTCGGGTGCTTCTTTGTTTTAGTTGTAGTGGAAGGGCGTTTTTCCGGGCATCTATACCTACGGGAACTGAAAGTTTAACCAATGTTAAGCTCCTGTTTCAATGCAGGTTCATTTCGTCAGATATACTATGAATAACATTGGATTTGAAATATGAAGGAGGTTTGAATATGGTAGATGTTTCTAGATTCCTGTTGGATGGGGAACACCGCAAGTTGTACGAGCTGTTCGGAGAGGATTTGCGTTTACTTGTAACGATCGAACAATTTGAAGCGATGGCAGTGGAATATACGGCAGGCGTAAAAACGTTCCAGATCACGTTGGACGACACGCTCAACAAAATCCGAATGATAAACTGGATGGATGATAGCGGGCAAAAAGGCATTCAAGCGATGATCGATGAAACGGGTACCATTGTAGGGCTTATGCTATCGCCTATTGAGAGATTTCCTGAATCAGATGCCAAACAAACCGTCACGGTTTTCCGAGTTCCGTTTAAGGGAAAATGGTATGTGTTCTGGGGCGGCGAGAATGTTACGGATAATTACCATTACGCAGAGGAAAGCCAGCGGTACGCAATAGACGTCATCAAGACGGAGAACGCCATGTCCTATGAAGGAGATCCAGCCAAGAATGAGAGTTACTTCGCGTTTGGAGAGGAGATTCTTGCTGGTGCCCGCGGGAAGGTGGTGGGTATCGAGAATAACATCAGGGACAATGAGACTGTGGGTGAGACCAACGAAACAAAGCCCGTCGGTAACTATGTCATCATCGATCATGGACATTCAGAATATAGCCTATATGCACATCTAAAGCAGGGATCGGTATGCGTGAAGGAAGGCTCTGAGGTCCAAGCAGGTGAGCTGATAGGTCTATGCGGAAATTCCGGCAACTCAACCGAAGCTCATTTGCATTTTCAAGTGTCGGATCATCCGGATTTGTTTGGGGTTAATACGAAGTCTCTTAATATTAACTGGCTTGGGGATATCAAGGTAAGACGAGGCCAAGTTGTATATGGCGGGGTTTGAATGCCGGGTAAAACAAAAAGCATGGGCCTGAATTCTCAGGTCCATGCTTTTGTTCGATTCTTAACAAGCAACCGTTCTTGTTAAGTTTGTATTTAGCTGCTGCAGCCGCCTCCGCAGCTGCTGCAGGACGAACCGCTGCTGCAAGAGGACCCGCTGCTGCAGGAGGAACCGCCGCCTGATCCGCAAGCCGAAGCATAGGTGCAGGAGGAGCTGCTGTTGTTTTTATGAAGCTCGCGCTCATCCGGGATCATATGGTCAGTGAATTGATCCGGTGCGTTCCAGGCAAAATAGACGGCCGCTGCCAGGAGCACATCGCTATTCTGAAAGTTGACCATCTTCTCATGACGCCGCGGCTCGGTTTGAGCAATTCTGACCCGATCCTGCAGATCCCGGATAATTGCATCAATGGCCATGCGTGCTGCAGGAATCCTCTCATAGGTCCAGGCATTAAATCGCTTCTGGCCATGATTCACGGCAAAATGGGGGGAGGTGCAAAGGTCCAGCTCTTCACGCGGCAGCGGGACGCGGAAGAAAGCTCCCCATAGCTTGGCACTGTATTCATGCCAGCCGAATAATTGCACGTATACGGTATCGAACCAGGCCCGTTCATTCGGAATCGGCACATGTTCGGTACCGGTGTTGGGAGCATGGTGAAGCATCCGGCCAAGAAAGCGGTCCGAGAATTGTTGATATTCGTATGTATACATCAGCATTTCATGCCAGACCTCATCGACGTCCTTGCTGAACATCGGTACGCGGTCCAACACGGCGCACATGATAAAGAATCGTTTAAGCTCCTGCCATCTCCATTCATATTCCTGTTCGGACATGTCCGGATGCTCACTCAGCACGCGCTGTTTCAGCATGTTCTGATAAGTATCGGGCAGCGCGGCCTCCAGTCTGCCGACAAGCTCGCTTGCCGGGCTTTCGGCCTTGACGATCGGCGGCAGCTCCGGTATTGTCCCTCGTCGAGGCTTATTTCCCTTAGGGACCGGCTGGCTATTTTGTTTGCGTAACGAGCGTTTAACGAAAAAAGAAATAATCCATACATCCACCACGATGAATACAATGAGCAGTATCCAGGTTGTTGCGTTCATATATGTTCCTCCTGACTGTTTTGGTATGCGGAGGCGGATTATCATTTCTCTCCATGTGTAAATTATTGCAAATGTATCGCAGGTTGGCAATCGAATTTCTGGATTCGGGCATAGCGGCCGTAACTTGAATATAGGGTGTTCTTTATGATACATTCCGTGTGTGCCGGAGAGTTGGTTGATCATGAAGGTCTTTCGATCTTATGGGCGGCAATTATGTTTACTTATAGGAGCATACATATGTTAACAGGTTGGAAACTATCTGTATTAGGTGTTATTATCGTAGGCATTACAGGCATTATAGCGTCTGTTACCGGTCTGATCGAGCCTGGCCGTGCCGCCGCACTCTTCGTGGTATTCGTGCTTTTTATCGGGGCGCTGGAGCTGCTGGAGCGAATGAAGAGCCGCAGGAAGAAGAAGGGAGACATGTGATCTTCCAAGTGAGAATATGAAGACAGCAAGGAGGGAGCTTGTGAATTGGGTAGCCGTACAGCCGTACTATAAAATCAACCGAATCGTGGACGGCAGTGAACAACGAACGGAAGAGCAAGGGCGGGAGATGTTCCTGTACGAGGATCGAATCGTAACCCAATACCGGGAGTTTCCGATCCGGCAGGTGTTTGACCTGTCCTATCGGCCGATGGGGGACGGCGGAGGTTTCTTGTACCTGCATACCCAGCAAGGGGTGTATTCGTACACGGTGAAGGAGGATCCGGGGTCCTTCATTTCGGCATTTAAAAATCTCTGAACGAACATAATCCCAAACAAACCTGGTCTCAGGTCCAGTTCGTATCCTCGTCTACAGCACGTTTGCGAAAGCCGCGTTGTCTTATAAGCTGATATTATATTCCAGGGACGGATTAGGGGGCCAGGGCGTGGATACGCTATTGAATTTTATTGAACAAATCGGGCATTACGCATTATTCCTTGTATTATGCCTGGGATTGGTCGGGCTTCCCGTGCCGAATGAAGTCGTGGCCATGACTGGCGGAGCGTTGGCGGCATCCGGGATATTATCGCCGGCCCCGTCTTTTATCATGACCTTTCTCGGCGTGTGCTCGGGATCGACGGTCGGTTTCATGCTTAGCCGCTTTACCGCCAGCAAGCTGTTAAACCGCGTAGGGGAAAAGTCGAAGCTTCGCCAGTTTCTCGATGTATCCGAACGCTTGACCCGCCAATATGGCAATTACGCCATATGCATCAGCGCCTTTTTGCCCATCCTGCGCAATGTTACTCCGTATGCGGTCGGGATGAAGGGAATGCCGTATCGCCGGTTTGCGATCTACTCGTATATCGCGTCCTTGGTGTGGACCACCGGTTATTTTTCTTTGGGCATGTTTGTCGGCGATCAGGTCGTCGATCATATTGGCGTGCTGATTAACCGGTACGGATATTATGCGGCTGGGATCGTTGCGGCGCTGGCCGTCATCCTGATCATTTCGTGGTGGATGCGAAGAAATAAACGAAGCAAGGAGAATAATGAGATCCAATTTCATGGATAGTCCTACGGATTGGGTTCTGCGATAGCTTAAGGCTGATCCGGCAAGGTCTCGGGTGAATGGCGAATGATTTTCACGTATTCCCGAGGAGAGAACAAGAGGGATCCTCCTTGGGAATGCTGCATGTGATATACGCCGTTTGACGGGTTTTCCTGAAGGTAGGCGGACTGCGTGCGTAGATTCGTCACGATGGCCGCCGTCAATATCACGAGAAAGACGAAGGCGCAAACTGCCGCTTTTTTGATCATCATGGGAACCACTCCTTTACATACAGTAATTTCCCGAGAGCCTCCACTTCATTCCCCGACATACCCTTTGACAAAGCTTTGATCTCAAGATATACTGATTTTCAGTGTGATTCGAAAAAATACCATATGGTTTTACCTGGAGGAGCCTGCCAACAGCGGGCTCTTTTTGTGTTTTTTTGGACTTATGCCTAAATTATGGGGAAATACTACTAATGAAGGAAAAATCGGACTATAGGAGGAGTAGACTTTGTCTTTGCTGCACATCGCCGTTTGGGCACCTTTTATCGTAGCGCTTGTGGTTATGCTGACCTACAAGCTCATCGGCCGCGTCCACACCGGATGGGTGGTTTTGCCGGTCCCGGTTGTCCTGTTCGCCTTTTTTTCGGGACTTATCCCAACCATTCAGGGAGGTGAACAGCTCCAAGCCGTCCTGGAATGGATTCCAAGCGCGGGAATAAACTTTACCGTTTATTTGGATGGATTAAGCTTGATTTTTGCACTATTAATATCCGGCATTGGTTCCCTCGTTGTCCTGTACTCTATCTTTTATATGGATAAAAACAAGGAAGCGGTCCACAGATTCTATGTGTACCTGCTTCTGTTCATGGGCGCCATGCTGGGCGTCGTGCTCTCCGATAATCTGATGGTGCTGTATGGGTTCTGGGAACTGACCAGTATCTCGTCCTTCCTGCTGATTGCATTCTGGCATCATCGGGACCGCTCCAGATACGGAGCCTTAAAATCCATGCTCATCACCGTATTCGGCGGACTTGCCATGTTCGCGGGGTTTATCCTGCTGTATGCCATGACAGGCACCTTTAGCGTACGAGAGATCGTCGCCGATGTGGGGAGCATTGCCGGAGATGCGATGTTTATTCCGGCCATGATTCTGATCCTGCTCGGGGCCTTCACCAAGTCCGCGCAGTTTCCGTTCCATATCTGGCTGCCGGATGCGATGGAAGCACCGACCCCGGTAAGTGCTTATCTCCACTCCGCGACCATGGTGAAGGCCGGGATCTATTTGGTGGCCAGGTTTAGTCCGGTGTTTGCCGGGCAGGCATCCTGGTTCTGGATCGTAGCGATTACGGGCTTGACCACGTTGATTTATGCTTCGATCCGCGCGATCAAGCAGACGGATCTGAAAGCGCTGCTGGCATTCTCCACCATCAGCCAATTGGGGCTGATCATGAGCTTGCTCGGCCTGGGCTCTGCCGCCGCTTATTATGGAGGCGGCGTGGACACGCTGCTCTACGCGAAAGCGACGACGGCGGCCATCTTTCATCTGATGAATCATGCCATATTCAAAGGCGCCTTGTTTATGGTCGTCGGCATTGTGGATCATGAGACGGGCACCCGGGATCTGCGGAAGCTCGGCGGGCTGATGTCGCTCATGCCGATTACGTTTACCGTGGCGGTCATAGGGGCTTTTTCCATGGCCGGGCTGCCTCCGTTCAACGGATTCTTGAGTAAAGAGATGTTCTTTACGGCAGTCCTTCAGGCCTCGGACATGAATTTCTGGAATGCAGAGACCTGGGGCACACTGATCCCGGTCGTCGCCTGGATTGCCAGCGTGTTGACGTTCCTGTACAGCATGATCCTGGTCTTCAAAACCTTCACCGGACGCTTCCAGCCTGAAAAGCTGGAGAAGAAGCCGCACGAAGCCCCGCTGGGAATGCTGATTCCACCGGTCATTCTGGCATCGCTCGCCATCGTGTTCGGTTTGTTTCCGAACCTGTTGTCCCAAACGCTCATCGAACCGGCGATGGCCGCGATTCATCCAGGGCTGCTCGGGGCGGAGGATCGTTTTCACGTACACATCGAAATGTGGCACGGCTGGACGACGGAGATTTTCATGACCATCGGCATCATTGTTCTCGGTACCGTGCTGTATAAGCTTCATGGCAGAGCTCGAATATTGAATACATCGCTGATGAAGCGATGGACATGGAACAAGCTGTATGACGGGGGATTGCGCGTTCTCGAAAGAGGCGGCGAAGCGCTGACCTCAACCTATATGACAGGATCTCTCCGTCATTACGTGATGTATATTTTCGTGTTTTTTATAGCCGTTCTTGGCGGGGGGCTTCTGCTGGTCGACAATATCGGGTTTGATAGGACCGCTTACGCGCCGATGTCCTTCTATGAGGCCGTCGCCATACTCGGCCTGGTCATTCCGGTCATCGCGCTGCCGTTCGTCCGGACGCGGCTGATGGCGATCATATTGACCGGTGCTGCCGGTTACATGGTGACTTTGTTCTTCGTCCTGTTCCGGGCGCCGGATTTGGCGCTGACCCAGATGGTCGTCGAGACGGTATCCGTGATGCTGTTCCTGCTCTGTTTCTATCATTTGCCGAAGCTGAAGCGGGAGAAGGTGCCGATGAGCTTGAAATGGAGAAATCTGCTTATTTCGGCAGGCGTCGGTGCTGTCGTGACCTTGATCGCCCTGGCTGCGAGCAGCGGCAGGACCTTCGACTCCATTGCGGATTACTTCATTCAAGAGAGCTATCGCTCCGCCGGCGGCAAAAATATCGTCAACGTCATTCTGGTGGATTTCCGCGGCTTTGATACCCTGCTTGAAATTACGGTTCTGGGCATTGCATCCCTTGGAATTTATGCCTTGATCAAAATCGATTTGGGAGAAGGGATTCTGGGAGAGCGGGATCGTTATGAAGGGGCATATCTGCCCAACAGCAATGATGTCATTCTTCGAACCGTATCCAAGGTGGTTATCTTTATCGTGGTAACCTTCTCCTGGTTCCTGTTCAACTCGGGACACCATGAGCCGGGCGGCGGATTTATCGGAGGACTGATGACCTCTGCGGCACTGGTTCTTTTATCCATGGCTTTCGGCATGGATATGACCCGCAAGATCGTGCCTTTCGAGTTCCGAAAGGTTACGGCGGCGGGGCTTGCCATCGCCCTGCTTACAGGGATCGGCTCCTTTGCTTTTAACGCACCGTTCTTAAGTCATTCCTTCGGTTATTTCAACCTGCCGCTGCTCGGGAAAACGGAGCTGGCTACTGCGGTTCTCTTCGACCTCGGCGTTTATTTGGCCGTAGTCGGCGTGACGATGACCATCATCAATTCGATCGGGAGGGATAACTGACCATGGAACTATATATGTCGCTTGCCATCGGAATTATTTTCGCGGTTGGGATCTACCAGATCTTATCCAAGAGCCTGCTGCGGATCATTCTTGGCACTTCGCTGTTAACCCACGGCGTCCATCTGCTGCTGCTCACCATGTCAAGGCTGAAGACCGGCGCTGCCCCGCTGCTTGGCGAGGAGGCTTCCTCTTACGTTGATCCGGTTCCGCAAGCATTGATATTGACGTCCATCGTCATCAGCTTTGGCGTCACGTCGTTCTTTTTCGTACTGGCTTATAAAGCATATCAGCGCTTGGGCACGGACAACATGGAGGAGTTAAGGGGGACGGACGATGAATAACGTGATTGTGCTTCCGCTCCTGATTCCTTTGGTTACGGCCGTCATTCTTATTTTCTGTTCCAAATACGTCCGCGCGCAGCGGTGGATCAGCGCGGTTAGTATTCTAATCAACCTGCTTGGCGCCCTGTTCATCGTCAACCAGGTGAGTAACGAAGGCATCCAGACGCTTCATATGGGCGGATGGCAGCCGCCGTACGGGATCGTGTTCGTGGCGGATATGCTGGCGGCACTGCTGGTGCTTACGACGCTGATCGTTGCGGGAGCCTGCCTGTTCTATGCTTTTCGGAGCATCGGGGAAGAGAGAGAGAAGCATTACTTCTATCCCTTTTTTCAATTTTTGCTGGCCGGCGTGATCGGATCGTTTCTGACGGGGGATCTGTTCAACCTGTTTGTCTGCTTTGAGGTCATGCTGATCGCTTCCTATGCGCTGATCGTGCTGGGCGGCACCAAGCGGCAGCTGAGGGAAACCTTGAAGTACATGCTGATTAACATAATTTCATCCACCTTGTTTGTTGCAGCCGTAGCTTATTTATACGGCACGGTCGGCACGCTGAACATGGCCCATCTGTCCCTGCGCGTGGGTGAAGTACAGCAGGACGGAATATTGTCGGTCATTGGCCTTTTGTTCCTGATCGTATTCGCACTGAAGGCGGGCTTGTTCCTGTTCTTCTGGCTGCCCGGTTCCTACAGCGCACCTCCGGCGGCCGTAACGGCTCTGTTCGGCGCCCTGCTGACGAAGGTCGGGTTATATGCGATTATCCGAACCTTTACGCTGATCTTCCATCACGATACCGGCAATATTCACGCCGTCATCGGCTGGATGGCCGCAGCTACGCTCGTTCTGGGCAGCTTGGGCGCGGTTGCGTATAAGGATCTCGGACGCATCCTGAATTACAACATCATCATTAGCGTGGGCTTCATCGCCTTTGGTGTAGCAGTGGCCTCCTCCGATTCCTTAAACGGAGCCGTGTTCTATTTGATGCATGATATGATCGCTAAGGCGCTGCTCTTTATTCTGGGCGGCATCATCATGGCGAGCGCGGGCGCGAGCAAGCTGAGCGATATGGGCGGCCTGATGAAGCGCCATCCCCTGGTAGGGTGGATGTTCTTCATCGTGGCGCTGGCGCTGGTCGGCATTCCGCCGCTTAGCGGATTTCTTGGCAAGGTCCTTATCGTTCGCGGCGGACTGAGCGAGGGTCATTATGCGCTGACGGGATTGGCGCTGGCATCAAGCCTGGCGGTGCTCTACTCCCTGATCAAAGTGTTTATGGGAGCATTCTGGGGCGAATCGCCAGGGCCTAACCAATCGCGGCCGGTCAGAATCCATCGGACCGCATATGCGGGAGCGATCGGGCTTGCGATCATAGTGATTGTCCTGGGGGTCGGTTCAGAATGGGTATATTCCTATACCTCCCAAGCAGGCGCCGTATTATCCGATCCGTCACTATACATTCATGCCGTATTAAAGGAGTAGTGGATATGGGCCATCAAATCCTGTTAAATATCATCATTGCCATTGTCTGGATGTTCCTGAACAATAACTGGTCTCCCCAGCAATTCATTGTTGGATACCTGATCGGCATCTTGCTCATTTATATGCTGCGGCGCTTCTGGCCGAACGACTTCTATTTGCGCAAGCTGTGGTCCATCCTGATGCTGCTGCTCTTGTTTCTAAGCGAACTGTTTAAATCGAGCGTCACGGTCATCGGTCAGATCATAAGACCGAAGCTGAACGTTCGTCCCGGCATCTTCGCTTACTCCACGGAGCTGAAATCCGATTGGGAGATCACAGTGCTATCGTGCCTGATCTGCTTGACGCCAGGAACGCTTACCCTGGAAGTGTCGCGCGAGGGTCAGACGCTTTACATTCATGCGATGGATATCGAGGACGTCGAAGAGCTGTCAAATCAGATTCGCGGTACCTTCGAACGGGCGATCAAGGAGGTGACCCGCACATGATCCAGAGCATGCTGATTGCTTCGCTGGTGATTTTGTCGCTTGCCATCCTGGGCTGCTTGTATCGCTTGATCAAGGGACCCTCCATGAACGACCGGATCATGTCGCTGGATACGATCGGAATCATCCTGTTGTCCATGATCGCCGTGTTGTGCATGCTCTTCCGCACAACGGTCTATTTCGACATCATATTGCTGATCGGAATTCTAACGTTTATCGGAACGACCGCACTCGCCAGATATATCGAAAGGGGTGACGTCATTGAACGCACAAACGATGAGTCAGATCGGTGAGTTTCTGATTGCGCTGATGGTGCTGATCGGAGCTTTACTCGGCGCATTGAGCGCATTCGGCCTGATTCGCCTGCCGGATGTATACATGCGATCCCACGCAGCCACGAAGAGCGCTACCCTTGGCGTCCTCTTTATTCTTGCGGGCGCATTTCTATATTTCACCTTTTACTTGGAGCATGTCAGCGCGAAGCTGCTGCTGGGGATCGTGTTCGTTTTCATTACGGGTCCGGTTGCAGGCCACTTGAACGGGAGGGCGGCTTACCGGTCTGGCGTCTCCATGTGGGAAAAAAGCGTTCATGATGACCTGAAGCCTGCTCTCAAGCGCGAACGTGAACGCATGCGCGATTCCCGGAAGGCCGAACATTCCGAGAAAGGTTGACCGCAAACCGTAAACAAGGTCCCGATGAATAATGGAGAAGATGAGATGGGCTTTCCAAGCATATGGGAAGCCCATTTCTGGTTTCATGCTTGGCTCACGGATATCATTTCGTGGTAAAATTGACCAAAACGGATTCGCGGAGTGATGGGATATCACGCTAGGAAAGCTGATCCTGAACAAGGAGAATGTGTACAGATGGTATTGGATACAGATCAAACGAAATTAAGAGAGCTGTCTTCCTTTCTTGCCCGAATGAATGGGGATCGTCATCATCATGTCGGATATTGCGGCGAACAGGAAGGGGAGATTTATAGCACGCTGCTTGAAGATTTTTCGGAAAATGGCCGGCTGAGCAGCCAGCGATTTACCGTGATCTATGATCAAGATCAGATGGTAGGCGCGTTGGGATTCGATGTGGACGAAGAAGAGGGAACTGCTGAGATATGGGGACCTTTTATCGATGGACAAGGCGAGCTTTGGCATCGATTGGCGAAGGAGCTATGGGTTGAAGGAACAACGAAGCTGAATGGTAGCGTATCACGCTATTTCGGATTTTATAATGCAGCTCATCTGTCCGCTGCGAGGTTTATGGAGGACAAAGGGGGAAGAAAGACAGGCGTGCATCATGTACTGAGAATCCAAAAATCCACCTTGCTAACGAATGCCGCGTCTGGATTGCAGGATATCACGCCCGAATATTGGGATGAGTTCGCGGATCTGCATGGCAAGGCCTTCCCGAATACCTATCTCAACTCGGAGTCTATTTTGCAGAAGCTGGATGAGGATCACAGGCTCTTCATACTTACGGAAGAAGGCCGTTTCGCCGGGTATGTGTATGTGGAGGGAGACCCTGAATTCCAGGAAGGAAATATAGAGTACATCGCGGTATCCGAACATTTCCGGCGCAAAGGCTATGGCCGGATCCTGCTTGATCAAGCGCTCCATTATTTGTTCCAGGTCCTGCAGCTGGAAGAAATCTCGCTATGCGTGGACCAGGACAATGCAGGGGCGCTCCAGCTGTATCATCGTGCGGGCTTTGAGACGGTGCATAAACTGGCGGCATACGTATTGGAGTGAACATGATGATTTCCAACATAGTACGCCCATAAATAAGAAGACCCGCCCATCCCAGCAATCGGGACCGGCTGGTCTTGTTAACCTCTAACGCTTCGTCTTTTTACTGCTGATGACGACGCTTCCGGGCTGATCATCGTGATGGTAACGGTTTTCCATCTTTTTGCCGGCCAGCCACAACAGCCAGAGGACGACGGCCGCGATAAGAATGCGCCAAGGCTGCTGGATAAAGGCCTGCCAGTCATGTCCGATGAATGCCACCATGAAGATCATCACGGATTTGCCTGCCATAACGGCGATCGTGAACGTTGTAGCCGATACCGTGCTGATGCCGGATGCGATATTGATCAGCGAGGAAGGCGTAAAGGGAAAGCAGTACAGGATGAAGATCGGCGTAAAGCCCTTTTCTTCAATCCAATGGAAGAAACGCTGGGATCCCGGCATTCTTTTTTGTATAAGCAATCCCAGTTTGCCTCCCAGCTTGCGAACAATCCAAAACACCGTGACGGATCCAAGGCAAACGCCGATCCAGGACAGCAGGAATCCCCACCATAAACCATAGGCTGCGGAGTTTCCCATCACCAGGACGATGAGGGGCAGAAAGGGGAGAAACGCCTCTATAAATGGAAGCAAAATACCCGGAATGGGACCCAGCTGCGAGTACTGCTGCAGCCATCCCTGCACTTGATCCATGTCAATTTCTTTCATATGGGTCCACACGTTCTGAAGCCATTCCAACATGATGAGTAAATCCTCTCCCTGCCTGGGGTAAAATTATGTATTTTCTCGTCGATCGCGGATGGAATATATTATAGCATAACCGGAATCAATATTATAAATTGCAAGTATTGGCCCTACCCAGCTCCAATCGATTCGGTCTTGCCCCGCAGCGATGGGTCAGGAATAGATCGAAAGGTTTATAGGGCGGGACTGTACTCCTTATGTCCGGGGACCCGGCCATGGTCTGAAAGATCCATGTGACATGGTGTGTCAACATTGACACGCCATTCCTTTTTTTAATACAATGGTTCTTCGACAGGCTTTATCGTGTGAAAAATGATACAAAAGGAGAATGGCATGGTCAAAAATCACAAAAAACTGACAGTCGGCGAAATTCTGAAACGGTTCATCTTTATCACCGTCGGTGCAATTCTGATGGCCGTGGCGCTTGAGATCTTCCTGGTGCCCAACGAAATCATCGATGGTGGAATTACCGGTATTTCCATCGTATTATCATCGATTACGCCCATCAAATTGGGGGTATTCCTGTTTATCATCAACTTACCGTTTCTGTTTATCGGTTACAAGCAGATTGGCAAAACGTTTGCGTTTTCCACGCTGTACGGGATCGTGGTGCTGTCGGTGGCGACAACCTTCCTGCATCATGTAGATCCGTTCACGAACGAGAAGATTTTGGCGGTATTATTCGGCGGATTGGTTCTGGGCCTCGGGGTCGGTCTTGTCATCCGTTACGGCGGTGCGCTTGACGGGACGGAGATCGTAGCCATCCTGCTGTCCAAGAAGCTGCGAATGCCGGTCGGTCAGATCATCATGATCATCAACGTTTTCATATTCATTACCGCAGGGTTTGTATTCGGTGCAGATTCGGCGATGTATTCGATCTTCTCATACTACATAGCGGCAAAAGTGATGGATATTGTGGTAGAGGGCTTGGACGAGTCCAAATCCGTTACGATTATATCCAACGAATATGAGGAAATTTCGAGTGCCATCATGCAGCGTCTGGGACGCAGCACGACCATGATCTATGCCAAGGGCGGATATTCGAAAGAGGACACGCAGATGATTTATTGCGTCATCACCAGGCTGGAGATTGCGAAGCTTAAGACCGTGGTGCAGGAGATAGACAAGAACGCATTTATTTCGATTCAAAATGTCGCGGACGTGCTGGGCGGAAGCATGGCAAAGTCCGATATTCATTAGGGATGCGTTTAAGCTATCGTCTTGATATGCTGATTAACGAAGCGGCCCTCTGCAGATAAGTTCTGTAGAGGGCCGCTGTTTTAGTGATCGGCAATCCGCCGATCACTTCCGTACTTCAAAAAACTCGCATTCGTCCCGCTTGTGATAGCCGATCGAACTGACGCTGGATTGCGTAATGACGGTATCGTCGGTGAAACGGATGACAAGACTCCCCGAATCAATCAAATGATTATCCTTGAAGATGCGTATACGGATCTGCTGCTCCATGACTTCTTGAAAGTCCTGGTCGGTCAATAACGGTCTGACGATCGGCATGGATGACCAACTCCTAACGTAAAAAGGTGGTTTGATTGCGATAACGTCCTATGCTAAAGGGGGATTGGTATGGCATTTGCGGCAGACAGGGAAGTAGGTATCATTCCCGCCGATCAGGATCTGTTCGCCGGCATAGACGGGCTTGCCGTCGATGACGCGAAGGTTCATGATCGCTTTGCGCTCGCAGAACCAGCAGATCGTCTTCATTTCCTCGATTTTATCTGCGTAAATCAGCATCCAACGGCTGCCTTCAAACAGCTCGTTGCGGAAGTCGTTCTTTAGTCCGAAGCCCATGACAGGCACGTTAAGCTCATCGACGATCCGAACGAGCTGGAGGATGCTGTCCTTGGACAGGAACTGGCATTCGTCAACAAGAACGCAGTAGGGCTTAGGCTGATGATCCTTCACGATCCCGTAGATATCGGTCGTATCGGATATAGGTATCGCTTCACGGCGCAGGCCGATTCGCGACGATACATAACCGACGGCATCCCGGTCATCGAGAGCGGACGTAAAGAGAAGCACCGGTTTGTTCTGTTCTTCGTAGTTATGGGCGACTTTCAAAATCTCGATGGATTTGCCACTGTTCATGGAGCCGTACTTGAAAAATAATTGAGCCATGCTTTCGTTCCCTTCCTATAGGTGCAATGTTGCTTTTATAAGCGTAATGGTGCAAATTTCGTTATTCTTACTATATAAGATATGGCATGCAGAGTATATTGTCGCATTATTGGGCGGTATTTGTCCATTGCTGGTGTTGAATATATTCTGACAAACCTGTTAGCAGGGAACGAAAAAAAGGTTTGACAACCATTACCAGCAGTTGTAATATAACGGCATACCAAATGAATACCAAGATTATCGACCAGATAACTGGAGATATCACGCGAAGGAACAAGTACAACGGTTGAGCGTACTTTGACCAGCGTGATATCTCTTTTTTTTTCACCTCTTAACCAAGTAAACAGGTGTGAATAATTACAATAGGGGATGGTGAGGAAAATGTCAGCAGACACATTGATTATTCAACAGGTAAACAAAATTTTTCAAGCCCCGACAGGGAATGTTACGGCGCTGAAAGGCATTGACTTGCGGGTTCGTAAAGGGGAATTCATCACATTGATCGGACCGAGCGGCTGCGGGAAGAGCACCTTGCTCAAAATCGTTGCGGGCCTGGATACATCGTACGAGGGAAGTGTCCTGCTGAATGACAAGCCGATATCGGGCCCGAGCATCGAGAAGGGGTTTATTTTTCAAGAGCCGCGCTTGTTTCCATGGCTGACGGTGGAAAAGAATATCGCAGGCAATTTATCGCTGAAGCAGAAGGACGTCCGGAAAAAGGTGGATGAATTCATTGAGCTCGTTCGGCTGAAAGGCTTCGAGAAGGCATATCCCAGGGAGCTGTCGGGAGGGATGGCCCAGCGGGTAGCCATCGCCAGGGCGCTGCTGCGGAATCCGGACGTGCTGCTGCTGGATGAACCTTTTGGCGCGCTGGATGCGTTCACTCGCTCCCATATGCAGGAGGTGCTGCTGGACATCTGGCAAAATAACCGCACGACCATGCTATTTGTTACCCATGATCTGGATGAGGCTGTGTTTCTTGGCGAGCGGATCGTCATTATGAACCCGAGACCGGGCCATATTCGTTCCATCCTGCCGATCGATTTGCCGTTTCCGCGGAAACGGACCGGATCCTCCTTCCAGGAGCTGCGAACCAAAGTGCTGCGAGAGTTCGAGAAAGTGGAAGAACCGGAGTTCGATACCGGTGCAGGAATTTAATCGGTCCAGGGTTGCCGAGCCTCAAACCAAATGAACGAAAGAGAATAGGGGGAGACAATCTGATCATGCATACAAAGAAAAAGAACGTCGCCATTATGCTATTGCTTATCCTTTCCGTCTTCGTACCCGGCTGCGCCGGGGCAAACAGCCAGCCCGCGGCTGGAGCCGTTAAGAAGGGAGCAGACGGCAAATACACAGATTTGACCGTACGGCTCGGGGTTCAGGGAAGCGGCGGTTTGTTTGGCAAGGCGCGCGAGGAGAGATGGTTCGAGGAGGAGTTCGGCAAGCTAGGCGACAGGGTGGAGTGGGCAGAGTTTCAGAGCGGCCCTCCCATGACCGAAGCGATGGCTTCGAATCGTCTGGACTTTGCGGGGCTCGGCAATATGCCGATTATCGCCGCCCAGGCGGCCGATATTCCGTTTAAGGTCATCTCCCAGAGCTTGCACGGCCAGAAGAATGTGGCCATCATCGTGCCGCCGGACAGTACTGCGCAGACCCTCAGCGATCTGAAGGGAAAGAAGGTAGCGGTAACCAAAGGGAGCAATGCCTTTAACTTTTTGTACAGGGGATTGGCGGATCAAGGACTCAAGGTGTCCGACATCGAAATCATTCAGCTTCAGCCTGACGAAGCCCAGCCTGCATTCGAATCGGGCGGCGTCGATGCTTGGGCAACCTGGGACCCGTACATTACCTTGAACACGCTGACAGGCAAAGGCAACGTGCTGGCGGACGGCGAGCAGCTTGGCGTCCTGTCGCCTTCGTTCAATATCGTGCGGAAGGATTTTGCCGATCAATATCCGGACCTGGTCACGCTCTATCTGACCGTGCTGAACAAGACTCTCGCCTGGGAGAAGGAAAACGAAGCGGAGGCGATTAAACGTTACGCCGATGAGCGCGGCATCCCGCAGGAAGTCATTCAAGGCACGTTTGACCGTTCAAGGTCGATCAACATTCCCGTAACGGATGACATCATCGCGGAGCAGCAGAAAACCGCCGACTTCCAATTCGAGCAAAAAACGATCCGCAAAAAAATCCAGGTCAAAGAGGTGTTTGATAATCAGTACATTGAGGCTGCAACCCAATAAGCGGCACATCATCTAAAATTGAAAAGAGGTAGCGCTTATGCTCCCGGAAGGGATCAGCAAAAGGGCGGTTGTCGTGACCGCCGACCCCGTCGAAACCCGTCTCCGTCCTAAGCGGATTGAGCGCAGGTTCCTGTTTAAACTTACCCATGCATGGATCGGCTGGCTTGCTCCGCTCTTTATCATCATCGTGTGGCAGGCGGCTGGGGCCATGGGTTGGCTCAATCCGATCCTGCTTCCGACTCCGCTCGATATCTGGAAGGAATTCGTTCATTTAACAAGCTCCGGCGAGCTGATTCGGCATTTGGGCATCTCATCCTGGCGAGCGCTGCTCGGGTTTCTGCTCGGCGGCAGCCTCGGTTTGGCCGCGGGGATATGGGTTGGTTTCTCGTACAAGGCCGAGCGGCTTGTCGATCCTACCTTGCAAATGCTGCGGACGCTTCCCCATCTGGCTATTGCGCCACTGTTCATCCTATGGTTCGGATTCGGGGAAACCTCGAAAATCCTGCTTATTGCCAAGGGCTCGTTCTTTCCGCTCTACGTGAACACATTCCTCGGCATCCGCTCCGTGGACAACAGGCTGTTTGACGTAGCCCGCGTCCTGCAATTCAGCCGTTGGGATATGATCCGCAGGCTGATCGTTCCCGCTTCGCTGCCCCATATTTTCCTCGGCATCCGCCTCTCGATCGGGGTGGCATGGCTTGGCCTGGTTGTGGCGGAGCTGATGGGTTCCAGTTCCGGCATCGGTTATATCATCAATGACGCGCGTTCCTTCTCCTGGACCACGGTGGTCTTCGTCGGAATTTTGGTGTTTGCGCTCGTCGGGAAGCTGTCGGATTCCCTCGTCAAAGGGCTCGAAGGCAGACTTCTGCGTTGGCAGGACAGCTATAAGGGAGGCGACCCGTCATGAGAAGTCATGCAGACACTTCAGAAACAGGGGGGCGGGACTGGCTGAAGGCCATTCCAAAGCCCCTCCATGCCTGGCTTGTGCCCGCAGCGATCTTGGCTTTATGGCAGGCAGCCGGCGGATTTGGCTGGATTTCGGCGTCCCTGCTGCCTACTCCGCTTACGATAGCCAAGCAATTCGCGAGTTGGGGGGCCAGCGGCGAGCTGTGGGAGCATTTTCGGATCAGTCTCCTTCGAGCGCTATCGGGATTTTTGCTGGGCGGCTTGACGGGGCTGGCTCTGGGAATGTCCACGGGGCTTGGCAAAATGGCAGAGCGTACGCTGGACCCTTCATTTCAAATGCTGCGTACCGTACCGCTATTATCGCTGATTCCGCTGTTTATTCTATGGTTCGGCATCGGGGAATTCTCGAAGATTCTCATGATCTCCCTCGGAGCCTTTTTCCCGATCTATGTGAATACCTTCCTTGGCATTCGCAGCGTGGATGCGAAGCTTTATGAAGTATCGAGGATCTTTCAATATTCCAAGCTGCAGCTGCTGATCCGCTTGATCGTACCGGCTGCACTGCCGAACATCTTGCTTGGCATCCGCTTGTCGCTCGGCGTTTCCTGGCTTGTGTTGGTCGTAGCGGAGATGATGGGGACCAGCGCGGGCATCGGATACATGATTCAAGACGCCCGAGCCTATTCCCAAACGGACATTGTGTTTGTAGGCATTATTATTTTTGCGGTCGTGGGCAAGCTCTCCGATTCCGTTGTACGCCGGCTGGAATCCAGGCTGATGGGCTGGAGAGAGACATATAAGGGCTGATCAAGGATGGTTGGCTGACAATTTTATATGAACAGGAGTGGTTACGTAGATGGGGACAACCGACCGCAGAGATCATCAGATGCACCTGGGAGCGTTTATCTATTATGCAGGACATCATCACGCCGGGTGGCGTCATCCAACCTCGGACGTGGAGGGCATGTTTGGCATTGAGCTGTATAAGCAGCTGGCAGCCACAGCAGAGCGGGGAAAGTTCGACATGATGTTTTTTGCTGATCTGCTGTACGTGACCCAGGTCGAAAATTCCGCTTCCGGCATGCTGGACCCGTTAACGCTGTTATCCGCACTCTCCGCCGTGACGGACAAACTGGGGCTGACCGCCACGGTCTCCACAACGTACAATGAGCCGTATAACGTGGCTCGGAAATTTGCTTCTCTCGATTGGATCAGCGGGGGAAGAGCGGGCTGGAATATCGTGACGTCCCAGTTGGACATCGAAGCCCACAATTACGGCAAGCCGAAGCACCCGGAGCATGGCTTGCGTTACGAAATGGCACGCGAGTTTGTTGAAGCGGTTACCCGGTTATGGGACAGCTGGGAGGACGATGCGCTTGTGCTGGATCGGGAGTCCGGGAAATTTGCCGATGGAGCGAAGGTGCGTCCCGTGGACTTTAACGGGCAATGGTATTCCACGAAAGGCCCGCTGAACGTTCCGAGGCCGCCGCAAGGCTACCCGGTCCTGATACAGGCCGGTTCTTCCGGTCCGGGACAGGACTTTGCCGCTCAATATGGCGAGGTCATCTTTACGGCACAGCAGTCCAAGAAGGCAGCGCAGGCGTTTTACGTCAGCGTGCACTCGAAGCTGTCCCAATATGGAAGAGCGAGCGGAAGCCTGAAAATCATGCCGGGCCTGTCCCCTGTCATCGGCTCAACCGAGGAGGAGGCACGGCGCAAAGCGCAAGAACTGCTGGAATTGATTCCGCCAGCTTCGGCGATCGCCGTTCTGTCCGGGTTCCTGAATTACGACCTGAGCGGTTATCCGCCGGACCAGCCGCTGCCAAGAAACATCCCGGACCCCGTGGCGGCATCCAACGGCATGAAAAGCCGGGTCCAGTTATATATGGACATGGCTTATCAGGATAATCTGTCGATCTTAGAGTTAGGGAGGAAGATACTGACCTCGAGAGGTCATATGCCATTTGTCGGGACGCCCGAGCAGCTGGCCGACATGATGCAGGATTGGTTCGAAGGTTATGCCTGCGACGGATTTAATATCATGCCTCCGGTGCTGCCGGGAGATCTGGACGAGTTCGTGGATACGGTAATCCCGGTGCTGCAAAAACGGGGCCTGTTCCGTTCCGAATACAGCGGGCATACACTGAGGGAGCATCTGGGCTTAACGCGTCCTGAACCGGGACATTTTCGCCGGGAGGTTCAACAGGCCGCCGCGGATGCCATATAAGCGTGAACAGCCGGGGAACGTTTCAAGCGACCGAGGGTGCAGGTCAGCTTGGGACGTTTTTTTGTCGCTTCAAATGCAAAAAAAGCTATAATATTTCTCGGGTGATATTGTCAGAAATAACGATCTTCTCAGGTCATATAAGTAGTCAACGATACGAAAGAGGGTTCGAGCAATTGGAAACGACAGCAGACAGCGCGATTCAATGGGATGAGATGGAAGATGACGAGCTGGTGAAATACTCGCAGGCAGGGGAACGGGAAGCATTCGGGGAGCTTGTTCGGCGCCATCGCTCCAAGGTGTATGGCTATGCCAGAGCGATAACGCGGGAGTCCTACTTAGCAGAAGACGTGGTGCAAGATGCCCTGATCCGAGCATTCATGCATCTTGGCAAATTGGTGGATGCCCGGCGGTTCCTTCCATGGATGCACCGCATCGTCCGGAATCAGGCCTATACCCGCCTTAAAGGGAGCTCCGCGTGCAAAGAGCAGACATTCACCGAATTAGAAGGCAAGGGAAGGGTTAACGGTTCAGGGTGTCTGGAGCCATGGAACGATCTGGACAGCATTCTGGGCAGGCTCAACCATTCCGCAAGCGAAGCGGCCTCGGGTTTTAACGTACCGGAGGAACGCATCGTGCAGCAGGAAACGCTGCGTGTTTTAACCGGCATCATTCAATGCCTGAAGCCGCGCGAGAGGCTTATTTTCGAATCCCATTTTTTCGATCAGCTGTCCCCGCAGGAAATTGCCGACTTGTTTCAGCTCTCTTCGGCCAATGTGTATCAGATTATTTCGAGATCACGGAAAAAAGTGATCCAAGAAAAAATCCGCGTTACCGTTGACTCTTATATTAAGACGAGAAGGGACTTGGGAATTATGAAGAAGAACATATTGTCTTACGAAGGGCCGATGAAAGAAACCAAAACCTGGACATCCGCTGCGGATGCCACGTACAAAATGCTTCAGTTTACAGACCGCAAGCTATCGCTGCCGATGGTCATGGGGCTCACAGGGCATGCATTCCGGATCAATATCATACCGAATGATGTCCATATCGCAGGCCCGACCGCCTATTTTTTCGGCGAGTCTTTATCCCGCGGCCTTCATAATATCGGCTTCCATTCCAAATTCGTCGACGGCATGTCGGACGGCATCGGGACAAACGCCAATCTGCTGGATCCCGCCCTTATGGAAAAGGGTGCGATGAATAAACGCAGCATTCATCAAGAGCTGCCAAGAGCCCTCGATTTGATCCATGCCTCATTGGATCGCGGATATCCCGTCCTGGCCTGGGATATTTTCTTTCCGGAGTTCGGAACGCTCTACGGGTACGATGACGAGACGAGAACCCTATATGCGGAGGAGTGCGGAAGGGTCGATACGCTGCCTTACGAAAATCTGGGCAAGAGCGTCTTGGAAGAAATATTCGTCCTGGCGATTGAGGGTTCCGTGGATTTGACGCTTCGGCAGCAACTGCGACTGGCACTGGAAACCGCCACCGAGTTATATGAAGGAAAGGAAAACGCGGTGCCGACGGCTGTGAAGGGAATTGCGGCCTACGATGCTTGGATTGAATCGCTGCATGGCCGTGCCATTGAGCCGAATGGTCATGCTTACAACATCGAGGTGCTCCGGGATGCCCGGTACTACGCCGCCGAGTTCTTCAAGGAACTGGTGTCCGCCTGGCCGAAATCCATGGAGGACGGGCCGGATCTGACGACATCGTTCGAAGATGCCGCCGCGCTGTATACGGAGATCTGCAAGAAGTTCAGTGTCCTGCATGGGATGTTTCCATTTCCGAAGGGGGGCGAGCCTAATTCGGCAGAACAAGCAACAACGGCGATATCGATGGTAGAGGAGATCAAGGCCTTGGAGATCGAAGCTGCTGCGAAATTGAGCCGGATGTTCGCTACATTGTCCTCTTGAATCCAGGTTAATTTAGCGGCTTAATCCTTGCCGCAATAATTGGAATGAATAAGCATAAGATAAAGACGCCTGCGACGTTTGTAGTTGCGGCGTCTTTTTGACGTTATTGCACTAAAGTTGCAGTCGCACCTCAATATCAACTACTATTTAAAGAGGGACAGAACTTCTAGAAAGTCAGCAACGCGTTTTGTTTTTTATTTACTACTCGAGTCGTCACGGCTCTGAATCACACAATCGAAAGGAAGTATCCCATGAATTCTTTGCAAATCGAACAGCTCAAAATCATTCGAAACGAAATTACCCGATTCATGATGAAATACAAATTCGCCTTAGATGAGATCGAAACCAAGATGGAGATATTAAAAGAGGAGTTTCAGGCTCTTCATGACTATAGCCCGATCGAGCATACGAAATCCCGCCTGAAATCGCCGGAGAGCATCATGAAGAAGCTGCTTCGCAAGGGCGGAAACATATCGCTTAGTTCCATAGAAGATAACATTAAGGACATTGCGGGTTTACGAATCACTTGTTCATTCATTACCGACATCTACAAAATCAGCGACATGCTGCAGAATCAAAGCGATTTAACGGTCCTGAACGTCAAGGACTACATCAAGAATCCGAAGCCGAACGGATACCAAAGCTTGCATCTGTTAGTGGAAGTGCCCGTCTTTTTCTCTGACCGGGTGGAGAAGGTATGCGTTGAAGTCCAGATTCGAACGATTGCCATGGATTTCTGGGCGAGTCTGGAGCATAAAATCTTTTACAAATATAATAAATCGGTTCCCCAGCACCTGCTAGAAGAGCTTAAGAAGGCGGCGGATACCGCCAACGCGCTGGACCGTCAGATGGAGCAATTGCACCGCGAAGTGCAGGCTATTAAGGATTCGGAAAGCGACGATTCGCTGCTGGAGGAATTAAAAAGCATCCAAATCAACAACCGCAAGTATGAGCTCCCGGCGGGCTTGCTCGAAGTATTGACCGAGAATAATTAAGGCGTACCCGGGCGGCGCAAAAAAAGAATGCCTGACCTGTTTCATCGCCCATGGACCGGGTATATATATCCTAAGTGGGAAGTGGAAACACATCAACACCAGACGGATAACAAGACGTTAAGTCGGAATTACCGAAAGGATTTGATACCCATGTACAACGTAACAAGGAATAAGGACGGCACAGCCTGAATTATTCCGGCGTACACCTTAAGCTATTAAAGCAATGGAATGATAGCGTCAGAATGGATATAACCGCTTCCCACGAAAAAAACTCTGCGAGTGATCTCGCGGAGTTTTTTGCTGTCGACGACCATCCCAACACCTGGATAATGAGTGCAGCACGAACAATTATAGATTGTTCAGGGGTGATGTCCGGGAAACCGGTGGCTGTGAACGGCTCTGTTCACAATTTTGAGGGAATGGCACCCAACGAATGAACGGTCACTATGATATACTTAGGAATTGGATACAATGGTAACGTAACATTATATATTATTGAAATGAACCTACATAATAGAGGTGTATGTACAGTGACAACTACCGTAATCATCGGCGGCGGCATTACCGGACTTTCGACCTTATATTATCTGCAAAAAGAGCTGAAACATCATCGACGGGACATGGACTTGGTGCTGATTGAGGCAAGCGAGGTGCTGGGAGGCAAAATCCGAACCGTCCAGAACGGTGAATTTATTATGGAAACCGGAGCGGATTCGATCGTATCCCGGAAACCGAATGTGGCACCGCTTCTGGAGGAGCTTCAATTAACGGACCAGGTTGTGTACAATGCCACGGGGACTTCTTTCATATATACAACCGACGGCCTTAAAAAAATCCCCGAGGAGAGCGTATTTGGCATACCGCTTAGCTTGAAATCCTTAGCCGAAAGCGAGCTGGTATCCGCGGAGGGGAAGGTGGAGGCGCTCAAGGACTATTACACGCCGAATGAGACGTTCACCAAGCATGATTCCCTGGGAGAATTCCTTGAGTCCTTTCTAGGGAAGGAAATCGTTCAGAACCAGATCGCTCCGGTCATATCGGGCGTCTATTCCGGGGAGCTCCATGACCTGACCATTGCGTCCACATTCCCTTATTTGCTGGAGTACAAAAATACCTATGGCAGCATCATGGACGGTTTGGCCGAGAATAAACAGAAATTCCTAGGCACCGGCAATAAGAAATTCCTTTCCTTCAAAAACGGTGTCTCGGTGTTGATTGACGCACTGGAACGGAGCCTGACAGAAGCAGGCGCGAAGATCTCCAAGGGCGTTGCCGCTGAGAAGCTGGAGAGAACACCTAACGGCTATCGATTGATGCTGGCGAACGGCGAACAGATGGAAGCCGATTTTGTTGTTTTAAGCACGCTGGGATCAAGCGCGAAGGAGCTGCTGGAAGATCCGCGGCTTCACGAGGATTTTGACCAATTGTATACCAAGTCCCTCATCAGCGTGTATCTGGCCTATGATATTCGAGATGAAGAGCTTCCTTACGACGGCACGGGATTCATTACGGCCAAGGGGACGAAGCTGAAGTGTGACGCATGCACCTGGACAAGCCGGAAATGGGAGTATACCTCCGAGAATAATCGGTTATTGATGCGATTGTTCTACAAAAGCTCCAGTCCGTATTATGAGCAATTAATCCGATTGTCGGACGAAGAATTGAAGCATGTCGGGATGGAGGATCTCCGTCAGAGCTTAGGTTTAGAGGCTGAGCCCGTGTCCTGCGAAGTTACCAAATGGCATGAGAATATGCCGAACTATCATCTGAAGCACAGGCAGGTCGTGGAGTCGCTGGAGCACGCAATGGAAGACCTTTATCCTAACGTGATGCTTGCCGGCTGCTCATATTATGGCGTGGGGATCCCGGACTGCATCGCGAACGGGGAGAAGACGGCAGGCATGATCATGGAAAGGATGCTCAAATGACCATCTACATCGCTTTGCTTCGAGGAATTAATGTCGGGGGACACAATAAAATCAAAATGGCCGATTTAAGAAAGATGCTTGAAGGCATGGGCCTAACCCGCGTGCAAACATATATTCAGAGCGGAAACGTGCTCTTCGAATCTGCGGATTCCAAGGACACGCTGCAGGTCCAAATGGAGCAAGGCATACAAGAAGCGTTCGGCTTCCCGATAACCGTGATAATCAGAACCTCGGAGGAAATCGAGGGCATCGTCCGGCAGTGTCCTTTTTCGGAAGAATCGATACGTGCGGCGGAGGCAGCATCGGAGTTTGAGAGTCTTTATGTTGCCATGCTGCCGAAAGCGCCAGATCCCGATGACGTTGAGAAATTGAGGCTCTACGTGAACGATAAAGAAACTTTTGAAGCGATCGGAGAAGAAATCTATTTACTGTTTAAGGAAAGCGTTCGGAATTCCAAGCTGGCGGCGCAAATGGCAAAGTTCGGCGTACCGATGACGATGCGGAATTGGAAAACCATGAACAAGCTGGTAGAGCTGTCCCGAACGATGCAAAATGAACCGCCGCGGTAATGGATCCAAGGTGAGTAGTAGACATTAGCTGTATCCGGCGGTATCCGATTTCGAAAGAAATTTGGACCGGCGTGTTTCACATCCCGTGGACCGGGTAAATATAGAACAAGTGGGAAGTGGTATTGTCAATCGACGGACGGAAGAACATCATGTCATTCCGAAAGGCAGTTGATTCGCCATGAACACTCGCAAAAGGAGAAGGAGAGCGAAGTTTCTTCGATTCTTTTCAGGTAAGGCACCCTAGCAATTGGAAAATTGCTGCATAATGAATAATAAAATCGCTTCCCACTGATAAGGATCCTGCGATATCATTCGCGGGGGCTTTTTTTTTGTGCGGATTAAGCAATAGGTGCAGGATGTAAGACACGCCGGAGCGGGAAGTTGTTGCTCAAAGATGAATTGAAAATAAGCCGTTCATAGTGCTGAAGTATCGAACAATAGAGGTTGTTGGATCCCGAAATATGTGCCTTGAGAAACGGGAGAGCCATATGCCATGGACAAAAAGACGCGGCGTTACGATGTCCTATTGTACTAGATATTCAACAATTATCGGGACCTTTATATCATTTATCAAATTTTACATAAAGTGGTTTAAAAAACGATCGGAATATGCAATTATTGATCTTGGGAGGTGAAGAGGAAAAGGACCCCTCAAGGGGAAAAGCCTAATTTGAAATCGCGAGGGATTTTATGTTGAAAACGCTTTAATTATAATTTGGAGATCCCATGGAGACCTGGAGAATTGGGAAACTGAATTGATTGCTCAAAAAATCATTTCTAGGAGGTTTTCCATGTCTAAGATCGTCCTTAAACGATGTATTTCCTGCTTCTTGATTCTTTGTATCGTTATGTCTGCCTCGTTTACTGCACTCGCAGGACAAGCTTCCGCCCAGACATCCACCGCGCTTAACCCAGTGCCCGAGCTGCTGATCACCGAGCTTGTGCCTGATTCCACGAACGTAGGAACCGCCGACGGTTACGAATTTATCGAGGTTTACAACAATACCGATCAAGCCATCGATTTCAGCAATTATAAGATACGCTACCGTTACTTGGAGAGCGACACCCTGTGGGCTCATGTACCCGATGAGGTGACCATTCCATCCGGAGGCACACTGGTGTTCTGGATCATAAACGGTCAGAACAGCAAATCCACGATTGCTGATTTTAATCATAATTACGGTACCAACCTGAACGAAAACACCGATGTCGTCAAAATATTCTCAGGCGGCATGTCCAATTCGCGCATGCGCGAGCTCGTGGTTGTAACGAACACCGGCCGCCCGGTCGTGTCCGCGTTTTACAACGACGGTGAAGTTCATAACGGTCCCGATCAGGGAATCTTCTATAAATATCCCGAAGACGGCAGTCTAAAAATGCAACGGATCTCCCAGCTGGAGCATAAGGCTACGCCGGGTTCGCTCGCGCATTCGGAAGTGCCCGCGGAGCCGGTACATATCGACGTGACCAAGGAGCCGTCCGTTGTTAATCGGACGACAACCACGAACGTGGAGCCGGGAGACAATCTCGAAATCGCCGCGGAAGCACACGATGACCGTATGGTTACATCGCTCGCGTTATCTTATCGTGTCGACGGACAGAACGATTACAAGGTCGTACAGCTTCAGGAAGGACAGCAAGGCTATCATCATACGATACCTTATCTGGAGCTGCTGGGACATGCCAAGCTGGAGTATTTCTTCACGGTGTCCAACACGTTTAAGAAAGTGGAGAGCCCTAAATATGAGGTTGATCTCACGGGCAGCGGTGCAAGCGCGAGCCTGAACGTTAAAGATCAACAAACGGTTACGGGCATCACGTATATTCGGGGGGCAGCTGATGGGGCTGGGCCTTCCGATCTGGAGCTTCAAGTGGACGGAACGCCGGTTCAAGGCACTCCCGCCATGGAGCATTCCGCCTATTTTATATTTGAAGGCGACGGCATTGACGATGGAATCAACACGGTAACCATCGGCAAGGAGGTTCTTTTCCAGACGGAGGCGAACATTGACGGTTATCAAACTATCGTGGTCCCGATCGAACCGCAGTGGCTGACAAGCGGATCGAACGAAATTACCCTTCGGGCCGGCGATAACGAGAAGACCTACTTCGAAGAAGACAAGCCGACGGGCAATATGGATGATTTCAATGCGCGCAACGTGCGGCTGCTCTTGGGTGACGGAACGGAAATCCGGGACCCGCAATACAGCGATCCCGCATTGATCCATGACCTCGGCGACGATGGACGTTTCCTGCCTTTGGTAGCTTTTCAATTCGACATTCCTGCTGATAAAGTAAAAGCATTGTCCTACGCATGGGATACCTCGGCCGTCGCGGACGGAACGCATTCCATTCAATTGAAGGTCAATGGTCAGTCTGAGTCAGCTGCCGATGTTCAGGTAGATAACAACGGACCGGAAATTAGCGCAACCGTTGAAGAGGGCGAGGGTTACAAGGGCGGCATCCCGATCGATGTAACCGCCACGGATCGCGTATCCGGCGTGGACCGGGTCGAGGTTACGCTCGATGGACGCACTATCCAGGTGCCGTATAATACTTCCTCGGCCGAGCTTGAACCAGGCGATCATAAGCTGGAAATTCGCGCAGTGGACAAGATCGGCAACCGCTCGGAACGCACCGTGACGTTTAACACGGCTCAGGAGCATCCGAATAAACCTGTATTGGTGTCGCCGGCAGATATGGGGAGCGGCACCGGGCTGTCGCCGGAGCTTAAGGTTCAAGTCAGCGATCCATCGGATGACGAGCTCGAGGTCTCCTTCCATCAGGCTTATTCGTATCATGCTTTAAGCGGGGATCGGGTGAAAATGTCCAAGAACGCTTCGGACGAAGAACCGCCAAAGGACAGATTCCCTGCGGGCGAAACTGTGCTGACCGAAGAGGAATTGAAGCGGGTATCCGAATCCAACGATGAATATGTCACCGTAGATTCAACGTCTAAATTCCCTTACATCCGGTTCGAGGCAGAGCTGGAGCATGCCGTCGAGCCTGGCGACAGCGTCGAAGTCACTTGGGAAGGACACACGGTGTCCGGCCGCAAGGTCACGATGTATGCGTGGAACCACAAGCTGAGCAAATGGACGGAAATAACCAAGCATATTGCCCAGTCTGAAGATGATTTTACGCTTCGAGGCGAACTGACGGCAGCGGACTATGTACAGAACAACAAAGTCGATGTGATCGTACAGGATGAAATTCCTTCCCGAGGGGATTATGATTACACCTTTGTGTGGGTATCCGATACGCAGTTCTTGACGGAGCTCTATCCGCATATTCAGCAAAAGCAGTTCGAATGGATCGTTGATTCCATCGATGAGATGAACATCAAATATTTGTTCCATACCGGTGATATCGTGAATGATCCAACAGCCGAATACCAATGGAAACGTGCCGATGGTTACATGAACATGCTGGAGGATGCCAAGCTGCCGCACGGCGTGCTTGCCGGGAATCATGACGTGGGCAGCTACGATTGGGATTACACGACCTACGGTCAATATTTCGGGGAAGACCGTTATAAGGATCAGCCCTATTACGGAGGCTCCTACAAGAACAACCGGGGACATTACGATCTGGTCTCCGTCGAAGGCAACGACTTCATCATGATGTATATGGGATGGGGCGTCGAAGACGAGGATATCAAGTGGATGAACGAGGTTCTGGCTGAATATCCGGATCGTATCGCATTCCTGAATTTCCATGATTACATGCTCGCGAACGGAACGCGTTCCGGCGTAGGCAACAAGTTGTACAAGGAAGTCGTCGTCCCTAATCCGAACGTGGTTGCCGTATTGAGCGGCCATTACACGGGAGCCAGCCTGCTTAAGAACGAATTGGACGATGACGGTGACGGCAATACGGACCGAACCGTGTATCAGATGCTGGCGGACTATCAAGGACATGCGGACGGCGGCAGCGGATATTTGAGACTGCTGCATTTTGATAAGGAAAGCAATCAGATTTACGTGAATACGTACTCTCCTTACTTGGATAAGTACAATTATTATACGAATCCGGGCGTTGATGAATTTACGATGAACCTGGATCTTGAGCCGAAACTGAAGCGGGTAGCCACCGATTCGATCCAGGTGAATCATCTGAGAGGAGAGGCCATCGGTACGCCGCAAAAGGCAGCGAGCGGCACGGAGGTTACTCAGCCGTGGGCAGGACTGTTATCCAATGGAACCTATTCCTGGTATGCCGTCGCCCAAGATGAATTCGGGGGAAGAACGGTATCGGACGTATGGACATTCACAACGGATGAAGGGGGTCTCGCGGCCCCAACCAATCTGAAAGCACTTCAGGTCACGTCGTCCTCGGTTCAAATCGGCTGGGATCCTGTGAACCGTCCGGACCAGCAAGTCGTGAGCTATCATGTGTATCAGGACGGACAGCAAGTGGCCACCGTTACGGACAGCGTATACGAAGCGACAGGGCTTACGCCGGATACGCCGTACGAATTCAAAGTAACCGCCTCGGATCAGCATGGAGCGGAATCGCCACCAAGCGAGATCTTAACGGTGATCACGAGTGCTGTAGACGTTCCGGGTGCGCCGGTATGGACGCCCGGGGAGCTGGAATTTTCGGAGATCACATCGATCCGTGTCACCATGAGCTGGCCGGAGGCGGCTGCAAGCGATGGCGTGGATGGGTATCGCGTATATTTGAAAGGCCGGGAGGAACCGGTGGTTACCGTAACCCGCGATGTGTATTCGCATACCGCAGTCGGACTTACGCCGGATACGCGTTATCATTTTACCGTAAAAGCTTATAACGCTGCTGGCGAGAGCGTGGGACTTCATAACTCGGTCACGACTTCGGCTGCAGGAGTGGACAAGAGCGAGTTAATCGGATTAATCGCCTCGGCGCAGCAAAGGCTCGACGAAACACGGGAAGGCTCATCGCCAGGGCAGTATCCGGCAGGCGCAAGGTCAGCGCTCCGTGACGCGATTGCAAACGCCAGCGCCATAGCGCAGCAGGACCATGCAACTGCGAAGGATGTCAAGGACGCAATGACCGCACTGCAAGCGGCGATCCGCGCCTATAACGCGTCGGTGATCCCTTCATCCGAGAATCCTTCGTCATCGGGATCGGGATCGGAATCCTCTGGCGGTGGAGTCCCATTGTCCGGAAACAATCAATTAAAAGCGCTGGAAGTCATCATTGGCGGCGTAGCGGCTGCATTAACCCCTGCGTTCAACGAAAGCACGACGGAGTACCGGCTTGAAACGGATGCGGAATCCGTGCAGCTCCGCGTTGGGGCGGCGCATGGCAAGGCCGCTGTCCTTCTGGAAGGAGAGCCTCTGAAGAATGATCATGTCATCGGGCTGAAGAGAGGGAAAAACGTCCTGAAGCTGGTGGTTCGGGCCGAGAATGGTGCGACCAAAACCTATCAATTAACCATACACCGTAAGGCGAAAGCAGGGACAGAAGAACCGAAGCCGGAGCCCCAGCCGGTGCTGTTAACCGACATCCGCGGACATTGGGCTTC
This sequence comes from Paenibacillus sp. cl141a, assembly GCF_900109305.1. Lineage (NCBI taxonomy): Bacteria > Bacillati > Bacillota > Bacilli > Caryophanales > Paenibacillaceae > Paenibacillus > Paenibacillus sp. cl141a. Next base: position 693,565 of record NZ_FNZO01000001.1, read on the forward strand.
ATCAGCGATTGAGCAGGCGGTTTCGCTCGGCATCGTTGGCGGCTATCCGGATCAGACCTTCAAACCGGACCGTCAGGTCACGCGTGCAGAATTTATGGTGATGATGGCTAAAGCACTGAAAGGCCAAGCGGGATCTGAGAAACTGAGCTTCAAAGACAGCTCCTCCATCGGATCCTGGGCGCTGGAAGCGATTCAATGGGCCGTATCCGAAGGCATCGTGAAAGGATATCAAGACGGGACATTCAAACCGAATGAATCCGTTAACCGTGCGGAAATGGCGGTAATGATCGTACGGTACCTAGGCCTTACCCAGCCAGGTGCCGGAACGGACTTCCGCGATCAGCAGAATATTCCGGCTTGGGCAGAGAAGGAAATCGCAGCCGCGGCCACGGCCGGCATCGTGAACGGACGTTCGGGTAACCGGTTCGCTCCTCAGGAATCTGCGACCCGAGCGGAAGCGGTCATGATGATACTTCGGATGCTGGAGCATGCAGAGTAAAGTAACCATACAAATGTAGAACATAGAAAAAGGCGGACATGGAGCAATTGCTCCAGTGTCCGCCTTTTTTACAGTTGAAGGCTTAAAGGGGTTGCCCGCCGGTGAGGCCAAACGCCACGCTGGGAGCCCCAATTTATCTAAACGAACTTTAGAACCACCGTCCACCGCGGAATACGGGTTCAATCGTACCGTCCGCCAGCACGCCGTCAATGTCCAGTTCAGCGGAACCGATCATGAAATCGACATGCGTCAGGCTGACATTGGCTCCGCGAGCCAGCAGTTCTTCCTTGCTCATCTTGGTGCCGCCTTCGATATTCACGGGATAGGCGCTTCCCAGCGCAAAGTGGCAGGAGGCGTTCTCATCGATGCCGGTGTTATAGAAGACGCGGTTTAGCTGCGAGATCGGCGAATCATGAGGCACGAGTGCCATCTCTCCAAGATACGAGGCGCCCTCATCCGTTTCCAGCAGCGTCGTGAGATGCTCCCGTCCGGATTCGGCTTCATATGCGACAACCTTGCCGTCCTTGAACGTGAGCTTCATGCCTTCCACCAGGCGGCCGTTCAGATTCAGCGGAAGGGTGCTGGTTACGGTCCCGTTCACGCCCGTGCGGTGAGGCATCGTATAGATTTCTTCGGTGGGCATATTCGCGACGAAATACACCCCGGCCTCATTCTCGTCACCGCCGCCGAGCCAGAGGTAACCTTCCGGCATGTCGACGCGCAGGTCCGTTCCCGGCGCTCGATAGTGGAAACTCTTGTAGCGTTTGGCATTCATGTGGTTCTGGCGCAGCTTCAGTCCGGCGATATGATCCCGCCACGCGGCTACCGGATCTTCGCTGCCTACCCGATTCATCAGGAAAACGGCATCCCACATCGCTTGGATGCGCTCTTCTTCGGGGAGGTCCGAGAATACTTTATCGGCCCAGGCTCGGGTAGGCGCCTTAATCAGCGACCAGCTGATCTTATTGTTGCGGACGTATACCTGATATTTTTCGTTAGCCACGGCAGCAGCCTTAACGGCTGTAGATACTTTTACCGAATCAATGCCGCGGAACAGCTCGGGATCCGGAACCTTAATGCGCAGAATGGCTCCTCCGCCTTCAGCGAGCTGCTGCATGGCATCGGCCTGCCACTGCGGATAATAATGGAAGGAGTCTTCCGGTGCCTTCTCATAGCGGATTCGGGTGATTTTTTCGTCTTCCCAGTCGACTTGCACATATTTGGCGCCTGCATCATATGCTTTGGCCACGATGCGGCGTGTCAACTCTAGGGTCTCGATTGGAGCATTGACGATCAGCACTTGGCCCGGTTGAACGTTTACGCCAACCTTCACGACCAGCTCCGCGTATTTCTCCAGATTTTTCTCGAAATTGTCCATATGTAGATATCCTCCATTTCAGATGTACACTTCATTCTATCATGTTGCGGAGGGTTGCTGCTGACTCTTCTTTTTGCCAAGGGTCCGGGAGATTTGCCTTTCCAGCAGGCGTTTCAATTCATGGAGCGCTGCAATCTGACTGTCCACGCTGCTTAATTTGTCCTCATAAAAGGAAAGCATTTCTTCGCAAAATTCATAATCGTCCGGCGAAGCGACTTCACCGCGAAACAATACGCGAATTTGATCCGTGGTCAAACCCAGCTTTAAGTACAATTGGATCATTTTGACCCGTTCGATGGCGGACGCGTTAAAATGGCGGTAATCATTATCGAGTCTGTCGGCTTCCAGCAGGCCTTTTTGTTCATAGTGCCGGATCGAGCGTGCGCTGACCTGGCTGCGCTGCGATAATTCACTGATCTTCATATCACATGACCTCCTTGGCATGAGCTAAGATAAACCGATTATACGCTACCCCGCATGCGAACATAAAGCCATTAGGCTGCTTGAATAAGAGCGTTTGATAAAAAAAAAACGGAATCGGGGACAAAAGTGTGACAGTCACCTGTCATACTTTTCGAATTACAATGACTGCAGTACTAAGGAAACCTACTTAGAAGGAGTGTATGAGAACTTGAAGACACAAACAGCCAACAACAACAAACTGCCCATCGTGCTTGCCGGCCTGCTGCTCGGCATCTTGATGGCCTCCATGGACAATACGATCGTAGCAACCGCCATGGGAAACATCGTCGGGGAGCTCGGAGGACTTGATCATTTCGTATGGGTGACCTCCGCGTACATGGTTGCCGAGCTTGCGGGGATGCCGATCTTCGGCAAACTGTCCGATATGTATGGACGCAAAAAATTCTTTGTGTTCGGGATGATTGTATTCATGCTGGGCTCCGTGCTGTGCGGTACGGCAAGCTCCATCACGGAACTGGCGCTGTATCGGGCCGTGCAAGGCGTAGGGGGCGGAGCCCTCATCCCGATTGCTTTCGCGATCATGTTCGACACCGTGCCGCTCGAGAAGCGCGGAAAGCTCACCGGCTTGTTCGGAGCCGTCTTTGGATTATCCAGCATTTTCGGGCCGCTCGCAGGCGCTTATATTACGGATCATATTACCTGGCAATGGATATTCTATATTAATTTGCCGATCGGCATCGTGGCCTTCCTGATGGTGATGGTATTCTATAAGGAATCGCATGAACGTTCCAAACAGCCGATTGATTGGAAGGGAGCAACCACGCTCCTTGCGGGCGTGATCTGTTTCATGTTCGCGCTTGAGCTTGGAGGGAAGCAATGGGCATGGGATTCCTGGGTCATCCTGGCTTTGTTTGGCGCTGCCGCCGTCATGCTTGTGCTCTTCGTGCTTGCCGAGAGAAGGGCGGAGGAGCCGATCATCTCGTTTCATTTATTCAAGAACAAACTCTATACCTCAAGCGTGCTGTGCGGCTTGTTTAGCGGAGGCGCCTTCATCGTGGCTTCCGTTTATATTCCGATCTTCATACAAGGCGTGCTCGGCGGAAGCGCCACGAACTCGGGGCTGGTCCTGCTGCCGATGATGGTGGGCTCGGTCGTCACGGCGACGGTCAGCGGTTTTCTGATGAGTAAAATCTCGTATCGCAGCATCATGATCCCGACGCTGATCCTGTTTACGGGAGGGATGGTGCTCGCTTCGACGTTAACTGCGGAATCCAGCAGGTTCATCGTTACCCTGTACATGGTTCTGATCGGGCTTGGCATCGGCGGATCTTTCTCCGTGCTGGGAACGGCGGTCATGCATGGCTTATCCTATAAACAGCGCGGGATGGCGAGTTCGACCTTCAATTTCACGCGATCGCTTGGAATGACCATTGGCATTACAGTGTTCGGGTTGATCCAGAGCCGATCCTTCACCGGTTCCTTAACATCGGGATCGGGCGTGATGAACACCGCTGGGCTTCCTGAAGGATTCGATCTGAAGGATCTTCACATCTTATTGGCACCGGAGACGAGATCATGGATTCCGTCCGACCTGCTCAAGCCGACCTCGGACACGCTCGCTTCCTCCATCGCGGCTACGTTTGCCTGGGCTATCGTTCCAGCAGCGTTAGCGCTTCTGGCCGCAGCCTTAATGGGACGCAAAAAGCTCGATGAAACGGCAGAACTGAAAAGGGAGGAGACCGCCGATTCGGCAGAAGAGGCAGGGACGAAAGAAAACGAACAGCTGGTCATGGTGCCGTAGCGCGTACGTCATGGACCTGAATATGGAAAGGAGCTGCCTGCCAGGCATAACACCTGGAGGCAGCTCCTTTGCCGTTAACTCTTAATCGCGCCTGCGGCGATATCGGAAATGAATTGCTTGCTGATGAACAAGAACATGACGATCAGCGGGATGACCGCGAGCAGCGTGCCGGCAATGACCATCGAATAGTCGGTGGTATATATTCCGTTTAATGAAGATAACGCAACCTGCAAGGTGAACTTGTTCTCATCATTTAGAATGATGAGCGGCCACAGATAGTCGTTCCATACCCCGATGAACGTGAAGGCGGCCAAGAACGATAAAGCGGGCCGCAGAATCGGCAGCGATATGTTCCAATAGAGGCGGAAGAAACCGCAGCCGTCGATTTTACCGGCATCGAGAAGCTCCGAAGGCACCGATTCCTGTGCATACTGCCTGATCCAGAAGATTCCGAAAGCGTTGACCATTCCCGGAATGATCAGCGCCTTGTAGGTGCCTACCCATCCGAATTCAGCCATAATGACAAACGAAGGCACCAAGGATAATTGTGCGGGCGCCATCATGGTGGCAAGCAGCAGGACAAACAGCCATTTTTTGCCCGGGAACTGGAATTTGGCGAACGTGAATCCGGCCAGGGAATCGAAGAATAAGACCAGCAGCGTACAAGCGGAAGCGACGAACAGGGTATTCCAGAAGGCGCCGAAGAAGTCGATGCTGCTCAGCACCCTCGACACGTTATCCAGCAAGTGCGGACCGAACCATAGTTTCGGAGGAAAGCTGTAGATGTCCGAAGTGGTGCGCGTCGCCATCACAAGCAGCCAGTAGAAGGGAAAAATGGATAAGATCAATCCGGTGATCAACCCGATGTGCAGCAGAATGGATTTCCATTTGAACATACGATTCACCCCCATTTTCAGTCATTGGAAGGACTGCCCTGCACCATTTTCCAGTTCACGATGGAAAAGAGGGCAATGAGCAGGAACATGCCCCAGCCGACGGCAGCGCCATATCCGAAATAGTTGTTCACGAAGGCTTCGCGGTACAGGTAGAGGACGATGGTCATCCCGCCGCCGCTTACGCCGCCGTCATTGCCGACCAGCACTTGCGGCTCGGTGAAGATCTGCATGCCGCCGATGGTCGACGTAATGACCGTAAAGAGAATGATGGGCCTTAGATTGGGAATGGTGATTCTGAAAAAGGATTGAATGCCGGTGGCTCCGTCGATCTTGGCTGCCTCGTACAGAACCGTCGGGATGCTCTGCAGCCCGGCAAGATAGATGATGGCGTTATATCCCGCCCATCTCCATATAACCATGACCGAGATGGCTAACTGAATGCCCCACGTCTTATTCAACCATTCGACGGAGTTGAGGCCGAGCAAGGACAACATATAGTTGAGAAGACCGTAGTTGTTCGAGAAAACCGTGCCGAACACGATGGCAACCGCAACAAGCGAGGTGACGTTTGGCAGGAAATGGCCGATGCGAAAGAAGGTGCGGAAACGGACAAACGATGCATTTAGCAGGAAAGCCACGACCAGCGCGATGAACAGCATCGGTATCGTGGAGTAAATCCAGATCAGCAGTGTATTGCCAACGGCTCTCCAAAATTCCGGATCGGTCAGCATGAATTGATAGTTATTGAGACCGTTATAGGTCATCTCGCCGATGCCGTCCCATTTTTGAAAGGACAGGAACATGGAAAAGGCGATCGGGAACAGCCCGAAGATGGCAAATAGAATGTAAAAAGGGGATATCGCCAAATATTCTTTGCGGTGCTTCCATATCTGTGCAGACAGTCGGTCTTGGGATTTCGGATGCTTGGGAACAGGCTTCTGTTCCACGGGCGTGCGATTCAGCATTGGATTATCCATCGTACTGTACCTCCTGTGCGGTTGGTATTTAAGTACTCCTAACAATCGGAAAGCCATACCTCGCAAAACAAGAACCTTGGTCAGCGCAGCAGTTCTTTTTTGACCCTGGCCAGCGCGTCGGTCCAGGCTTTATCGGGATTTTTGCCCTGAAGGGCAACCGAGGACAGCTCTCGATTGACAATGCCGTTGACATTCGCGAACTTCCCGCCGAAATAAGCCGGTTTAACGTTTCGTGCTGATTCCGAGAACACCTCGCCAGTCGCCTGATTTCCGAAAAATTCTTCAGGTTCCTTCATGACGGGTGCATCCAGCGCGTCCTTGGCGGAAGGGAAGAGGTTGATCTTCTTAAAGGACTGAACCTGATTTTCCGGGTTCTGAATGTATTTCATGACATCAAATGCTTCCTGCGGATATTTACTTGTCTTCATAATGGCCAGGAAGGAACCGCCGTTGTTGCCGTCACCGCCAGGTGCACGGGCTACCCTCCATTTGCCGGTGGTGTCCGGCGCCGCCTGCATGAGTATTTCCTTCATCCAGACCGCACCGACAAAGGAAGCGACCCGCCCGTTGTTCATGGCGGCATTCCACTCTGAGGAAGAAGTGTTGACGTTGGCGCTCAGCTTCATTTGGGAGGCCTTTACCGCCGTATCCCAGGCCGTCTTGATCGAAGATTCCGCAGACTCGCCGATGAAATTTCCATCCTCGGCAAAATAGATGCGATCGGATTGGGCATTAAATTGGGTATAAATGTTCGTGATGTTATCGAGCATTTTCACTTTTTGATCAAAGTGCTCCTGCAGCTTCTGTCCGGCCTCGAAATATTGATCCCAGGTGCCAAGCTGCTCGTGGACATCTTCCGGTTCGGTTGGAAGTCCGGCTTCCTCGAACAAATCCGCTCTGTAGTATAAAGCCGTTGGCCCCGTATCGATCGGCAGGGCGATCATGGCGCCTTCCGGCGTAACGCCGAGCTTCCATTTCCAATCCAGGAAATCCGGTTCGATTTCTTTGGCGCCAAGCTCATACAGATCGTAGAAGCGATCTGAACTCGTAAACAGCTCCGCCACCCAGTCGTTAAAAGCGACGATGTCCGGCCCTCCGGAGCCGGCGGCCAGCGTTGTTTTTAATTTCGATTTGAAGTCGCCTCCGATTTTTTGCGCGTCGATGCGGATACCCGGAAACTCCTTTTCAACAGACTTAATCAGCTCATCGTCCAGGCTTCGGTTCCAATACCAAAGTGTAAGCGTTTTCGTTTTTTCGGTTGAAGCATTTCCCGTACAACCGCTGATGATCAAGACAAGAATCAGTAACCCTAAGCTAACCATCCTGCGTGTATTCACTATCGTCAGCCTCCTAACGTGGTGAAGTCGGTGATGCTTAAATCTTATTCAGTTACCAAGCTTGCGTGAGTAAAAATATATGATTACCTTAATACAATAGACTAAAAATTAAAACATCCAAAATAAGGATTTGGCACGTTCCGGCGTATAATTGCCTCCTTCCAATGCACGTTATGTACTGCCGATGTAGTTAAAACACGCATCGCGTGCCCGAACGCTTCCGGACGGCAATGCATGGAACGGCATAACCTCCTTCCTGTGACTTTCTTATAGAATAGCTTCAAACTATTTTCATTATAAGTTAATATTGTATGGAAAATGAAGTGCTGGATTGGTAAATCCAAAGACCTGATTTTGGGGCACGGCGTGAATCGCTGAACGGGTTCATCCCTGGCTAAAACGAGACATAGGATGAATATACGAAAAGCAACACCGCCAAAACCATAGCAAACCGAAATAAACAAAGTTTGGAGGCCGGCTGATGGCGCAATTTGCATTAATCTCCGACATACACGGAAACATCCCTGCACTGGAGGCGGTTCTTAGGGATATCCAACGCCGCGGAATCGAAACCATCTATTGCCTGGGCGACTTGATCGGCAAGGGCCCGCACGGCGATGTGGCGGTGGATATGGTACGAACCCATTGCCAGCAGGTCATTAAGGGGAATTGGGACGACTTTATTGGCAATGAGACCGATGATCCGTCGCTACTATGGCATCAGCATAGACTCGGAAGCGAGAGGCTCCAATATCTTGCCGGCCTCCCTTATGTCATAGAATTCATGATGAGCGGTAAATGGGTCCGGCTGTTTCATGCTTCGCCGCGAAGCGTGTACGAACGGATCCAGCCCTGGGATGACCAGGAGAAGCGGGCTACCTTGTTTCACAGCTCCCCGCTGTGCGGCAGCCCGAGAATTGCGGACGTCGCCGGTTACGGCGATATTCATAATGCCTATCACCAGCATCTGGACGGGAGAACGCTGTTTAATACCGGCAGCGTCGGCAATCCACTTGAAATGTCCGAGGCGTCTTACGTCATTCTGGAGGGAGTCTATGGAAGCGAAGATCCCGCGCCGTTAAACATCCAATGCATCCGTGTGCCGTACCCGATCGAACAAGCCGTGCAGGACGCGTTGGAGTCCGGCATGCCCCACCCTGAATCGTATATTCTCGAGATTCGAACAGGGCGGTATCAAGCGCGAAAAGACTAACGATAGCTAATTTCGAAGAACCGGCTAAGCCGGCTCTTTTTTATTTTAACGGCAGCATAGTATAACAATATGTTCCATTTAAGGAGGAGGATGATGGATTAAATAGGAATGGGTGTTCTTAAATAGGTCTTTAGAAGGGTAGGGAGCAGGGCGAAGATTCGATATGATTAAACGTAATGGATATGATTGCTGTTTTTGAGCGCAGCGATTTGATTTAGGAGGGTATAAGTTTGGTTGAGATTACAGAGACATGGATCGATTCGCAGGCACCGAATAGCGCGGCCATTAAGAACGGGCAAGGTCTAGTAAAAAAAGGACGTTTCCTCAAGCTGCACCATTCCGAGGATCAAGCCGTGTTGTTCGGCACCTGTGCCGGCAGCGGAAGTTCCGATTACCAGCCGTCCGCCGATTTTGCGGTGCCGGAGAAGCCGGTCATGCGGTGTACCTGCCCGAGCCGGCAGTTTCCGTGCAAACATGTGCTTGGACTGCTATATGCTTATGCAGGCGGAGCGTCGTTTACCCCCGCAAAGGTGCCGGAGGATTTGGCCGCCAAGCGGGAGAAGGCGGAGAAGCGGGAAGAGCGCAAGCTCAAAGAAGCAGCCGAAGGAGCAGCACCCAAACCGAAGAAGGTGAACAAATCGGCGTTAAAAAAGAAACTCCATGCGCAGCTGGAAGGCCTGGATGTTCTGGAAAAGCTTATACACTCGTTGATCCGGAACGGACTCGGGACATTGGACAAAAAAGAACATAAGCGGATCCAGGAGCATGTGAAGCAGATGGGCAATTATTACTTATCGGGTGCTCAGACGGAACTCCGCCGCTTGGCGCTGGTTCTGTCATCCGAAGACCAGGAGAAAGCTTATACATATGCGGTGGGGCAGCTTGCCGTCATGAACGCAATGATCAAGAAGGGCAGACAGTACCTGACCGCAAAACTTGAGGATCCGGATATGAGGCTGGACCACGAGTCGACGATAGAGGAATGGCTGGGGCATGCATGGCAGCTGACCGAGCTGCAGAGCTATGGGTTAGTGAGCGAAGGAGCAGAGCTGGTGCAGCTTTCATTTCTGAGTTATGCCGACGATGCGCGGCTGGAGCATGTGGATACCGGATACTGGATCCAGAAGGACAGCGGCGAAATTCACCGGACGATCCAGTACCGGCCTTACAAAGCCGCCAAGCTGATGCGGGAAGAAGACAGCTTCTTTGATAAAGCCCATGTCCCTGCACTGTATCGCTACCCGGGAGATATGAACCGGCGTGTTCGCTTTGAAGAGATGACGTCAAGTCCGGTAACGGAAGAGGATCTGGAGTGGATTCGCAACCATGCGGCAGGTTCATATGCTGAAGCCGTTAAAAAGGTGAAGAACCAGCTCAAGAATCCGCTTAGCGACAGCAACCCCGTCATGCTGCTGCATGTATCCGGGATCGGCCGGAACGCGGAAGGGCAATATGCCATTACGGATGAATCCGGGCAGTCGATCGGGCTGGCCGATGTGTATATGGAACCAACCGTGCCGATGCTGCGGTATTTGCCGGAGGAGAAGCTGAGCGGCGTATCCATGCTGGTTATGTTTGAGCACAACCTTGCGACGGGCCGTCTCTGGGCACAGCCGCTAAGCATCATTACGACGAACGAAATCATCCGGCTATTGTACTAAGCAGGGTAACGAAGGAGGAAAGCGAACATGAGTACGGCATTACTGCAGGAGCTTAACCAAGAGGTTAGGCGTTTATATATCGCCGGCAGCGAGCTGGCGGCAGGCGATTTCCGCTTGAAGCGGCTGCTGCCGCAGTTTCAACAGCTGGGAGAACGCGCTCCCGTGTTCAAACGATTGGGCGAAGGAATCCTTGCCTTGATCGAGCCGGATTCCAAGAAGGAGAACCAGTCCGCACAGCTGCTTCAGGATTTAAACCAGCTGCTGAGCTCCGTGCTGCATACGCAAGGAACGACAGCACCCGAGGGAGAACTGTTTCAGGCAGACCATCATCCGGTTTCGCTGTCATCCCACTTATCATACCGCAAGCTTTCAGCAGTACAGACGGCCCTGACCACGACGGGCAGCGGCCGTTACGAGATCATAGAAGAAGCGTGGAAGGAAGGGGTGTTCCAAGATTTCCGTCTGGTATACCTTGCAATCGAAGCGTTGAATGACCCCTACGTCGAGATTGGCGAGCTGGCGGCCAATGAGATACTGCCGGCGTACGGCCCGGAAATCGTTCCGTTCCTGATGGAAAACTTTAATCCGGCGGGCGGAAGGCCGGAATCACGCAAGCTGAAGGTGATGGCGGCAACAGGCGGGAAGGAAGCGCTGGAGCTGATCCGCCAAGCTGCCGAGATCGGCAGCGACGAGGTGCGGTGCATGGCGATCAAACTGCTTGCGCCTTACGAAGAGTTTGAAGCGGATCTGATGGAATGGAGCAGGAGCAAGAAGAAGGTCATCCGCGAAGCGGCCTACGGCGCGCTGGCCGAGAACGGTTCCGATCAAGCCGTGGGGCGGTTGTATGAAGCCGCCCAAGGAAAAGACAAAGAGCTGGTGAATCCTGCCTTAGGCAGATGCCGTTCCGCCCTGTTGACGGATTGGCTTGTACGAGACTTGTCGGCGGAGCTTCAATCGGTTTCCGAATCTCTAGGCGACAAGCAAAAGCTGGAGGAGAGCTGGATCAAGGTGAAACGCTGTTTGTGGGCATTGCACGACAAACAAAATCCGGAGCTCGAGGAGCTGTACCGGAACGTGCTTCAGCAGTATGACTTATACATCAAGTCTTTGGGCTGGACCTATCTGATGAATGAAGCGGTCATCTACATGAATCGTGTGGATTCCGAGGAAGCCAGGGAACTGCTGCGCCAAAATGCGGAGAATGATATAGAGCAATATAGACACAGCGGCTCTTATGTCCGCGAGATATTCCAAAAAGCAACGCGCGTGCTCCCGCCTGAACGCGTATATGAACAATACAAGGACGTTCTGTTACAAGGCTTCGCCTCGTCGCCGCTCAGCAATGCGGCCAAGGAGCGGAAAAAGCTTTTGGATACCCTATCAGATCTGGTAATCCGCAGGCAGTATAAGCCTTATGAGGAAGTAATGCCGTTTGCGGGCAAGGAGAGCTACACGTATTACGTGGAGATGCTCCCGCAAGATCAGCTGCTGGCGAGCTGGGATGACAGATGGCTGGAGCTGTTGATCGAGCAGGATGAGTTGGCGCTGGTCAGCGCGTTCGCCCGCCGGGGACATCGGAAAGCCGAATCGTATTTGCTGGCAAAGCTGCAGAATTCGCCGGAATTCCGCAACCGGTTTGCCAATCTGATTATTATGGGTCTTGTTCGTACCGGCATAAAAGATGAAGAGCTGTTTGAAGCTGTTGTGGCCGCTCTTGAGGATAAGCGAAATCAGGACTGCCACATGATCGAGCCTTTTATATTCTCGCAGTTGTGCCGGTTGCCTGCAGAGTATCATGACCGCGTCCATGCGGTGCTGGGCAACTACAAGGACAACGCCAAGGATCAGCTTCGATATATCCTTCGCAAGATGAAAGAACAATAAAAATTAAGGAGTGGAACCATGGGAGCAGGTCAAGAGCAATTGGAAGATATCATGCGTCAGCCCGCAGAAATACTGTTTCGTCATGAGCTGGAAGCGCTGCGCAAGGAGGATACCGGGAAAATTCCTGCCGGATGGCAGATGTCCCCTCAATCCGTACTCAAATTCATCGTTGGCGGAAAGGCCGGCAAGACGGAAATCACGCCTAAATATATCGGAAACCAACGTCTGATCGAGATGGCGGTCGCTACCCTGGTAACCGATCGCGCCCTGTTATTGATCGGGGAACCGGGCACGGCCAAATCCTGGCTGTCCGAAAATCTGGCGGCAGCAATCTATGGAAATTCCGGATTGGTCGTACAGGGCACGGCGGGAACAAGCGAAGAACATGTGCGGTATTCCTGGAACTACGCCATGCTGCTTGCCCAAGGCCCTACCCCTGAAGCGCTGGTGCAGAGCCCGATCATGCGGGCGATGGAAACGGGCGGGATCGCCCGTTTCGAAGAGATTTCCCGCTGCGCCTCGGAGGTACAGGATGCTCTCATCTCCATTTTGTCCGAAAAGACAATATCGGTGCCTGAACTCGGAAAAGAAATGAATGCCCGAAAGGGCTTCTCCATTATCGCTACAGCGAATACAAGAGACCGCGGGGTCAATGAGATGTCGACTGCGCTGAAGCGCCGTTTCAACATCATCGTGCTTCCGGCTCCTGCGGATCTGGAAACCGAAATCGAAATCGTGAAGAAACGGGTATCGGAGATTGCTTCCTCTTATGATCTTCTGGCTGCTGCTCCTGCAGATGAAGCACTGCTTAAGGTAGTTACTATCTTTCGCGAGCTGCGCAGCGGCATGACCCTGGATAAAAAGGAAAAGGTGAAGTCTCCTGCCGGGGTAATCTCGACGGCTGAAGCGATTTCGCTCCTGACCAACAGCATGGCGCTGGCAGCCAGCTTTGGCAGCGGGGAGCTCACCGACGAGGATTTGGCAGCAGGACTCCAAGGCGCGATCGTGAAGGATGATGATAAGGACCGGCTCGTGTGGAAGGAATATCTCGACAACGTGATGAAAAAGCGCGGTGCCGAGTGGCGGGGCTTATATCAAGCATGTAAGGAGATAAACAAGTGAATGCCGCCGGCATCCATGTATTTGGTGTTCGGCACTTGTCACCCGCCGGTGCGAAGCATTTATTAGACTTTCTGGATGAGATCGGACCCACCGCCGTCCTCATTGAAGGACCGTCTGACGCAAGCGGGGAAATCCGGCATCTGGCCCATGCCACGACAAGGCCGCCGGTTGCCATATTGGCATTTACCGAAGAAGTGCCGGTACGAACCGTACTTTGGCCTTTTGCGGTGTATTCTCCGGAATATCAGGCAATGAAATGGGCGCAGAAGCATGGAGCCTATGCCGCATTTATCGATCTGCCGTCGTCCTCTGCCGTATGCCTTCAGGAGCTCCGCCGCAGCCCGGTAGGCGGTTCTGGCGGAGAAGAGTCCGAAGTCGAGAAGCCGGGAAGCGTTTCAGGTGCAGCAGAGCCAATGGATGATAACCTGCCGGCCGGAAAATCCGTATATGAGCGGATAGCCGAGCTTGCTGGCGAATACGATTACGATATGTACTGGGAGCGGAGTTATGAACATAATTTAAACGCGGGGTCTTACCGGCAATCCATAACGGCTTTTTCCGGGCATATGCGAGAGCTTTCGGAGGAGAGAGAAAGGCTTGAGGATACAGTGGAGTACGCCTACAATGCCGTCCGGGAGTCTTACATGCGCCGTCAGATTGTTGAAGCGATTGCGGCGGGGCATCAGCCCGAACGCATTGTCGTCGTCTGCGGGGCATACCATGCCTCTGCCCTTAGCGATTTGTCAAACCCGATGAGCGACGAGGAATTAATTCTGCTGCCTTCCCGGGCAACCAAACTGACCCTGATGCCATACTCTTACTATAAACTGTCATCTATTTCCGGCTACGGCGCCGGTAATGCGGCTCCCCATTATTTTGAAATGATGTGGGAACGGATGCTGAAGGGCGCGCTAACGGAATTGCCGCACCAGTATTTATCCTTGGTGGCAGGCTCGATGAGAAAGAAAGGGACCCACCGGTCAACGGCAGAAGTGATCGAAGCCGTCCGGCTGGCGGAGTCGCTCGCCGCGCTCCATGGGGGCGGCATCCCCACCTTGCGGGATTTGCGGGATGCGGCCCAGACGCTGCTTGGGCGCGGTGAGCTTGCCGTCGTGGCAGAGGAGCTTGCCCGAACGGATATCGGCACGGCGATCGGCGAGCTGGCCGAAGGCGTCAGCCAGACGCCGATCCAGGACGACCTGAACCGCCAGCTCAAAAGGTTGAAGCTGGAGAAATATAAATCGGTTGTGGCCAACGATGTAATTCTGGATTTGCGCGAAAACCGGAGGGTTGCTTCGAAAGAATCCGCCTATCTGGATTTGAACCGTTCCTTCTTGTTTCACCGCTTGAAGCTGCTGGGGATTTACTTCGTCAGCGCGAGGCCGAGCGGGCAGGAGCAGGCAGCGTGGGCGGAGCACTGGGTTGTGAAATGGACGCCCGAGGTTGAAATCCAGGTCGTGGAGACCACGCTGCTGGGAGAGACGGTAGAAGTAGCTGCCGCTTATATGCTCCAACAGAAGCTGGCGGACTGCAGCTCGATTGCCGAAGCCTCTTCGCTTATTCGAATAGCCTATGAGTGCGGGATGATTCACCAGATGGAAGCAGGCAGGCAGACGCTGCAGAAGCTGGCTGTCGACAGCCGTGATGTCGTACAGATCGCGGCCGCTTCCCGGTCGTTATCCGTGATGATCCGTTATGGCGGGGTCCGGCGATTGGATACGGAACCGTTAGTGCCGCTGCTTCAGCAGCTGTTTATGCGCGCTTGCTTGTTCCTGCTTGATGGCAGCCAGTGCAGCGATGAGGTGTCCGGCTCGATGATCACCGCTATGAATGAGCTGAACAGCGTCGCGATGGAGCATGCCGAGCAGGTAGACGAGGAACTTTGGCTGCAAGAGCTTCGGCATTTGTCGGAAAGGGATGACCTCAATGCCCGTCTGTCGGGGTATGCCTGCGCGGTCTTAATGGAGCGGAACGCGATTTCCGCGCAGCGGTGCGCCGAAGAAGTTTCGCGCAGACTCTCCCCCGGCATTCCGGCCGATTTGGGGGCTGGATGGTTCGAGGGCTTATCGATGCGGAACCGTTATGCCCTGCTATCACGGTTAAGCTTGTGGAAGCAGCTGAATGAATACATCCTGTCCCTGGATGATGAGGAGTTCGCGCGCGCCCTTGTTTTTCTGCGCAGGGCGTTCAGCAGCTTCTCGCCAAAGGAAAAGACGATGATAGCCGAGCTGCTTGGCGAACTTTGGGGCGTGAACGCAGAGCAGGCCGCCGAGATTTTGACCGGTGACTTGAAGGAGGAAGAAGCAAAAATGCTGGACGAATTGAATGATTTTGATTTTGAGGATTTTTAGGCTATGAGCAGTATGCAAGAATCCAACCAAGTATCGCGATGGCGGCTCATTCTGGGCCAGTCGGCAGAGCCTCAGCTAGCGGGATTCAGCCCCGGCGGGAGCATTCAGCTGTCGGAGGAAGAACGCATCATGGACCGCGCGCTTGCTGCAATATACGATAATACGGACGGCGGGACGGATGCAGGCGGCGCGCCCTCGGGACAGCGGGGAGCCGGACAGGGGAAATCGGCCCCTCGGCTCGCGCAGTGGCTGGGTGACGTCCGCTCCTTTTTTCCGGAAGACGTGGTGTCCATTATCCAGAATGATGCCATGGAACGAAAAGGCTGGAAGCAGCTGCTTTTTGAGCCCGAGGTGCTGGCTACGGTCAAGCCGGATATACAACTGGTCGGCACGCTGCTGTCCCTGAAGGGGAAAATCCTCGAGAAAACGAAGGACACGGCACGCCAGTTGGTGAAAGCGGTTGTGGATGAGCTGGTTCAGCGCCTTCACGAGGATATCCGCCGGGCGGTGACCGGGGCCTTGAACCGCAGGCAGCATACGCCGCTCCCTTCGCTCAGCGGGATCGACTGGAAGCGGACGATACAGCGCAATCTGAAAAACTATGATGCGGACCGCAAACAGATCGTGCCGGAGCGTTTTTACTATTTTGATAGAGCCAAGCGGAGCAAAGAATGGACCGTCATCGTGGATATCGACCAAAGCGGTTCCATGGCGGAATCCGTGATCTGGGCTTCGGTTATAGGATCCATATTTGCCAGCATCCCTTCGCTGGACACCCGCGTGGTGGTTTTCGATACGGAAGTCGTTGATCTGACCGAACAGTGTGCTCATGACCCGGTGGATATGCTGTTCGGGATCCAGCTCGGCGGCGGGACGGATATTCATAAATCGGTCGCTTATTGCGAGCAGTTTATCGAGGAGCCGAAAAAGACGCTGTTCATCATCATTTCAGACCTGTATGAAGGCGGCAATCAGGCCGGACTGATCCGGCGCATGCGCGAATTGCGGGAAGCGGGGGTCAAGACGATGTGTCTTCTCGCTTTATCCGACGAGGGTAAACCTTTCTATGACGAGCAGGTAGCCAAACAGCTGTACCGGGACGGCACCCCTTGTTTCGCATGCACCCCTGCGCTTCTTCCGCAGCTGGTGGAGGGCGCCCTCAAAGGGCAAGATTTGGCGGAGCTCGCGAAGCGGATTGGCACCAAAGGGATATAAACGTGGATCCAAGGCGGGGTGCTTTAAACCGCAAATCCGGTTCGCTTGTTAGATGACCGACTAAAAAGACCTCACCGTGATCCCGTAAACTACGGATCATACGTGAGGTCTTCTGCATGTTATTATGATTGGTTTTCGGTGTTTTGACCCGCGTTAGGCTGCTGCTCAAACACCTCGGCTGCTTCTTCGGCAGAGAACTCGGTGTCAAATTCACCTGGAACCGGCATTTTGTTCAATTTCGTAGTTTGGACTTCCGCTTTTGTCGGTTCGTTGCTGTTGCGGTTTTGTTCGCTCATTGTGGCACCTCCTTATGCTAGTACGACTTCTGTATTTTGCCAAGGATGCCTAAATTTTATGCAAAAAGGGCAGCAACAGCATCCGGCAGCATGTTCGGAACGGAGCTGCCCGTTTCTTATGTTCATCGATGATCATAGAATTTCGTATTCAACGAATGCCTGTTTCTCTGTTATCATAGGGATAATCCTTTCAGGATAGACGGATATCAGGCAGTACATACAGAACGGAGAATGCACGATGAGCAAGTCCTATACGTTCTACCCCCTTGGGGATTCGGCCGTCCTCATTCAATTTGCGGACTTCGTGAGCGAGAAGGTGCATCGTCAGATCACAGACATGACGAGGCGATTGGAACGGGCGCCATTTATGGGCTGGATCGAATGTATCCCGTCGTTTACGAGCATCGCGGTTTACTACGATTTTCATAAGATCGAAAAGCCTGACGGATTCGATACGGTATTTGCATATGTATGCTCGATGCTGGAACAGCGGATGGAGGCGAACACTGCAGACGAGAACCGGCGGCCTTACGAGGTTGTCGATATTCCGGTTTGTTACGGAGGCGAATTCGGGCCGGATTTGGACGAGGTGGCCCGGAAGAATCATCTGTCGCCCATGGATGTCGTCAAGATTCATTCCGGGCAGGATTACTTAATCTACGCCATCGGTTTCGCCCCCGGGTTTCCGTATGTTGGAGGAATCCCGGAGGAAATCGCAACCCAGAGGAGAAAGACGCCCAGGCTGCGAATACCGGCCGGTTCCGTTGGAATCGCCGGGACGCAAACCGGCATCTATCCCATTGAAACGCCGGGCGGCTGGCAGATTATCGGCCGGACGCCGCTCGCATTGTTTCGTCCCGGTGCCGAGCCGCCAACGCTGTTGAAGGGCGGGCAATATATCCGGTTCCGGCCGATTCAAGCCGAGGAATACGAACGGTTAAGGGAAGTGAGCCTATGAGTTTGACCGTCATCAAGCCGGGTCTGCTGGCGACTCTTCAGGATACAGGGAGACGGGGTTACGGCAGATACGGTATCATCACGGCTGGAGCCATGGACGGCTATGCCTATCGGCTTGGCAACCGGCTTGTCGGCAATGAGGGTGAACACGCCGTTCTGGAGATCACATGGTCAGGATTGGCCGTTGAATTTAACGACGATCGTTGGATTGCCATTACAGGCGGGGATTTATCGCCGCTAATCGACGGCGTAAAGGTGCCCATGTGGCGCCCGGTGCTGGTCAAAGCGGGGCGTGTGCTGAGCTTTCAACAGCCGGCAGCGGGGTGCCGCGCTTATATGTCCGTATCCGGCGGATTTGATGTCCCCCCGGTCATGGGCAGCCTCAGCACGTATTTAAGGGCAGGTATCGGCGGATATGAGGGAAGAGCGCTCAAGCAAGGGGATACGCTGCATGCCCATCCTTCCCGGCTTCCGGTGGATTCGTCTGGACGATACCTTCATGTTGACGATTGCGGCGGCTTTCTCACCGCGAAATGGTCCGTTTCTGCTTCAGGGTATGACTTCACCGGGCAAGATGCGGTGGTACGCGTGCTGAACGGACGTCAATTCGATGATTTTGACGACGACAGCAAGCAAGCGTTGTTCCGGGAACGGTTCACCGTTACACCGCAATCGGATCGTATGGGCTACCGATTGTCCGGTCCTCCGCTGACATTAAGGCAAGCGAAGGAATACATATCCGAGCCGGTTGCTCTGGGAACCGTACAGGTTCCCTCCGATGGCCAGCCGATTATTCTGATGGCGGATCGGCAGACGCTTGGCGGCTATCCCAAAATCGCGCAGGTGGCTTCGGTCGATATTCCGCTGATCGCCCAGCTGCCGCCAGGCGGCAGCATCCGTTTTGCGGAAATTTCCTTGGCGGAAGCGGAACGGCTATACGCGGCCCGCGCTCGGGAGCTTCGAATGATGGAAGCGATGATCAAGCAGAAATTAAAGGAGTGGTGATTTCGCCATGGTTCGAGTGGACCTGAACTGCGATATGGGAGAAAGCTACGGAGCTTACAAGCTGGGCAACGATAAGGAGCTGCTTCGAAGCATCACCTCGGCTAACATCGCTTGCGGGTTCCATGCAGGCGATCCGGCCGTCATGCGGGCAACGGTGCGTCGGGCGGTCGAGAGCGGCGCCGCCATCGGCGCGCATCCGGGCTTGCCCGATTTGGCCGGTTTCGGAAGAAGAAGGATGGACATTACGCCCGTTGAGGCTTATGACATGGTCACCTATCAGGTGGGGGCCTTGATGGCTTTTGCGATACAGGAAGGGGCCGGGCTTCAGCATGTAAAGCCGCATGGAGCCCTTTATAATATGGCTGCAGCCTCCAGGCCCCTGGCAGACGCGATTGCCTCCGCCATCAAACAAATCGATCCGACCCTCATTCTGTTTGGATTGGCAGGCAGCGAGCTGATCGCGGCAGGGGAAGCAGCAGGGCTTCGAACAGCCAGTGAAGTGTTTGCGGATCGTACGTACCAGGACGACGGCTCCCTCACGCCGAGGAATCGGCCGGATGCCGTCATCACTGATCCCGAAGCTTCCGTCGCGCAGGTGGTGAGGATGGTCAAGGAAAACATGGTGGTATCCTTGACCGGCAAGCTGATCCCGATAACAGCGGACACCGTTTGCATACATGGAGACGGTGCGCACGCATCGCTATTCGCCACCACCTTGCGATCCCGGCTTGAAGCCGAGGGCGTCAACGTACAAGCGATCCAATCGTAATGATCAGTAAAATATTTACGAATGACCCAGGCAGTTTACATAACGAGTACAGGAGATATGCCATATGCTAAAAATATTAATTTCAGGCTTTGAGCCCTTTGGCGGGAGTTCCGTCAATCCTACGGAGAGACTGGTTGAGGAGATTCGGCAAGAGGTCTTTCCCGGCGCCGAGATCCGGACGCTGCTTCTTCCCGTGCATTACGACGAATGCGCGGACATTCTGCTGCAGGAGATGAAGACATGCGAACCCGATGCGGTCATCGCTTGCGGTGTGGCGGGGGGCCGGACCGCCATTACGCCGGAACGGATCGCGATTAACATCAAGGACATACCGCCGGACTCGACGATGACGGATAACCGGGGTGCACGGCCCCAAGACGAGCCTATAGACGTTGACGGACCGGACGGATTATTCTCAACCCTTCCGATCCGTTTGATGGTCGACCGGCTGAAGGAAGCAGGGATACCGGCATCGGTATCCAATACAGCCGGAACGTATATTTGCAACAATACGATGTATGCGATTCTGAATGAAATCCGGCGCGAGCAACGGTCTGCTATTGCCGGCTTCGTGCATTTTCCGGCTTCGACGGAGATGGCCGTGGAGAAGCCGTCCCTGCCGACCCTATCGCATGAAACGATGCTGAAGGGCCTGCGGATCATCGTTCAAGCAACGATCGATGAATTGAATGGACGTGCTTAAGCCTTTTTGAAAGCTCGTTCGACAAGTGTTACAACGAACCAGGCCATATTCAGATAAACCAGAAATCCCGCACCCCGTCTTCCATGGAAACATGGCATGAAGGGATACGGGATTTTTTAAGACAACGTAACGCATAGATTCGAAGCAAGGACCCTACGGATATCGTCGTTAGTCGACTTCATCTTCGATCACCGGCACGCAAGGAGAGAGGAACGCGTCGCGCTGCTCCTGTAATTGTCCGCGTGCCAGTACTTGAACCCGGAACTCGTTATCGTAGCCTTCCAAGTTCTCATCGTCCCGAGAGTACAGCAAACCGTATGAACCGGGAGCGATTTCGCCAATCAATTGGTACAACGCTACTATCTCGGCAGCTTCGGCTCCTTTACGGTTGGTAAACCCGCCGACATGAAGATAATAGGAACCGTTGGCCGCATTTAAGGATAACAAGCCGCTGCCCCAGGCGAATTCGGTAATTTTAAGCTGTATTTTCTGAATGATCATATCGAGCTGCCCGGCATCCGCTTCCGCAGGACTCTCTTGAATGGTAGCCCAGCCGTGAAATTCATACATGAATGCTCACTCCTTGTCGTTATAATGGATCGGTATCGATGTGGACTTCTATTCCATATCTTTGGCTGTATTCTTGCAGTTTGTCAATAACCGATTGGGCAGGCTCCCCTTCAAAATGATAATAGACCTTTCTGCCGGTTTGCTCGGCAGCTTCGAAGGTCGCTTTCATTTGATCGCGTACCTTTTTGTTCACCTGCTGAAGGGCAGGTTTGGTCTGGGCGATGTATTCATCGCTAATTGCGTCGAATTCCCGGCCGATGGGATCGGAATCAAACTTCATCCTTGATTCTCCGCCAAGCCGCTCCGCCAGCGCATCGGCGGCCGCGTCCGGCTTGTTGACCTTCTGCAGCTCCCCGGAATATCTCGGTGCCTCTTGGGGGGTGTCGTTTGATTCGTCCGGCTTTTCGTTATCGGGTTTGTCACTCGGCTTATCTTCATCGGGCTTTTCGTTATCCGGTTTATCTTGATTCGGTTTGTCTTGTTCCGGCTTATTATGCTCATGGTCATCGTCAGGCTTCCGTGGATTCTCTCGCGGTTGTTCATGGGGCCCATCCGGCTTTTCGCGCGTCTTCGAGCCGAATTTTTCGGTGAGCGAATCCAACCATCTTCTTGCTCGCGGGCCCAGTTTATTGGACAGCCACGAGAGGCCTTTGCCGACCGGGATCCGGCTGAGCATCACGGCTAACACGGCAGCGGCCGCATTCTGAGGAGAAAGCAGCTTCTTCGGATCGCGGATGTATCCAGCGATTTCGTGTCCCCCTCCGGCAATGCCGGCACCTGTCATGGCAATGCCGAGTGCCGGCCAGAAGCTGACAAACAGCAGGGACAGGGCAAAGGCGCCCAATATGATTCCCGCTTGTTCCCAGCCGCTAAGCCGATCCCACCAATTCTGGAGGGAGTCGAACAGGCACGCAAAGCAAGAGGAGTCCGCTGCCGTCATGAAATCACCCACGTTGGATAGGATCCCGGCAGCTAGCATGAGGATTCCGATGGCTCCCAGAACGGAAGAATACTTTCTTACATTGTCCTGAACCTGATCCCTTTGGCCTGCGGCTTCGAGATTGCCGTACAGCAGCGAGTATCCGAGCTCGCGCCGCTCACGGTAGAAACCGATCAAGTAGCCCAGGCGTTTCCGGTCCGTAAACAAAGCCCGCGTCATCTGCCAAAACTCCGTTAACGGATTGATGAGGGCTTCCCCCTTAAGCACAGGCAGTCGGTCGCGTATTCGATGCAGGTCCCAGTAGTCGATGAACAAGCCGATAACAAGCAGGGTCAGGAAGAATCCTTCGGTTCGGTAGCCCTCCCCGGTCCACTCATGAAGGGTAAGTATCCAATCCGGGAGCCGATTCTGGCCATTCCAGGCTGCGTGATTCAGGACAGCCCAGAGCAGCAGGATCGCCGGAAAAGCATAGGCCCAGCGAGTGAGGCGTTTGGAGAAACGAAAAGCGAGGCCGATGCCGAGCGCGATCATGGCACTATGTACAGGATGCGTAACATTCATCATGGTAGGAATAAAGCTTTCCTCGAAGTAGCCGGGAAACCAATCGAAGAACTCCCAATGCAGCGTTTTGCCGCCAAGAAAAGAAACTCCGTAATTGCTTTGGACCAGCCGTCTAGACAGCTCCTCCATAAATTGAAAGCCAATGCCGGGAGCAGCGCCCAATAATACGTAATCGCCGAGGCTCAATGAAGTGGCTCTTCTTGAAAAAAACAAATATACTGCCAGCGGCAGCAGCTTGTAAATTTCCTCGATGATGGGGGTCATGACGGCAAATGACCATGTGTCGGTCGTCCGTCCTCCGAATATCATATGCAGCCCCTGCATGGTCCCGTTGGTCAAGGGAATGACCAAGAGAACGCCCGAAAGAACAAATAAGCTGACCTGCTTCCAGGCGACCGTTTTGCTCCGGCTTAACAGCCAAAATTGCAGCAGCACGTAGAAGGACCATAAATATTGAATAAGCATGGTACGCGATTCTTCGATCAGAACCAGACTTACAACGAGCACCGCCAAGGAAATCCAGGAAAACAAGTGATATAGCTTGGAAAGGATAGGATAATTTCCGATCCATTCCTTCAAGACCCCGTATATCCGCTCCATGGTGTCCCTGACTCTCGTCCGAATAACCGCTATTGACGATGTAATGGAATTCACCCCCGCTGAATCAACCACAAACTTTCCTATGGCTCCCGATAGACAGTTTGCTATATATTTACACAAATGGTCCTCATAGTGAAACATTTCATTGATCAGCATATGCGGTTCGAGACGGAGGTAGTGCTGCTCAAAAAATAAAACTCCTCTGGCGGCCGGCGGAAGATCCGGTTAACCAGAGGAGAGGAGTCATTATTTATATTTTACGACGATGGCATTGCTGATCTGACGGCCTGGCGTCGTTAAGTAAGAGCCGTTATAATACAATCCGCTGGAGGCCCCGCCATCTAGATTCATCGCTTGGTAGGCACCTGCCTGCTTCATGATTTCCGCCAGTTGGGGAATGGTAGCGCCGCCTGTCGTCAACAAAATCAGCTTGTGGTCCTTCGTGATGCCGAGCGCGCTTCGCGCACCGCCGCCCGTCAGTATCTTCGGATCCTTGAATCCTTCCTTCTTGACGTCCAGCGTCACCTTGCCATTGGTCAACAGACGCGGACCCGCTTGAAGTGCTCCTTCCATACGGCCTGTTTCATATACGGATTTGAAGTCGAGTCCCGGCATCAACGTCGCCAGATTGTTGCTGTCATAGGTGAAGATCGTCCGGTTATCTCCCGAGGCCTTGTGAAAAATATTGCCTTTGCTGACCAAATAACCGTACGGTGCCTTGTACGCTCCCGAAGTATAGGCGTCAAAGAACGTCCCGTTGATGGCTACCACGGCATTGCTGCGCTTCGCTATGCTCCTCAAGTCTTCGACTTTGCCTGCTTTATTGCCTGCCAAAACAACGTCCAGCTCCACCTTCGGATGGAGCAGCGAAACGGTGACGACCTGGGCGCTGAAAGAACGCGCGCCTACTTTAAATGTTTTTCTGGCCGACGTCACGGCCTTGGATGAACGGGTCATCATGTTCCCCGAAAGAACGGGGAGGGTGTTTGACACGCTGCCGTCCGTAATGTTCAGGGTGGATCTGTTATTGCCCCAGGACAGCTTAAGGCCAAGATGCTGGCTGACAAATTGCAGCGGTACATACGTGGAGCCGTTCTCGGAGAATGGGGCCGCTTTTGCCTGCACCTTTTTGCCGTTTACATAAGCATTTCGACTGCCCAGGTATAGCGTGAGGGCTGTATCGTCTCGTGTGATGTTGAGTTTCTTCTCAGCAGCTGTATAAGCTACCGATACACCGTCATAGGTCTTGAGTACCCCGACCGAGATGAAGGACTGGCTGTTCTTGTCCACGTAAGCCAAATTTTTGGGGGCGGATGCGGCATAAAGCGGCGTGATGACCGTCAGCATGGCCAGTACAACGATTGCAATGATTCTTTTCATGTTTCCTCTTAAGCTCCTTTGTCTCTTTCTGTGTTGGGCGTAGTAGTGCCTATATTTTATCGGCTTATAGGGACTATTTGTTTAGGACAAAAGTCCATGTTCATGGCATGACGTTGTAAAAAAAACTCCGATCACCCATTGACAAAGAGGATCATCTCTTATATGGTTAATTACATGAGTAACTAACCAATTATGTAACGAGGTTATAAACGAAAGATGGTGAGGTAAATGGCATTTCAAATTGATGACAGCAGACCGATATTCATGCAAATTGCCGACAAAATCGAAGACGACATCATCGAAGCACGACTGCCTGAGGAAACGCAGGTTCCATCAACGAATCAGTTTGCAGCCTTTTACCAGATCAATCCGGCTACAGCTGCCAAAGGGGTTAATCTGCTGGTCGATCAAGGAATTTTGTACAAGAAACGGGGGATTGGCATGTTTGTAGCTTCTGGAGCTCGTGAACTGCTGATGGAGAAGCGCAAGACGGAGTTTTATGAACAGTATGTGGTCGCCATGGTTAAGGAAGCGGCCAAACTTGGGATTACCAAAGATCAATTGTCGGAAATGATTCGCAGAGGGGAGCAAGACTGATGAGCCAAACCGTGATCGAAGTTAAGAATTTGAGCAAGGCATACAAGGATACGACGGTAGTTGATAATGTAAGCTTTACCATCGAGGCGAATAAGATTTATGGATTGCTGGGCAGGAACGGCGCGGGCAAAACGACCATCATGCAGATGATAACGGCGCAGCTGTTCCCGAGCCAAGGGGAGATTCGCGTATTCGGAGAGCATCCATACGAAAATCATAAGGTGATCCGGCAGGTATGCTTCATTAAGGAAGGCCAGAAATATCCGGATATCTTTACGGTCAAGGACGTTATGGGAATAGCCGCTAGCGTTTATCCGAATTGGGATGCGGCATATGCGAACAAACTGATCGAGGTATTCCGGCTGCCTATGAAACGACTGGTAAAGAGATTGTCCCGCGGAATGCTCTCATCGGTAGGCATCATCGTCGGACTCGCCAGCCGTGCGCCCGTAACAATCTTTGACGAACCTTATCTTGGACTGGACGCCGTGGCCAGAGAGCTGTTCTATGATCATCTGATCAAGGATTACACGAATCATCCGCGCACGATTATTCTGTCCACGCATTTGATCGACGAGGTCAGCAGACTGCTGGAGCATATTATCGTCATTGATTCCGGCCGAATCTTGCTTGACGATGCTACGGATGATTTGCGGGGACGTGCGTTTAAGATCGTCGGTCCTTCCGGAACGGTTGAATCGTTTATTCAAGGGCACGAAGTGATACATCGGGAATCGTTCGCTTCCATGTTGTCCGTCACGGTGATGGGAGGCGCGACAACGAAGTTGCAAAAAGAGGCGGAGGAATTGGGCTTGGAAACAACCCCCGTTTCCCTCCAACAATTGATCGTATATTTAACTAAGCGCGAAAAGGTGGGGGTCCAACCATGAACGGAATTCCTGGCGTAATCCATATTTATTCGAGACAGAAACTATCCTGGTTTTACTTGCCCTGGGCCATCACGGCATTCAGCTTTCTGGTCAATTACATTATTAGCGTAATGGTTAATGGTGAAGCGATCTATGCCGGGGGTTTGGCAACGATCTTTATCTATGTGTTTATCGCGGCTCTGGTATCGGTGCTGCAGCTGTTTCCCTTCTCCCTCGGATTCAGCATTCGAAGAACGGACTTCTATCTGGGCTCTGTTCTTATGGTGGTATCGTACAGCGTCATAACGTCGATTATATTATTGGCATTAGCCGAAATAGAAAGCTTAACGAGCTCTTGGGGAGACCGGTTATCGTTCTTCAAACTGCCGTATTTGAATGACGGCACGTTATTTGAACAATTCATCATCTATTTCATATTGCTTCTTACCTTTGCCTTTATCGGGATAGGAATCGGCGTGTTCTATCTTCGTCATCGCGGCATGAAGACCTTTGTCATGATGGCGCTCTATTTCATCTTATTGTCGGGAGCCAGCGTTCTGGTCACCCAATACGGCTGGTGGGGGCAAGTGATTGAATGGGTTGTCAAACATACAGCCTTTGAACTGTCCCTGTGGCTTATTCCCATCTCGGTTATCCTAGCACTCGTCAGCTACCGCTCGATTCGTAAAAGCTCGGTGTAAGGCAAAAGACGTCCGATTACTCGGACGTCTTTTTGTTGTTTTTCCGTTTGTTCAACGCTTTCGATCCGGCAAGGGTCGTGCCCGGCGGGTACGAGAGCTGCGGATGTTTGGAAGTGCCTATAAGTTGCGATGTGTATATGCCGGAGTGACCGGAAAAGAGGTAGCTGATGACGCAGGCCATAAACATATACACCGCGCCTTCACCGCCGAACAGCTCGATTCCCATAATAAAGCAAGCTATCGGGGTGTTTGTCGCTCCGCAGAATACCGCGATGAAACCTAAAGCAGCCAGGAAAGGGGCATGCAATCCGATCCACTCCGACAATGCGCTGCCCAGCGTTGCCCCGATGGCAAACAAGGGGGTGACTTCGCCTCCCTGGAACCCTGCTCCAAGCGTCAGCGAGGTAAAGATAATTTTGCCCAGAAAAGCAAAAGGCGAAACTTCGCCAGCGAAAGCCGCTTCAATCAGCGGGATGCCCAGCCCCAGATAATCGCGGGTTCCGAGCAGGTAGACCAGCCCAATGATGATGACGCCTCCTGCAGCGCTTCTGATCATCGGATTGTGAAAAACATAACCGTACCACCGCTTGAGCGAATGGGTTAGCTCACTGAACAGCCGGCTTGTCAGACCGAATAGCAATGAGGCCAAGACGACCTTCATAATCACCATAATACCCAGTGCCGGAATATCTCCGATCGGATAATGCAAATGGCTGATGCCCCAAAAAGAGGTAGCGGTCAGATTTCCGACCATACTGGCAGCGAATGCAGGCAGGAGAGCCTGATGCGAAACCAGCCCGATGGCAAGGACTTCAAGCCCGAACAGCGTGCCGGCCAGCGGCGTGCCGAAGATCGATCCGAAACCGCCGCTGATTCCGCAGATCAGCAGTATTTTTCGATCCGCCGGCGTTACGCGGATAAGTTTGCCGAACCACTCCGACAGGCTTCCCCCCATCTGAACGGCAGTGCCTTCCCGGCCTGCTGACCCCCCGAATAGATGGGTAATTAACGTGCCAATCAGCACTAACGGCGCCATTCTCAATGGAATGGTTTCGGTTCCGTCATGAATTTGTTCCAGAATGAGATTATTTCCCTTGGCACTGCTCTTGCCGAACTTGTAATAAAGGAAGCTGACTGCGGCGCCTCCCAAGGGAAGGAGGTATAACAGCCATGGATTTCCCATGCGTAGGGAGGTCACGTAGTCCAGACTGTAGAGAAAGAAGGCAGAGGCACTGCCAGTCATCAACCCCACGAAGCCTCCCAGAACGACCCATTTGACGAAGTAACCGGACAACAAGGCCAATGACCATTTCTCGGCGCCTTCAAACCACTTTTTCATCATGCAAGCTCACCCGTTTCTATAGATTCGCCGCTAAACCCTCCATACACAAACAGACTCCTACCAGGAAAGCGACCTCTGGTAGGAGTCATTAGCTATGGAAGCGGTTATGGCGAACTCCATCGCCTCATTCAATTAGAATTTATTGTAATGGACTGTCTGCTTACATGTCAACAGACATCGAAATTGAGGTCTAATGGAACAGTTAAGCCAGATGACTGCGAAATGAGGCTGGAAAAAAGTGCTTGACTTGGGCATGGACTTTTTTCCAAGGAGAAATTCAAATTGTCCATGGACGAAGAAAGGTGTCTATTTTATAGTTACCAATGATAATGATAATCAATATCATAAAATTGAGGGGAAAATGATGTCATCAAACACGTCCAATCCAAGTTTTACGGATGAAAAGACCCACGCCAATATCAAAGGACGCCCATGGGCTGCGACCCTGATTCTTACCGGGGGCGTGGCAGCATTGGTGCTTGGCATAGCTTTATCCATATCGCTCGGCGCTGCCGACATTGATCTGCGAAATGTATGGGAAGCGGTGTTCTTCTTTAATCCCGATGTGACGGAGCATCAGATTATTCAGGAGCTTCGGCTGCCGAGGGTCCTCGGCGGAGCGATGGTGGGAGCCTGCTTTGCCGTATCGGGTGCGATTATGCAGGGGATGACCCGAAATCCGCTCGCTGATTCGGGTCTGCTCGGATTAAATGCGGGAGCGGGATTTGTCATTGCGATCTGCTTTGCATTTTTTCCGGGATTGCCGTATATGTACCTGATTCTGTTCTCGTTCCTGGGGGCTGGCCTGGGTGCCGTGCTCGTGTACGGAGTCAGTTCCATGGCAAAAGGCGGTCTTACACCGGTTCGCCTCGTTCTGGCGGGTGCGGCGCTGAGCGCTCTGCTAAGTGCGCTCAGCGAAGGCGTCGCATTGTATTTTCAGGTCGGACAGGACATGGCGTTCTGGTATGCCGGCGGTACGGCCGGGATTAAGTGGGTTCATTTGAAAATTATGCTGCCTTGGATAGCTGCTGCTATATTGGGCGCTATTGCATTGTCGCGTTCCATTACCATGCTCAGCCTCGGCGACGATATCGCCAAGGGACTCGGTCAGCGAACGGGACTTGTCAAGCTGGGCGGAACGGTAATCGTGCTGGTGCTGGCGGGGGCTGCCGTCTCGGTTGTCGGTGCGGTAGGCTTCGTCGGCCTGATGATTCCGCACCTTACCCGGAAGCTTGTCGGCGTCGACTACCGGCTCATCATTCCCTGTTCGGCCGTACTGGGAAGCTTGCTGGTCGTCATAGCCGACCTGGCGGCAAGAATGGTGAATCCCCCATACGAGACGCCTGTGGGCTCGATCATCGCACTGATCGGTGTGCCCTTCTTCCTTTACTTGGCACGCAAAGAAAGGAGGGAGCTGTAGATGGATGCCGTTACCCATACCATTCACGAGCGTAAAGGCAGGAAGCGCAAGATCATGACGCTGTCTATCCTGGGCGTACTAATCATACTGGTGTTTCTCATTAGCATGAACACGGGGGTCATTCGCTTATCGCCGCTTGAGGTCATAAAAACCCTGTTTGGCAGCGGGACGGACAAACAGGAGCTGGTGCTGTTCGAATTCCGCTTGCCGCGGATCGTCATTTCGCTTCTGATTGGTGCCGGATTGGCGGTATCCGGCTGCGTTATGCAGGGCATTTCCCGTAATGAGCTGGCGGACCCCGGCATTTTGGGGATCAATGCGGGGGCCGGATTAATGGTTATGCTGTTCATTTCATTTTTTCCGAGCACGGCCGCGGCCCCGGTCTTTCTGTTGCCGGTACTCGCCCTGATTGGAGCGGGCGGCACCGCCGCATTGATATGCGTACTGGCTTACAAGAAGAATCAGGGCTTTAAGCCGACGGGCCTTCTGTTGACGGGAATCGCCGTAGCGGCCGGCATCAGTGCGGCAATGATCGTGCTGACGCTGCGTTTAAGCCCGGAAAAATATCAGTTTGTTGCCACCTGGCTAGCCGGCAGCATCTGGGGCTCGAGCTGGAAGTTCGTCCTGGCATTGCTCCCATGGATGCTTGTGCTGCTGCCCTTCGTGATGTACAAAGCGCAGGTGATGAACGTTCTCAATCTTGGAGAGCCGACGGCGACCGGACTGGGAGCCTCCGTTACAAGGGAGCAATTGAAGCTGCTGGCTGCGGCGGTCGGATTGGCTGCCTCCTGCGTCGCGGTGAGCGGCGGCATCGGATTCGTCGGGCTTATAGCGCCGCATCTGGCCAGGCGCTTGGTCGGTGCGAAGCATCAAATGCTGCTTCCGATAACGGCGCTGGCCGGTGCCTTGCTGGTCATCACTGCCGACACTTTGGGCCGCTGGATCATTCAACCGTCCGAGATTCCGACCGGGATCGTGGTTGCCGTGATTGGCGCTCCATACTTCCTGTACCTGCTATCCAGGACAAAAGCTTAGCTGCCCAGGATCGCAGGGATCTAGCGCAAACTTGCGACGGCAAGGGGCTTGGGCATTTTTCAACGTCATTACGGATTTAAGGAGGTCCTTATGCTGCGCCGATTTTTTTCCTATTACAAGCCTTACAAAGGGCTGTTCATATTGGATTTTTGCTGCGCTATCTTTGCGGCTTTGCTGGAATTGATATTCCCGGTAGCCGTCAACCGCGTGATCGACGACTTGCTGCCAAGCGGGAACTGGAAGTGGATTTTATACGCTTGTCTTGGGCTTCTCGGCATTTATGTTGTCAGTTCTTTCCTGCATTACGTGGTCACGTATTGGGGTCATAAACTCGGCATCAACATTGAAACGGATATGCGCAAAAAGCTGTTCGATCGGGTTCAGAAGCAATCCTTCCGTTTTTTTGACAACAACAAGACGGGACATCTTGTCTCGAGAATGACCAACGACCTGATGGATATCGGCGAAATTGCCCACCATGGTCCGGAAGACCTGTTCATCGCCGTCATGACGCTTGCCGGAGCGCTGGGCATCATGCTCGGGATCAACTGGCAGCTTGCCGTGATGACGTTTGTGATCGTTCCTTTGATGATCTATTTATCGCTGTATTTCAGCGGAAAAATGTCGGCAGCGTTCAAGCGCATGTTCTCCGATATTGCCGATTACAATGCACGCGTGGAGAACAACGTCAGCGGGATCCGCGTGGTCCAAGCCTTCTCGAATGAGGAGCATGAAATCGCGCGTTTCGCCGAGAACAACAACCGCTTTCGCGTGACGAAGCTGATCGCTTACCGCATCATGGCCTGGAACTCGTCGATCAGCTTTATCCTGATGAAATTCATCTCCCTGTTCGTGCTGGTATGCGGCACCTGGTTCGTGATTGAGGGCCGGATGACCAACGGGGAATTTATTGCTTTTGTCATGCTGTCTAACGTGTTCCTCGGTCCGATTAAACAAATCAATGCGGTCATTGAGATGTATCCGAAGGGAATCGCCGGCTTTAAGCGATATTTGGAGCTTTTGGAAAGCGAACCTGACGTCGCGGATATGCCGGGTGCCAAGCCGGTCGGACATGTACGGGGTGACATTGCCTTTCACGGCGTAACCTTCGGGTACGAGAACAAAGACCGCGTCCTGGAGGATGTCCATATGTCCATTCGCGCAGGCGAAACCGTCGCGCTTGTGGGGCCGTCCGGAGCGGGCAAGACCACGTTGTGCTCATTGCTGCCTCGTTTCTATGACACGGAAGCCGGAAAGATTACGATAGACGGGATCGATATTCGCGACATGACGCTGCAATCCCTTCGTTCCCATATTGGCATCGTCCAGCAGGACGTGTTCCTGTTTGATGGCAGCATCCGCGAAAATATCGCCTATGGCAGGCTGGATGCTGACGACAGCGACATCATGAAAGCGTTGGGCCGTGCCCAGCTAGAAGAGCTGGTTGCTTCGCTTCCGGATGGGCTGGACACCTTGATTGGCGAGCGGGGCGTGAAGCTGTCCGGTGGACAGAAGCAGCGACTGTCGATAGCCCGGATGTTCCTCAAGAACCCGCCGATCCTCATTCTCGACGAGGCGACGTCAGCGCTCGATGCGGAAACCGAAGCGGCGATTCAACAGGCGCTTGCCGAGCTCTCGGAAGGACGAACGACGCTGGTGATTGCCCACCGGCTCGCAACCATCAAGAATGCGGATCGCATCGTGGTCGTTGCGGACAAAGGCATCGCCGAACAAGGAGCCCATGAGGATCTGCTCGCGGCGCACGGCATATACAGCCGTTTGCATCGAGCTCAATTCGGGGCTTGATTCAACCAACACCATACTTAGGAGGATGTAAAAATATGTTCAAGTCAAAATTACGCGTTATGCTCACCATGCTTGTCTTATGCTCGATCTTCATCTCGGCATGCGGCGCAAATGGAAATACAGCCAATCATGCCGGTTCCTCAGGCGAAACAGCAACAAGGACGGATACTTCGAAGACTGAAGCCCCAGCCCCAACAACCAAAAAGGTGCCGACAGTTAACGGAGACATCGAAATTCCGACGGCTCCTCAGCGAATTGTAGTGGATGCCTACTTGCCAACGCTGCTGCTGCTCGGAGAAAAGCCGGTAGGCGCTACGGCGAAGGATCTTGAGAACGTCCATATCCAGGACCTGATCGATGGCATAGAGAACACAGGGGAAAGCTCCGCGGAGAAGATAGTGGAACTGAACCCCGATCTGATTATCAGCGCGAACTCGGACCCGGAGCTATACGAGAAATTGTCCAAAATCGCACCGACCGTCATTCTTCCTTATGAAACCTATCGAGGCGTGCACGAAGAAGTAGAGGGGCTCGGCGCAATCCTTGGCAAGGAAGAAGAAGCAAAAGAATGGCTTGCCGGTTTTGATGAGAAAATTGAAGCGCTGCGCACAAAAGTGAACGGTGTATTGGAAGAAGGTGAGACGTTCTCGATCTTCGGCGCATTCGGCAAAACCTTCTACCTATACGGTGACGGCATTTATCGGGGGGGCTTGGCCATCTATAAGGAACTTCAGCTAACGCCTCCGGCAACGATCCAAAAGGAATTGATTGATGCCAACGTGACTTACAAGGAGGTTTCCTTGGAGGTGCTCAAAGATTATGCAGGCGATTATATTTTCTTTGATGAGTCCAACGGGGCCGAGATGGATAAGAAGGATAAGGTGTGGACTTCGATTGAAGCGGTGAAGCAGGATCGCGTGTTTTATCTGGATGCCAAGCGATTCTGGCCGTTTGATCCCATTGCGGTCCTGGCTCAGGCCGAGGAAGTGACGGACATGATCATCAGCCAAAAAGAGAAGGAGAAAACGAAATAAACCGCGGTATCGGTGCTCCCCGGATAGAAATGCGGGCGGCATGGAGATGATGTTGATTCTCTCTTCATGAAGCAGCGAAATGGCAGACCCTGATGAAGGGGGGGGCTGCCATTTGCATTGGCCGTGGAAATGACGAAACGCAAGCCATGCAGGAACCATCATGCCTTGGCGTGGTGAATAAGACGGTACCTTAGATGCGTTACACTGGGAGATTCGATGACGGTTGTACGAGCGAATTCGATATCGGAGGGGAGATGTTCGAATAATTTCTGTCCGTTGCCTAGAAGGATCGGCACCAGCGTGATCAGGAGCTCATCCAGCAGGCCTGCTCGCATATATTGTTGTATGACGTTGGCGCCTCCGGCGATTTTGACGTCTTTGCTCCCCGCCGCAGCTTTTGCTTGCTCCAATGCTCGTTCGATCCCATCCGTGACAAAGGTATACGTCGTACCGCGATCCTTCGATTCTGCTTGTCGTTCTTCATGAGTCAGTATATACCGGCATATGAAAAGGGGGCGTATCTCCCCAAAAAGGTTGTCCATGATCAAACATCGTGCGGCCAAGAACGACAGCTCCGGTTCTGCGATTGGATTCGGCTATCAGCTCCGCGTCCTGGTTAAACTGGCCTCCGGTCAGGCCATGCATTTCGCGCCAGCTGGCGAGTTCATAAATCCATTCATGAAGCCGCTCGCCGCCTTTGCCAAGGGGCAAGCAGGCGCTATGGTTCGGACCTGTGATAAATCCGTCCAATGACATCGACATTTCAGCGATAACTTGTGACATAGATCGGTACACCTTTCATCTGAATTATCTTTATGGAAAGCTTTCCGTTGTACCAGAAAACGGTTTTCCAGGATCAGCATAGCACCCGCGTTATGATTAAATTTATTATCATTTGCTAAATTCAAGGTGACAACAAAAAAACAGAGACGCAGGATGTAACAAGGGCAAGGTCCGCGCAGGCGGTCCTTGCCCTTGTTTATTACTGTTACGGAGAAAAGAAGATTCACCTTGAAGCTGGTTCAATCACATAATCACGTTAAAATCGCGGCATGCGATCTGGATTTAGCGTGCATCCGCCGGCTCGTCCACGGCTTTCAGCTTATCGTTCAGGATGCTGTCCTCAAGCACGCTGAATTTGTCCCCGTATACTTTCGTGATATGTTTTTCGCCCCATGCACAGAGCATATCCAGAATTCCGATTAAACTTCTGCCGTAATCGCTGAGCTCATATTCCACTTTAGGCGGCACTTGATTATGAATAATGCGATTGATTACGCCATCTTCCTCCAGCTCTCGCAGCTGCTGCGTCAGCATTTTTTGGGTGATGTGCGGCATGAGGCGCTTCAGCTCGTTGGTTCGTTTACGGCCATGGGTCAGATGGCAGAGGATCACGCATTTCCACTTGCCCCCGATTACTTCCAATGTTGCTTCGACAGCTATGTTGTATTTCTTCGTTTGCATAGGGAGCCTCCTATTCTTGATAGGCACTAAAAAGTGCCTAGGGTACTGTCAGGTACCTACATTACAAAAAAGTACGTTCTTCACACAAATGATGATATGAATCATATTAGCATTTGCCGGCTGAATTAAACCATACGTCATATTTTTACTATATACAAGCAAGAGAATAGGATAGGGGGAAAATAGGAACATCATGATTATAGATAAAAAAAGAAGTTTGCTTGCGCTTATAGCGCTTGCCGTCAGTGCCTTCGCCATCGGCACCACGGAATTCATCAGCGTAGGGCTGCTGCCGTTGATTGCGGAGGATATGAATATTTCCGTGACGACAGCCGGATTAACCGTGTCGATGTATGCGTTGGGCGTTACCTTCGGTGCGCCGATTCTAACGTCGCTCACATCCAGAATGTCCAGGAAGACTTTGCTGCTCTGGATTATGATCATTTTTATTATCGGTAACAGCTTGGCAGCGAGCTCAGCTTCCATTGGCGTCCTGCTTGGAGCACGGGTCCTGTCGGCCTTTTCACATGGCGTATTCATGTCGATCGGCTCGATTATCGCCGCAAGCGTGGTGCCTGAGAACCGCAGGGCATCGGCGATCTCCATTATGTTCACGGGCCTTACCGTAGCCACGGTCACCGGCGTTCCGCTCGGAACGTTTATCGGTCAGCAAATGGGTTGGAGGCTTGCTTTTGTCGCAATAGTGGCGGTCGGCATCGTTGCGCTGATTGCGAATAGTATCCTGGTCCCTTCGGATCTGCCAAAAGGAGAACGCACTTCATTCCGCGACCAGGCTAAATTGATGACAAACGGAAGACTGCTGCTCATGCTCCTGATTACGGCTCTCGGTTATGGCGGGACCTTTGTTGTCTTCACTTATTTATCCCCATTGCTTCAGGATATAACAGGCTTCAACGAAAATACGGTGGCCGTCATCCTGCTTGTCTATGGGATAGCCATTGCAGTCGGTAACGTGATCGGCGGAAAGGCGGCCAATCGCAACCCGCTGAAAGCCCTGCTCTACATGTTTATAGCCCAAGCCTTGGTGCTGGTTACACTTACGTTTACCGCACCGTTTCAAACGGCGGGACTCATAACGATTATTCTTATGGGATTCCTGGCGTTCATGAACGTGCCGGGTTTGCAGGTTTACGTTGTGATGCTGGCTGAGCGCTTTGCGCCCGGAGCCGTGAATATGGCGTCCGCGCTGAACATTGCCGCATTTAATGCCGGTATCGCCATCGGCGCTTTTCTAGGCGGCTTGATCACGAATTCCATGGGCCTGATTCATACGGCATGGATCGGAGCCCTGATGGTGGCCGGTGCGGTCGTGCTCACCGGTTGGAGCTTGAAGCTGGAACGAAAGGATTCGAAAAATCCGGAGATATCGGATAAGCCGGATATGCCAGCGGCATGAAACAACATTTTAGGATGAAGGGAGGTGATGGCGGAGCGGATCATGGGAGATACTGCACAATAGATACATCAATTTTATTCACAATCCCAAAAAAATTCGGAGGTTTATCAACATGACAGCAAAACACTTACAAGATACAACCACTTTATATAATGGCGTCAACATGCCTTGGTTTGGACTAGGCGTATTTAAAGTTGAAGAAGGACCGGAGCTGGTGAATGCCGTTCGTACGGCCATTCAGCACGGCTATCGGAGCGTGGACACCGCCGCCATATACGGCAATGAAGAAGGTGTCGGGCAGGGCATTCGCGAAGGCTTGGCAGCTGCCGGATTAAAAAGAGAAGATCTGTTCGTCACATCCAAGGTATGGAATGCCGACCTGGGTTATGAATCGACTTTGAAGGCTTATGAGGAAAGCTTGCGAAAGCTGGGATTGGAGTATTTGGACTTGTACCTTATACACTGGCCGGTTGAAGGGAAATATATAGAGGCGTGGAAGGCGCTCGAAACGTTGTACAAGCAAGGACGCGTGAAAGCCATCGGCGTGAGCAATTTCCAAATCCATCATCTGGAGAAGTTAACGAAGGAAACCGACATCAAACCGATGGTGAACCAGGTGGAATATCATCCCCGATTAACGCAAAAAGAATTGCAGGCGTACTGCCAGGCGAATGGTATTCAGCTAGAAGCTTGGTCTCCATTAATGCAGGGCCAGTTGCTGGATCAGGAGGACCTTCAGATCATCGCGAAGAAACATCATAAATCCATCGCGCAGATCATACTTCGTTGGGATTTGCAGAACGGCGTGGTGACGATTCCGAAATCGACCAAAGAGCATCGGATCATCGAGAACTCCGATCTATTTGATTTTGAATTGTCCTTGGAGGATATGCAGCGCATCGACAGCTTGAATCAGGATCACCGAGTGGGACCGGACCCGGACAATTTTGATTTCTAAAAAAATCGGCGTTTACCGCAAGCATATAAGTGTAATGAATAATGCGACTCTCCTGAGCTTTCTCCAGCCTGGTGGGAATCGGGAGGGTCCATTCCTACATAACGAAAAGGAGCGAGGATCATGAACTTGGATTTACAGGGTAAAGTCGCATTGGTCACAGGCTCGACATCGGGCATCGGCAAAGCGATCGCCATGTCGCTGGCAGCCGAAGGAGCGTCCGTCATTATCAATGGAAGACACGAGGATAAGGTGAAGCAGACGATCCATGACATTCGCGCCGTCCATCCGGATGCCGAGCTGCGTTATGCCGTGGCGGATCTCGGAACCGAGGAGGGCTGCCATCAGGTCAGGGAAGCCGCCCCGGTCGTTGATATTCTAATCAACAATTTAGGCATCTTCGAGCCTGCCGAATTTTTCGATATATCGGATGCAGAATGGTTCAGGTTCTTCGAGACGAATATAATGAGCGGCGTCCGTTTAACCAGACACTATTTGCAGAACATGATCAGCCGCAATGAAGGCCGAATTATTTTTATCGCGAGCGAAGCAGCCGTCATGCCTTCCCAGGAGATGGCGCATTACAGCGCAACCAAGACGATGCAACTGTCCCTTTCCCGGAGCTTGGCCGAATTGACGACAGGAACCCGCGTCACGGTGAATACCGTCATGCCCGGCTCCACCCTTACGGAAGGCGTCGAAACGATGCTGGATACGCTGTATCCCGATGAGAATCTTACCATCGAAGAAGCCGAACAGCGGTTTATGAAGGAAAATCGGCCGACTTCCATTATTCAGCGGCTGATTCGTCCGGAGGAAATTGCCGATTTCGTCGCCTACCTGAGCAGTCCCAAATCCTCCGCGATCAACGGTTCGGCACTCCGGATTGACGGCGGCTTGGTACGAAGCGTATTCTGAGCAAGCCATGGCCTAACGCATCGATGACATGCTATCGGGATGAACGGTACTTTAGCCTGAAAGAGTTGGGTTTAAACCCGGTATAGCGAACAAAGCAGCGAATGAAATACGGAAACGAGCCGAACCCGGATTCCTCGGCTATGCGTCCAATCGGCTCGTTGGTGTGGATCAGCAAGCGTTTTGCTTGCTCGATCCGATGCCGCGTCAGAAACTCCAGGGGCGTGCAGCCGAACGTTTTTTTCATGCAAATGGAAATATAATTCTGGTGAAAGTGCATGGCATCGGACAATTGCTGGTAGCTGACCGGCTCTTTGTAATGTGCTCTTAAATAGTTGGCCGTTCGTTCGGCAATGGCATAATGAGGATGCTGCTGCTGAATTCCTTCTTCTTCGGCTTGGAACAGCAGCAGCAGCTCATGCATCAGCTGCTGCTGTTTCCAGCGTGCCGCGGAAGATGGCGATTGCTGAAGCAGCTGCAGCTGTTCAATCAGACGTCCGGCCTGCTCTTTCGAAGACAGTTCTCCGTGTTTGGGAATATAGAATGAGAAATTATCGAACTGCACATAAGGGTGGTCCGATTGCGATAAGGCAAAAGGGATCCGCTCCTCCGCTTCAATCCACGGTCCGACCGTCTGAAAATGCAGCCAATAAAAATGGGTTTCCTTTTGACAGGGCAGGTACGTACGGTGTGCGGCATCGGGTCTTAGAATCAAGTGATATCCGGCCTTTACACTGTAAGATACTCCGTTCTCTTTCAGGAATAACTCCCCTCTGGTTACGAGAATCAGATCAAAGACACCGATGTTATATCGATCCGGATGTCGGTCTCCCTCCTGGTAGGTATCTTCTCCGCAAATCATATAATGCGGCAATGGCGGAGCCGTAAACTGGAAGATCATCACCGGCCGGTCCTCCTTCTCAACTAGCTTTTCTCCATCATAATCGTTTTGTTGCTCCGGATTCAATCTATCATGATGTTGTAATCGGATAAAAAGATGTTGTTTCTGTGTATAGGGAAACGCCGGTTGAGATGTTATATTTCTACCTGAGTAAGCACCTATAAGACAGAACAAGGAGCGTGGAAGTTGATGCTGCATCAGACGGCTTTTCATAGTTTGCCGCTTAGAGCGATTAAGCCGGAAGGCTGGCTTAAGGATCAGCTGGAGATTCAAGCAAGCGGGTTTACGGGACATTTGGAGGAACAGTGGAAGGACGTCGGAGCAGACAACGGATGGCTTGGCGGCCAGGGAGAGAGCTGGGAGCGGGGACCGTATTATGTCGACGGTTTGCTTCCTTTAGCTTATTTGCTGGAGGACGCGTCTTTGATCGCTAAAGCGAATCGATGGGTCGAGTGGTCGCTTGCCAGCCAGCAGGAGAACGGCATGTTCGGTCCGGCGCGCATCACCTCCGTAAATCAGGATATCGATAAGGATCAGGATTGGTGGCATTACATGATCATGCTGAAAGTGATGATGCAGCATGAGGAAGCAACGGGCGACGAACGCATCATTCCGTTTCTGACGAAGTTCTTTACTTACGTCCATTCGGTCATTGAGGAACAGCCGCTGCGGGGCTGGGCCAAAACCAGGGGGGCCGAGATGCTGCTGTGCATCGTGTGGCTGCATAAACGAACAGCGCAGCCTTTCCTGCTGAAGCTTGCGGATACGATCGCCGAGCAAACCACGGACTGGAGCGGTATTTTTCATGATTTTCCGTTCTGGCGCAAGGTTGAAGAATGGGATTGGACAACCCATGTCGTGAACGTGGCGATGGGCATCAAAACGCCGGGCGTGCTGTATGAATTACACGGAAATCCGGTGGAGCGGGAAAGCGTCCACCGGGGCATCGATTCCTTGATGACGTACCACGGGCAAGCGCACGGCATGTTCTCGGGAGACGAATGGTTGTCCGGCACCCATCCTAGCCAAGGGGTTGAATTGTGTGCCGTCGTCGAGTATATGTTTTCGATGGAACAGCTGACGCGCATTTTCGGGGAGGGTCGCTTCGGGGATATTCTGGAGAAGGTCGCGTTTAATGCGCTGCCTGCCGCCATCTCTGCGGATTGGACCTCGCATCAGTATGATCAGCAGGTCAACCAGATGATCTGCAACGTCGCTCCGCGGGCATGGAGCAACAGTCCCGATGCCAACGTATTCGGCCTGGAGCCGAATTTCGGATGCTGCACGGCCAATATGCATCAGGGCTGGCCCAAGCTGGCCTCGCACCTGTGGATGAAGGACCAGGAGGAAGGGCTAGTTGCCGTTTCCTATGCTCCCTGTACGGTTAGAACAACGGTTGGCCGTCAGGGCGTGTCCGCTGAGGTTTCGGTCACCGGCGAATATCCATTCAAGGATCGCGTGCAAATCCATTTGTCGCTTGAACGAGCGGAATCGTTCCCGATATCGCTGCGCATCCCGGCCTGGTGCGACCATCCCGTCATTACCTTGAACGGGCGCGAAATGCCAATTCAGGCAGAATCCGGTTATGCCAAGATCGTGCAGACCTGGCAGAGCGGCGATCTACTGGAGCTGTATCTGCCTATGGAAGTGAAGACCGAGTCACGCAGCATGTACGCAACCAGCATTACAAGAGGACCGCTGGTGTACGCGCTGCCCGTGAAGGAGAACTGGCAGATGATCCGGCAGCGCGAGATGTTCCACGATTGGGAGCTCTATCCTGCTTCCCCATGGAAATACGGACTGATGGCCGATACGTCGTTCGAAGTAGTGGAACGGGAGGTGGTCCGTCAACCGTTCCTGGCTGCCGATGCACCGGTACGAGTGAAGGTGAAGGGCCAGCTGATCCGTGATTGGAAAATGGAAGGCAACAACGCCGGAAACCCACCGCTGCATCCGAACACGGACGGCCAGCCTGTTACGGAACTGGAGCTGGTTCCATACGGAAGCGCGAAGCTTCGGATCGGCGAATTTCCTCTGATCGGGGATCGGGTCAGTATCGCTAAGTACTAAGCAGGTATGATTACACATTCGAAAACCGCGGATATCGCGGTTTTTTTTGTTGTACGGATCTATGTTCGCATCACCAAAAGGAATGAGCCGAAATATGGCGTTACCTCTGAAAGATGTCGCAACCCTTGTTCCGTAGTGCATGAACAATGCGAACAAGCAGTAAGCACCGAAGGTATTCTTGAATGCGGGATATGTATCCATTGCGGGCCGGAGACGCGTACGACATTTTCCGCGAATTGAACGTAAATCCGGATATCCTCCGACATGTCGACGTGTTCACCCCGTACAATCTGGAAAGTAAGATATCGCATATTTCGAAAGAACGGATGCGCATGCTTTCTATTTCATGTATGAAGTATATTCATGCTGGCAACGGACAACGCTTAAGGTTAAGTAAATCTTCTGTGGGAGGTCATAATTTCTTGAAATTTGAACTAGGACGTTGCTTACTGAATGAACGATTGGTGGAATCCGGGAAGTCAGCGGAATGGCTGGCAAAAGACTTGCTTATTAAACCGGAACGAGTTTACGACTTTATGGAGAACAAAAGAGTGATGCCACTCAAAATTGCCATATCGATCGCCGAT
This sequence comes from Paenibacillus sp. cl141a, assembly GCF_900109305.1. NCBI lineage: Bacteria > Bacillati > Bacillota > Bacilli > Caryophanales > Paenibacillaceae > Paenibacillus > Paenibacillus sp. cl141a. The sequence continues at coordinate 735,216 of NZ_FNZO01000001.1, forward strand.
TCCATCGGTTGTGACGTTCGTGCCTTATATGAATTAATTCCGTACGATAATGAAGCAAAGGGAGATTCGCGAACTCTCCTTAATTCATGAACCGGTTAGAAAAGCACTTAAATATTTCACTGCACTTCGTTCATTAAGCTAACGGGCAGGATTACCCAATAAAATCATAGAATACTTAATATGGGATTTGATCTAAGGAGGGCGGAAAATGGAATTCACATTTATTCGGCATGGTCATGGAGAACATCTCAATGATTATCCGAATCGGTTGAATACGCTGCATCCTAGTCTTACAGAGTACGGCAAATTTCAGGTAACGCAGCTACGAAATGAAATTAACATTGATCCTGATGATTTAGTTCTGGTAAGTCCGACTAAACGTACAATTGAGACGGCAGCGATTATAAATAACGGCATGGACTTCATTATTTCTCCATTGGTTGGTCCGAGAATGTTTCCTCAGAACCCCGAACTTCCTTTTTTAGCTTGTGATCACATCCTTTGTAAAACGGAAATTACCAATCTGTATGGAGATACTGAATTTCTTGATTTCAATTTGGATTGCTGGAAAGAAGGGATCAATAGGATCGAACAAGATATTTTCGAAGGATATGCTGCGCGGTTATTAGCGTGGATCGGGGAACGCCATAAAAAAACATTTTTTATTTCACATGATGGTACGATAACGAATTATCGCATATTGCTTGGAGAAAAAGGATTGACCAGAAAAGATTTTCTCGGGGAGGCTGGAGTATACCAAATGAGCTTGTAACCTGTTGGTCGCTAGGGGCTAAGCTAACATCCTTTGAAAGGCAGTGATGAACATCGGAAACCCATTGCGGGAAATCAACTGGGTGGAGAAAAGCAATACCCTTGAAGTTTTGCTCGAGCATGAAGATTCATTTCATACAGTCTCCTTGGATTCGGGGCTGGAGGCAGAGGTCATCAAAATTGCCGCGCCAACGGCAGCCTACGTACTGAAAGTATGGAACAAAGCGTCCAAGCCGAATGTACATGCTCAATATCAGATTTTGAATGCTTTATTCACGCATGGAAGTTCGGTCTCTGAGCCCGTGGGCTGGGGAACGGACCGAAATGGCGATTCAACATTGTTGACCAGTTATGACGGAACGCCCGTTCAAACGGTCGATCAGCGTAAACTAACGAAGCTGGTGAAGATTTTAGCGGATATACATAAGCTCCCGCTTGAAGATTTTATTGGTGACCGATTACCCCGATATGATTTTATTGATTATTTCTTTCCTCGCATCGAGAACCACCCCGATATTCGAATTCTTCTGGAAGAACTTCTTCAGCGTGCGGATATGAAACAGTCATGTTTGATCCATGGCGATTACCACCTGGGCAATATGCTTGAGGCTAAAGACAAGCTGACGGTAATCGATTGGACGAACGCCCAATGGGGGGATCCCAGATATGATGTTGCTTGGTCGATTATCGTAATGTGGGTATTTGCAGGCGAAAAGCAAGCCTCCATCTATCGTGCCGCATTTTATGACGAGTATCGTTATGATGAACATGACCTTGAATTGTTTGAAGCCATAGCCTGTTTGAGAGGAATCATACTGTTTAAGGAGAATGACGTACCCATCGGTCATCGTACCATCTCAAGGTTTAGGTCCATATTGTCGAAAAACGAATATTTAAATGATCAATTGATCTAAAGCCGACCTGAATGAATATCACGCAGAATTGTGTGGCAGTATCTGGTTATACTTAAACGTTTGCAAAAAAGCATTCGAAGAGGTTGCGCAGGAATGGCAATTGGGGGGAACTCCTGTATATCGGTTGCACCGCATTTACTGGATAAAGGAGAGTTGTTGGCCATTGGAAACAATCGCTTGCGTCACGGGAGCCGATCGGGGTTTAGGATTGAGCTTGACGAAATGGCTTCTTGAAAACGAATACACCGTGTTTGCCGGACGCTATATGGAGGATTGGGACGCGCTGGATCGATTGCTGGAGGATTATCCGGACCAGCTGGAGCTGATTCCGCTTGATATCGGCGACGATGCCAGCGTGCAGCAGGCAGCTAATCTGATCCGGGATAAGGCGCCTCATCTGGATCTGCTCATAAACAATGCCGGCATCACGAAACGGTCCGATCTGGCGAACATTCAGGACGAACTGGATTTTGCCGACATGGCCCAAATCTACAACGTCAATACCCTTGGACCTCTTCGGGTAAGTCATGCTCTTATCGATCTGCTGCTTCAAGGAAACAACAAGCTCGTGGTCAATATCTCTTCCGAAGCCGGCAGCGTTAGCAGAAATAAACGCAAGGAGATGTACGGCTACTGTATGTCGAAATCCGCGCTCAATATGCAATCCTCGATACTGCATCAGCATCTGTCGGCCGATGGAGGACAGGTCATGGTGTTCTATCCCGGGTGGCTGCAATCCTACATGAGCGGCGAACTGAATCAAGAAGCGGCCGTGCCGCCGGACATGTCTGCCGATCGCATCATGAAACTTGTGATGGACCATAAGGCATACGTTGGCGAACAGCCGATTTTTCTGGATTATGAAGGACAAGTGTGGCCCTGGTAAAAGGGCGGGAGAGGAGACTGCAAATCAATGAAAGCCATTGCGCTGGGACAATACGAGGGAGCGAAATATCATCCGTTTACGCAGATTGACCGCGAACTGCAAACCATTTTCGAACCTGCGATGGACGTGGAATGCACGGATGATTACGCCGTACTGCAAAAAGATAAGCTGGAGGGATATGATCTGTTCATATCGTACGCAGAGTTTTCGGATGAGGAGATGCCCGAAGAGCAGGTACAAGCGCTCATATCCTATGTGCGCAACGGCGGGGGGCTATTAGTCATCCACAACGGCATCTCGCTGCAGCGGAGCACGGAGCTGGAAAAGCTAATCGGCGGGCGATTTACGGGACATCCCGCATATACGTCGCTGCCCGTTCGATATCAATCGGGGAGCCATCCGATCGTGGAGAGCTTAACCGATTTTGCGATCGATGAAGAACCCTATCGGTTCGAATTGAGTCCGCATGAAACAACGGTCGTTTTTGCGGAATACGAGCATGACGGCCAGCGCTGGCCTGCGGCGTGGGCACATCCCTACGGCTCCGGCCGGGTGGTATATCTGATGCCAGGTCATCATTTGCCGTCTTTTCGGATAGAATCCGTGCGTCATCTGATTCGGGAGAGCGGACTGTGGGCTGCCCGGAAGTGCGTAGACTAGAAAATCGGCACGAAACATAGGCATTCCATCACCGCTCTCGAAGGCGGTGATTTTTCATTTGCCCGGAATAGTTCCTGCTGCCAAACGCCTTCGTTCCGTCCGGATTTGTATTTGAGGAAAATTTTAAAAAGAGGGTTGACAGCAGCATGTCCATTCTTGTACTCTGTGTATGTAATCGTTTACGTAATCGATTACATACAGGAATCAGGATGATATTTCGAGGTGAACGATGATTGGCAAAAGCAACGATTAAACAAGTAGCAGCGGCAGCAGAAGTATCTACGGCAACCGTTTCAAGAGTGCTTAACAACAGTGATTACGTAAGTGATGAAATTAAAGAGCGGGTAATGACGGCCGTGAACCGGTTGAATTATCGCCCGAGCGCCATCGCCCGAAGCCTGAAACAGGACCGCACGTACATGATCGGCGTGATCGTGCCCGATATTTCAAATCCCTATTTCATGGGAATCTCCCGAGGCATTGAGGATATTGTAGGCAAAGAAGGCTTTCAGTTAATATTTTGCAGCTCAGACGAGAACCCGGAGAAGGAGAGACGATTGCTAAAGCTTCTGCAGGAAAAGCGCGTGGATGCCGTCGTATTGGCAACGTCGGGCGGGAACGATCCGGCGATCAAGCAGATCGCGGATTCCAATATGCCGATCGTGCTCGTGGACAGGAAGCTGGATTCGCCGGAAACAGGATCGATGCTCGATCTGGTAGCCGAGGACAATACCGAGGGAGCCTCGCGCCTAACCCGGAAGCTGCTGGAGGAAGGACATACCGCTATCGGCGTAGTTAACGGACCAACGAAATCAAGCACGGGGAGGGACCGTCTTGAAGGCGTCCGGAACGCAATGAAGGCATTTGGGCTGAACGAGGGTCCCATGGTGTATAACGGTGATTTTTCCACGGAGGACGGGATCCGGGCAGTTCAGCAATTTCTGAACGCGGAACGCAGGCCAACCGCCATCATTTCCCTGAATAACCGCATGAGCCTGGGCGTCCTGCTCGAGATTGTGCGCAGCGGCCTGAAGATTCCTGCCGACATGGCAGTAGCTTCTTTTGGCGAGGTGGAAGCGGGGCCTTTACTCAAGGAATCGGGGCTCTACTACATGGAGCAGCATCCCTACGATATGGGAATCAAGGCAGGAGAAATCCTTCTAAGCCGAATACGGGAAGAAGCCCGGCAGGGTCCACCGGCTTATGAAATATACAGCAATGAAGTCAAACAGCTGAACTGAATCGTACATGCCGCCGTTCTAAAAACAGAGAGGATGATGAAGATGCATAATCAATCAAACATCTGCAATCGATTGCAGAACGAATTGCCTAAAATCGGCATTCGCCCTATCGTGGACGGCCGACGGGGTGGTATCCGGGAATCGTTAGAGGATGTCACCATGGATATGGCAAAACGAACCGCTCGCTTGCTCACCGAACGGCTAAGACACAGCAACGGGCTTCCAGTGGAATGCGTGATTGCCGACACCTGTATCGGAGGGGTAGCTGAGGCCGCACGAACCGAAGAGAAATTTGCCAGGGAGAATGTAGGTCTTACCATTTCGGTGACACCATCCTGGTGCTATCCGACGGAAACGATGGATACCCACCCGACCAGGCCAAAAGCAATTTGGGGTTTTAACGGGACGGAACGTCCCGGGGCCGTATATCTGGCGGCGGCGCTGGGAGCGCATAATCAGAAGGGTCTGCCGGCCTTCTCCATCTATGGACGCGATGTTCAGGATATCGGGGATACCGAAATAACGGCGGATGTTCAGGAGAAGCTTTTGCAATTTGCCAAGGCAGGCCTTGCCGTAGCGACGATGAAGGGGACCTCCTACTTATCGATGGGCACCGTATCCATGGGCATCGCGGGCTGCATCGTCGACGAAAACTTTTTTCAGAGGTATCTGGGGATGCGCAACGAATATGTGGATATGACCGAATTCGTAAGGCGGATCGAGCTGGAAATTTACGATCATGACGAATATGAGCGGGCACTGGCCTGGATTAAACAGAATTGCAAGCCGGGAACGGATGTTAATCCGGAGCATTTAAAGCGGTCCGAAGAACAGAAGGAACAGGATTGGGAAACCGTCGCGAAGATGGCGCTGATTGCACGCGATTTGATGGTGGGCAATCCGAAGCTGGCGGCCATGGGATATGGAGAAGAAGCGCTCGGCCGACATGCACTGGCTGCAGGATTCCAAGGACAGCGTGCCTGGACGGATTACTTTCCGACGGGGGATTTCATGGAGGCGATATTGAATTCCTCTTTTGATTGGAACGGTCTGAGGGAGCCGTATATCGTCGCAACGGAGAATGACAATCTGAATGGAATCACGATGCTGTTCGGTCATCTCCTGACGAATGCGGCCCAGGTGTTTGCAGACGTTCGTACATACTGGAGTCCGGATGCCGTGAAGCGAGTGACGGGATACGAGCTGGAGGGCATTGCGGCCAACGGCGTGATCCACCTGATCAATTCAGGACCGGCTGCCCTAGACGGAACGGGAAGACAATCGAAAGACGGCAAGCCGGCCATGAAGCCGTTCTGGGATATCACGCAGGAGGAAGTCCAGGATTGTCTGGATGCAGTCAAGTGGTGTCCGGCTATTGATTTCTTCCGCGGCGGGGGATTCTCCACGGACTTCACGACCCGGGGAGACATGCCGGCAACGATCGCCAGAATCAATATGGTCGCGGGTGTGGGACCGGTCCTTCACATCGCGGAGGGAATAACCGTGGAGCTCCCGGAGGCCGTGCACGATATATTGGACCAGCGAAGCGACCCCACTTGGCCGACGACCTGGTTCGTCCCGAACCTTACCGGCGAGGGACTGTTCAAGGATGTTTACACCGTTATGAGTAATTGGGGCTCCAACCATGCCGCCATGAGTTATGGCCATATCGGCGGAGATTTGATTACTTTGGCGTCGATGCTCCGCATTCCGGTATGCATGCACAACGTGCCGGAGGAACGGATCTTCCGGCCAAGCGCTTGGACCGCTTTCGGCGGGCTGGAGCCGGTTTCTGCCGATTACCGGGCATGCGCGTCTTATGGTCCTTTGTACAAATAGGAGGCAGATGATATGAAGCAGTTATACACCATCGGGGTTGATTTCGGTACGGAATCGGGCAGGGCCCTGCTTGTCGATATTACGACGGGCCAAGAAGTAGCGACGCATGTGACGCCTTACGCGCATGGAGTCATGGACGAGGTGCTGGTCCACTCGGGTTTGAAGCTGGAGCCGGATTGGGCGCTGCAGCATCCGGAGGATTACTTGGAGGTTCTTAGGCAATCGATCCCCCGCGTGCTGTCGGATGCAGCGATATCGGCTGATCAAGTCATCGGCATTGGCATCGATTTTACGGCATGTACGATGATGCCGCTGGATGCAGGCGGCACCCCGCTCTGTATGACGGAGGAATGGAGGGACCATCCGCACAGCTGGGTGAAGCTGTGGAAGCATCATGCGGCGCAGGAAGAAGCGAACCTGATCAATGCAGCCGCAGCTTCGCGGGGCGAGAAATTTCTCGCGCGTTATGGAGGAAAGCTGTCATCCGAGTGGATGCTTGCAAAGTCTTTGCAGATTCTGAGAGAAGCTCCCGAATTATATGAACAGTCTGTGTTGTTCATGGAAGCTGCCGATTGGGTGGTCATGCAATTGACCGGCCAGCTCGCACGAAGCAGCTGCACCGCCGGCTATAAAGCCAATTGGCATAAACGGGAGGGATATCCGTCCAAGGCGTTCCTGCATTCGCTCGATCCGAGGTTCGGAAATCTCGTCGAGACGAAGCTGAGAGGAGCGATCAAGCCCCTGGGTTCGAAAGCAGGCGGATTAACCGAAAGTATGGCGGCGATGACGGGGCTTCTGCCGGGAACCGCGGTAGCCGTAGCCAACATCGATGCCCATGCCATGGTACCGGCCGTCAGCGTCGTAACCCCGGGGAAGCTGGTACTTGCCATGGGAACCTCAACTTGTCACTTGATTTTAAGCGACAAAGAAGTGACCGGCGAAGGCATCTGCGGCGTCGTCGAGGATGGGATCATTCCCGGTTATTACGGGTATGAGGCAGGACAATCGGCCGTTGGCGATATATTCGCCTGGTATGTGGATGAGGCAGTTCCGGAATACGTTAGGCTTAAGGCTGCAGAAGAGCGGCTTGGCGTTCATGAGTGGCTCGAGAAGGAAGCGGCCCGATACGCGCCTGGACAAAGCGGACTGCTTGCCCTGGACTGGTGGAACGGAAGCCGTTCCGTGCTGATGGATGCCGATCTTAGCGGCGTCATGCTTGGCTTGACCTTGCAGACCAAGCCGGAGGAGATTTATCGGGCGCTGCTCGAAGCCACAGCCTTCGGTACCCGGGCGATCATCGAGGCATTTACCGATAGCGGCATTGAAGTTCAGGAGCTCTATGCTTGTGGCGGATTGCCGCAGCGTAACCGGCTGCTGATGCAGATTTATGCCGACGTTACCGGCAAAGAGATCAAGATCGCGGATACCGTCCAGACGGCCGCTTTTGGCGCAGCCATGTTCGGTGCGGTTGCGGCAGGCAAAGATCAGGGAGGTTATGGCAGCATCGTGGAAGCTTCGGAGGCGATGGCCCGCGTTCGGGAAGAAACATTCAAGCCGATTGAAGCTAACGTACGAATGTATGACCAGTTATACAAGGAGTATAAAGGACTTCATGATTATTTGGGCAGGGGCGAAAATGGGGTGTTGAAACGGCTGAAAGCGTTAAGAAGCAGTTTTAACTCTGAAGGATCAACGGATTCGGCCCGAGGATAGACAACGAGTTAATACACACATAAGGAATGCAGGCTGTCGTGTTGGTAGCATGGCCTGCATTCCTTATCCACCAATTCTGCAATCGATGTCACATTGTTGGCAAATCGTTTTAAGAAGCGCTTTTTACCAACGCCATCAACTTATAAGGAGCGATCATCCATGGACAATCAAACAGCGTTATTTTCACTCAGCCGCAAGCGATCCGGAAAAAGAAAAAGGGAATCCAGCTACGACCGTTTGGGAGGGAATAAGGATTACTTCTCCATCCAGCCTGGCGACCTGACCGAAATTTGCAGCATTCCGGGAGCGGGTGCCATCACCCATATTTGGATGACCATGGCGACCGACGCCCCTGTCGAGGAATTGTATCTGCCGCGCAAAGTCGTACTCCGCATGTACTGGGACCAGGAGACCGAGCCCAGCGTGGAAGCGCCGATTGGCGATTTTTTCGGAATGGGGCACGGCCTCACCAAAAATTATGCATCAGCGGCGTTGATGATGAGTCCCGAGGATGGCAAAGCATTCAACAGCTTTTTCCGCATGCCGTATGGGAATGGCGCTCGTATAACGATCGAGAGCGAAGCGGAGCATCCGATTAAATTTTATTTCTATGTGGATTATGAATCGTACGATAAGCTGCCCGAGGAGGAACTGCGATTCCATGCCCAGTGGCATCGGGAAAATCCTACCGACGGGATCGCGGATCACGGGGTGGATAACGCCTTCTACGAATTCGGCGGCAAGAATACGACGGGCAGCGGCAACTATGTCATTTTGGACGCGGTTGGGAAGGGCCATTACATCGGCTGCAACTTCAATGTCCATAACCTCCGTGATACGCGAGAGTGGAACTGGTACGGCGAAGGAGACGACATGATCTTCATCGATGGGGAGCCATGGCCTCCGACTCTGCACGGCACGGGCATGGAGGATTATTTCAATACGGCCTGGTGTCCGCAACAGGAGGTTTGCACCCCGTACCATGGCATCATTATGGGCGGCGGCCCGAACTGGAGCGGAAAAATCTCCACGTACCGGTATCATATCCTGGATCCGATCATGTTCGATAGCAGCATCAAGGTCACGATCGAGCACGGTCATAACAATCATCGGAGCGACGATGTTTCCTCGACGGCGTACTGGTACCAGGCGGAACCCCATCGTTCTTTCCCGAAGCTGCCAAAGGTGGATAAACGCTTGCCTATGCCGGACACGAAGCCGCTCAATCCTGCAAGTTTGAATCAGATATTCGGTCATAACAATCCCTGATTTTCACGGGTGGAATACAGGAATCCACAATCAGATCGAAAGGGGAGATGAGCTTGAAATGGAAAAATGCCCTCTACGCAGGCATGATTTTGCTGTTATGCGGCTGCGCGGGGGGCAGCAAGGTGAATCCTCTGCTTGATGCGACTGACAAAAGCTTTTTATTAAAAGGCATGACCGGCGTGGAGCAGGTTTCGCAATTAACCGGGGAATCCTCACCCAATCGTACCGATCAATACGCCGTGTACGGCACCGATCTGGGTTCCATGATGAATGACGGGGAACGAACTTACTTCGTGTTCGGGGATACGTTCGGCGAGAGGGCGCCTGATCAGACAGGCGGAGGGGGAAGCTACTGGCGCTCCAATACGATAGCCTATACAACGGACGCTCATCCGGCTGACGGTATCGCATTCGAGGGAATGATCACGGATGAATTCGGCACGGCGAAGGAACTGCTGCCTTCCGCCAAAATCGATTACGAAGAAATGACGAAAATTCCAACCCATGGCATTGCGGCAGGCGGCGCCTTGTATTTGTACTACATGTCGGTCAACCATTGGGGCGATCAGGGGAAGTGGGACGCCAATTACAGCAGCGTGGCCAAATCGACCGATAACGGTGAAACCTGGGAGCTGCAGGACCGGCTCCGTTGGCCGGGAGACAGCAATTTCATCCAGGTTAGCCCCTATAAGGTGGAGAATGAAACAGGCGGTTCGGATATTTATTTTTGGGGGATTCCTTCAGGCCGCTTTGGCGGCGTTCAGCTTATGAAGGTGGGCGAGGAGCACATCGAGAATATGTCCGAGTACCGATATTACAGCGGTTTGAACGATGACGGCAGTCCCAGGTGGAGCGCGGATATGAAGGATGCCAGGTATGTAGTGGATGACACCGTCGGCGAGCTGTCCGTCGTGTGGAATTCTTATCTGGAACGCTGGCTGATGACCTATTTGAAGGAAGGCCGAGGGGTCGTCATACGTGAAGGCATGACGCCTTGGGGGCCATGGGGCGAGCCCCTGGATTTGGTTCGAGCCGAGGATTATCCGGGGCTATACGGGCCCTATATGAACGATAGATTTACGGAGAATGACGGGCAGACGATCTATTTCACGTTGTCTTTATGGGATCCCTACAATGTTTTCTGGTTTAAGGCTTCGCTCGAAAAGTGAGGCGCGGATTCCAAGAATGATCGGTTTAAATGCGGACCAGCGTTTAAATAGTTTGATCCATTATAAGGAGGGTTCATGATGCAAAAGAAAACCATCTGCTTCAAATCCTGGCCTGTTCTGTTCTCCGTTGTTCTTGTTCTGGCGATGCTCGTTACGGGCTGCGGCGGACGATCCGGCGGTCCCGGAGGGGGAGCCTTAAGCAATCCACCAGAAAATGAAAGCGCAAACAACGGGAATGAAGCCAGCGGCAAGGTTGTGATCGATTTCTGGGCGCAAAAATTCGAGGATACCACCGATGCCTGGTTCAAGAAATGGGTCGGCGAGTTCAATAAATCCCAGAGCGAGGTTGAAGTGAAGCTGACCATCGTTCCGGCCGACGCCTGGGACCAGAAGATGAAAGCAGCGCAGGCCGCGGGCAAGGCACCGGACATCCGAACGATCAACTACGGCAATGTGGCCAATGCGGCAAAAACGGGTCAACTGATGGCCCTGAACGATTTAATGGAGCCTTCAGCCTTCGATGATTTGTACGACAACATGAAGGACTTCGTATCCGTTAACGGTCAGTACTATGCTTATCCGAAACTGGTTGAGCCGTCTGCCGTGATGTTCTATCGGAAGGATATGTTCCACGAAGCCGGGCTTGACCCCAATCAGCCGCCGAAAACATGGGCTGAACTTCTGGATGCGGCCCAGAAGCTGACCAAGAAAGGCGTGTTCGGCTTATCGATTGCGCAAACTGCGCCGGATCTGGGCTGGTCGAGCTGGGGGCTGCAGTATAACGGGGCAGGTCATCTGGCGGTTACGGAGGACTGGTCCCAAGCGGACGTGAACAATGACGGTTACAAGGCCGTTTTGGACTTTTACCAAAAAGCTTACCAGTCCGGCGTCATGCCGAAGCAGGCTTTGGCCGGATATGCGGACATCAAGCCTTTCGGCGAAGGCAAGATCGCCATCCAGATTTGCGGTTCCTGGGCGATCGGTCAGCTTCGCAACACCTATAAAGACATGGTGGATAAGGTAGGGATTGCGCCGATGGCATCGATGGACGGCGATTTGACGAAGCCGACGGCAACGCTCGGCGGCTGGTCGCTGGCGGTGGACGGCAAATCGGAGCTTCCGCAGGAATCGGCCGATTTCATCTCCTATTTGCTCGCAGGCGACCCGAACATCATGATCGATTTTTTCAAGACGTCCCAGTTCTCCAAGTTCTCCCCGCGCAAATCCGTGGACGAAGCGATGAAATCCGATCCGGATGCATCCAAGGATGAATGGCGTGCACTCGTCTCCGAGCGGATCATTCCGCATTCGCAGGCTGAGCCGGTCTATCCGTGGGACATCAGCTTCGCGCTCGCCACGTCCATCGAGTCCGCCATGAAGGGTACTTCGGTGGATAAGGCGCTGGCGAAGGCAGAGAAAGACATTAACGATTTCATCGCGAAGAATAAACTTGCCGGAACGAATCCGAAAAAATAGTGTTGGCAGCCGTCCGGAAATCCGGTTTTCGAAATGTTATTTTCGGATGGCTGCTTCATCCTTGGCCAATGGTGGTGACGCTACATGTTCAAGAAAAATTATCGGCAGGACAACGGCGTGGCTTACATGCTGCTCGCTCCCATCGTCATCCTGCTGACCGTCTTTGTCATCATTCCGTTCTTCTATGCACTGCGGGTGAGCTTTTATAATTGGAGTTTCTATCAGGATTCCACCTTTGTGGGCTTGCAGAATTTCTATATGGTGCTGACCGATAACCTCTTTCTCCAATCCATCTGGGTAGGGCTTAAGTTCGCGCTGATGGTCGTTCCGACGATGCTGATTCTCTCGTTTCTGTTCGCGAACATCATTAAGGATCTGGGCTCCGGTTTCGCAAGCGTAGTTAAGACTTCCGTCTACATTCCCACCATTATTTCCGGAATCGTGGCGTCGGTCATCTTTGTCTTCATCTTCGATTATGCCGGAGGCCTGGCCAATTACATCATCGGGCTGTTCGGATCGGAGCCGAAAGCCTGGCTTGCCGACGTGGCAACGGCGCTGCCGAGCATCGCGGCTCCAGCCGTGTGGCTGGGCTTCGGACTCACGACGCTCATCATGCTGGCAGGCCTCCACGATATCCCAAAGAGTTACTATGAGGCTGCCGAACTCGAGGGGGCGGGCACCTTCGTTCGCATGTGGTACATCACGATTCCGCTCATGCGCAATGTGATCCTGTATCTGCTCGTAACCGGATTTACGGCGCAAATCTCCCAGTTCGAGCTATCCCTCGTCATGACGGGCGGCGGCCCGCTCAGCGAGACCACGACGCCGAACCTCTACATCCTGAACCACTTCCGAAACGACGTCATGGTCGGCAACTCTATTGCGGCATCGCTGCTGTTGTTTGTGGTCCTTGGCAGTATTTCGGCCATTATCTTCAGAGTACTGAATTCGGAAAAAGCGATCGACGGATAAGAAGGCAGGAGGATAACATGATGAAATCGTTAAACGGGGTCCAAAAAACATTGATGACGCTCTTGACCGGACTGGTGACGATCATGGCGCTGTTCCCGCTGCTCTGGGTCATCATTGCCGGTTTCAAAGATAAGGCGGAGGTGCTTGCAACGCCGTTCCGTTTCTTCCCGAAGAAATGGATGGTTCAGAATTACACGGATATTCTGAGCGACGCGACCTTCATTCAATCGATGCTGGTCACATTCGGGGGCGCCGTTCTCTTCGCGGCGCTGAGCTTGGCCGTGAACGCCACCGCGGCTTACGTCTTCGCCAGGCTGGAATTCCGGTTCAAGGCGATGTTGTGGGTTTATGTCATCGTCACCATGTTCATTCCAGGCATGGCCATTCTGCTGACCTCCTTCATTGTGGTGAATGAGATGGGAATGCTCGATACGCTGGCGGTGCTCGTATTGCCCGGCATTGCTTCCGCGGGTCATATGTTCTTTATCCGCCAATTCTACTTGAATATTCCGATGGCGCTGGAAGAGGCGGCGCTGATTGACGGAGCGGGAAGGATCAAGATTTTTACGCATATCTTCATTCCAATGTCGTTTCCGGTCTTCGTCATCGTGGGCATAGGCTCCTATTTGGCCTATTGGAACTCCTTTGTATGGCCGACGATGACAATCACCAACCCGGAGCTGTTTCAAATCATGCAATATTTATACACCTTCCGTTCCGAACGGGCAACCGAAATGGGCATGCTGATGGCCGGATCGGCGCTTTCCTGTCTGCCGACCATTATCTTGTTCCTCTTCTTCCAGAAGCACATCATTTCAGGAATCAAAATCTCCGGTTTGAAGTAACATTCTAAGCCAACAAGGTGGAGGTGGGAGCATGATTATACTTGAGAACAGGCTTATCCGGCTGGAAATCAGCGAGATTGACGGCACGGTTCGAGGCATTCGCGATAACGTTAGAGGAATCGAGCATATCGCGGATACGGGCACGGCGGATCCATTTCGCTTGGAGACGGACGCGGGCTTCAGCAGCTCCTTTCAGAACTTCGGATGGAGCAGGGAAAATACGGAAGACGGGACAGATCAGGTTCGGTTGAGCTGGGACACGCAGGAAGGTATGATCGTCACGGCTTCCGTAAAGCTCGCAGAAGAAGCGGATTGCATTGAATTCCGATGTGCAGCAGAGAACCATTCGGGAACGCGATTGCTGGGCCTGGAATATCCGGTTATTCCGAATTTGACCACGATCACGGAGCACGGCGAGGAGGATTATATCGCCCATTCCTTTGCAACCGGCTTTGAGGTCAACAATCCGATGAAGGTATTTGAAACGGACGGAATCGGATTTCGTTTCATGCCGTATCCGGAGAGTTTCTCCGGGGCAACGATGCAGTTTTTTGCCTATTACGGCAAAGACAGGGGCGGGCTGCAACTCGCTGCCCTGGACGGCGAGGGCCATCCGAAATGGCTCAATTTCTTCAAGAACGGGAACGGCTTGCTGGAAGCCTCCGTGATCCATGGCTGCAGTGATATGGGACCCGGCAAAGGGATCAAGCCGCATTATCCGGTGCAAGTGTCGACTCTGTCAGGAAGCGGCTGGTACGAAGCCGCTGACCGGTACAAGTGCTGGGCCGTGCAACAGAAGTGGTGTAGACGCGGCAAGCTTTCGGAGAGGGCTGCGAAGGAAGGCAGTCCATGGCTGCATGAGGATATGGGCGCAGCAACCTTTGGAATCAATGCGGGATCGGATCGTACGGCATGGATACAAAAATACCATGACAGCATCGGAACGCCGATGCTCCACATCCTGGGCCCCGATTGGACGCATCGGCCGCAAACCTTCGGCAGCGGCGTGCCGGGGGGATATGATGATTGGTTTCCGACCCGCTTCAACCCAGAAAACATCGCTCTGATCCGAAAGCTAGGGCATCGCTTCGCTCCGTTCGAATTCGATTACCTTTATCATTTTGACGGAGCCGACGGAGAGCTTGGCAGAGCAGCCGAGCAGAAGTTTCCCGAGCTGAAAAAAAGCGTGGATGCTTACCGCTTTCCGTTCCTTTGTCCGGCGCATCCGTACACCCACGATTTTCATGTGAGGCGGGATACGGCGCTGCAGCAGAGCGATGACATCGATTCGATCTACTACGATATCTCCGCCAACAACATTCTGAAGATCTGCATGGATGACAGCCACGGTCATCCGGTCGGAGCCGGCAGCGTCATTGAGGAGGCCTACCGGCGGAACTATGCCGATACGAAGGCGGCCATGTGCGAAACAGCCGGACGCTATATCCCCATGGGTACCGAGATGATGAATGAGACGATGCTGGATCTGATCGACTACTACCAAGCCCGGGCAGGGGGACAGCCGGCGGCGCCGCTCGAAGGATGGCCGATCCGGGAGCTGCTCAAAACAGGTGCGGCCTATCTCATCCCGATGTTTACTTACGTATATCACGAGTACGGCGCGCTGAGATTGGACGGCTGGGGCAAGCTGACCGAGGAAATCGGGGAGCTTTACTATTTTACGGTAGCACGCACGTATCTCTGGGGCGGCCTGTACGAATTGAATTACGAGTACAGTCCGATGGAGGCGCTGGACGGCAACGAAAATACCGCGGAGGAGCATTATTATCCGTTTGAACCGCGCGGGTATGCCTTCTCGGCGAACAGGGCCGATTACTTGGCTCTGTATGCACGGCTGCGAATCGGTGCCGCGAAGCCGTATTGGTCGTATGGCACGATGCTTCGGCCGCTCTCCTTCGATGTTCCTATGACGCCGCTGAAGTGGTTTCATTATAACCACGGCAAGGATACGCCGGAATATAATAACTCCGGAGAACTGCTGATCGACGCCGTTATCCACTCGGCATGGCAGAATGAACAAGAGGATGTCGGCTTGTTCTTTGCGAATGTGACCGGAGAGGAGCAGACAATAAGCTTCGAGCTCCGTCCGGAAGACTACGGAAAGACGACCGTGACCGGGCAGCTGTACACGACAGCGGGAGAGCCGGCCATTGATTGCTCCATGGAAGAAGGCGGGTTGCGTTTGCTTAAGCTTCCGGCACGAAGCATAGCGATGTTGGAATTGACTTCGCCTTAACTTGGCACAATGACGCGGTTTTCTGAGGCGGACGATGATAGAAGTCGGGCGGCAACGTCGGACAATTGGATCAGATTAACGATTTCAGCCTGTTAAAGAATGGACGTCGTGTCGCTGGCGGGGGATTCCTTACCGGAATACGAGCAGAATGGAGGGCTTTATGGCACAATTACCGGACGCTTATGTAAAGCGGTGGGATTATGATCAATTAGGGAGTGTTGCTCCCAAGTTGAATCTTAAACAAATCGATAAAGGTACGTATCACTGCATGATGACATTTGAGCTGGATCAGGAGATACGGCAGGATGACTGGCAGGTGCGCCTGGAGCCCGCGTTCCAGCCGTATTTTCACTGGGCTCCTCATATAACGCCGCCTTCCCGGCATGTGATGGATCAGCACTGCTTTCGGTCGCCTGCTCTCATTGCTCATGATGGCACCAGGCTGCTTATACTGATACCGGATCTGGACCTGATCGCGAAGGATGCGGACGCTCGTTGGTACTTGGATCTGGATGCTCCGAACAACCAATTCGTCTTGGGAATGAGCCGGACCCGTGTGAATGATCACGTCCTGTTTGAGAAGGTGGAGGGTGCTGCTTATTCGCCCGGGACGTTCTGCATCGGCTTCTACCTCATGACGTTGGAGGATGATCAAGCTGCATTGAACCCCTGGCGGCCGGTGCTGCAATTTTTATGGGGGCGATGGGGTCACTCCCGACTCCGTCAGGGCATCCATGACAGAGCTCCTCTCGAACACTATGTAAAACACGCTTACGACTGGGCTTTTCGCCATTGGAAAGACACGGTGTGGCAGGAATTCGTATGGAGCGGACTGAAGGTCGGGGCTCCCGTATTCATTGCCGACGTGAGTCAAAGCCCGAATTATCCTGGTGTTCCGAACGAACGGGAAAGCCGATCGATCTGGAACCAAGCGTGGTTCAGCTCCCTTCGTTCGGCGCAAGGCATTTATCGTTACGGTAAGAAACAGGATGATCCGGAACTGGTTCGCAAGGCCAGGCTCATGAAAGAGCTGGCTCTTGCTGCTCCGCAGCGCAGAGGGTTCTTTCCCGCCGTTATTGCGACGGAGATGAAGCGGGTGATGGTGGAGGGACAGGAAGTTAACCGGTCCGGTAGTTGGGACCATGCCTTCTGGGGGAATTCCAATCGCAATCCGGCCGATCCTTGGGGCTCGATCGCGAAAGCGCCTTACCATGTGCTGGACATGAGCTGGACGGCGCTGCTCATGCTTCGCTGGCATGATGAAATCGAGCCGGATCCAAGGCTCATGGAATACGCCGTACGCTATGCGGATGCGCTTCTGGCTCTTCAGGACGAGAAGGGCTATTTTCCGGCCTGGCTTGACCAAGATGCGTTAGTGCCGCTGGATATTCTACGGGAGTCTCCGGAGACGTCGCTCTCCGTCACGTTTTTGCTGAAGCTGCACGACATGCGGCCGGATCCCAAATATCTTGAAACGGCAGTAAGGGCGCTGGAGGTTGTCATCAACGAGATCGTGCCGTCCGGCAGATGGGAGGATTTCGAGACGTATTGGTCCTGCTGCTCCTATGGCCGCGAAGAGCTCCCCGGCCGCAAGGTGGTTAGGAATAACATGTTCAAGCAGTGCAATTTCTCCATGTTCTGGACGGCGGAGGCCTTATTTCAGATGTACAAGACGACCGGCGAGATGCGATATCTGACACTCGGCCAACGTGTGCTGGATGAAATGCTGATGACGCAAGCCTCCTGGCAGCCTCCCTATTTGCATGTTGACGTATTGGGCGGATTCGGCGTCATGAACTGCGACGGGGAGTGGAATGACGCGAGGCAAAGCCTGTTTGCCGAGCTGATCCTTCAATATGGCGTGGAATTGGACCAACCGGAATATATTGAACGCGGTGTTGCCGCATTGCAGGCCTCTTTTGCCATGATGTATTGCCCCGAGAATATAAAAACAAAGCAGCAGTGGGAACGGGCGCATCCTTTCTTTAACGAGAAGGATTACGGCTTCATGATGGAGAATTACGGTCATGACGGCGATGTAGGTGAGGACGGGCGGGGCATGGGGACTTTCACCATTTTTGATTGGGGGAACGGCGCGGCCGCCGAAGCTTACCTGCGGATCAAGGCCCATCTGGGTCAGACGTTGAAAGACCGGTACGGGTACGATATCACACATTAAAGGAGCGATTACGGATGATGAACTTTAACGGGCTCAACATGCATCTCGGAAACTTATCCAAGCTGTCTAATGCGCAGACGAGTTCCATCAGCGCGGAGAATTTTACAGGCGAGAAAGGAAAAGGGGGCATGGCGACGGACGGCACGGGTGCAGCGGCTTCCAGGGATCTGGGCGCGGGCTGGAAGGTGTCTCCTTCCGTGGAGATTATGCCGGGAGAAACCTTTACTATGGGTGACATTCAAGGCCCTGGGGCCATTCAGCATATTTGGCTGACCTGTCATCCGTCACTGTGGCGCAATATGATCATCCGCATGTATTGGGACGAAGAGCAGGACCCTTCGGTTGAGGTTCCGGTGGGCGATTTATTCTGTAACGGGTGGGGTGAACGAAGCGATGTCAATTCGATTCCGGTTGCCGTTAATCCGGCCGGCGGCATGAACAGCTACTGGCAGATGCCGTTTCGCAAGCAAGCCCGATTGACGATGGAGAATCGCGCGCCGGAAAAGGCGGTCCTTTACTACCAAATCGACTATACCCTGACGGACATCCCCGAAGACGAGGCTTATTTTCATGCACAGTGGCGGAGAACGAATCCCGTTCCTTATAAGGACGTTTACACGATCCTGGATGGCGTGAAGGGACAGGGGCACTATGTAGGAACTTACCTTGCCTGGCAGGTGAACAACAGCGGCTGGTGGGGCGAAGGGGAGATCAAGTTTTATATGGACGGGGACCAGGATTACCCGACCATCTGCGGTACGGGAACGGAGGATTATTTCGGCGGAGCGTGGAACTGGGAACAGCCGATCGGTACGTATCGAACCTACTCGACGCCTTATCTGGGGATGCACCAAGTGCTGAAGCCGGACGGATTATATCGCAGTCAGCAGCGCTTCGGCATGTATCGATGGCATGTCATGGATCCGATCCGCTTCCAAAGCGATCTTCGCGTCACGATCCAGGATCTCGGCTGGAGGTCCGGAGGCAGATACCTGCCGCAGCAGAGCGATATTGCATCGACGGCGTTCTGGTATCAGGCGGAGCCCCATGGGCCATTCCCGGAACTCCCGGATAACGATGAGCGGGAGGTTATATAAGCAGGCGCTATTGCTTAGCTTCCGGTATGGTGATAGTGTGAAGCCATGAACCCTGTTGCATCTGCTTGTCAGTTTCATGGTCGTTAATGGAGGATAGGATGGACAAACATACAATTTATACCATTGCAGATCGGGTAGGCGTATCTCCTTCCACGGTGTCCAGAGCCTTGTCGGGGAGAGGTTACTGCAGTCCCAAGACGAAGAGCAAAATTCTGGCGGCTGCCCAAGAAATGAACTATGCACCCGATCATGCAGCGAAGATGCTGAAATTGAGGCAAACCAATAAAATCATTTTTGCCGTTCCGGATATATGCAACCCTTTCTATTTTGATATGATCAACGGCATCAATCAGGTGCTGGAGGAGCATGATTACCTGATGATTCTGTTCTACACCAAGCACAGGCTCCAGGAGGAGATGAAGGCGATTCAGACGCTTCGGGAAAACGTCGCCGACGGCATGATCATGGTGTCTTTCGATTTTGGAGAAGAAAATATCGGGGCTATCAATGCGCTGCAGGCTCCGGTCGTGCTGACGAATAAATACGTGTCGCCAGGTGGCAGCGACCGCTTCGATTACGTATATGTGGATACGTATGACGGAATCAAGCAAAGCACGGAGCATCTGATCAAGCAAGGTCTGCGCAGCATCGCCTATGTCGGCGGTAATCTCGGCGAGCAGACCGGCCATGAGCGGTTCTGCGGGTATCGGGATGCCATGCTGGAGGCAGGAATCCCCTTGGCTCCTCGTTTTATCGCCGAATCCGACTATACGGAAAGCGGCGGTTATGCGATGGCGAAAGCGTGGCTGCAAGGGCCCGACCACCCCGAGGGCATCGTTGCCGCGAACGACTTAATGGCGATCGGCGTCATGAAAGCTTGCGAAGAAGCCGGATTAAAAATTCCCCATGACGTTGCCGTTGTGGGCATGGATAATCTGGACATTGCCTCCCGCGTATATCCCAAGTTGACGTCCGTTGCTTTGCAGCAGGAGGAAATCGGCCGCAAAGCGGCCCAGATCCTGATGGATCGCATAATGGGAATTCCGAGGGAGGAGCGGGCCGTGAAATTGATGCCGCAGATGGTCGTGCGCGATTCCAGCGTAAAGCCATGAAGCGAGGATGGAGTATAATGGGATGTTTCCGAATGAACATGAACGTCATGATAAAGGCTTCATCATGAACTAGCACGCTTGCAGTTGAATATGGTGTTAAACCGTTCCTAGCAGGACAACTGCCAAGGGAACGGTTCTTTTTTTGCTGTAAGGAAATTATCTTTGGACATAAAAAGCTGCAAAAACCTAGTCGCCATCATATAATCAGGAGGAGGCAATTTCGTAATGAGCGAAGAATTCAATCAGGGGCGTGATCGCAATTTCTAAAAAAAGCAAAGTACTCTTTGGACTCGGTTTGGTTGTTTGTATGACGATTTTGTCGGTTTATATGCTAAGCAGCAACAAGATGAAGCTGTATGGTAACGACAAGGAATCCATCGTGAACGTCATCCATTCCATTGATGGATATGAAAATAAGGCAATCGACGTTCTGGATATTCACGATAACCATGATAGCCGAGTGGTTGCATTTACATCCGATCAAATTCCGGCTTACATTCAGTTCACACGAAATGCTAAAGGAAATTATGAATGGAATCATATAGAAGCAGATCGAGATGCTTTTGGTTTTTTCATGCTCAATTACCCTAAGGAAAAAACTCCACGGGTCATGATCGTAGCTAGTGCGGCGAGCCCGATCGCCAAAATGCAGGTCAAGGTCAATGGGGAACTGCTTGAACAAACATTCGCTCCCTATCGCTCGTATGTATCCTATATCGATTTACCGCCGTCTGATGAGCAATCGTATACATTCAGGGATTATAAGTTCTTTGATAAGGATGGCGTGCTCCTCGATAAATGACATGCTTGAACTATTGTGGTTATTCGTATATAGCATCTCAGCACAAACATCAATAAGTCCCCAACCTTCGCGCTTGCGTGATCGGGTTGGGGACTTTGTCGTGGATCGAGGATTTATAGGATCATAGCGGTACTGAGAAGAGGTGTTGTAGCAATAGGTGTAATTATTATTACTTTTGAAAGTAAATAATGATTGACTGTTAGAGTAATTTAAAATACTCTATAAAGTAACAAGGAGGTTCGCATTGAAAAAGTCCAATCGAGTCATGGTTGTTGTGAAGGGAGAGAAACGGATGTCAAAGATCCATAGTCTTCAACCGGATATTCACACGCTTCACGGATTTTTTAGCAAGGAGCTGGAACCGGCCCTCTATATTCAGTCCGGGGATACCGTAGTGTATCGAACCCTGGATGCGGGATGGGGACTTGCGAAGCGCTCTGCTCCGGGAGCGCCGAGAATGAAGTTTACGGAGCGTGTGCCGGAGCGGGTGGAGAAGCAGTTTGGGCATGCCTTATTGGGTCCCGTGCATATCCACGGGGCTAAACCGGGGCTTACCTTGGAGATTCAGATCAACGAAGTCGTTCCCGGGCCGTGGGGTTGGACCTCTGCCGGTGGGTTTCCAAGCTATTGGAACGAGAAGCTGGGCATGACCGATACCCAGGAAATGACATTGGACTTTGAATTGGATGCCCAAACAATGACTGGCAGGAGTCAGTTCGAAAATTTCAAGTATAGCGTCGGACTGAAGCCATTCATGGGGATTATGGGCATGCCGCCGGAGGAAGAAGGTCAGCATACGACTTTTGTGCCGCGTCCTTATGGAGGAAATCTCGATTGCAAAGAATTAACCGCCGGGAGCTCCTTGTATCTGCCGATTCCGGTAGATGGCGGACTGTTCTCAACAGGGGATGGACATGCGGCTCAAGGCGACGGCGAAGTTAGCGGTCCCGCTTTGGAATGTCCCATGGAGAAGGTGAGCCTAACCTTTCATGTCCGTGACGACATGCCCATTAAGATGCCCAGAGCAAAGACGAGTACCGGTTGGTTAACGATGGGATTCCATGAGGACCTGGACGAAGCGATGTGGATGGCCTTGAGCGGGATGCTGGATCTCATGACCGAGCTTTATTCCATTTCGAGAACGGAGGCGTACGCATATGCCACCTTGACGGTGGATCTGAGAGTAACCCAGATCGTGAATATCCTGAAGGGCGTGCATGCATTATTGCCTTTTGGCACGTTGAGGTGAAAGAATGCATCAAGTGTTGGCTTAGCGACTGAAAAGGATATCCCGATGATTAAACTTCATAATTAAATGTCGATTTTATAGGAGGGCTCATGCATGCAGTTATACGAAACGATGGTCAATAACCATGGGGTACATATTCACGTGACGGAGGTACATCGAGAACTTAGGAATGGACAAAGCACACTGGTTATCATCCCGGGCCTTTCCGAGTCGGCCGAGGATTATATCGACATTATGGAAAAAATGGTAACGCTGTCGCCCAGGCATATCGTTGTCATTACGCTCCGAGGCCGTGGCCAAAGTGATGCTCCTGATTCGGGATACACGCTCGAGGATCATATCAGCGATCTGGATGCGGCCATTCGCCATCTTGAACTGAAACAGTTCGTACTCATGGGGTACTCGCGAGGGGTAGCCTATCAATTAGGTTATGCCATTCGGAACCCGAAACGCATTGAAGGTTTGATCATCGGAGACTATCCGGCGATACATACCCAGCTGCCAGCGGGATGGGTGGATTTCTTTGCAACGCTTCCGCCTTGGAGAGGGAAGAAGCTATTTGACCGGATGAAACCATCGGCCCTGCATGCCCTGCAGAAGGATTCCGCGAAGGTAGAATTTTGGAGCGACCTGTCCCGATTCACATGCCCTGTTCTCATTATACGTGGCGTAAAACCGCATCCCGGGTTATCATTAGAAGCAGTGGAACAATATAAGCTATCGCTGCCTCAGGCACGAATCGTGGAATTCGAGCAGCATGATCATAATATTTTCGAACCGGATGCGGACGAGTTTGTTCGCACCGCAGACTCTTTTCTGAGAGAGATGGAGAAGAAATCAATAAACTATCACAAAAAGGGTGTACGGACTTGGACAATCTGAAGCTGAATGTATCACTTTTACGACAAAGGGTTCCGAACCTCACCAGCGCAGCCAAATCCGTCGGATTGCGGCCCGCCACGGTTTCCAATCTATGTACGGGAAAAATACCCGTAGGCCGGGCGGAAGTTCGCACCATAGCCGCGCTGGCAGCCTTGGCGAAATGCAGCCTTGACGAACTGATCCTGCGCGGGGAAAGCGTGGAGATGATCGAAACGGGCATTAAGCCTCTTGATCTATTCGCTCCTCTGGCAAGAGGCGGTACCGTCGGGCTGGTAGCTCGTCCCGGTATGGGGCAGCTGGTGCTGCTCGGGGAGTTGTTTCATCACTTCAAGCAGGAAGGGTATATGACGATTCTGCTGAAGCCGGAAGGGAACTATCCGGAGCTGCAGGATATGCTGAATGACGTAGAGCGGGTCGCTTCTTCAATAGAAGAAATCTATTCTATCGTTGCACATGCGAATACCGATAAAGAAATTGTGTTTGCCGCGGACCGGGAGCATGTCTTAACCGGTAAAATCTATGATCTTCAGGAACGTTTTCAACAGGAAGGCATCCAGCAAATCACGACTTTTCTTGTGGACCTTAAAGGTGCGGTTGTTGATGAAGACATGCCTTACGGACCGCTGGAGACGCTGTGGTATTTCGATGCCGATCTGGCGGCAAGACATCTGTTTCCTGCCGTGAACCCGTTATATTCCACCTCTTCCGTATTAGAAGGCGTTCATCTGGATCAGGCTCACTTAGCGGTCCAACAGCGCGCCCAGAAGCTGCTCCGCCGCTATCGGGAGCTGCGTTCGCTGGTTCAAGTACGAGGATTGGAGGCCATTCCGTCATCCGAAATGGAGGTTTATGAGCGGGGAGAACGGCTCGAAGCTTATCTAACGCAGCCTTTTTACGTTGCCGAAGCTTATACCGGACTGCCAGGCGAACGGGTCCACTTGCAAGAGGCGCTGCATGACGTGCAAGCCATATTGAACGGCAGCATGGATCATCGAACGGTGGAGAGTTTATCCTGGATCGGGACAATAAAATAAGAAGTTAGTTGACCAAAGCTGAATTCCCTAAGTTTGTTCATCGGGAATATCGGCTTTTTTACATGATTTTGCATAATATAATCCGTACGTCCCATAGCTGATACACAAAGGTCAGTATATAATATGTGCTAGTTTGTACCGTACAAACGGCAAGAAGTTGTATGTAACAACTGAAACTCTGCTGATTCCGTACGGACACGACACTATACATAAGGGAGAAATGGACATGAAAAGAAAAGGTTGGCTTATCGCATTTGCAGCGGCATTATTGTTAACGCTTATCGTAGTACCGGTTCAGCAGTCTTTTAGCGCAGAGGGCAATCCGACGGCAACGGCCATTACGCAGAGCGCCCTGAACGATCAGTTCCATTTGGATCACGTCGTGAAGATTTACGTGCCTTCCACCGTGAAGGGGGATATTCCCATCACGGATGCGGCTCATCAGAAGTTTGTCGATCAAGCGTTGACGAAGCTGTCCGGCTGGTTTGGCGGGGCAACGGCAATACCGGGCGAAGGGGCTTGGGTGGATAACAACAAAACCTTGATCAAGGAAAAAGTAACCATCGTGTATGCTTTTGCCGAGAAACTCGACAAGGATTCGCTCAATCAAGTGGTGGACTATGCGAAGAAGCTCAAGGATGATCTTTCGCAATCTGCCATTTCGCTTGAGGTTGACGGTAAACTGTATTTCATTGAATAGCGGTCTCCAATCCATGAAGTGATCATAGGGGAGGTCTCCCAGCTGTCTGGTATATGGCAGAAGAGGGAGACGTCCTCTTTATTTTGTGTGGACTTGTTAGTAGAGAAACCTCCACAGATAAAAAGTGGCGTAGGATTCCCAGTTCGCCCATCCTGCGGACAGCTCCAGAATCTCCTTCTTCGTCGGCTTCGCCTCTAGTCCCAGCAGATGTTTGATGGCATTATGCAGTCCCACATCATCGATGGGAAAAGCCGCTGACATTCGCAAACAGCGCATCAGCACATAATGGGCCGTCCACGGTCCGATGCCACGGATGCCGACCAGTTGTTTCTCCGCTTTCTTTAAGCTGCCAGCTTCCAGCAGCAGTTCTTTCGTTAATTTTCCATCCGTCATAAGCCCAGCTACTCCGAGGAGATACTCGCATTTTTTCACGGTCATCCGAAGTCCACTTAGGTCTTCAACACGCAGCGGCGCGATGTCCTCAGGCCTTGGAAACATCCAGTAAACCTCGCCTTCACACTCGATGCGTCTGCCGAAGGCCTCGACGAATCGCCTTTTTAGCGTATACGCGTAAGCCAGGTTAATCTGCTGTCCCAGAATGCCCCAGCATAAAGCCTCGAACAGATCCGGAATGCCCATGTTGCGAAGCCCGTAGAAGGACCGGACGGCTTGACTGAGCAGAGGATCGGTCTCGGCCATCGAATAGAACGGCACAAGATCGGTGTTTAGATCGAACCAGTCCCGGACATAAATGGCTACCTCCGCCCGCTTGCTTGGTTCGGTCGGTGTGGTATTCCCCAGAAATCGAACCAGGATCGCTTGCTCTTGATTCCCGGCGCTGACTTCGATTACGGCGGTGTCATCTTCAAGCGGGATAGCCCGGTAGATGCTGTCGTTCCGAATCGTAAAGAGACATTCATTCGGCGATCTTTGCAAATAATTGAGGTTCTCCTGAAAGCTGAATTCCTTCGGCACGAATAGCTTTAGCGTATGGATATGATCCTCCCAGCTGTCCATGGGAAGCCGTTGTGGTTGGTCCATGGTATACGGCTTGTCGCCGCGATTGTGGTCGGGTTTATGCATGATCATCGTTTCCTTTCGTTCCTGATCTACTCTATACTAGTTGTACCATAAACGCGGACCTCATAATTTTGTTATCTTGCTCTTATATTCCAAAAAGCGTACAACCGGATCTTCCTGTGGTTATAATGTTAGCGGAGGTGAGGAAACGTGGCAAACCGGATACAACCGACCGAAGCCCAGTGGAAAGCCATTATCGACAATGACAAGGACAGTGACGGCAAGTTTTTCTACGCGGTGCAGACGACGAAAATCTTCTGCAGGCCATCCTGCAAATCCAGGCCCCCGAAATTTGAAAATGTGCGCGTGTTTCAATCGGCGGATGAAGCGAGGGTTGAGCGCTTCCGGCCATGCAAAAGGTGCAAGCCGACCGGCGAGCGCCTGCCGGACCACGAATGGATCGAACTCGTTGCCGAGTATATCGATGCGCATTATACGGATCATTTGACGCTGGATGTCTTGGCGGATGTAAGCCACGGCAGTCCGTACCATCTGCACCGGATTTTTAAGCGGGTCAAAGGGCAGACTCCGATGGAATACATTCAGGATTACCGGATCGGCAAGGCCAAAGAGCTTCTTGCGAATACCAGCCTGGCTATTTCGGATGTCGGCCATCAAGTGGGCCTAGAGAACACGGCCTATTTTATCACGCTGTTTAAGAAGAAGACGGGAAGGACCCCCCTGAGCTATCGAGGGCAATATCTGAACAATACGAGTGCGGAGGTGCATAATCATGAAATCTAATCATTCGATCATAAGCTGGACACGATTGCGTCATGATGACTGGAACATATATATCGCGGCCACGCCGCAAGGTTTATGCTACATCGGATCACCGGATAAACCGTTCAAAGAGCTGGAGGAATGGGTGAACGCGAAATTTCCTGGCTGTGAACTATTCCAGAATGATGCGGGCATGCAGCCATATGCCGCCGAGCTGGCGGACTATTTTCAGGGGAAACGGGAGCGGTTTGAGTTCGCAATGGATTACAAGGGTACCGATTTCCAGATGGCGGTATGGAATGCACTGTGCCAGATCCCGTATGGGCAAACCTTCACGTATTCGGACATTGCGCATCAGATCGGCAAGCCGGCGGCTGTGCGTGCTGTTGGTGCGGCTATCGGGGCGAACCCGCTGCTTATCACCGTGCCTTGTCATCGGGTAATCGGCAAAAGCGGCGCATTGACGGGATATCGCGGGGGACTTGAAATGAAGACAAGATTGCTGCAATTGGAGCGAATGAACGTCTCCGTGAGGGAGACGAAGGAGTATGCCTAATCCTTTGCTGCAGCGCATAAAGAATCTGGATTGGCCTGCCGTACAGGCAGCTTTGGATGAACAGGGATATGCGGTCATTCCCAAGCTGCTCTTGCCCGAGGAATGCGCAGAGATCATAGGCACGTATACGGAAGAGCAGCGTTTTCGCAGCACGATCCAAATGGCCAGGCACCGGTTCGGACTAGGGGAGTACAAATATTATCAGGCGCCGCTTCCCGAAACGCTGCAGCAGCTTCGGGAAGGCTTGTATCCTGAACTTGCGCTGACGGCGAACCGCTGGTTGAACCAGCTAGGGCATGAAGAGAAGTATCCGGCAAGTCTGGATGAGTTTCTGGGGATGTGTCATGCCCAAGGTCAGGAGCGGTCAACGCCGCTGATTTTAAAATATGAAGAAGGCGGATATAATTGCCTGCATCAGGATTTGTACGGTGATGAGTTCTTTCCGTTCCAAGCGGTCTTTGTGCTGAATGAGAAGGAAGTCGATTACACGGGCGGGGAGTTTCTGCTGGTGGAGCAGCGGCCGCGGGCACAGAGCCGGGGACATGCGATCGCCTTGGATCAGGGAGCGGGACTGATCTTTCCGACCAACCATCGTCCGGTGCAGGGAACAAGGGGATATTACCGGACTACGCTCCGGCATGGCGTCAGCACGGTCACGTCGGGGACAAGATACAGCCTGGGGATTATTTTTCATGACGCGAAGTAAAGGAGCTGGATGCGC
Organism: Paenibacillus sp. cl141a; assembly: GCF_900109305.1. Classification (NCBI taxonomy): domain Bacteria; kingdom Bacillati; phylum Bacillota; class Bacilli; order Caryophanales; family Paenibacillaceae; genus Paenibacillus; species Paenibacillus sp. cl141a. Next base: position 763,363 of record NZ_FNZO01000001.1, read on the forward strand.
ATTCACTCATTCGTTATGAAAGGAGGGACGTAGTATAATAGAAGAAAGTATAGGAATGAGGTGTCCAGGTGAAACATGAAGTGCTTTATAAAACGCCGAAGACCCTGCTCAATAAAGGAACCGGCTTCCTGAATGGATACAGCCATACCTTGAATCCGTATACAGGATGTACCTTCGCTTGCTCCTACTGCTACGTCCGGCAAATGCCGGTTTCAATATTCCGAAATCAGGAATGGGGGAGTTGGGTTGACGTTAAGCTCGAATCTGCTGCCATTCTGCGTAAAGAACTGAAGCGTGCCAAGTCCAAGGGGCCCGTCACGATCTTCATGTCATCCAGTACCGATCCCTATCAGCCGATTGAAGCCAAGGAAGAAGTGACCCGTGCCTTGTTGGAGGCTATGGTTAGCGAGCCGCCGGATTTCCTGCTGGTGCAGACGCGCAGTCCGTTGGTCCGACGGGATATCGATTTGCTGCAGCAGTTAGGAGCATGCGTGCGGGTAAGCATGACGGTCGAGACCGATCGAGAGGATATTCGCAAGCATTTTACACCTCACGCTCCGCCGATCCAAGCCAGATTAAAAACCCTTGAGCTGCTGAGAGACGCAGGAATACCAACGCAAGCAGCGATTGCTCCCGTCCTTCCAAGCACGGAGGCATTTCCTGAGATCCTCAGACCGCTCGTCAATCGCGTGTGCATCGACGATTATTTCATGGGGGACGGCAGCGGAGGCAAACGTACGAAACGGCTGCCCGTTCAGGCGTTGTACGAGAAGCTTGGTCTGGAAGATTGGTATGATCCCGCCGCATATCAGGCGGTCTACGATCGATTCAGCAGGGCGTTTCCGGAAGAGCAGCTATTTGTCAGTCAGAAGGGTTTTGAACCTTAAAGCTATAGATAGCTAGTCTAGCAGATGAGCGCTGAGATGTTGGATGTTAAATGAAAGAGTTTGAAGGCGAGAACCGGGAGGTAGCTTCCGGTCTTTTTATCATGCCCAGCAGTAGATGATTATGGTATGATAGGCGAAAATAACCAGTCAAACGTAGAGGAGCGAATGAACAATGAAGTTGGATTTAACGGATCGAATTGCGTTAGTCACCGGTGCTGCAGGCCAATTGGGCCGTGTTATGGTCCGAACTTTGGCGGAATGCGGCGCAGATGTGGTGATCCATTATCGGGGAAGCTTAGCCAAGGCGGAAGAGCTTCAGCGCGAGGTGGAGTCGATGGGCAGACGGGCGTTCACGGTGCAAGCCGACGTGACGGATCAAGCATCCGTGAATGCCATGCGGGATGCAGTGCTTGAACACTTTGGCATGCTGCCTCATATCATCGTTGCGAATGCCGTGGAATCCTATCAATGGACATCTGTTTTGGAGCAAGCGCCGGAAGATTACGAGAGCCAGTTCCAATCCTGCGTCATGCAAAGCGTCTACCTGGCAAAAGCCTTCGTGCCAGCCATGATTGAGCGCAAGAGCGGCCGCTTCATCGGCATCAACACCGAATGTTCGATCCAGAACTTCCCGAGTCAATCCGCCTACGTTGCAGGCAAGCGGGGCATGGACGGCGTCTATCGCGTACTCGCGAAAGAAATCGGCGAGCATGGGATCACCGTCAATCAAGTCGCGCCCGGCTGGACGATCAGCGACCGCGATCGGGAGAACGGTACCGAGCATAGCGCCTCCTACGAAGCCTCCGTGCCGCTGAAACGCCGCGGAACGGACCAGGAGATTGCCAATGCCGTGGCATTCCTGGCTTCGGATTTGTCGTCATTTATCACAGGGGCTTATATTCCGGTATGTGGCGGCAATGTGATGGTGGGGATTTAGCGGTTCGACCCATGGTTGTAAGTGGGAAACGTCCACGAACTTCGGAATCGCATTGTGATTAAGGGAAGGCGAAGTTCGTGAACATGTTAAGCGGACGGTTCCTCGTAAACACGTATACATACATTTCATGAATTCAGTAAGATATAAGGAGACGGGACGATGACGGGAAAACCACAATTGGTATTGGATTTAGCTGGCGTATTGGTGAGTAATTTTTCATCTGCTTTTTGGCTTACATTAGCGGAGGGCTCCGAAATCTCGTTTCAAGATATCAGGGTACAATTTGATGAGGTTCGAAAAGACTTATGGACAGGAAAGATGAAGGAAGATGAGTTTTGGGGATGGATGAGCCTGCGAATGAAGCAGATCAACAAAGAGGAGGCCAGGGAGTTAATAACTCAATCGTTGCAACCGCTTCCTGGATTAAATCACTTGGCGCAATGGAGCGAAATTGCGGATATCCATGTATTAAGCAATCATTGCAAGGAATGGCTGGAGCCGATATTAGAAAAAGTAGAACCTTATGCTAGGAGCATTACCATTTCGAATCAAGTCGGTTTGAGGAAACCCGATCTGCAAATTTATAAACATGTTGTGAAACAATTCGAACGTTCCGAACTGACGGTTGTTTATGTTGATGATCAGGAAAAGAACCTGAAACCGGCTATCGACCTTGGATGGAGAACCTTGCTGGCCGATCAAGAGCATAAATGGATAGAACAAGTGGGACCTATGTTGGTGACAAACGTCTTGTAAGACAGGCGAGAACCACTGGGAAAAATGATATTGGAAATGTAGTCAATGAAAAGTGAGGAATTCTCATTGTTTGGACTGGGCTGCATTTATGAGTCGAGAATGCTTGAATTAACAACAACGTCTTACGATTTTTCGATGAGCAGCACACTTCATGAAATCATTCCAGAGATTTGAACGAAGCATCAAGCATGCAGGGAGGACGCCATGTAAATGATCATATTAATCAGCGGAAACAGCTGTACGGGAAAGACATATATGGCTCAACGATTACTTGAAAAGTATCACATGCCTTATCTGTCCATCGATCATTTGAAAATGGGATTGTACAGAGCCGACATGAACTGCGGTTTCACGCCGATGGATTCAACCGAGCATATCGGTGAACGATTATGGCCGATCATCAAAGGGATCATCATGACAAACATCGAAAACAAGCAAAATCTAATCATCGAAGGCTGTTACATACTGCCTCATCATCTGCAAGATTTTGAGCCGCCCTATTCGCAATACATCATTTCCGTGTTCTTAGGATTCTCGACCACGTACATCCGGCAGAATTTCCAATCCAACATCGTTCAACACCGCAATGCTATCGAAGCGCGAATGTATCCTGAAGAGAGAACTGTTGCCGAGTATATTCACGAGCATGATGTATTCCGTGAAACGTGTGCGGCATCGAATGTCCCCTATTTTGAAATTCAATAGAACTATGAAGAAGAAATCGCAAATATATATGCTTACATAGATCGTGAGAAGAAGAAACTCGAACATGAACAGCGGTAATTAAGGAACAAACCTTAACATAGGTTGACGAAGAAAGGACAGTCGCCATGGATTTATATCTATATCATTATTATGATGCGGCAACAGGGCCCTTTCAAAATCTATCCGCGTTATCCATCGAAGAAGCGCTGCAGGTACAGAGGAGACTCAAACAAAATAAAAATTGGTTTGCGAGTCAACGTACAGATGATTATATGAACATCCGTCGCGATCTGGAAGCACGGGCGAGAGCTCTATTCACGGCCAAAGGCGGCAAACCAACAAAAGAATATCCACATTACATGACGCTTGGACCTTGCGAATGGATTAAGAAATGGTATCCGAATGGAAAAGAAATCAGGATTCTGCTGGATGATATGCAACCCGAAATGATGAGTTTCACTTATGGGGACTTATTTCCTACTATGCGGTATCTAGACGACAAGCCTTATAGAGGAAAGGTATATGTTAAAAACGAAATCCTTCAACTTGTAGACGAGTTTGGCTGGCCTCAAGATTGGAATAAAGACGGACATCATGGACCCGAGCGGTATATTGAAGTGCAGGTATGGGACGATCGGGCACTCGGTCCTTATATGAAATCCTAGATTGGATGAAATTGATAAAATGAAATGTTCTGACCACAATTCGATTAAAACTCGACTTGTGGTTTTTCTTTTCACTAAATTGATCCTTTTGAGCTATTGATAATGATTAACATATAAAGTAAATTTTTTACATATTCATCAACTTACGACATACGTAAAAGCATCAAAATTGAGTATGAACAATGCATCGACATGGTTTTAAGAATTAACAAGTTAATTTTCATAAAGGAGGTGATGCGAGCTTACATCAAGATGGGCTAACGTTTAATTATCAATGATTGAGGAGGGATTAATGGATGAAAAGGGATATCTCCAGCGTGCTGGACAAATCGAGAGTGATGTTATTGCCTTTCATGGTCGTCATGTCTATGATTATGAACTTCTTTCCCCTTGAAGTTTCTGCAGCAGATCGGGGCGCTTGGGCACCTCATGTATCTTATGTCGTTAACGACAACGTGACGTACGACGGGAAAGCGTATAAAGCGATTCAATCTCATACCTCATTACCCGGGTGGGAACCCCCCAATGTTCCTGCATTGTGGCAGTTTGTTCAAGGTAGTGGAGGTAATGATACAGTAGCCCCGACAACTCCTACGAATGTAATTGTAAGCGCAATCACTTCTTCAACCGTTACTTTATCCTGGCAAGCCTCTACGGACAATGTAGGTGTGGCAGGATATGATGTATACCGAGGAACATCCCTTGCCATCTCTGTTACAGGAACGACAGCGACAATAACGGGTCTCTCACCGAACACGACATATTCTTTCAAGATCATTGCAAAGGATGCTGCCGGAAACCTTTCTCCTGCCAGTGCGATCGTCAATGCAACTACTTCAGAAGGAACGGGTGGAGGTCCCCAGCCGACGAAGCATATATTGACAGGCTACTGGCAGAACTTTGTCAATGGTGCCAGCAAATTGAAAGTGAGAGATATACCGGATCAGTACGACATCATTGTTTTAGCGTTTGCCGAGATGGATCCTGCTAACCCTGGTGGTGTCACTTTCAACGTTGATTCCGCACTATCCGCGGCTCTTGGCGGGTACACCAATGCCGAACTAATCGCGGATATTCAGGCTAAACGCGCTCAAGGCAAGAAGGTCATCATATCCATCGGAGGGGAATTAGGGAACATTAATTTGAATAATCCTTCCCCGAATGTAGCGAACTTTGTGAACAGCATGTACGGAATCATCACTCAATATGGGCTTGATGGGATAGACATTGATCTGGAGCATGGCATGAATGTACCTAATTTAACCAATGCGATCCGCCAACTGAAACAAAAAGCAGGAAATGATTTTGTTCTGACGATGGCTCCCCAAACGATAGACATGCAGAATCCAAACACTTCTTACATGCAGCTATATAACAATCTGAAGGATATGACAACCGTAATTAACGTCCAGTATTATAATTCTGGATGCATGTTAGGACGTGACGGGAAATGCTATTCCCAAGGGACGGTTGATTTCCTGACGGCTCTTTCGGACTTAACGCTGCAGTGGGTATCACCTTCCCAATTGGGAATAGGAGTACCTGCTACCTCTTCAGCTGCCGGAGGAGGATATGTTTCTCCAACGGTCGTAAATAATGCCCTCAATTGTCTAGCAACCGGAAACAGCTGTGGAAGTTATAAGCCCGTTGCTAAATATCCCGATATACGAGGAGCGATGACTTGGTCCATTAACTGGGACGCGACCACGAATTACACGCTTGCCAAAACGGTGAGACCATTCCTAAACACCCTTCCGTAACACGCAGGATATTTGTACAACTTAAGTAGATTTTATATAAAATAAGGAAACCTCTCCTAGATGAGTGGTGGTCTCAAACCATCATGATCACAGAGAGGTTTCTGTATGGATATCTAACTTCAACGGAGCAGGCGGAATCTTATAGCTTTGAAATTCAAACTGCGTTTCACGGCTCCCATATCACCGTTGGATACGGGAGTTGGTCATAAGCACTTGCCCAGTAGTAGGAGTCCGCCATGATTCGCCTCGGCAGGAAGCCGATCTCGCCGCGGGATGCGGAGACGGGCTCGGACTGTGATTGGAATATGCCTTCCGCACTTGTTGCGGCCGCAACGTATCTGCCTGCCATATGGGTGAATCGTCCGCTGATTTTGGCCGCAACAGGCATTCTTGTCTCCATATCGACCATCTTAAAAGTGACTTTGGCGTTGCCGGCGGTGTAAGTGATGTTCATCTGGTCGATCACCATCGGTTTCATCGCAGACGGCATCGTCGTTGCGGATGCAGCCAAACTGGGAGCTCCTTCATTGCCGCTGATATCGACTGCAGTGATTTTGTAATAATAGGTGGTGTCCGGCAGCAGCCCTGTATCTTTATAAGAAAGTCCTTTCGAGGTACCGACGTAAGTAGTGGGTCCAATCTCAAAGCCGGCTTCGGTCCCACGATAGATCCGGTATGCATTTACGGCACTGTTATCCATAGCCATATCGTAGGTTACATTGATCCGTTGATAATCAAATGCGATAGCTGCCGTTCCGCTGACCGCGCTTGGCGGTTCATGGTCGGCAGGAGGCTGCCAGGTATAGCCGCCGGGTCCCCATTCGCTTGGAAAATCCAAGATTGAGGAGTAATGGTGGAGGGCAATGCCTCCAAACGCTGGATCATTCTGAACAGAGTCGTACACCTCGTTTAACTCCGACTCCATATAAATTCGTCCTTCTTCATGGAAGCTGATGGTTTCGGGATCCCCGCCGTCCGCGATGTCTTTGGTCTCGACACCGATCACAACCGACTTCGGCTTGCCGATCAGATTGGCGTAGGCCAGCTCGTTCAGCGCTTGCGCGATAATGCCTGCACTGCCATCCGCCTGATCGCGGTAATTCATGATCGAGATGTAATCGGCGGTATCCTGAATGTGTTCAGACAGCCATTTTGTTTGCCCGTTCCACGGGATATTGCTCGCATCGGCGGAAGTGTCATACCATCTCGGGATCGCTGCGCCAACCGACAAGGTGAGTCCCGATGCTTGTTTGCGTTCCATGAGCAGCTGCAGCATATCCAGATACTGAATCTGGACGGAGGGCTTTGCGGTTTTGAAGTCCGGCAGGATATACGGCTCCGTATCCACGTTCACGCCGTCGAAGCGAGCGGATTCGCCGGAAGCCAGGTTGTAATTCAGAATCTGCTCAAACTCCCGCACGGCGTGAGTATGATATCGGCTGTAGGCTCCGAAGTAAGGCGGGACGGTGCCCCCGGCGATTAAGGCCTGAACATAAAAGCCCTCGGCGTGAGCCCACTCAACGAACTGTTGAACTTCGCTCCGGTAATCCTCCAGCATTTTTGCTCCGTTATATTGCCCCACAGCCAAATAGAGCGTCGTGATGGGACGTTGATGAAACGTCGTAACATCCTTTGCCATGGAAGAGAGAACGGCTCGGGAATTCGGATTCAGGACCAGGGGATAGGAGGCATTTTCCCAGATCCAGATCGCACGATCCTGATCCGGCAGCGGTTCCGGGTCATACGTGCTGCTGGTCACCGTCTCAGGATTCGTCGCCGAGGGATTGTAAACATCGCCCATTACATTAGCGAGATGTGGGTCGATATGATCATCCGCCATATAAACGGTATTCGTAACCGCTGCGAAATCCTGATCTTGCTGAGCCGACGTCTGTCCCCCGGTTCTTGCATAGACCGACAGACTATAACCTGTATTGCCGCGTGTATCGGTTGCCCTTGCCTCCAGACTGTGTACCTGGCGAGGGTATTGTCGTAAATCCAATGTATATTGATATCCGTTCTTGGCAGGGGGAACCTGCAGCCAGTCGCCGCCGTCGATGCGGAGCTCAACCAGCGCTATCGGATTTTTACCTTCTGCGGATACGTTGATTTTCATTTTGTTGCGCTGCAGCGTAGACTCGGTTGGGCTGGTAATCTCCACTTCCGGTGTATCAGCTGCAGGATTATCGATGTTCAAGTGAATCCAAGGAGACCAGATGCCATAACGCGTATTCGCGTCATTGCCTTTCAGGACCATTTCGACGGGGCCGTCAAGTCGGCTTGTGTCGAGTTTATAGGACCAGTTCCCGCTGTCATCGCCGTTTGGATCCTCCATCTGAACATCCGCCATGAACTCACCGTTCACGATGAGTTGAAGCTCATACACCCCGGAATAGGTTCCGAATAACTCCGTTACGCCCGGCTGCAGTGCTTGCCCGTCCTGATGGGAGTCAATCGTAATGAACGCTGCCGCTTTAGCCTGCGGTAATGGAACGCAGAGTGTAGTAAACAGAATGGCCGCCAGAAACAAAAGCCCGCACCTTCGTAAATGTGAAAGCATCATCTTAGTCACATCCTTGTCAGTTTTGATGTAAACCCAATGGACTCAACGGCAGCCATCATGGTCTAAAGAGCCTAAAACTACGATATTGCGCATAATTAAAGCGCTTGCTTTTTTAATATTACGAAAAAAATCGATTAGAACCGATGCCTGGCATGTGTCAGGTTATTTTTGTTGTGCTCGAATGAGTGTTCATTCAATCGACACGAGCAGTTTGAAACGGGCCTCCGCCCTGAGACCGAGTAAAACTCTATACCTGAGGCGGTGTGAACCTGCGCAGATCTCCATTAAGATGTGAGTAACGAATTTTCCTGACTAATGATGGAATGTAATCTTCATCAAAAAATGGGGTGTTGGAGCTGCTGCAAAAATCACTTAAAACCATCATGCAGAGCACATGGATGATATGGGAACGTATCTTCAGTTTTATTTCCAAATTCCGCAGCTTGCATATCTCGCGCTTTGGCATATGCACGGTCATGATCAAGAAGCATCGGGGGGAGCGCATCGTCTGCGAGGATTCCACGGTCATTCGAGATGGGGATCTGGTAGGCGAGCTTCATTTGGATAATGAGACGATTCTGAAGCTCATTCGAGCAGAAGGGCCGGACCGCGCGGCCCTGAAGATTGCGAGACTTGGAAGAAAATCCATGCAGCAGATTAGCCGGGCTTATGAAAGCCAGTCCGAGTTCAGCGAGGTTAACGCATTGGTCGGGATTACGCTGCTTCACCGGGGATTAACGCATGGGCTTGGTTTTGAGCATCAAGCAATGAAACCGGATCTGTTCCAGAAGCTGACCACTTCCTATCTGCGCATGCTGTTGTCCGTGATGCACCCGGAGGGGAAGAGCCGCATCGATCGAAGAACCGAATTGCTCGTACCGATGAAGCTGATTCATACCCGATCCTCTTTAAGGAAGCGATTTTCGATGGCAGATCGGAGACAGCCACATAAAGAGGGGAACGCGGTCTTCGTATCGGCTGCGGTAGAAGGTTGAGTATAAGGGCGATGTATCCATATAGTAGACCGGTATGCTGTTTAAAACGGGAGAACATGAAGAAACGGGGAGAACGTACATGGAAGAATGGTATAAACTTGACCACGCGGGTAAGCTGTTCCCCGCGGTTGCGGGGAGGGAGAATTCATCCACCTACCGGCTGTCGATGATGCTGACAAGCCGGGTGAAACCAACGGTTTTGCAAGAGGCGCTGGATAGCGTAATTAAGAGATTTCCTCTACTGAATGTCGAGCTAAGAAATGGACTGTTCTGGAAATTTCTGCGGGAGAAGGAGACACGCTTGATGGTGGAGCCGGAATCCGCCTATCCCTGTGCCCCCGTCACTCTTTCGCATGAGAACGGAAGCTTGGTGAGGGTTCTGTATTACGGCAGCAAGATCAGCGTGGAGATTTTTCATGCTTTAACGGACGGGGGAGGGGCATTGGAGTTCCTCAAAACCTTGGTATTCCAGTATTTATCTCTGCTCGGCGAGGACGTGGAAGACAAGGAAGGCCTGATTCTGCCGCCCGCTTCATTTGCCCGTTATGCTGAAGCTCAAGATAGCTTTCAAGCGCATTATACTTCGGCCACTCCCGATGCCAGGAAGCCGGATGCACTTCAGATTCCGGGCACCCGTTTCTCGCCTTATGGACACAACGTCATACACGGGATGGTTCACGCATCGCGGCTGAATGCGGCAGCCAAGCAGAAGGGAGTAACCCTTACCGCTTACCTGACGGCAATTTTGATTATGGCGGTTTACGATACCACACTGCCTTTCAATAACGATAACCGGCCGGTCGTGATCAGCATGCCGGTGAACCTGCGAAAAATCTTTCCTTCCAGCAGCCTCCGCAACTTTTTTGCGGTCATCAACATTGGCGTGCAACTAAAGGAAGGCATGACATTCGAGCAGGTGCTCGAAATCGTTCATGCACAGATGATAGAGAAAACGACCAAGTCTTATTTAAGCCAAGCGATGGCCGGCAGCATGAAGTACGAAAAAAACCTATTTTCCCGCTTCACGCCGCTGAAATTAAAGGATCTGGCGATCCGTTACGGCTTCGACCATTTCGGGGAAGAAGCCAAAACGCTTACGCTTACCAACCTAGGCCGAGTCGACATTCCAGCGAGCATGGCATCCCATATCGAGGCCATGGAAACCACGATGTATCCCACATCCAAAAGTCCCATGAACTGTGCCGTTAGCTCGATCAACGATCGGCTCACCATCACGTTTGCGCGAAATATCGTCGAAAGCGATGTGATCATGCGCTTTTTTCGCCAGCTTGCCAGCCTAAGCGAATTGGACATTACGATTGTCAGCAATGATTGGGGGATGGGCGCATGAAATGCGAAAGCTGTGGCGTATCCGTAGATCCGGCGCATCAAGCGTGTCCCTTATGCCGCAGGAATGTGCAAGGTAAAGATGATAATCACCTCGTAAGTAATTCATGGTATCCCGTCTATGAGGCTGCGGAGGAGCAGCATGCGAGCAGCAGTCTTGTATCCAAGTGGCTTACCTTTCTTGCGGTATCCGTCATGGGGATATCCGTCCTGATTAACCTACTTGGAAATCGCGAGGTATGGTGGAGTTTAACTCTCATACCCTGCGTGTTGTATGCGTGGTTGTCCATCAGGCATACCCTGATGTCCGAATCGCATCTCGGAGGCAAAATTATCGTTCAGCTGCTCGGGTTATCCGGTATGCTGCTGTGGATCAACGTGGCGTCGGGAACGTCTTACTGGTCGACCGGCTATGTCATTCCGTTCCTGATGATGGCGGCAACCTTGCTCATTACCGTTATATGCTGTTCGCGAAAAATGGGCTGGCGGGAGTTCGCAGGTTATTTATTAACTCTGATCCTTCTTGGTATCGTTCCCTTATTGCTGTATGCCGTTGGCATGTCGCATGTATTATGGACAGCCGTTGCGGCGGCGGCGTACGCCTTGCTGACATTCGGCGGGATGTGCCTGATTGCAGACAAGGGATTCCGCAAGGAAATGAAGCGCAGACTACATTTTTGACAGGAGGTAATCACGATGTGCGCGATCACGGTTAGAAGCATGGCCGATTACGAACGCGATGTTCGCGGGGAAGTGGCCGAGGTGTTTGTTAACGGGTATTATAAGGAGTTGTCTTATTTCACCCGAGACCGGAACATGCTGGAGAACGCCTTCCGGACCTTGTTCAGCCCGGAGGTGTTTTATGTGGCGGAGGTCCAAGGAATCATTGTCGGAATCTTGGCTTGTTCCCATAATGGACAGCGGGCCATGCCGGTCGCGTTAGCTCCGCTTCAGGCTGCTTTTGGAGACAAGACGGGAGAGCTTGCATATCACGTCATGAAGAACGAATTCAACCCGGCATTGCCCTATAATGACGAGACCGGATACATCGAATGCGTGGCTACAACCGAAAAAGCACGCGGCAAAGGCGTTTCAACCGCTTTAATGAAACACGTCATGACGGAGCTGCCATACAGGCGTTACGTTCTGGAAGTGACGGACAGCAACCAAACCGCGCTTCGATTATATCAGAAATTAGGATTTCGGGAGTTTAAGCGTATATCCGAGGACTCGGATGAGAAAGGCTTCAACGACCGGATTTATATGGAGTGGACCAAATCGGCTCCACGCGGTTAGGCAAGCGTGCTATGTTTTGGATTATTTGAAAAAAGCGAATAACTTGCAGAAAGCCGTTCATGGAGATTGTCCATGGACGGCTTCTTTTTATATACATCAAATAGCCACGGGCAAATATGCCCAAGCCATCGTAGATTCGTGCAAATAATCGACAGGCTATCGCTCATAAGATGAAGTGTTAAGGATTCATGTAACGGGATTGTGGGGAGGTGGCATGGCTTGTTGACGATGCTGCTCTTTATGTTTGCGGTCGGTGCCGCAATGGCCAGCGTGGATACCACCTGCGGACTGAACGTGCTAGGCAGCCTGGACAGCACGAAGGTCAGTAAATTCAAATATGCGCTGGTCTATATCGCGACCTGTACCCTTGGCGGCGCCGTAACGGGGCTTGCGGTCGGGGGCATCAATTATGTGCTGAAATTAACCCCCGCGGGCTTATATCAAAACTACGTCATCGTTGTGCTGTTGGTCGTGTTTCTGGTCTTGGAGTTGATTCAAAAATCGGGAATCCTGCCCTCCGGCAATTTCATCGTTCCCTCGGAATGGATCAAGTCTGCAGGGTATCGATCCGCGGCGTTATGGGGCCTGATTCTGGGCTTGGGTTTCATCACGCTGCAAGTGGGCGTCCTCTATCATGCCTACATCGTGGTTTCCTTGTTTGCGGCTCCATGGTGGTTGAGCCTGCTGGCAGGCGCGACGTTTGGAATGGTTCGAGGCACCGTGTTCAGCCTTCCGCTGATCCGGTCCATCGTCTATCGCATGCTTAATAGAAGAGTATACAGCTTCACGCTGCTGACCGCGGTTCGGCTGGCGGCTTCCATGCTGCTGATCATGGGAGCCATCATCTGCATCATCAGCTGATGATGCCAAAAAGGAGCATACAAGTCCATGTACGAATTTCTTGCGATATTCGTTACGCTTCCCATGCTATTGTCGGTGGCAAGTTATGTCTGGGGCCGTGCCTTCGGTGATCCGGATCCATTCCCCGGGGGAGCCGGGCTGCATGTGCTGCTCATTCTTCTGCAATTGTTGACGGTGACCTTGGTATACAGCTTTCCGTCGTTGATCAGCTTCCTGGGCATTTCCTTGCTCTATTTCATTCAAGGAATGGGCGTGGCTTATTTCATCCGAATAAAAGGAAGGGTGGACTGCGGCTGCTTCGGGCCTCAGATCAGCTCCAGGCTGGGGTTTCCGTTGATTGGGTTGAATCTGGCGGTGGGCTGCGCGGGATTGGTTTCCAGCTATACCGCTAGGCTTGCGTTTCATCAGTCGTTTACAGTAACGGGTCTGCTTATGGAGGGCATGATATTACTGCTTGCTCTGTTTGTTGTTGTAGGGGTTCCGGATGCCTTACACGCCATCCGAATATACCGCGAAATTGCCGCACCGCATATTTCAAAGATTAAAAGAAGGTAGAGGAGGCCGCGATGAACACGTTCTTCTGGATCTCATATGCCATGCTGTGGATTTTGGTCGTGCCTTTGGTGATTCTGAATTTGGTCCTGTTCCGGCAGCTCGGGATTATGGTGATGGGTACCGCAAGAGGAGTGAATCAGTCCGGTATCCCGGTCGGCAACAAAATGCCCGGAGCCACAACGACAACCTTGCAAGGAGCCGAGTGGTCCACCAGCGAGCTGATTGGCAAGCCATCCCTCATGCTGTTCGGATCACCGACGTGCAAGGAATGCGCCGAGATCCTGCCGGATTTTCAGCGGATCGCCATGATGAATAACGTGAAACCGATCCTGCTGTTATTTTCGTCCGCGGATTTGGCTTCGGATTATGTCCGCAAAATAGCATATGACGATGAGGTGCTGATCGTAAGCTCGGAGTTCGCAAATCACTTGGATGTACAGGTTACGCCTTACGCCTATGCGGTGGATACAAACGGCATCATCAGGCATAAGGGTCTGGTCAACAGCCGGGAGCAGCTTGAAGCGTATGCGAAAGCATCAAGAGTTTCCTAAGACGAGGTGAGAGCATGTGGAGGAAGCCGGAGAGCAAGGACGAAGAGGCGCAAGTGCTGATCAGCCGGGTTACCCGGAAAATGAACCGCAAGACGCTCCTGAATAAATTCGCGCAAAGGACGGCCGAGGCGCTAGCCAAAGTGTTGGTACGGCCCAACGATGACGATATCCTCAAACACGCGTTTGCCGCGGGGCCCTGCAGACCTCCGCACGGACAATATTGCACGGGCTGCGGCGCAGATGCCTCCTGCCCGTCCGATTATATCGTTTGCACGCCAAAGACGGTGATCAACGATTGCAAGGGCTTATGTCCTTATCCTTCCGGGTGGTGGTATACAAGCGATCCGGTGGGACATCGGGCCAAGTGTCAGGATTGCATCTCGCAATACGTACATCCTTATGTCGGACGGGACTGGTGTTACCAGGGGGCCAGAGTCTATGGGCGGTATGTAATCTGTGCATGCCGTTCAACGGAAATGTATTGATCGAAGAATGAGGCATGCATAGAATAATTGTTATGAAATGGGCGGGGACAATAGTTCAGGCAGCAGATTCAGCAGTTTTACCAGCGTATGTGCATCCCCGTAATTCCAACGGTCGGCTTCCAGTACATAAACAAGGCCGTTTTGGACAGCCGGCAGGTTGTACCAAATCGAGGATTGCATCAAGTTTTCCGCTGCTTGCTTGGATAGGGGGTTACCGGGAAGAAGCATAAAGATACGATCGCCGGCATATGCGGGCAGATCCACAGCCGATATTTCCTTATAACCCATCCCGTCGCTCAGAATCGTACGGACAGGTTCCGTCGGGTGAAAACCACGGGTGTGGTACAGCCCTGTCGATAAACCGGACATCCCCATAACGAAGAGACGCGACCCATGGTCAAAAACGAGGACGGTTGCCGTTTCACCAGGCTTAATCGCTCGCTGAAGTTCCTTCCACATGTCTTCCGACTTGGCCTGGTACCATGCCAACCATTGCTCTGCCTCGCAGGTCCTTCCAAGCCTATCGCCAAGCGTGTGCAAGCGGTGGGCGAGAGGAGCGAATGAATTAAATGTGACGGTAGGCGCGATGCTGGAAAACCACCGATACTCTTTTTCATCGGCATGCGCCAATATAATCAAATCCGGTTTCCATTCCAAGGCTTTAATGGAATTCTTCTGATGGCTTATTTCAAAAACATACTGCCTATCGGCCTTTGGATTATGAGCTTTAGAGGTGTGTTTGCCCATCGGCTGCATCCCGATCGCAAGCAGATCGCCGAAAGTCTCGCCGTAATACAGAATCCGCCGGGGTAGTAGAGTACTTGGGACAAGCCCGTGCTGGCCATGGCAAACAGCCGATCTCCGGGATAGTAGGTGAAGACGGAGGCCGTCTCATCGGCTTGTATGCCGGTTGAATGCAGCTGCTGCACCGGTTCCATTGCAAGCCATCAGCGCGAGACTCATCAACGTTAGGATGCTGATGGTTACGGGTAATTTTTTTGCAGGTTTCATGATTTCTCCTCCACAATGGTATTCGATGATTCATAGACAATGATAATCATTCTCGATACGAACATCATAACGGATGCTGATTCCGGACTCAATGGACAAAAGAAAAGGTGCCCTTTCATTTTGTACAAGCCGTTTAACCCGGATAGCGAATGTGACAAAACTCATTTCCACGGCTTCGAGCATCGTTCATACTTGGGTTCCGAAGACTTTGCACGTCGGGAGGGAGCACTTTGTCCAGAATAAGACGCGGAGATATGCTTTTGTTCGCCATCATCCTGATCCTTGGATCCTTCACGGGGCTGCAATGGTGGAAGCATAGCCATGTGGAATATCAGCAGGGTCAGCTTCAGGCGCTGATCACGGTGAATGGCAAAGAATACGAAACCGTCCCGCTGAACGGGGACGAACGCATCATCGACATTAAGACCAAGTTTGGACACAATACATTGAAAGTTTATGACTACGGGATCCAGATGATATATTCGGATGCTCCGAAGCGAATCGCGCTGGACATGGGTTTTATCTCGGAACCTTATCAACAGATTATTTGCGTGCCGACCAGAGTCGTGGTAGAGGTGCTGGTACCTGAGCAGGAACGGAACGAGTCCGAACTGGATGCCGTGGTGAGCTAGGCTCAGGGAGAGAAGTAAGTATCATGGGCTTAAATGAAAGAACCGGGTTTTGAACCGGTTCTTTTTGTTGTTTAGGACATCTGGTGTGAATATAAGGTTAGCGTAACTTTGTCGCAGAAAAGACAGTTATAATAAATGAAGGGATAAAGTTGCGTAACCACGTGCTTCCGGAGCATAAGATCCGTAGATCTTAGGTCGACGGGATGCCCAGTCGCAGAGTAAAGGTGGGGAGTTAACATGGAAATGGTCGCACTGATACTAGTTGTGGGCTTTTTGTTCGTTGTGGTATATTTGAAGGCAATTTGGAACGTGTTGCTGGACATTCGAAATGAGTTAAGAAGTGATGGCGACAGAGGGGCGTGATACGATGCAGAGCGAGAAAAAAGACTACTCCCATGTATACTGGATCGGAGGCTCCCCCTGCTCGGGCAAGTCGACGATTGCCGAAAAATTGGCGAAGGATTACAGCTGCACCTATTATCAATGCGATCTATTCAACGAGAAGCATGTGACCATATGCCATCCGTCGGAGCACCCCACCATGTCCCGATTGAAGGATATGTCCTGGAATGCATTGTGGTCGCGGCCGGTGGAGCAGCAGGTTGAGGAAGAATTGGAATTTTACCGCGAGGAATTTGGCATGATTATGGATGATGTTTCGGCCCTGCCGGACACGAGCCCCATCATCGTTGAAGGTGCGGCTCTATTGCCGGAAAAAGTCGAGCACCTGGTACCCAGCCCGCATCATGCGATATGGATCGTCCCGGTTCCGGCATTCCAGAAGGAGCATTATGCCAAACGGGAATGGATCCACGAAATTTTGGTATCATGCGATGATCCCGGCGCCGCGTTTCGAAACTGGATGGACCGGGATATCGGGTTTGCGAGATACGTGGCCAAGGATGCCTTGGACCGCGGATTCAAGGTGATGTTCGTGGACGGGAGCCGAAGTGTTCGGGAGAACTACGAAGAGGTCAGGCGTCATTTTATGCTATGCAAACAACAGGGTATCCAATGAAGAAAATCAAAATCGCATTGTTGGTTTTGCTAGTGTTTGTGCTCTTGTCTCCCTTTGTGTATGTGCAAGCCAACAAAATGATCTATGCCAAGAAGGTGAAGACCTACCTGCTTGAAGAAGAACATTATACGCAGGATGAAATCCAGTCGGTCCAAGGCATCTGGGGCGTTAAGCTGCCTCCTTTTTATGCCGTCGTGGTATTTAAAGACGAGCCTGAGGTAGAGTATATTTATTTTGCCCATGATACGATTATGCAGTTTGAATACCGATTGACGCCTGAGGGGGAAGCCCGTGGAATTACACGATCCATGCTAAAGCATGATATCCCAAGGGATTGATATGGTGTTGCAATTTTTAGTTTAAAGCTGTTCAGGGGGGAGCATCGCATGTCCATAACGCTACAAACTTCACGTCTGCAGTTGAAAACCGTGGATCGGGAACGGGCAGCGGATGTGTTGGATTTTATCGTCAGGAACGATGAGTTTTGGAAGATTTGGGAGCCTGCCAGGGAAGCGGAGTTTTATACCCTGGAGAAACAGGCTGAGATTCTGGCAGCGGAAAGTCGAAGCATCGCTGACGGTTCCCTGCTTAAAGTGTGGCTGCATCAAAACGATGAGATGATCGGCTCGATTGCGATCAGCAATATCGTGCGGGGTGTTTTTCAATCGGCTCATGTCGGGTATAAGCTGGCGCAATCTCATACGGGAAAAGGGTATATGACCGAAGCTCTGAGCGCCGTGGTCGGCTATTGCTTTGATACGCTGGAGCTGCACCGTTTGGAAGCCAACATCATGCCGAGAAACAAAGCCTCGATGAACGTCGTGAAACGACTGGGCTTCTATGAGGAAGGTCTGGCGATCAAATACCTGAAGATAAACGGCGTATGGGAAGACCACCTTCACATGGTGCTCCGTAACGAACGTATGGAGTAGATCATGTGGAAGAGAGAGTCTCTACACTTATTCTTCTCGTTTCATCATGACAACATCTAGTCTGGGACCTGAGATTCCATGTACGAAGGTGCTGAGTTTTTTATTTTGATGAGTAAGAGATAAAGTGGAGAGGTTCGTACAGAACACGGCTGCGGAGTTGAGCACATTATTGGCTCCCGAAGGGATCCATGTACAAGGAGGTTAGGCGTGTTACTGAAATACATACAACAAACGGGTTCGTGGATCTGTATCCTATGGATCGTGTTGGCATTATGCTCTTGTCAGAATGGAGGGGAGCGGGTAGAGCACATTGAGGCTTTTATCGTTGAAGATGTGATGATAACTGCAGATGGACTCAACATACCTTCAGGTTATAAAAAAGTGAATTCGATAACCAGTCATGAAGATAATCAAGGGGCCACGCTGACGCGTGTACGAGCGATTGAGGACTATTACGATAGCGAAGGGAAGTTTGTGAAAACCAGGGTGTATGATCAGAGTCATAAACGATGGAAAAATATACCGAACGAGGATTCCAGCAGCCAAGAAAAGGAGCTTGAAACACCTCTAACCATCCACATCCCCGACAATCATTCCTGGACACCCGTTCAGTTATCGGATCAACAAAAGGATGAAATAAAAGCCCATGTTATCAAACACACCCAAAAATGGTGAGTCTATTCGTAATTGTCGATAGGAGGAGGACTCCTCATGTTTCATGTAGAGATTAGGCGACCTAATCGTAATGATACGAAAGCGATGGAGCATTTTTTCCGGTTCGTGATTATCGATACGTTTGCCAAAGAAGGCTTGGCAGATTTATCGGAGGACATCGAGCAGGAGATTGACAGCAAGATTAGGTGCTTGAACGCGGATATTGCAACAAACGGAGAGCAGAGGTATTTTCTGATCGGACTTATAGACAACAGCGTTGTAAGCAGCATCGCGTTTGGCCCGTCCAGTGCATTGATACGGGAAAGTTCCAATGGAGTACTGCGTGACGTGGTTGAAATCGGAACGGTATTTGTGCATCCTGATTACCAGCAACAGGGAATCGGCAATCTGATGCTTCATATCATGTATCTTACACCGCTCAATAAGGGGATAACGGAGTTTTGTTTGGATAGTGGATACACGCGTGCTCAGAAAATATGGAAGAAGAAACTAGGTGAACCCGATTACGTCCTTCAAGATCACTGGGGGAGCGGAGTCGACCATATGATATGGAGAAGAAGGATGACGGACGTTCCCATTGTGTTTAGTATCGCCGATAGATCCAGGGAATTAGCAGGATCGAGTGACGTGCAGGATACATGAAGAAGATTATTTGGGTTGTATAAAAATACAAATAGATGTATATTAATTCCTATCATACGGTAGGAGTGGTATACGTGCTAAAGAGAATCGAAGAACTTGCCTTAAACGCTTGGCCAGCGCTTCAAACCTTGACGCACCATGGATGGCTGTTACGATTTGCAGACGGTTATACGAAGAGATCCAACTCGATTAATGCCTTATACACGGATCCATCGATAGACCTTGACGCCCAAATTTATGAATGCGAGCGGTTATATGTTAAGGCTGGGCTTGACGTCATATTTAAAATCACCCCGTTCAATCCGCAGGAGCTGGACCGTATGTTGGATTCCAGGGGTTATTCCATACTCGATCCAACCAGTCTGAGGGTGTTAGATCATCTGGATCATCTGGAGCTTCCAACGCATAAGGAGGTTAAGATCGAAGAACGGCTGACGGATGAATGGCTGAGCGTGCTGACCGAGATAACTGGAATATCCGAGAAGTATAAGGCTGTAAAAAGACAGCTGTTCAACTATTCCGTGATACAATACGGATTCTTCATCCTATATGATCTTGGTGAACCTGTGGCATGCGGGATCGGGGCAATAGAGCAAGGCGTCGTCGGCATATTTGATCTCGCCACAGCTCCGGCATGCCGAAATCGCGGGTTCGGAAAGCAGTTACTCTTACATATTCTGCATTGGGCCAAGAAGAATGGAGCTGCAAACAGCTATCTACAAGTGGTCCAGAACAATGTTGCTGCAAACCGGTTGTACGATCGTCTTCAGTACAGGGAGATCTATTCCTATTGGTATAGACATAAGCGTATCGAAGGATAAAGGCAGCATCCGTAGCGTATGAACCGGTGAATCTGAGCTTATCGGATCCAGATCCAGGGGTTACCCAATCGAATGAACAGTTGTATAATCATGGAAGATGCCTGCCACAGAGGACCCCGCCTTAGATGAAGCTGTCTAAGTTGGGTCTTTTTAGTCAAATGAGCTGTTCGCAGTCATAAATCGCGTTTTCCCTTTTTCTAACGTACTCATGAAGGATACAGAAAGTTGGTGAAATCATGTTTGACTTATCTTCGAAGTATTATGACGTGATCTACAGCTTCAAGGACTATGAGCAGGAGGCGCGGCAGGTCCGGGAATATATAGAAAGACAAAGCAAGGTGTACCAAACCATTCTGGATGTAGCCTGCGGAACGGCGGAACACGCTGTTTTCTTGAAGCAGCACTATGCAATCGATGGAATCGATTTGAACCCCGAATTCGTAGCTATAGCGAAGTCGAAGAATCCCAAGGGGGATTATTCGGTGGCTGATATGACCCGTTTTCGACTCGGCCGGAAGTATGACGTGATAATGTGTCTGTTCAGCTCCATCGGATATGTGAAGACACCGGAGCTGTTGGTTCAAACCCTTGTGCAGTTTAGGGAACATCTGAACGAGGATGGTGTTATTCTGGTTGAGCCATGGCTAACGCCGGACGTTTGGACAACCGGAAGAGTGGACACGATCGCGACCGAGCGCCATGGGATCCACATGAGCAGAATGTCCCATTCGGATCGCGCAGGTAATGTTTCGATCATGAATTTTTCGTATTTGTTTGGCAGCGAGGTTGGAATCGAGCATTACACGGAGGAGCATCGTATGGGTCTGTTTACCGTGGAAGAGATGATCGGGGCATTTCGGGAAGCGGGACTGGATGTGGAGCACGATACGCAAGGCTTGATCGGAAGAGGCATGTATATTGCCCGAATAGCTTAGTAAGGAGGACCTCAAAATATGTATGCGCATAGACCGCTGAGGGATGAGGATTTGCAAGCGATTTGCAGCTTTCCTCAAACGCCGGAAGAACTGTTTTACATGAGCCCGAGATCGGAATTCCCTTTGACGCCGGATCAAATCCTGAGTTTGCTTGAGAACCGCTTTGATCCCACGGTTATCGTTGAAGAATCCACCGGGCAGGTCGTCGCCTACGCGAATTTTTATGAAGATGCGGATGGATCGTTGTGGCTTGGCAATGTCGTTGTTGCACCGTCGCACCGTGGACTCGGTGCAGCGCAGAAGCTGTTGCGTACCATGATGGACATCGCCAAAGAAAAATACGAAATGGAACGTTTTTATCTAAGCTGTCATAATACCAATTCCAGAGGGCTTGTTTTTTATCATAAGTTGGGGTTCGAGCCGTTCGATGTCCGCATCACGGCGTTAGATGATGATCGGAAAATGATTACCATTCAGATGAGGCTGGATTTGGTCTGAGCAAGTCGTGTTGTTCAGTCGGATTCTGAGGTGAAAGGGGGGCTTTGGGATGAACACCATACAAGCGGTGCTGTTTGATTTCGATGGTACTTTAGCAGATACGCTGCCGCTCTCGTTTAAAGCGTTCCGGGCGGTTTTCTTGAAGTACGAAGGCCAGCGGTTGACCGATGCCGAGATCGTTCAGACGTTTGGGCCAACGGAGGAAGAGATCATTGCCAATTATCTTTCGAATCCGGCCCATGTTGATGAAGCCGTAGAATATTATTACGAAGTGTTTGAGCAGAATTTTCAAGAGCATGTGCAGGTATCGGAAGCCGTACAGGATCTAATTGTGAAGCTGTCGGATTTACGTTTACCCATGGTTATTATCACGGGCAAGAGCAGAAGATGCCTGGATATATGTTTAAGAAACCTGAAACTGGACGGGTATTTTGCCGCTACCATTACGGGAGATGAGGTTGAACGTTCCAAACCGGACCCGGAAGGGATATTCAAAGCCGTTCAGCTGTTGGGTCTGAGGACATCGGACGTGGTTTTTGTCGGGGACAGCGATGCCGACATTGCGGCTGGCAAAGCAGCTCAGGTATTAACCATCGGGGCGCATTGGTTTGATACCGTTCAGAATGCACAATTTGCGGTGGAACCCGACTACATTTTTACACGGACCGATGAGTTGATAACATGGATCATGGCGAGGAATCATTGAGCGAATGAAAGCAGGGGGTATATTGAAAAGCAAGACAACGATCGAATTCCAGGGTAAGCCCTTTACGATTGAATGTGAGGACATCTTCCTTCGGGAATATTTGTTGGAGGATCTGGATGCGATCTGCAAGATCACGCACGAACCGGAGATCAGACATTTCCTGCCTGGCTGGGATGTATCAAGGGAACAGCGGCGAGAGTGGTTAACCGACTATGAAATGCCGGAGAATCGGCGGTTCCTGCAAGCCGTTCAAGACGGCGGGGATGTGGGGCAGCTGCGTCTGCGGTTAGCCATCGTCTTGAAAGAAACAGGGGAATGCATCGGCTGGTGCAATAGCGGTCCTAAGGAAGAGCTGCACCCGCCTAACCGGGAGATTATGTACGGAATCTCCAATCGGTATTACAATAAGGGATATGCCACCCAAGCCGTGCGGGCGTTAATCCGTTATTTGTTCCGGAATACAAGGGAGCGAGAACTCAACGCAATCGCCGTCGTTCATAATCATGCTTCCAATAAAGTAATCCAAAAGTGCGGATTTGCCTATATCGGCGAGATCGAACTTGAGCAGGAGCGGTATCATCACTATAAATTATGCGATGAGTAACAGGGAGGCCCAATGAAACAGCTTGCCCTTGGAGCGGGGATCTTCATTGTGACGGAATTGCTTTTGATTACGCTTTTAGGCGTGGACGAATGGGCAATGATGGTGTTCTCAGCAGGTGTAATCATTACGATATTATTGTTAATTTTCATGCGTCTGACGGAGTTGGTGAAGAGTAACAGAGACCGTCTAGATCATCAACAAAGGCAGAGGATCCAGGAATTGAACCGACAATCCAGATTAACTTCGACATCCGACAATGGTTCGATGAATCCGGATGAATAAAATGTTATGCTGGGTAGCGAAAGGGTAATGGTTTAAGTTAAGCAGCAAGAAAGGAGGCCCAGCCTTGCGATACAACGTTATTTTATTTGATGCGGACGATACGCTATACGACTATGCCCAATCGGAGGCGTTTGCGTTAGCCGGCGTTTTTGGCGAAATCCACCAGGAGTGCACGAATGCGATCGTAGACAGTTACAGGCGCATAAACCAGCAGTTGTGGAACGATTTCGAGCAGGGGATCGTGACGCAGGGCGAATTGCGTACGGCTCGGTTCGAAAGACTCCTGGAGGAACATAGTATCAAATGCGCTTTGGACGCTGAAGCCTTTAGCAATATCTACATAAAGTATTTAGGACAGGGCTCCTTTCTCATGGAAGGGGCAGAGAAGCTGTGCAGTCAACTGTCCGAGCGCGGTCAACGCATGGCCATCATCACGAACGGAATCAAGGAAGTGCAGTTTAATCGTATCAGCCGATCGGCGCTGTGCGATTCCTTTGAATGTATCGTGGTTTCGGAGGATGCAGGATCTCAAAAGCCGCACGAAGGAATATTCGATTACGCCTTCGATAAGTTAAACCACCCGGATAAAAGCGAGGTGCTCATTGTTGGCGATTCGTTAACTTCCGATATACAAGGAGGCATCCGTTACGGGATAGATACCTGCTGGTATAACCCGCAGCGAAAGGCCAATCCGACGTCCATTCACCCCAAGTATGAAATACATACTTTGGAGGAGCTCCACGACGTCATTTCATCCGAATGACCGTGCTTTGGCCAGATCGATGAAGTGGGGGACAACATGATCCTTCCTAGACGTTTATTATTTATGCTGAGGGTTTTTCCATAGGCTCCATGCGAAAAGGGGGGGAAGTGCTGAGGTGGTTCAGTGTCCATGGTGTGCACAGGAGGTAACGTTGATTGATAGTGTGTGTCCGGAATGCAAGCATGAGGTATTGCCGGAGCATCTAGGCACAGAGACGAATGAACAGACTACCGACCGGTACGATTCAACAGCCGAAATGGATTACCTAAGCATTGAGGAATTAATGGCCAGCAAGTTCCATTGCCGCCGCTGCGGTCACCGTGAATGCAGCTCGCAGGAGGTCAGCATGAGCGGTACGGGCTTAAGCAAAATATTCGATATCGACCATCATCATTATCTCTTCGTATCCTGTACGCGGTGCGGTTTCGTCGAGGTATTCAATCCCGATGTCCTCCGCGGACATCAATCCGGAGTGCTGGGAACGGTGCTCGATATCATCTGGGGTTAACTAACAGAACATCAGCAAAGGAGCATGAACATGATACAGGCATTTATTTTTGACATGGACGGGGTCATTATTGACAGCGAACCGCTGCACTTTGAAGTGGATATCCAGGTGATGAACTACTACGGATCCTCGATAACCCATGAACAGTTGGAAAAGTATGTAGGCATGACCAATCCGGAGATGTGGGCAGCCATTAAACATGAGCATCAGCTTGCCCAATCCGTTTCGGAGATTATCGAATACCAATTGTCCAATAAAATCGAGATGCTCACCTCTCGGGAAATGGAGCCGATTGACGGCATCCGGGAGCTCCTGGCTGAACTTAAAGCACGTCGTATCCCTGCTGCGATTGCATCATCCTCGCCTCCCGTATTTATTACGGCCGTCTTGCGCAAGTTCGATCTCCTGGATCAATTCGAATGCGTCGTGAGCGGTGAAGAGGTGGAAAAAGGAAAACCGGCGCCGGACGTGTACCTCAAGGCGGCCGAATTGTTAGGCGTGGAGCCCGAGCACTGCATGGTGCTGGAGGATGCACGGCATGGCGTTGCTGCAGCGAAGGCGGCCGGCATGACATGCATCGGCTTCGTGAACCCGAATTCGGGAAATCAGGATTTGTCGCAAGCCGATCATGTCGTGGATTCCATCGGGGAGGTTCTGAAGATTTGCCAATTTAAATAGACTTGGTCTTGAATCCTGGCAGTTTGGCCGCACATTGCGGCTGAGCTGTTTTTTTGTTTTTGGTTCAAATGGTTATAAACCCAACTTCTTGATCGTAAAACTCGTTTATACTATATCTACTATATTATATCTACTATTAGGATCTAGACCTAAGTCTAGGTTCATTATCGTCTGAAGACGGAGGGCATCCTGCTCCATTCATGATATCCTTGCATTAACATGATACGGGAGAGGAATGTGAACCGATGATTTCAAATTCGAATGTAAGCAACGATATCGCACGATACACGGGCTGCCCAAGGGTCAGCCAAGCAGAGGAGATTAGGCCTGATGGATTTTTTACGTAATTTAGGCGATATCGGATTATTCATTCATGCCATGATCGACGCGATTATTTTTCCGATTCCGGCACTGTTCTCGCAGTTGTCCTTAAGTGCCTTGAGTCCGGACCGTGCGATCTGGCTCGCCACGATCGGGTTTGTCGGGTGCTTGATCGGAACGCCCATCGGATATGGAATCGGCAAGGCTTCAGGGAATTTGGTGTTGACGAAGATCATGAAGAAAAAATGGTATGATTCTGCGACCGCCTTGTTTACCAAGCATGGCGAAGCCGCTATCCTGGTCGGTGCGTTTACGCCGATTCCCTTCAAAATATTCACCATTCTATCCGGCTGCATGAACTATCCTTTATGGAAGCTTATCAGCTATGCAGCGCTCGGACGCGCCGTGAAGTTCTACACGGTGGGTGTGCTGTTCTACGTATATGGCCGTGCTGCCGAGAACATGGTGGACAGCGTGCTTACGATTATTTTGTTATCCGTAGGTGCTCTGATCGGGGGCATTTGGCTGACGGTGCGGCTTATCAAGAAGCGCAGGAATAAACGTTCGGAGGTCCCTGTCGTGCAGGGGCCAAAAGATTCAATTGACGTAACGGCAGGTGAAGAATAAATGATAAAGCGACTGCAAAGCTTTGATCACCGGGTATTCGTCTGGTGCAACCAGACGATCAGCAACCGTGCCTTTGACCGGTTGTTCGGCGGCATCACCCATCTCGGCGGATCCACCTTCACCATTCTGAGCGCATTGCTAATCGCCTGGGCAGCATTCGAAGCTTGGGATATAACGGCATATCAGAGTGCCATTGCGTTAACCGTTAGCCATCTGATCGTGGTCCTCATCAAGAGAATCGTCAGAAGAGATCGTCCCTTCCGGGTTTTGGAGCAGGTAAAGATCGGAAATTTCCCGCTAAAGGATTACTCCTTCCCTTCCGGCCATACAACGGCGATTTTTGCAGTCATTACCCCGCTGTTGTTTCTGGTTTCGCCGCTGCCGACGATACTGCTGATCATTCTGGCTGCGCTGGTCGGTCTATCCCGTATCTATTGGGGATATCACTACCCGACCGATTGTCTGGCGGGAAGCTTGATCGGATTCGGATCGGGATGGCTGGTCGTTTACCTGATGCATGTCTTGGGAAACACATAACGTTAGATAAGGAGTAATATCAATGAGATCCATATATGAGCAAAAAATTATCATCTTAACCGGAAGTCTGGGAGAGGGTCATAACCAGGCATCAAAGGCCATTGTGGAATCAGCAAAAAGAAAATACCCTCATCTGCGCGTTAAAGTCATTGATTACATGGAGCTAACCCATCCGCGGCTGCATGTGGCCGGACAGTTTTTCTTTGTGCAGTGGATGAAGCATTTTCCATCCGTTTACGGTTATTTGTTCCAAAAAACGCGCGAGGAAAACACGCTCATTCAGATGCTGAAACGCTTCAGTACCTTCAGTCTTCAAAAACTGAGCGGGATGCTGGAAACCGAAAAGCCGGCTATCGTAGTCAGTACGTTTCCGCCGGCAGCGGCAGGCATGTCCCTGTTGAAAGCGATGGGTTACACGGACGTGCCGACGGCCACCGTCATGACGGATCATACGGATCACAGTTATTGGATCCATTCGCATACGGATTATTACATGGTCGGGTCCGATGTGGTCCAGGTTGCATTGGAGCGCAAAGGCGTGCCGAGCGAAAAAATCTCCGTGACCGGGATACCCGTCAACCCGCTCTACAGTCAACCGGTGGATGAGGAACGGCTGCGAGATTATTATGGCTTGAAACCATCCGAGCAGGTCGTGTTGATCATGGGCGGCGGAGAAGGGATGATCGATAAAGAAATTATCGAGCTCTTGAAATCCAGGGCATACCCGCAGGATATTCGGTTTATGGTCGTGTGCGGACGCAATATGAAATTATATCAATCGCTGCTGGAAGAGTTTGCGGAGCATCCGCAAATCACCGTCATGGGTTATGTGGATCGTATGCATGAATTGATGGCGATGGCCGACTTGATGGTGACGAAGCCGGGAGGTCTCACGATTTCCGAAGCATTAACAATGGAACGTCCCATGCTGTTGGTAAAACCCTTGCCGGGCCAAGAGCAGGATAATGCGGACTACCTGGTTGGCATTGGCGTGGCACGTCAAGCTATGGCGGGAGAGCTGCAGCATCAATTCATGACGCTAATGACGGATCCGTCCTTGCTGCAAGAGATGAAGCGAAAAGCGGCCATTAACACGCACAAAGATTCGGCGCTATCGGTTCTGACCCGATTGATGGAGATTCAACGGCGTTACCGCCCTTCACGAGAATGGGCCGAAGAAAAGAACACGGTGCCCTACGAGGTGCTGAACAGGGAAGTTTATGTGAATGAAGCCCTGCACCACTACCATGACAGTTATCGGTAAGACGAAGGAGTTTTCCCCATGAATTTGTTTGAATTGGTTGAGCGGTTGTTTGAACAATATGGTTATCTGGTGTTATTGATTGGGCTTCCTCTTGATTTTATTGCTCTTCCAATTCCTCCAGGAAACACTACCCTGACTTATACCGGGTTCCTGGCCTATAAGGGGGTCATCGACATGGTTCCGGCCATGGGATCTGCTTTTATAGGAGCGGCCATGGGACTGACCATTACCTATATCCTCGGCTACCGGTTAGGGATGCCTCTGATTGAACGCTATGGAAAATGGCTGTTCATCAAGCCGTCCCTTGTGGAGAAAACACAGGCGTATTACAGCAAGTATGGGAACAAGCTGCTCATTGTCTGTTTTTTCATTCCCGGAGTCAGGCAGTTTATCGGGTACTTCATCGGCATGATTCGGGTTCCCTACCGGACGGTTTGGATATATGGATACACGGGGGTGGCTGCATGGGTATTGGCATTCTTCAGCATAGGCTTTATATTCGGGGAGCAGTGGCAGTACATTCTGAATGTGGTGGAGCATTATTTAAAAGTCATCTTTCTCTGTCTGGCAGGTTCAGTTCTCGTTCTGCTGGTACGGAGCCGCGTGAAACGCGAGAAGGCCAAGAAACTGACCAACGCGACAAGGAATGAATAGTTAGGATCCATGACCCGGCGTAGGATCATTGGTTTGCTCGGGTATATATAAGACAGGGACGAGCTGTGACGTGATTTGTGGTACGATCTACAATAAGTCAACAGCAGCCCATACATAATGTATACGAATGATGAGAGGAGAGAGGGGCCTGGCATGAGCAAAACCATACCGTTGTTCAGGGTGTTCGACGAAACGAAGGCAAGGGAATTCTACATGCAGTATCTTGGTTTCACCTTGGACTGGGAGCACCGGTTTGACGATTCGGCGCCGCTTTACATGCAAATCTCCAAAGGTTCGTTATTGATCCATTTAACGGAGCATTACGGCGACTGCTCCCCTGGAGCAGCCATCCGCGTGGAGATCGCAGGAATTGAAGCTTTTCACGAACAGCTGTCAAGCCAGAACTATCCGTATCAGAGACCCGGAATTGAGATCGCCCCATGGAACAGCAAAGAGCTATGTGTAACGGATCCGTTCGGCAACCGAATCACTTTCTACGAGGAGATGGAATCCGAGTGATGAAGCTAGACGAGATACGATGGGAACAAGCAAGGCAGTATATGCTGCAGCGGGCCAGAAACCTTGAACGGGCCTTGTTCCGATATGAATTCGAGAACGGGTCGTTTACGGATGTGCTGATTGAGCTCTCCAGCTACCA
This sequence comes from Paenibacillus sp. cl141a, assembly GCF_900109305.1. Taxonomy (NCBI): domain Bacteria; kingdom Bacillati; phylum Bacillota; class Bacilli; order Caryophanales; family Paenibacillaceae; genus Paenibacillus; species Paenibacillus sp. cl141a. The sequence continues at coordinate 792,492 of NZ_FNZO01000001.1, forward strand.
GAACGAGGATGGCGGATTCGGTCATGGCCTTGAGCCCGACCTTCGCTGCAAGGAGTCATCCGCCCTGGCGACGACCAGAGCCCTGGAGATTCTTCGGTTACATCCGAATCATCCCGAACGGAACGAACGGGTTATATGCGCGTTACAGTATCTCGAGCACACATATGTGCCTGAACGCTCAGGATGGGACATTATCCCCGAAGAAGCGGAGCAGTCACCTAGAGCGATTTGGTGGCAATACGGCGCTTTTAAGGACCATTGGGGCAATCCCAATGCAGAAATCATCGCTTATTTTATCGATGAACGGGAGCTGTATCCTCTGGAATCGCTGGATTTCTTGGTTCGTTATGCTCTGGACTACCTGAATCGAACCAGCGATTTAAAAGAAATGCATGAGCTGTTTTGTTACTTGCGCTTGAATGAGCGGTTGCCAAAGGAACAGGCATCCGAGATCAGGGAGGCTTTGGAGTCTTTCATGGACAACTGCATTAGCCTGGACCCCGGCAACCGGGAGGGATACGGGGCAACACCGCTGAGCATAATGGACACACCGAACTCTCCTTATTTTCCAAAATATCGAGCGCTTCTTCCGGGTGAGCTGGACTTGCTTATAGAGAACCAGGGCGAAGATGGCGCCTGGGAGCCGAATTGGAGCTGGTACCAATTCGAGGACGTATGGCCGTCGGCCAAGGAAGAATGGAAGGGCGTTATGACACTGAATGCGCTTCGGACGCTGCGTAATTTTGACCGGATTGAGGGGATATGATGGCAAGATTCTGAGGATGAAACAGATATGGCTCGGTTCGCCGTAAAGCGAACCGAGCCATTGTTGTTTGGAGAAAGGAAGATATGCCCGCGTATCAAGATGAATCCCTGCAAGAGGAAGCAAATGCGTAAAGCCTGCTTAAGCCTTCTTCGATCTCTATCGTCGAAAGGTTTCCATACCCCAATACGATCCCTGTCGAACTCGGAGGACGCGATGGCGAGATTCTGTAATTAGAAGCAGGCTCGACGCGAAACCCGTGTGAGACCGTATCGTTCTAGGGGAGGAGAGCGTAAGCTTGAGGACCGAATATCACCTGAAGATGCATCCCCGCATCATCGCCGACGATGGAAATATCCTGCCCGAACAAGTGATGGAGCCGTTCCGTTAATACATTGCGGCGTTTCTTGTACACTTTTTTCATCTTATGGATATGCCGTTCCAGATGGCCGTCCAGAATGAATTGGCTTAGCGCTTGTTGAATGGCGGTCGGGGTATGTATATTCAGTTTATCTTTCATCTCGGTTATGGCATCGGTTAGATCCGGCGGCACGATCATGAATCCGATTCGGAGGCTCGGCGTTAAGATTTTGCTGAATGTTCCCACGTAAATGACTCTCGAAGGCGAGAGCGTCTGCAGAGGAGGTACCGGGATTCCTCGAAGCCGGAATTCGCTGTCATAATCATCTTCGATCACGAAGGAGTCGGCTTCCTCCAGCATCCGGATGACCTGATGTCTGCGCTGGATGGATAATACGCTGCCGGATGGAAACTGATGTGACGGCGTTAATAAAACCAGATGACCTGGCGCGAAACTCCTCAGGGCGTCGATGCGCATGCCGCTGTGATCCACCTCAACCGGTGCAAGCCGATAGTTCATCATCTGAAAAATATCGCGGGTAATATCGATCGTGGGGTCTTCGATATAGATGGAATGAAACCTGGAGGCTAACGATAAGCCTGCTCGGCTTAGGCTGCTGGGCAATGGGCGGGAATTTTACGTTGGACAGCTTGTCCGACGGATGGGGTGAGGTGGACGAACGTGAATCCGTTGCAGGGATTCATGCCGCCCTGGACAGAGGCGTTAACTTTTTTGATACGGCAGACGTATATGGTACCGGGCATAGCGAACGGGTGCTTGGCCGAGCATTAAAAGGAAAGCGGCACGAAGCGGTGATAGCCACCAAATTCGGTTATACCTATGATGAAGCAACGAAGGAAGTTTTTACGCGTTATAATGTTACGCCGGATTATATCCGTTACGCTTGTGAGCAGTCTCTTCAGCGACTCGATACGGATTATATCGATCTCTATCAGATTCATGTAGGCGGATTACGACTGGATGAGGTGGAAACGGTGATTGATGCCTTAAACGGCCTTCGTCAAGAAGGGCTGATCCGTACATATGGCTGGAGTACCTGGGATACGGCCAATGCCGAGTTATTTGCGGAGCGATCCGAAGCGGCAGCCATTCAGCACGTGCTGAATGTTCTTAGTGACGATAAGGAGATGATTGCCCTTTGCGAACGTCATGGTTTGGCGAGCATCAATAATACGCCTTTGGCAATGGGGCTGTTAAGCGGGAAATTTAATCAGGACACCCGATTCAGTGATCAAGATGTGCGAGGAAGCGGTCACGACTGGGTCGCCTATTTCAAGGAGGGTAAACCCGTACCGTCGTTCCTCGCTAAACTGGAAGCGGTGCGGGAGATTTTAACGAGTGAAGACCGTACTTTAGTTCAAGGAGCGTTAGGATGGATTTGGGGAAGAAGCCGCGCGGCGATTCCGATTCCAGGCTTTAAAACGAGAAGTCAAGCGGAAGAATTAATAGGAGCCGTTGCTTTTGGACCTTTAACGGCTGGACAGATGAACGAAATCGAAGGTATACTGGGCTCCATGTAGTCACATTCCAGTTATGTAGCGGGAGAGAAGCCCTTGGCAGATGCCGAGGGCCTTTTCGACGGGAAATAAGCAGCATCCATCAGGAGTGCAGACACTATTATTTTTCGGCGGAGATGCTTAAATGATGACGACATGGAATGATTTCAAACATAATGGAAGGAGAGAGGGAACATGGATTTGAGGTATCCGATAGGACAGTTTGACTGGGGAGGCAGCAAGTCGCCAGAGCACAGGAAGGTCTGGGTCCGAGAGATTAAGGGAATGCCGGAGAAGCTGAGGGCAGCGGTCCAGGGGTTAAGCCACGAACAACTGGATAAGGCTTATCGCGAGGGCGGCTGGACGATCCGCCAGGTTGTTCACCATCTTGCTGACAGTCATATGAACAGCTATATCCGGTTTAAACTTGCGTTGACGGAAGAGAACCCGACGATTAAACCGTATGACGAACAGAAATGGGCTGCCCTGCACGATTCCTTGACACAAGACATTGACGCTTCGCTTGCATTGATCGACGGATTACATGCCAGATGGGTCGCATTATTGGAGAATATGAAGGATGGGGACTATCTGAGAACGTTCTACCATCCCGAGAACCAGCGAACAACGAGTTTGGAATACGCCGCAGGCATGTATGCATGGCATGGGAATCACCACATTGCCCACATCACGTCAGCCAGAGAACGATTTGGATTTTAGTCGAAATCACAAAGAACTCCGTCATACGACGGGGTTCTTTGTGTGCGGACATGTCGTGATTTCTAACTTGATTGTCGCAATTTTACACTGTGAATCAGGCGGTACGTGTGATAGATTAATGGCATGATGTCTTAATATTAGATACTGAGGTGACTAGAATGATCAGAATCGGAAAAATTAGTTATTGGCATGTGCACGCATGGGATTATACGAAACAAGCGCAGGAGCATCCCGATGCTCAGATCGTAGCGGTATGGGATGAGAATCCGGAGCGGGGAAGAGAAGCCGCCGAGAAGCAAGGCGTGCGTTTTCATGAATCGCTGGATGACATGCTGCAAAGCGACGATATTGATGCCGTGATCGTGGATGCCCCGACATCCATGCACAGAGAAGTCATGTTGAAGGCCGCAGCGGCAGGCAAGCATATTTTCACGGAAAAAGTAATTGCTGCAACCCTTCAGGAGGTCAATGATATCATGAAAGCCGTGAAGGAGAATCAGGTCAAATTCACGGTATCGCTGCCGCGGCTGAATGACGGTTATACGCTGGCGATCCGTGAGGTATTGGAGCAGGGATTGCTGGGAACCGTGACGCTCGTTCGCGTTCGCTTGTCCCACAATGGCGCAACCGCCGGTTGGCTGCCTGAGCATTTCTACAGCCTGGAGGAGTGCCGCGGGGGTGCCCTGATCGATCTGGGCTGCCATCCGATGTATTTGACGCGCCTGTTCCTTGGCGAGGAAGCCATTGACGTCCAAGCGAATTTCGGATACATAACGGGTAAAGAGGTAGAAGACAACGCCGTTGCCACGCTCTCTACGGCAGCGGGTGCCGTCGGCGTGGTGGAAGCCGGATTCGTTAACAACTTCTCTCCGTTCACGATCGAGATTCATGGCACGGATGGAACCATCCTGTACGGAACGCCGGATAGCAAGCTTCTGATTCGTTCAACGAAAAAAGAAGAGTACAAGGATGCGTGGGTGGAGTTGCCGGTACCGGCGAACCGCGCAAGCGCTTTTGAACAATGGATTTCTCATATTCAAGAAGATACCGTTGCCGAAGAAAATATCGCATACGCGGTTGAATTGACCAAGTTGATGGAGGCAGCCAATCGTTCGGCCAAGGAGCATCGCGCTGTTCGATTGGATGAACTTCAAGCATAAGATACAGGGATGATGCACCGGGATGAATAACCATTTTCCATACGAAATGATGAAAGAGCGGCAGGATGCCTTGGAGCGGCTTGATCTTAGGGTCTATTGGGGACGTTACGAGATCCGAGTCCTTCGGTTTCATCTCACCACCTTCCCGCCCGGGAAGATTGTCTCCTTCCATAAGCATGCGGAGTATGAATTTCATTTCATACCCCGCGGCAAGGGGACCGTTATTATGGAGGATGAGCCGTATGCGCTGCGGGAAGGGATGTTTTATTTAACGGGTCCGAACGTGCTTCATTATCAGGAAGCGGATACCGCGGAACCGATGGACGAATTATGCCTGCACGTCGACATCATTCCCCGCGATGAGATTTCCGAGCCTGAGAGCCCGGCACTGCCTGTTTCGGATCCTTGGGAAATGGCGGAAGCCGATGACTGCATGGAGAAGCTGAGAGAATTGCCGATGAAGCCGACGATGGACATCCATCGCGCGATGCCTTATTTTCTTGAGGCTTATCAGGCTTCGCAGGAGAAATATTCGGGTCTGTACACAACGATCAAGCAATGCCTTATTCAGATATTGCTGCGCGCTGTGCGCGCATATGAATCCGAGCCATCGGAAGCGGAGCTGCCTTCGCGCGATATGAAGGCTTACCGTTATCAATTGGCGCTGGAGTATATCCATGCGAATTCTTCGGGGGAGGTTGTGCTGGATGACGTCGCAGAGAAGCTGCATATCAGCTCAAGACAGCTGCAGCGGATATTCAAGGAACAAGCGGAAGGCCAGTCCTTCAGCGAGATCCTGGAACATGTCCGCCTGGAAGCCGTGTGCAGGAAGCTGATCGATACCAATTGGTCGATTGACAAAATCGCCATTCACGAAGGCTTCTCCAGCGGCAGTTATCTGCATACCGTTTTCCGAAAGAGATACGGATATACGCCAACAACATACCGAGCCATGAATGTGAAATTGTAGGGGGAGTATCAGCCATGGGCAAAACCATTCGAATTGGAATTATCGGAAGCGGCGGCATTGCGGGGGAACATGCAAAGTACTATAAACAAATTGACGATGTGCAAATTGTTGCCGTAGCTGATATTTTACCCGGCAGAGCCGATCAGTTTATTGAGCGCTGGGGATTGCAGGGAGCCATCGGATTCGATGACCACCGCAGATTGTTGGATCTTGACCTGGACGGCGTAAGCATCTGTACGCCGAACGTCGCTCATTACCGTACGACGATCGATGCGCTGTCGGCGGGCAAACACGTTATGCTTGAAAAACCGATGTCGGTCACTTTGGAAGAAGCGATCGAGATGGTTCAAATCTCGAAGAAGACCGGGAATATGCTTAATGTAGGTTTTCAGCCGCGATATGACCCGAACATGGGCATCATTAAGAATTTGATCCAGAACGGCGAGCTTGGAAAAGTGTACTATGTGGAAACCGGGGGCGGCCGCCGACGGGGAATGCCGGGCGGCACGTTTGTTCGCCAGGAAATCGCCGGGGCAGGCGCTATGGCGGACATCGGATGCTATTCCCTGGACATGGCGCTGAACGCCCTGGGATATCCCAAGCCATTAACGGTATCCGCTTATACGTCGAATTATTTCGGGACGAATCCCAAATACCATGCGGAAGCCGGAGCGTTTAACGTAGAGGATTTCGGGGTAGCCATCATTCGGTTTGAAGGCGACCTTGTGCTTAACTTTAAAACATCCTGGGCTATGCATATGGATACGCTCGGAGCAACGATGTTCTTGGGGACGGATGCGGGCATGAAGATTACGCCTGCAGGCTCAGGCCCTTGGAGCGGTGTATGGGACGGGAAGGTAGGATCGATTTCCTTGTTCCACGATATTCAGGGCCATCATACCGAAAGCGCAATACCGCTGATCAGCCATGAGCTGAATGTATTTCAGGAGAAAATCAAGGATTTCGTCAGCGCGGTGCGCGAAGGCAAACCGGCGCCGATTCCGGGTGAGCAGGTGCTTCGCAATCAAGCGATACTGGACGGTATTCTGCGATCCTCCCAAAGCAAAAAAGAAGTGGAAATCCATATTCCTGATATGGATTAAGCTGATGAAAGCCGTGCAAACAGCGCGGCTTTTTAGTTGCAATTTTAATTATTTAATTCGTGAATATAGCATTGCAAATGCTTCCATTTTTTAGATGGATATGATAGTATGAATGCGAACAATTGTTCTTCGAGAGAGATGAATTGGAATCCATACATAACATATCCGGTATGAAAGATGGTGCGGACCTGATGACTGATCGATATGGTGAAATCGATGAAGTAATCGCTTATATTCACAAGAATATTTACGAGCCTCTCCCATTATCAACGCTTGCGGATTACATAGGGTACAGTCCCTATCACTTCTCGCGTATATTCAAGGATCGAATCGGGCTGCCTCCGTTATATTATGTTTCATCGCTTCGCTTGGAGAAGGCAAAGGATTTGCTGTTACATACGCATCTAAGCATACGGGATATCGCCATGGAGATCGGCCAGCAGAGTCTGGGGACGTTTACGACACGATTCACGGAGAGGGTGGGGGTGACCCCTTCGCAATTCCGGAACTCTAAGGAGGAGGCCGACGAGCATCTGTTAGCCCTGCAGAAGCTGAACAGCTGGCGCGAGTCCATGCCGGTTGATAATCCCGATTTGACGGTTGAAGGCACGATCGAGGCCGCGGCTCCCTTTCAGGGCGTGATTTTGATCGGGCTGTTCGCCAAGCCGATCCCCGAAGGGTTTCCCCTATACGGTACTTTGCTTTCTTCCGTCGGCTCCTTTCGTTTCTCAGACGTCAGACCCGGCACTTATTATTTGATGGCTACTTCGGTCCCATGGGGCATGCAGGCGGTCGATTTTCTCCTTCCTCAGTCCACTACGCTGCGTACCCGTTCCAAGGAGCCCGTTATCGTAAAGCCGTACGCCAGGACGCCGCATCTACATGTTACGCTCCACGTTCCCCGGCTGGATGATCCGCCGATTCTGATTTCCTTGCCGATATTAATGAATCATTTCCTTAAGAGGGTTGCTCCCATGCTGAGATGAGCCATGATGGAGTGAAGCGGTTTGGTTCGTAAAAGAGATACACTTTTGGCATTAAGGGCTTCCGAACACCATGGCAGCTCTTTATTGCATTTCGTTGACATTTGGGTTCTGATTCATGATACTTGAATGAGGGCGAACGGCTTCGATTGTAAGTTTGTATGAACGAAAGATTTGAGGTGGCATCTGTGATTGTTGTAAGCTCATGTTTAGCCGGTATGAAAGTTCGCTATAATGCGACTGACAGCATGGATACGAATATTCAGCTGCTTGTTGAAGCGAAGAAAGCCGTAACCGTATGTCCCGAACTGCTGGGTGGATTCACCATCCCTCGAGAACCTGCGGAGATCGTTGGAGGGAACGGGGATGATGTACTGGAGGGTAATGCCAGAGTGGTGGAGCTATCGGGCAAAGACGTGACCGAGATGTATATCCAAGGTGCATACCAGGCTCTTCGAATGGCACAAGACCTTGGAGCCTTGCTGATTGTCCTGAAAGAGGGAAGTCCTTCCTGCGGAAGTGCCATGATTTATAACGGAGAATTTGACAATGTGAAACAGGCCGGTTATGGCGTGACTACGGCTCTTCTGCGCCGGGAAGGCTATACGGTTATATCTGAGCACGAGCTAAGCGTTTATGCGGCACAGCCGGAATACGCAACTCTCTTTGCCGAGAGATAATTTTGTTCATCGGTTTTGAGGGTTTTCGTCCTGCTCAATAATTATGATAGAATTATCATATCAACTGCTTATGGCGTAGTGATTCTTTATATTGGAGGGAAATATGGAACTCATAAATCAAACTGAAGTACAGCAAATGATCGATAAATTGAAGGATCAGGATTTATATATCCATCTTGAGATGACGACAGGCGCCTATGCTGCCCACTATGACAGCTCCAAACACCCGGCGGCTAATTTTATAACGAACGCAACGATTCGTTACAGTCATGGTTCCATATCCGGAAACGGGCCTTACCGGGTCGGATTGAAGATGGGCCAAGGCTGGGTATATACGGAAGGACTCACCCACTTCGAGCAGACGGACACCGAACGGCTCATCATGGCGGGTCATGACAGTCAGGGGAAACTGGTTGTCGCTTTGCAGCTGAGCCGGGAACCTTTTTAATAGAGAGAGGAGACGAGGATTGATGGAGCAAAACATACTGGTCGTATTGCCGCATCCGGATGACGAGGCTTTTGGTTTGTCCGGAACGCTGGCTAAATATATTATTGAAGGCGCACATGTAACCTACGCCTGTTTAACGCTGGGGGAAATGGGCCGCAATATGGGCATTCCTCCCTTCGCGAATCGCATTACGCTTCCAACGATACGCAAAGCGGAGCTGGAAGAATCCTGCAAAGCCATCGGCATACAGGATCTGAGATTGCTTGGTTTCCATGATAAAACGATTGAGTTCGAGGATCAGGACAAACTGGACGGCGTGATTGCTTCTCTGCTTCAGGAGATCAAGCCATCGCTGGTGTTCACGTTCTACCCTGGATACAGCGTACACCCCGATCATGATGCAACAGGCGCGGCCGTCATTCGAACGATTGGTCGGATGCCTGCCGAAGAAAGACCCGTGGTCCAATGTCTGGCTTTCTCCAACAACTGTGAACAGGAACTGGGTAAACCGGATGTCTACCAAGACGTATCCATGTTTATGGTGCAAAAGCTCAACTCCATTCAAGCTCATCGCTCTCAATTCCAAGCAGCCGAGCTGCTTGGCAAGAAACAGATGAAGGCCAAGGAAGTGGAGCAGCGCTTCGGAACGGAGCGTTTCTGGACCTATACCTTTGCTTAAAAGATCCATCATCGGTTGGATCCATAAAAAGAGCCGCAGACTCAGCATCTGCGGCTCTTTTTTTTCAAGGATTAGTCTAATGAGATATGTCGGCTTTGGTCAGGAAGGGTTACTCATCATTTGCTTATAGGAGGCAGATGAATCAACAGCCTATGCTAGGGGGTGCTGATGGATAAAGGATACATTGTGCCTTCCATGCAGAAGGAGGTTCTCCCGGTCTCTTCCGATACAACGAGAACCAAGGCATCACTGATCTCGGATAAGCCTATGGCTGCACGATGACGGGTGCCGAGCTTGCGATCCCCGTAGGTCTTGGCGGTTAACGGGAGCACGTTCGCAGCCGAAATAATCATATCTTTGCGCACGAGCACAGCTCCATCGTGGAGCGGACTGCCCGGAACGAATATGGATTCAAGCAGAGGGCTCGTGATTTCTGCCGACAAGGGAATGCCGGGCGTTATTAAGGAATCCAGACCGTCCTCTCGTTGAATAACAATTAACGCACCCAGATTTTTTTGGCTGAGATGGTATACAGATTTCGCGATTTCTTGATATTTGCTGGTGAAGGGGAAGAGAAAACAATTGAGATAATACGTTGATGAAATCGATTCGGCTTCCATGAACTTGGTTCGTATCGAGTCCAGCTCCCCTAGCAGGCAGGAGCCGTCCTGATCCAGATTGACGATAACCTGCTGCAGATGGCCCTTGATATCCGAGAGCTGTTCCTTTAATTTGCGTTTCAGCGGGGTAAAATTGCAGTCCTGATTGTGCATCCGATGTCTTCCTCCTTATCATTGGTATCATTACCATTCGGTGGTGGCGATATTCCATAATTCGGCTAGCTTTTATCCAGCAAACGTCGGGAAAACCGATTTATCAGGAAAACTGATAAATGCTATAAGAACATTGTAATTGACCGGTCCCGTAAGCTGTGATAGGTTCAGAGGAGCAATAAAATTAATTGTATCGCAATAGTGGGAATTAATAATGTGCGCTTTTGAGAGGTGGATATTGTTGGAACTTCAAGTAACGAACAGTCCTTTTAATCAGGAACAAGTGGAATTGCTGAATCGCTTACTGCCTACACTGACGGAATCCCAGCGGACGTGGCTGAGCGGCTTTATCGCTGCTTTGCAGGGAACGGCAGCCGCTGCGGCAGTTGCTGCTTCACCGCAAGCGAGTGCGGCGGCGGCCGTATCGGCACCGGTTGTGTCGGCTCCTAAAGAAGTCACCGTCCTATATGGGTCCCAGACGGGCAACGGTCATGGATTATCGAAAAAGTTATCGAAGAAGCTTGAAGAAGTCGGCTTGCAGGTCACCATGTCCTCGATGAGCGATTTCAAGCCGAACAACCTGAAGAAATTACAGAATCTCCTCATTATTGTAAGTACGCACGGAGAGGGCGAACCGCCGGATAACGCGATTCCATTCTATGAGTTCCTGCATAGCAAGCGGGCACCTCAGGTGGAGAATCTTCAATATTCCGTACTGGCGCTGGGGGATACCTCGTATGAATTTTTCTGCCAAACGGGTAAAGATTTCGACAAGCGCCTCGAGGAACTGGGCGGCAAACGGCTGACGCCAAGAGTAGACTGCGACGTGGATTTTGATGAATCGGCCGCGGAATGGATGAATCAGGTCCTCCTATCGTTGAATGAGGCCGGAGCGGGATCGGCCGTTGTTGAACATGTAAGCGCGGTAGCCCTGACCGACAGTACGGAATCGGAATATTCAAGAAGCAATCCGTTTCAAGCCGAGATTCTCGAAAATTTGAATTTGAACGGAAGAGGGTCTGACCGGGAAACCCGTCATATCGAACTATCGCTTGAAGGATCGAATCTGCAGTATGAGCCTGGCGACAGTTTAGGCATCTATCCGGAAAATCATCCGCAGCTGGTAGATGATCTCATCGCTGTCATGGGATGGAATGCAGACGAAGCGGTCGTTGTGAACAAAAGTGGCGAAGCGCGGACGCTGCGGGATGCCTTGCTCCGCCATTATGAAATTACGGTTCTCACGAAACCTCTGATTGAACAGGCGGCTAAGCTATCGGGGAGCGAAGGGCTTCAGAAACTGCTGCAGCCTGGACATGAGCAGGAACTTCGTGCCTATATCGAGGAACGGGATTTGCTGGATTTGGTACAGGATTATGGGCTGCAGCAAGTGGCGGCAAGCGATTTTGTATCCATTCTGCGCAAGATTCCGGCTCGTCTGTACTCGATCGCAAGCAGCTCCAAAGCGTTTCCGGATGAAGTCCATGTCACCGTTCGGACGGTCCGCTATGAAGCACACGGCCGCAACCGATACGGGGTGTGCTCGGTACAATTGGCAGAACGACTGGAAGCTGGCGATTCATTGCCGGTATACATTCAGCATAATCCGAATTTTAAGCTCCCCGAGAATCCGGACACCCCGATTATTATGATTGGACCCGGCACGGGCGTGGCCCCTTTTCGGGCTTTCCTGGGGGAACGGGAAGAGACGGGCGCAGAAGGGAAATCGTGGCTGTTCTACGGCGATCAGCATTTCACGACGGACTTCCTCTACCAGATCGAGTGGCAGCGCTGGTTGAAGGATGGGGTGTTGACTCGCATGGATGTTGCCTTCTCAAGGGATACGGACAAGAAAGTGTACGTGCAGCACCGGATGCTGGAGAACAGCAAGGAGCTGTACCAGTGGCTCCAAGAAGGGGCTTGCGTATATGTCTGCGGCGATGAGAAGAAAATGGCTCATGACGTGCACTCCGCGCTGGGGTCCATTCTTGAACAAGAAGGCGGGATGAGTCCGGAAGAAGCTGCGGAATATCTGACGCTCATGCAGCAACAGAAACGTTATCAGCGGGATGTGTATTGAGGTCATTCCCGTGGTTTTCGAGAGGAGAAAAGGAACATGTCTGATAATAACCTTGTATCACCGAATAGTGCGCCGCATAGCGATGTCGAGGACATCAAACGTCGAAGCAATTATCTGCGGGGCAGTCTTGTAGAAACATTAGAGGATCGCATTACGGCATCGATTCCCGAAGACGATAACCGCCTGATGAAATTCCACGGCAGCTATATGCAGGACGACCGGGACTTGCGAAACGAACGGCATAAGCAAAAGCTGGAGCCTGCTTATCAGTTCATGCTGCGCGTACGCGCAGCGGGCGGTGTCGTGACGCCGGAGCAATGGCTGATGATGGACCGCGTTGCCCAGAAGTATGCAAACGGCACGATTCGGTTGACAACGCGTCAATCCTTCCAGCTTCACGGTGTATTGAAGTGGAATATGAAGAGCACCATTAAAGAAGTCAATGAAGCCATGCTTAGCACGCTGGCCGCTTGCGGTGACGTTAACCGTAATGTCATGTGCAATCCGAACCCCGATCAATCCGAAATTCATTCGGAGGTATACGAGTGGGCACGCATGCTTAGCAGCCATCTCGATCCGCGTTCGCGTGCGTATCATGAGATTTGGCTGGACGGCGAGAAGATCGTGGATAGCACGCAGAATGGTGAGGAACAGGAGCCGATCTACGGCCCGGTGTACCTGCCGCGGAAATTCAAGATTGGGATGGCTGTGCCGCCTTCCAACGATGTCGATGTGTACTCCCAGGACCTCGGCTTCATAGCGATCGTGGAGGACGGCAAATTAAAAGGCTTTAACGTCTCGGTAGGCGGCGGCATGGGAATGACGCATGGTGATCCGCTAACCTATCCTCAAGTGGGGAAAGTCATTGGATTCTGCAAACCCGAGCAGATCGTGGACTTGGCCGAGAAAACGGTGACGATTCAGCGTGATTACGGAGACCGCGCAGTGCGGAAGCATGCCCGTTTCAAATATACGATTGATGACCGCGGCATCGATTGGTTCCTTAGCGAGCTGACCAGCCGTCTGGGATGGAAGCTGGAGGAGGCAAAGCCGTTCCATTTCGACCATAACGGCGATCGTTACGGCTGGGTAAAAGGCAGCAACGGCAAATGGCATTTCACGCTGTTCATCCAGAACGGGCGCGTGAAAGACGAGGCAGATTACCTGCTGATGACGGGTCTTCGCGAAATCGCCCAAATCCATAACGGCGATTTTCGATTGACGGCCAATCAGAATCTGATCATTGCCAATATCAGCAGCCACAAAAAGAAGAAGATTGAAGAACTCATCAAGCGTTACGGGCTGACGGACGGCCATCATTATACTGCGCTGCGCAGAAATTCCATGGCATGCGTAGCCTTGCCGACTTGTGGGTTAGCCATGGCCGAATCCGAGCGATATTTGCCGACGCTATTGGATAAAATCGATCCGATCCTGGAAGAGAACGGACTGAGCGAAGAGGACATCGTCATTCGAATGACAGGATGCCCGAACGGCTGTGCCAGACCGATGCTGGCCGAAATCGCGTTTATCGGCAAGGCACCAGGCAAATACAACATGTACCTGGGCGGCGGATTTTCCGGACACCGGCTGAACAAGCTTTATAAAGAGAACATCGGGGAGGCTGAGATTCTGGACTCCCTTCGCCAGATTATGAAGCAGTACGCACAAGAACGCGAAATCGGCGAGCGCTTGGGCGATTATGTCATCCGCGCCGGTTACGTGAAGGAAGTACTGGACGGTCAACAATTTCACGCGTAATTCTACACAGTTATTAACAAACCGGAGCTCTCTTAATGAAAAGCTCCGGTTTGTTATGTTCGTGTTGCCTCATTGTCCGTCTCGCTCCAAAATTCAAACCAAAGAGCCGCCTCTTGAAATGAGAGGCGGCTCTTTTTGTGCTCATTGCTCCAATACGCCGGCGGAGCTCGTTTTCTTTTTAAATAATGGGATCAGCAACGCCGATCCTGTGAGGAGCAAGAGTGCACTGGCCGCATAGACGAAGAACAAGGACAGTTGGTCTTTGAGCAATCCCCCCAGCGACATGCCCAGCACCATCATGCCCATAAAGATCGGGGTAAGGGCGCCGCCCACCCGACCAATATACGGCCCTTTCGCATTGTTTAGGATCAGGGTGTTGATTCCAATGTGGATGGAGGGATAAAAGAATCCGTTAAGCACCAAAAGCAGCAGCGTAAACATGATGTTTGTTGACCAGCCGATACCGAGGTTTCCGATAGCACTAACGGTCAGACCGAGAGCCAGTAAGGTTTGAGGGGTTATTTTCTTGGCAAATGCCATGACGAATCCCCCTCCGACAAGCATCGCCGCCCCATTGACGGTTAACAGCCATTGCAAAAATGATTTATCCTGCCCGAGGTTCTCAATCGTCACAAAAATCGCGAGCGGCTGGATAAGTCCCGATGCCAGGCCAGCGGCGGCGAAGGTCGCACCTAGTGTTCGGAGCGTTTGATTACTCCATACATAACGAAGGCCTTCGATAAGTTCTTGCTGGAGATTCTGGTGCTTGGATTGTGTCTCTTCCAGCATATCGCGAGGCAGTAAAGTCAGAATCAAGCCAGAACCCAGAAATAGGGCGCCTGTGGCGATCAGCGATATTTCAATGCCGTACTTCTGGTATACAAATGCGCCTGCGATCGGGCCGATGACCGTAAAGAAGGCAACCATGGATTGAAACATGGCCATTACGGATTGCAGCTGTTCAGCGGGCACATGCTGTTTGAACAGCTTCATCGCCGAGGGCTGGGAAAATTGTGACACGGTGGCAGAGAAGAACGTGAGTACCAGCAATGCCTGCCACGACCCGTTATGAACGGCGATCAGCACGAGAAATGCCGATAACGCGGACAAAACATCCGAACGGACCATGGTACGTTTAGGACGCCAGCGGTCCGCGAAAGTACCGCCGATGAAGGCAAACAAGAAAATAGGGGCAAATTCGGCTACGGATATGAGAGATACATACACAGGATTATTGCCTGTCATGTCCGTAACGTATAACAGAATGGCGAAGTTGCGAACCCAAATGCCGAGGTTCAAGAGTACGCGTGAGAACACAACGGTTCGGACATACGGGTTGTTAAGCATCATGAATGATTCTCCTTTCGTGACCTGCATCGTGCAGGCCGGACATCGTAAAAACAAGCGAATGCGAATTTCGTTGGTTGATACATAGACATAATAATATTATGTCTATAAATAATCAATAAAAATTTTGTGATGCCTTTAAATCGCTCGCCAAAAAGGCACTTCCCGCATCGGTTCATGCGCTTGAAGTGCCTTCGAACCTGATGATTATTACGGGTATGTGTCTATTTTCCGGATCTACGCTCTTAACCTTGTTCAAGGGACTTAATAGAGATATAATGGACAGGGGTATTTATTGAATACCGGCTTCAGATTCAATGATGAAAGAGAGTCGAAACGTATGGGCCGTAAATGGAATAATATTAAGGAAAAGAAAGCATCCAAGGATGCTAATACAAGTCGCGTATACGCGAAATTCGGTGTGGAAATTTATGTTGCCGCCAAAAAAGGCGAGCCGGATCCTGAATCCAACCGTGCGCTGAAGGTTGTTCTAGAGCGTGCCAAAACATACAATGTACCGAAAGCGATTATTGACCGCGCCCTGGATAAAGCCAAGGGCAGCGGGGACGAGAACTATGAAGAGCTTCGTTATGAAGGCTTTGGTCCGAACGGATCGATGATCATCGTCGATGCATTGACAAACAACGTCAATCGGACGGCGCCTGCCGTGCGCTCTGCCTTTAACAAGAACGGGGGCAATATGGGCGTCAGCGGTTCGGTGTCCTATATGTTTGATCCAACCGCCGTCATCGGAGTGGAAGGAAAGACGGCGGAGGAAGTCATGGATCTGCTGCTCGAAGCCGACCTGGATGTCCGCGACATCTTGGAAGAGGAAGAAGCTGTGATCGTCTACGCTGAACCGGATCAGTTCCATGCGGTTCAGGAAGCATTCAAAGCTGCTGGCATAACGGACTTTACCGTTGCCGAGCTGACGATGCTGGCACAGAATTTTGTGTCCCTGCCGGAAGAAGGACAGGCTCAGTTCGAGAAGCTGATCGATGCACTGGAAGACCTTGAGGATGTTCAGCAAGTTTATCACAACGTGGAGTTTGAGGAATAGTCGTTGGAGATCGATATCCTATTAAAAAACCATCGTATCCAGGAGTCCTGTGTACGATGGTTTTTTGCTGGGCAGATATTATTTTGGATTAACCCTTATTGGCCGGATTGAACAATGATGACTTCGGCCGAGGTGATGGCTGGAATGGACTTGGTCATGATAGGCGAGTGGTAGGCTACGACCTTCGTACCCGGTTTCAGTTCGGATTCCGTGCTGAGCCCCGCAATCACTTGCGTATCTTCGGAAACGTTAAGAATGACGTCATTCTCCGTTGATTGGTCGGAGCCTACATTGATATACAGCTGGTCTTTGGTCGTGCGGTCGGATGCTGCAACGGTGCCTTCGATTTTGGGAGCGGTCGTTTCCGAAACCACGATCTTATCAGCGTGAGTCCGGGCAGGATAAATCAGGGTCATCACTTGGATGTAATAGGCCTCGATGCGGAGATCTGCTTTCAAAGCTCCAGCCGTCAGCGGTTTACCTTTCGCATCGACGATTTCCGTATTCTCGTCTACGGTAAGGATCACGTAATTGACGCCGCCCGACTCCAGTGGCTGACCCATGAGGGTGATTTTGTTATCTGCCATGTCGGTAATGATACCGTTTGTGCCGGCAGGTTCTTCTTGTACAGGCTCTTCTGCTTGAGCTTGAACCCGAATGTAGTTGGTTGACGATTGAGGCGGCATGCTTAACGCCACATAAGGTCCGTAGAAAGCGCGAATGCTCATGCCGGTTTCCAGGCCACCTGCATTGAGCGTGCTGCCGTCTGCATTGATGATTGTCGCTTTTGGATCCAGATGAAGCAGAATAGTCTCTTCACTGTCGTTGTACAGATTGGTACCCTCGACCAGAATGCCTTGTTCGGTTACCTCAGTGATGGTTCCATCAATACCCGCAAAGTCTTTATCCTGAACGATGATCGTAAGCGCTGAGCCTTGAGCAGGCAGACTCTTGGTGATGTTCGGGCCATAGAAGGCTTTAATTGCTTTGTTCTTGTCCACAATCGTTTGGAGTTGGACCTTGTTTCCTTTGGCGTCGATGATTTTAGTGTCCTTGGAAATGGAGAGCTTGATTTCTTGTTGATCGGTGGCACCGAGACCACGGCCGGTGACCGTAATCCATTTGCCCGTTTTATCGTTTACGTATTCCGTTATGTAACCCATGGTTCCAGGAACGCTTTTCTTTGCCTGGTTCACGATGCTGCCTTGCCCCGTATGGACTGAAGCAGGAGGGGTGTCCTGTGCATTAGCGACTGCCGGCAGTGCTGCCATCGCCAGAATGGTAGCGGTTGTAAGTACTTTGTAGATTTTGTTCATGATAGGTTCCTCCAAGTGTAGAATATCCTAAAGGCTAGGATACAGCCAAGCCATGGCGAATTGGTAAAATGTACTTGCTGCACCTCTATAGACGGGAGATCTGTAGAAATGTTGCAGCACGGGCAGAAAAACATGCTGAACGATTCCGTTATTTAACTAGAAGACGGGGCAGCCGCATGAAACGTATGAACTTGGAGCACGTGACAGATTTGTGCAAGCTGACGAACGAAAGTTTCGGCTGGCCTATGGTTATTATAATCCGCACGATAGAATGGAATACTCGCTAACGGGATATCCCGGATGATATGGAGGAATGGATTCCGAGCGGAATGAACAACCATGTGAAGTGGAATGCAGGACATATCTATTTGACGCATCTGCAAGATACCACCCTTGTCTCCCTACACGACATCCAAAGGTTTAAAGTTATCCAGGATAGAAGAATTCTTAAGCTTCTGCTTATATCACGAAGGCATGCATTTTGATAAAATCAAATCGATATTAAGCCAAAATATCCAGTAATTTTACAATTAGTGAAGGAATTTCATACATAAAGTCGAATAAAGTATAAACAGCCTGCAGCAAGAAAGAAGGTGACCCGGCGTTATCAGGAAAGACAAAGAAAAGGATAAACGGCGAATCGCATTTGTCCCTGTATTGAAGTGTGAGCAAAGAGGACACGGAAATACAACTTGAAGAGGAGTCGGGCAAATGTATATCGTTACCGAAAGATTAGTGATTCGCGAGTTTGTACCAGGAGATTGGCAGGATGTTCTTCAATATACATCCGATCCCTTGGTGATGTTTTACATGCCGGAGCCGGTGCATACGGAAGAGACGGTAAAGGAATTTCTGGAGCAGAACAAGGGCGGGCAACCGCATCATTATGCCGTCATGCTGCAGAAGGAACAACGCGTGATCGGACACATGGTGTTTCATCCTTGCTTCGGCGAACATACTTACGAGATCGGCTGGGTCTTTCATTCGGCCTACCACGGTATGGGGTATGCTACGGAAGCAGCCAGAGCCTTGCTTCAGTATGGCTTCGAAGCATTGGGAGTACACCGGATCATCGCGACATGCCAGCCAGAGAACACGCCTTCGTATAAGGTGATGGAGAAGCTTGGTATGAGGAGAGAAGGCTGCTTTAGGCAGTGTATCCCTCGAGGCGAGGTTTGGTGGGATGAGTATTACTATGCTATGCTAAAGTCTGAATGGCGTACAATTTCATAGAACTGTTGTTATAATATGCTGTGCCCAATGTATCTCTTTATAACAATGAGATGCATTGGGCATTTGGTTTTAAATCTGTGAATAAGGGAAGTTGATAAGCAATGACTGAACAGGATGCACTTAATCGAAAGTTACTGACGGAGGGCGATTATGTAACGGATGAACCGATCGACCTGACCATTTGCGAAAAAGAACCTATTCACATTCCAGGATATATTCAGCCCCATGGCGTACTGCTTGCCATTAATCCTATCGACGATTTCAGGATCGCGCAGTGCAGCCGAAATACGGAGCAGCTGCTCGGGATCAGCGCCGAGTCCCTGTTGGGACAGAGCCTTGAGGAGTTTATCGGAAAAACGCAATTTGAGCTTATGATTCGCCGAGACCTTCAAGCAATAGCGACACCGGACTTACAATATATCAATCTTACGATTTCGGTTGCCAATGAGCCGATTGAATTTATCGGAAGCTGATGGTCGATATCGATGATTTCCGGTTGTATAACACGCTTCATGGTTTATACGGTGGCGATTTATGTTTGCAATGGATTGCCGACGCACTGAAAATCATAGGCGAATACTATGGAGCGGCCGTTTCGCGTTACGGCGGCGGAACCTTTATATTGAAGATCAAAGATACCGATCCCGGCCGAACCTATGAAGTGGCTGAGAAGCTACGTCAAGGCGTCCTGGCGCTCAGCATCCCCAAGGACCGAACGGAGGAAGACGGGTTTATGACGGTAAGCGTAGGAGCGGCTTGCCTAACGCCTGCCTCCATGCTGAGTCTTACCCATTTGACTGACGAAACGGAGAAAGCCATGCATATTGCCAAGAGCAAGGGGAAGAACAGAGTCACGCTATATGGATATGAAACGGATTGATGTCCGTTGGAACCAAGAGGAAGTTGGAATAATCAAAAGCCTGCAGCTCCATGATGGAGCCGCAGGCTTCTTTGCTGTATTATATCCCTGTACCCATGATGCTAAAATGAAGGCTGGAGTTGAACGAGTGGAAGTTGGAGGTGTTGCATGACCCGATTGATGCAGCTGCGGAAAGCAGGAAATAGAAGAAAGCGCATCTTGTTGAGAGTTTTGCTGGGACTGATAGCCATCATGCTGGTTTATTCGATTAATGTGGGATACACGATTTGGAAATATGCAGGGCGAACGGTGAATATTCCCTCCGATGCAGCGATCGTGCTGGGTGCCGCAGTATGGGCGGGGAAACCTTCGCCTGTATTTCAGGGGCGCATCGATCATGCGTTATGGCTGTATGATCAACAATACGTAGATAAGCTCATTTTTACAGGGGGACGCGGGTCGGAAGATGAAGTGGCCGAATCGGAAGCTGCCAAACAATATGCCATCGAACACGGCGTTCCGGAGAGGGATATCCTGGTCGAGACGAGTTCGGTGATCACCGAGCAAAACCTGTATTATGCCAACAAGATAGGCGATGCGGCAGGGCTGTCCTCGTATCTCATCGTGAGCGATCCGCTGCACATGAAGCGGGCGATGGTGATGGCTGAAGATATGGGTCTCGAAGCCAATCCTTCACCCGCGTCACGGAGCGCTTACCAAAGCGTAAGAAGCAAGCTCCCCTTTTTATGCAGAGAAGTCTTTTATTATATCGGTTATCATCTGACAAAACCCTTTCGATAAAAGATCCGATCATGCGCAGTTTGCGCGTTAGTCCAGACTTCCGAGATCGTTGGCAAGCATCTGATGGCTTTCCTTATCCGTTACCTTGTCGAGATAACTTGCCGCTTTTTGCTTGGATGCCAATGCATGCTCCTTGTTCCCCAGAACCAGATAGGCCCGCGCTTCCGCTTCGTATCCGTAACCGATGTAGAAGGGTTCGAGGTTAGCCGATGACCCGATCGTGATGCAGCGCTTGGCATAATGCAGTGCTTGATCGCCCTGACCCGTTACCGCGTATACTCGGGAGAGCTGCCAATACCCGATGGACAGGTTGCGCTCTGTATGATCCGCCACCCGGCTCCAATGCCAAAAGGAAGCATGACACATGTGAATCATGTTCTCTTCGTCTTCCGGCGTCCGCAGCTTCTTCTCCAGGATATCCCAGACCTGATTGAAGCAGTTTATTGCAAATTGTTTATGTAAGTTTGAATCTTGAATGTCCATGCCTATGTCCTCCGATATATGTACGCATTATAAAGCAGGTAAATGGATCGTAAAGGTTGTCCCATGATCAGGAGTGCTCTCCACGTTCATCGTACCGCCGTGATTATGAATAATATTCTTGGTAATCATGAGACCGAGTCCCGTGCCGGTGTCTTTCGTTGTAAAAAAGGGCTGTCCCAGTGATTGGATCTGATCCTGCGTCATCCCAACTCCTTCATCCTGCACGATAATCTGCACCTCGGGCCCGCTGTGCACAATGTCCAAGGTGATGCTTCCGCCGTGATTCATCGCTTCCATCGCGTTTTTCAGCAGATTGATGAACACTTGCTTGAGCTGGTTGACTTCGCCCTGTACATAGATCGGAATCAGTGGATAATGGGGAATGATCTCTATATTCTTGAGAGCGGCTTGCACCTTCATCAGCGTAATGATCTGATCCAGTATGGCCGACACGTCGATGGGTCCGCTCACGTGGGCGCCCTGCGGTTTGGAGAGCACCAAGAGCTCATTGACGATGAGCTCGATGCGTTTGAGCTCCGATTCGATGATTTCAAAATAAAGCTCGTTGCTGCGTTCCGCGGATCGCAATAGCTTCACGAATCCATTAATCGATGTCAATGGATTTCGAATTTCATGAGCGATGCCGGCGGCCAATTGGCCGGCGGTCGTCAGCTTCTCGGATTGCATCACGCGGTCCTCTTCCATCCGCTGCTCCGTGATGTCCTTGAAGATGCCGACGGCCGCATTCTCGCCTTCATATTGTATGATTAACGTGAATCCCGTGACCATCTTCTCCTGCCCGTCCAGACAGCGTATCAGGTAATCGACGCTTCCGATTTCACCGCTCTCGGCATACGTTGCCCTGCGTTTCATCAATGCGTGATGATATGATGCGTCGACGATCACGTCGGTTGAAATGCCCAGCACGTCACGGGGGTGCATCGCATTGACGAGACGGAGTCCAGCAGAATTAACATAGTGAACAATGCCCTTTTTAGTTATGAGTACGGAGAGAGGGAGCTCTTCCAGCAGCTGCAGAAACGAATTTTCCTTCTCGTTCAGCTTCTGTTCCTTCTGCTCCAGCTGTTTCATGAGCTGTCTCAGCAGCGTTCGATCCTCGAATTGTACCAAGTATCCCTTGGGCCCCTGCTCCGGATCGTGATCAACGCTGCAGCGTGCACTAAGGTATAACTCGCGATCAGACGGATGACGGTAAGCATATTCAACCGGGGGGACGAATGGCTGATGGCCCTGGGCAGCCCTAGCGTTCTGAATCACTCGATTCAATAACCCGCGGAGGCTGTTTTCTTCTTGCGGCGCCCCGGCAGTTAACTCCTGCGGCGAGTAACCCAACAGATCACATAGTGCCGAATTGACCTTAAGAATCGTTCCATCTAGCGATACCAAAGCCATACCGATTACAGATTGTTCAAAGGCAAAATCATGATTAGGGGTTGAATAGGGCAGCACTGCAAGTCTCCTTTCAAATTTCTGGGAGGAATTGAATGTACCCATATTATAAGTGGGGCGATTTCATTCATCAATCCTTTAAATTGATAGATCTAAGCAGAATTTCTTTTTTGTGTAAAATGTCAGTATCACCCATCCCATTCTCTGCTGATTGAAAGCTTGTGCGCCCTATAGCATCGAATCATCCATTCAAGAATGGTAAGGAAGCGATGCGTTCCGCCACTCTTGAGGAGAAACCTGTTGCGTCCATGATTTAAAGTTTCTCAGCCTTTGAATGCTTGATCCAAAGATAGCTTGAGCTCATCCGTAATGGGGCCCATCGGCAGGCGCAGGGTGTCGGATGAGATAAGGCCTTGCTTGGCAAGCAGCCATTTTAGCGGAGCGGGATTGGATTCTGCGAACAACTGATGAATAACGGGAAGCAGCACTTCAAACTCCTTTTCGGAACGAGAATAATCCCCCTGGACAGCTAATTGATAGACACGAATAAAAGCTTCGGTATTCACATTGGCCGACGCCAAAATGCCCCCCGATGCACCATGACAAAGCATCTCATGAAAGCGGACATCGTCTCCGCATAGAACAGGCTTCGTATCGTATGGAGACAAGCTTCTCATAAGCTCTGTACTCGCAGTGCTGTCCTTCATTCCGATGACACCGGGGATCTCCATGATTCTTCGAATGGCATCGACCGGTAAGGAAATTCCGGTGCGCGAAGGAACTTCGTACAAAATAACCGGTATCCCCACCTCCGCGACGTTGCGGAAATGTTGTATAATGCCCTCAATCGAAGGGCGGCTGTAATACGGCGTGACCACCAATACCGCGTCTGCCCCGATATGTCCTGCCCATTCCGTCCGCTTCATGCTGGAGAACGTATCGTTGGTACCCGTACCAATAATGACCGGCAATTGCCGCCCGTCCAGACCTTTTCGCGTTTCCTCCATCACCTGAACGACCTCTTCCCAAGTTACCGTCGGCGCCTCTCCGGTCGTACCGTTGATGATCAATCCTTGAATGTCATGGGATAACAAATTCTCCAAATAACGATGATAAGACGGAACATCCAATGCGTATTCATGTGAAAAGGGGGTGACCACCGGAACATAAATACCTCTCAAATCTTGCGGACTCAACATGATCTTTCCTCCATTTCATGAATTGTGGCTTTACTTTACCATGGGAATCGGGATCGGTGTTATCTATAATAATAGATAGTTATTATCAATATTATTGATGAGGAGAGAGCGATGGAACTGATCTATCTGCAAACCTTCAGGGAGGTTGCTGTTCGAAAGAGCTTTACTAAAGCTGCTGACGAATTGGGTTATGCACAATCCAGCGTTACCACCCAGATTCAGAAGCTGGAGAAGGAATACGGCGTCAAGCTGTTTGAACGGTATGGCAGAGGCCTGCGCCTGACGAAGTCAGGGGAGGAGCTGTTCAAGTATGCTGTCCAAATGCTGGATCTGTTCCACCAGTCTAAGGAAAAGCTGACGAAACAAGGCGGGGGCGTCTTATCGATTGGAACGATCGATTCGCTTGCCGCATATTTTCTTCCATCCGTCCTTCATCGGGTGAGGCAGAAGCATGAAGATCTTGCCATCCGCTTGCAAACGGATCGTGAAGATAGCATCGTCAGTAAGGTAAGAGAGGGTGAGTACGATCTCGGGCTTATTCTGGAGAACAAACCGGAAGACACTTCATTGAATTGGATCTCGATCCGGGAAGAGCCCCTCCATCTGATTGCCCATCCGGATCATCCGCTTCGCAGGTTGCCCGTCATCGAGCTGGAGCATCTGGCTGATTGCGAATGGATTATGACCGAGGATACTTGCAATTACCGGATCATGTTGGAAAAAGTGCTGCGCGCCAGCGGAGCTCCCGTCCGTATTGGTTTGGAATTGGGCAATCCCGAGGCAATCAAAAGATATATCATGTCCGGTACCGGCATCTCATTATTGCCGAGAATGGTAGCAGAGGAGGAAATCAAGAGGGGAGAGCTGGCGATTCTTCCCTTTCAACACCCTGACATTCGACTGGACATCCAGATTGTCATTCATCCTAAGAAATGGCTGTCACACTCGCTTCAGGATATGATCGAAATGTTGAAATCTAAATCTTAAAGACGCAGGCTGATATTGCATTTAACGAAAAGATTCAGTATCATTTATGTAACAATGTATAGGTTTATGTGTGACTGGCGTAGCATGGGGAACCATGAGGGAGCACATGGATGACAACGGCCGTACGCCTGGGCAGAGGTAAGGGAGTTTATTTCCCTTACCTCTTTATTATTTTCTTGGGCTTCTATCGTCTCTGAAACTATGAAAAGGGGATAAAACAACGATGTTCAAAACGAAAAAAATATTGCTGCTGGGATCCGGAGAACTAGGGAAAGAAGTCGTAATTGAAGCACAACGATTGGGTGTCCAAACCGTAGCCGTCGATCGTTATGCCGATGCTCCTGCCATGCACGTTGCCGATCACAGCCATGTGATCGATATGCTGGACGGAGAGAAGCTGCGCGCTATTATTGAGTTGGAAAAGCCGGACCTGATCGTTCCGGAGATTGAAGCGCTGGCTACTTCGGAGCTGGTGAAGCTGGAGGATGAGGGGTATCGGGTGATTCCTACCGCCAGAGCCGCAAAGCTTACGATGGACCGTGAAGGGATCCGCCGGTTGGCATCAGAGGAGTTGGGACTGCCGACTGCGGACTATCGATTTGCCGATACCTATGAGGAATTCAAGCAGGCTGTCCTGGACATGGGTTTTCCGTGCGTGATCAAACCGCTGATGAGCTCCTCCGGCAAAGGTCAGAGCGTGTGCCGTTCTGAAGGGGATATCGAGTCCTGCTGGAACATCGCCATGGAAGGCGGCCGCGTGCAGAACGGAAGAGTGATCATTGAGGAATTCATTTCATTCCAGTCGGAAATCACGCTTCTGACCGTCCGCTCCGTAAATGGAACAAGCTTCTGTGCGCCGATCGGGCATATTCAGGAAAGCGGAGATTATATCGAATCGTGGCAGCCGCACGACATGTCTGAAGCGCAAATCGAGGAGGCTAAATATATTGCGCGGAAGATTACCGACGAGCTTGGCGGATACGGCTTGTTCGGCGTTGAATTATTTTTGGCCGAGGATAAGGTGTACTTCAGCGAGGTATCCCCGCGTCCGCATGATACTGGGCTGGTTACGCTGGTCACGCAAAATCTATCCGAATTTGCGCTTCATGTCCGTGCCATTCTCGGGTTTCCGATACCAGAGATCGAATTGATCACGCCGGGAGCCAGCCGCCCGCTGAAAGCCGGCCGAGAGCTGGAAGACTACACGATTACAGGCGCCGAGCAAGCGCTGGCCGTTCCGAATACGCAGCTTCGCATGTTCGGCAAACCGGTAACCAAGGCCGGAAGACGAGTAGCAGTCGCGCTGTCAAGCGCCGGCGATGTCGAAGAAGCGCGGTCACGCGCGAAGCTGGCATTGGATAAGCTTGCCGTCGAAGAGGCATAAACATCGGAATTCCATAGGGATATCACATGTCATCATGTTGAAAAGGCCAACCGAAATGACCGGTTGGCCTTTTCAGTTATAGAAAAATCAGGGATCCAAATCGGGTACAAACTCTTCTGATCACGAGTACTTGCTTTTAGTTTTGATTTCGGGAATAAATAGGGAGAAATTTATGTTCTTTCATGTTAAGATACACAAGAATACAAACGACCCTCACCCATTATAATGTTTCCATTCGATGCGATAAGCGCTGCTTGGAGCATAATATTTCAAATAAATCTCTAGAGGAACGTTTATTGACGGCATAGGAGAATCTACATGAGAGACATGACGCAAGGAAGTCCGATCAAGCTGATTACCATGTTTACCATCCCGCTTTTGATCGGTAATATTTTTCAACAATTTTACAACATGGCAGACACCCTTATCGTGGGACGTACCATTGGCGTGAACGCACTTGCAGCCGTTGGCTCGACAGGCAGCATTTTGTTTTTTGTCATCGGCTTTGCCCAAGGCTTGACGGCTGGTTTGTCTATCATAACCGCACAGCGTTTTGGAGCTAAGGATATCGCAGGCGTCCGCAAAAGCGTGGGAACGAGTGTATGGATCAGTCTGGTGTTCACGGTATTCCTCACCATCGTGAGCGTTATATTTACGAGGCCCGTCCTCGTCATGATGAACACCCCTGCCGAAATTTTGGATGATGCGTATTCGTATTTGATCGTCATTAACTGGGGCGTCGGCGCGGCCGTTCTGTTCAATTTGCTGGCTAACCTGCTCCGTGCTCTCGGCGACAGCCGGACCCCGCTTCTCTTCCTGGTCGTTGCAAGCATTCTGAACATCGTGCTCGACCTCTTATTCATTCTCGCATTTAAGATGGGAGTAGCCGGAGCCGGACTTGCCACGGTTATATCGCAGCTGTTCTCCTGCCTGCTCTGTCTGATCTACATTCATAAGAAGGTCCCGCTCCTTCAATTCAAGAATGCCGACTGGTCCATCGATTGGAAATTTATACGCCAGCATATGTGGGTAGGTTTTCCGATGGGCTTCCAAGCCTCCATTATCGCAATCGGAGCCATCATTCTTCAGATCACGCTAAACGGTCTCGGGGCAACAGCCGTTGCGGCTTATACCGCGGCTCAGAAGATTGATATGCTCGCGACGCAGCCGATGAGTTCCTTCGGGATTACAATGGCGACTTTTGCTGCTCAGAACTTCGGAGCGAATCGCATAGATCGGATCAAGCTGGGGGTTAAGCAGTGTATTTGGCTCTCAGGATCATTCAGCATCGCCGTGGGCCTGCTGGTTATATTTGCGGGTCCTGCCGTCGTCAGCCTTTTTGTGGGTCAAGGCCAAGAGGAATTGCTGTCGCTCAGCAGGCTGTATTTCTTATCGAACGGCAGCACCTATCTGCTTCTGTCGCTGCTCTTCATCTACCGCTTCACGCTTCAGGGGCTTGGTCAGAGCTTAATTCCCACTGTGGCGGGCATCATGGAGCTGATCATGCGGGTACTGGCTGCTATCTTCCTGACCGCGCAGATCGGCTTCCTCGGTGCAAGCCTGGCAAATCCGCTGGCTTGGCTGGGCGCCGTCATCCCGCTCGGCATCGCTTACTATCTGAGCATCAAGAGGTTGAGCACGCCGGTAAAACCCGTCTCCGTACCCGTTCAGGCGTAAGGAATGCTGCACAATCGAATTCGGAACGAATCATGACTCCAGGAACAGGGAAGCACTGTTTCGTTGGAGTTGTGCATTCGTTCTTTTTTTTGTTACAAAAAACATAATGTGGAAGATTCCCAATTTGGGTGCGGCGAGGTAAGATCACTATAGATTCAGTTTGCAACCGAACAGGACAGAAACGGGAGGGGTCGCATTGTATAAAGTGCTGTTAGTAGATGATGAAGCCGATGTGAGGGAAGGCCTCGTTCAGGAAATCCAATGGGAAGCCTGCGGATTCGAGATCAAGGGGACGGCGGAGAACGGAAGAGAGGCCGTGGAGGCTGCGGAGCGGTTGGAGCCGGATGTCGTTATTACCGATATCAGTATGCCCTTTCAGGATGGACTGCAGCTGGCCTCATGGCTAAGGGAGCATCAGCCGCTGTGCAAAATCGTTATTTTGACCGGTTATGACGAATTTGATTATGCCCGTCAAGCGATTACGCTCAGCGTGGATGAGTATTTGCTCAAGCCGTTCTCTGCCGAAAGCTTCATGGAGTTATTAGGCAAGATCAAGGACAAAATCGATATGGAGGTGGCGGAGCGTGAGGACGTGCGCCAATTAAAGGAGCATTACCGGACAAGCCTGCCTTTGCTACGGGAATCGTTCCTGGCTTCGCTGTTAACCCGAAAACTGCCCCGCTCCATCATTGAGGAGAAAACTCGGAATTACGGCCTTCCGCTGAACAGCGCCTGTTATCTCGCCGCGGTGATGGCTTTATATCCGGCGGCAGAGCATAAGGAGAGTGCTCCATCAAGCTCCCTGCGGCATTCCAGCGATATGGACTTGATGCTGCACGCTATGCTGAACATTGCGAAAGAGCTGATGGATCCCCTTTCTTTTGGAAGCGCATTCATATACCAGGATAGCATCGTGTTCTTGATTACGAATGACGGCTGCGAGGACGAGTCGTGGTTTGGCGACCTGCAGGTGGCACTGGACCGTTTGCTCAAAAGCATTCTTCACTATCTGAAGCTGCCGGTTACGATCGGCGTGGGTTCCAGGGTCCGGACTCTGTCCGATCTTAAGCACTCCTACCAGGATGCGCTGCTGGCGCTGGACTACCGGCTGATTCTCGGTGCCGAGAAAGTCATCTTCATCGATGACGTGGAGAGTCCGAGGCAGGAAGGGATCCGTCTGGACGAATTGCAGGAGCAAGCGCTGATCCGCAATCTTAAGCTCGGAACCGCGGAGGAATTAAGTGAATCGATTACGCACATATTCGATGAGCTGATCGGAGCATCCTGCACGATTCAAGAGGTTCAGATCTATCTCCTGGAAGTCGTAACGGCCATACTTCGAACGGCTAAAGAATCCGGGATCGAGCTTGAGGAGATGTTTGGAGCGGGGTATCAGCTGCATGCCGAGATCTTCAAGTTTTCCGGACTACAGGAGGCTAAAGCTTGGCTTCAGGATGTCAGTTTGGCCATCCGCAAGCAAATCTCCAACTCCAGGCAGCATGCCTATAAAGACATCGTGGAGAAAGCGCTGGAGTACACGCGGGAGCATTACGACGACCCGGATATATCGCTGCAGAAGCTGTGCATGCACCTGCATATCAGCACAGGCTATTTTAGCGGCGTATTCAAAAAAGAGCTCAAAATGACCTATGTGCAGTACTTAATGCAGCTGCGGATGGAAACGGCCAAGGAGCTTTTACGTTCCACCGACCTGAAGGCTTTCGAAATTGCGGAGCGCGTCGGGTTTGCCGATCCGAATTATTTCAGCTTCTGCTTCAAGAAGCAGGTCGGCGTTTCGCCTAAGGAATATCGGGCACAAGCGAGGGGGTAGGGCATCGGTGAAAATCACGTATACGAAGCGATACTCGATTCTACCGTTCGTACAACGATGGGTTAAGCGATTCCGAACGCACAGCATTCAATCCATCATC
Source organism: Paenibacillus sp. cl141a (assembly GCF_900109305.1). Lineage (NCBI taxonomy): Bacteria > Bacillati > Bacillota > Bacilli > Caryophanales > Paenibacillaceae > Paenibacillus > Paenibacillus sp. cl141a. The sequence goes on from NZ_FNZO01000001.1 coordinate 822,177, forward strand.
ATGTGGTCCTTCTCGGCGTTCATTCTGCTCATTGTGATCGTGGTAGCCGTACTGCTCTTCAATAAATTCTCGCGATCGGCAGAGCAAAGCGTATTCCTGAATGCCCAGCAAATCGTGGACCAGGTTAGCTATAATCTCGAGGATTACGTGGACGGGATGGCGCAGTTGTATCGGGCGATCGAGGAAAACATGCTGGCAGACGGGCAGTGGGACGATGAGCAGGTGACAAAACAGCTCGATACGATCATGCGAAGCCGAGATGACATCGTCTCTATCGCTTTGTTTAATGATCAGGGCGACCTGCTGCGGAACCATCCGGCCATTCCGGTCAAGTCCAGCGCCAAGGTGACGGAACAGAGCTGGTTTCACTCGGCCATGAGAGTCTCCGACCATCTGAGCTTCTCGCTGCCCCATGTTCAGAATTTATATGACCACACGTTTGAATGGGTTGTCACGATGAGTAAAGGCATTACGGTCGTTCATGACGGGGAGCCGATGTACGTCATTCTGCTGGTGGATATCAACTTCAAGAAGATCGACGAGCTGAGCAGCCGCATCAGTCTAGGGAAGCGCGGGTATGCGTACATCATCGACGAAGGAGCGGGAAATATCGTGTACCATCCGCAGCAGCAATTAATCTACATGGGGCTTCGGAATGAGAGCGTTGAGCGTGCGCTGACCTCCTCGGAGAGCTACATCGATGAATCGGATGGGGTCAAGCGGCTCAATACGGTCAAATCGGTCGTCAACATTGGCTGGAAAATCGTTGGCGTATCCTATTTGGATGAGATCATGACCACAAGAGAAGAGGTCAACCGTTATTTGGTCCGGGTGGTTGCCATTGTCTTGGTGCTGGCCATTGCGGTATCCCTGATTCTTTCGGCCATGCTCACCCGGCCTATTCGCCGCATGGGCAGAACGATGAAAGCCGTGGAACGTGGCGATTTCGACGTGGAGCTCCCGTTGCAGGGGCCGCTTGAAGTAGTGCAGCTGTCCAGCCGTTTCAACCTGATGCTGAATAAGATCAGGCAGCTCATGAAACAGATTGTGAAGGAGCAGGAATCGAAGCGTAAATATGAGCTGGAAGCCTTGCAGGCCCAGATCAACCCTCATTTTTTGTACAATACCCTGAATTCGGTTGTTCGCATGGTAGGAATGAGCAAGAAGGAGGAGGTCATTACGATGATTACTTCCTTGTCGAAGCTGTTTCGTTTGAGCTTGAGCAAAGGGAAGACATCGATAAGCGTCCGGGAAGAGCTGGAGCACGCACGGCATTATTTGACCATACAACAGATGAGATATAAACAGAAATTCGATTTTGCGATCGAAGCGGACGAAGCTGCGCTATCCTGTTACACTCTCAAGCTGGTGCTTCAGCCCTTAATCGAGAATGCCATCGTGCACGGCATCGAGTATATGGTGGATCAGGGGCATATTCGCATAGGGGCAGCCGTAAAAGGCGAATTGTTGGAAATGACGGTTACGGATAACGGGGTTGGGATGACACCCGAGATGGTTGAAGGGATCTTGGACGCTAAAGAGACGCCTCATAACCCGGCTCAATTTATCAACACAGCCGGTTCCGGCGTAGCCGTTCGAAATGTCCATGACCGAATTCGTCTGTATTACGGCAAACGGTACGGGCTGGAATTCGAGAGCGAGCAGGAGGCGGGCACTACCGTTCGCATACGGATTCCGGTCATTCACGATATGGACGAGGAGGAACGCGAGCATGATTAGAACTTTCCGGCCGCTGCGGTTACCGATTGGACCTAGGGGCTGTTTCGCTGCACTCGTCGCTGTCCTGATCCTCTTAACATCGTGTTCATCCGATACGGACCCGGATGAGGAGCCCGTGCTTCAACATATTGCCCTTGTGGCTCCCGTACACGCCGAAGAGCAGGGGGATGCGATCCGTTTAGGCGCCGAGGCGGCCGCCAAGGAATATGGATTGGCGCTCGATTATGTTTCCTTGGAGCCTAGCGACGATGAGGCGGAGCAGCTGCAGGCCGCTTTGAAGATGTTGGAGAAGGGCGCATCCGCGATCTTGATCGACCCGGCATCGGAGGCAGTGCTGCAGGAATTAGGCGATAAGGCAGCGGCAGCGGGTATCCCCGTGATTGCATTGAATGATGAACGAATGACCACAGGCATCTTATCCGCGATCGCGATCAATAATGAAGCTGCCGGACGCAAGGCGGGCGAGCAGCTGGCCGACTTGCTTGAAGGTCGGGGTACAGTAGCCATCCTGCGTTCCGACAGGGAGGATCCCGACTTGATCGCCCGCGAAGAGGGAGCCAAACGGGCATGGTCAGATATCGGCGGAATTGAAATAGCGGGCGGCGCGGCTTGCGGCAAACGCGAGGATGCATGCTGGCAGGCCGCCAAACAGCTGCTGGATCAGGGTGCCGTCGACGGAATTCTGGCACTCGATATCCAGGCTTCCTTGGGAGCGGCTAAAGAAGTCGCAAGACGGAAGGTTCAAGGGGAGATCAAGATTGTCACCTTCGGCAGCGATCTGGAACAGCTTCAGCTTCTTCAGGATGGCGTTCTTCATAAACTCGTGGTACAGAACGGCTTCAGCACGGGTTACTTGGGCGTAGAGCAGGCTGTGAAGGTCATGGACGGTTTGAGATATGATAAGCCGATCGTGCTTGAGACCAAGGTGATTGATGCCGACAATATGTTCTGGATGGATAATCAGAAGGTGCTGTTTCCATTTGTGAAGTAAGGAAGTCACGAAGCCAATCGGTAAAGTGATGAGAATTTTGCTAGAAAGCAGGAGGATTTTGAATTCGAATATCAGGGTCATTCCGGCATAATGGCGGTAGTCAGTGAGATACGGCTTCGGAGTTCCGCAGCCAGCACTGAAATATCGAATGAATCAGGGAGGTCAACCCAAGTGAAGAAAAAATGGCTGTTTGTCCTTATGGCAGGCATGATGCTGGCCACGGCGGCATGCAACAACGGCGGGAGCAGTTCAACCGGCAGCGATAGCACGGGCGGCGACGCGTCAGGCGGCAGTACGCCTCAAGTCGGGGTGGCGATTTACAAGTTCGACGATACCTTTATGACAGGCGTTCGGAATGCGATGTCCGATGCAGCGAATGGCGTAGCCAAACTGGATATCGTGGATAGTCAAAATGCGCAGCCGACCCAGAATGAGAAAATCGATCTGTTTATTTCGAAAAAATACAGCTCCATGATTATCAACCCCGTAGACCGCACGGCAGCGGGCGTCATTATCGACAAGGCGAAAACCGCCAATACGCCGGTGGTTTTCCTGAACCGGGAGCCGATCGCGGAAGACATGAACAAATGGGATAAGGTTTATTACGTAGGGGCGAAGGCGGAGGAATCCGGCACGATCTCCGGCCAGCTGATCGTCGATTATTGGAAAGCGAATCCGGAGGCAGACAAGAACGGGGACGGCAAGCTGCAGTATGTCTTGCTGCAGGGGGAGCCTGGCCATCAGGATGCCGAGCTGCGGACCAAATTCTCCGTTCAGGCGATTCAAGACGCCGGCATTGAAGTGGAAGCGCTTGCGGTGGATACCGCCATGTGGGACCGCGTGAAAGGACAGGAGAAGATGCAAACCTTCCTCGCGTCCCATGGCGACAAGATTGAAGCGGTGCTGGCCAACAATGACGATATGGCGCTCGGAGCGATTGAGGCATTAAAAGCGGCAGGTTATTTCAGCGGCGACAAGTACATGCCGGTCGTGGGCGTCGATGCGACGGCTCCCGCCGTCCAGGCGCTGGAAGACGGAACCCTTCTCGGAACCGTGCTTAACGACGCCAAGAGCCAGGGCAAAGCTTCGGTTGCCATAGCGGCCGCGCTCTCCAAAGGGGAAACGCCGAACAAGGAGAATACCGGCTTTGATATTACCGACGGTAAATACGTGTGGATCGCCTACAAAAAAATAACGAAGGACAATATCGCCGACGCGAAATAATGGCAGGGTTATAAGAAGGGGCAGCGGCTCATCGTAGCGTTGTCCCTTTATATTGGACTCTTTTGGCCCGGAAAAGCGAAGGAGGTATTCAAAGTGGCGGAATCATATGTGCTGGAGATGCGGAATGTATCGAAGGCGTTTCCAGGCGTTCAGGCATTAAGCGACGTAACGTTCAAGGTAAGACCCGGAACCGTGCATGCGCTCATGGGCGAGAATGGGGCCGGCAAATCAACGCTGATGAAATGTTTATTCGGCATCTACAAGCCTGATGAAGGCGACATTTACTTAAACGGCGACAAGGTCGCCATCAACAGCTCCAAGGATGCATTGAATCACGGAATATCCATGATTCATCAGGAGCTTCATCCCGTGCCGCACCGCAATGTGATGGAGAATATATGGCTGGGGAGATTTCCGATGACGGGCTTCTGGCCCTTGAAATTCGTGAACGAGAAACAGATGGCAGCGGACACGCTTCGGCTGTTCCGCGAGCTTGATATCGATATTGATCCTAGGGCAAGAACAGGAGCGCTTTCGGTGTCCAAGATCCAATCGCTTGAGATTGTCAAAGCGGTGTCCTATCACTCCAAAGTGATCGTAATGGACGAACCGACCTCATCCCTGACCGGGAACGAGGTGGAGCATCTGTTCAGCATCATGAACAGGCTGCGGTCGCAGGGTGTGTCCATCGTCTACATCTCGCACAAAATGGAAGAAATTCTGCGCATATCCGATGATGTCACGATCATGCGGGACGGCAAGTACGTGGGAACCTGGCAGGCAGGAGAATTGACGACCGATTTGATCATTACCCGTATGGTGGGACGGGATTTGACGGAGCGCTATCCTGAACGGACGAACATTCCGGGCGAAACCCGGATGCAGGTCCGGCAATTAAGCTCCTCTAATCCGAAATCGTTTCAGAATGTATCCTTCGAGCTGAGAAAGGGCGAGATTCTGGGCATTGGCGGCCTTGTCGGCGCTCAGCGTACGGAATTGGTTGAGGCTCTCTTCGGGCTTCGTCCGGTGGCCTCCGGAACCATATCGATTAACGGGAAACCAGTGAAGATCAAGTCGCCTTCCGATGCGAAGAAAAACAACATGGCACTGCTGACGGAGGAGCGTAGAGTCACCGGCATATTCCCGGTACTCTCGGTCTACGAGAATACGGTCATTGCCAATCTTCAAAGGTATCAGAATTGGGCGTTCCTGCTGAATGAACGCAGAGGCATCGAGGATGCGCGAACGAACGTGGAGAAGCTGAGAACCAAGACGCCGTCGGTCAATACCCAGATTCGAAATCTGTCGGGCGGGAACCAGCAGAAGGTGCTGCTGGCGAGATGGCTGCTTACGGAGCCCGAGATCCTGCTGCTGGATGAGCCGACCCGCGGGATCGATGTGGGCGCCAAGTTCGAGATTTATTCCATCATTACGCAGCTGGCGACGCAAGGGAAGAGCATCATTATGATTTCCTCCGAAATGCCCGAGCTGCTCGGAATGTCCGACCGGATCATGGTGATGAGCGAAGGGCGGATGACAGGAATTCTGGAAGGGCAGGAAGCAAGCGAAGAGGAAATCATGCGGCTGGCCGCACAGCAGCGGTCGGCCGATCCGGGAGGGGAAGTCGATGAATTCGCAAGCCATCGTTAAGGTTAAAGATTATTTGGCGCAGCGCGCCATATTCGTAGTATTGATACTGCTCGTCATCGGGATTGCCGTCGCAGATCCCAACTTTCTGGCCTTTTCCACATTGCGGGATATTCTGCAGCAATCCTCGACCAGATTGATCATCGCGCTGGGAGCGGCATTCATTCTGATCACCGGCGGGGTAGACCTTTCCGCAGGTCGCGTCGTAGGCTTAACCGCGGTCGTATCGGCTTCGATGCTGCAAACGGAGGTTTATGCGAACCGCTTTTTCCCGGATTTGCCCCAGGTATCGGTTCTATTGCCGATCCTGATCGGCATCATAGCGGGGCTTATCGTCGGTCTAATCAATGGTTTCATCGTAGCCAAGCTGCATGTGCCGCCGTTCATTGCGACGCTCGGTACAATGGTCGGGATCTACGGCGTCTATTCCATCTATTTTGATATGGAGCCGAACCAGTCCCAGCCGATCGGCGGCTTACGATCGGATTTTACCGTGTGGGGCAGCGGCTACATCGACTTCGGCGGCGGTTACTCACTCCCTTACATCGTCATCATCGCTATCTTAGTTGCGTTCATCTGCTGGGTCATCTTCAACAAGACCCGGCTCGGGAAAAACATGTATGCCATTGGCGGCAACGTGCAAGCCGCGCATGTATCGGGGATCAATGTCGCTCGCAATCTCATCGCGATCTACGCCATTTCCGGTGCACTGTACGGCATCGCCGGCGTGCTGGAGGCTGCAAGAACCGGTGGTGCGACCAACAACTATGGCAACATGTATGAACTGGATGCGATAGCGGCATGCGTGGTCGGAGGCGTATCCACGGCTGGCGGCATCGGCACGGTGCCCGGCGTGATGGCCGGGGTTCTGATCTTCGGCGTTATCAATTACGGGTTAACTTTTATCGGCGTCAGTCCCTATTGGCAATTGATCATCAAAGGGCTTATTATCGTAGCAGCGGTAGCATTTGACATTCGCAAATACATGGCAAAAAAATAAGAGGGAATGCAGCCGCAGGAGTATATCCTACGGCATTTGCCATAGATTATAGAATTTATTAGTTTTCAGCGGAGCTGAACAATTCAATAATCGCAAGAAAAACATCCTCTAAACGCGGTCTGTATTCTGAGAAAGTACGTCGATAGATGTTTTTCTTTTAATCATCCAATACGGGGGGTGTTGTTATGACGATGGATAAAAAGGCGTTAAATATTGGCGTGCTGGGCTGCGGCCCCATATCGCAGTACGGACACTTCGAAGCTTGCCGGAGGGCGAGCAATGCACGCCTTTATGCGATATGCGACGTCGCGGAGGATTTGCTGAACCGCATGGCCGAAATCCATCAGCCGGTACGAACCTACAAGGATTATGACAAGATGCTGGCAGATCCCGAGGTGGAAGCTGTCATCATTGGCATCGCGGATCAATTTCACGTGAAAGCCGCCCTTAAAGCCATCGAAGCAGGAAAACATGTTCTCGTGGAGAAGCCGCTTGGCGTCACCGTAGAAGAGTGTGAGGAATTACAACGGAGAGCAAGGGATTCCGGTTGTGTTGTCCAAATCGGGAACATGAAACGCTTTGATCCCGGCATCGCTTATGCCAAACGGTTTATTGAGCAAGAGATGGGGGAGATGCTGGCCCTGAAAGCATGGTACTGCGACTCGACCTACCGGTATACGGTCACCGAAAACGTTCAGCCGTTGGTGCGGCTTAGTCCGAATGCCCTGAGGCCGGATGGTAATCCGAAGCTCGATAAGCTGCGTTATTACATGCTGACGCATGGCAGCCATCTGGTGGATACGGCCCGCTTTTTAGGGGGGGAGCTGGTGAGCGTGACGGCATGGAATACGCAGAAATTCGGCGCATATAACTGGTTCGTCACGGTGCAGTTTGCATCGGGCGCTGTAGGGCATCTGGATCTTACGGTCGCCGTCCGGATGGATTGGCATGAAGGCTTTCAAATTTACGGTGAACACGGAAGCGTTATTGGCAAGACCTACAATCCGTGGCTCTTCAAGTCAAGCGACGTCGAGGTGTTCTCCTCGCGCGACGGTTGTTATCACAGGCCGCTAGGCGAAGATGCGCATTTCTTCAAGCTGCAGGTTGAAGGCTTCGCGGATACGATTCTGGAGCAGGCACCCATGCGAGGAGCCAATCTGGATGACGGAGTAGCAGCCATGCGCGCGATGGCGGCGATTGCCAGATCCGTTGAGACCGGCAAGACGGTAAAGCTGGCTGAAGTATCGGGAGGCGTATGAGTGATGAAATTGGGCATATTCTCCAAGACGTTTGAGAGGCCGACACTGGAAGAAAACTTGGACGCTGTTATAGCAACCGGATTGGAGGTCATCCAGTTCAATCTTTCCTGCGCCGCTCTTCCGTCGCTGCCGGAGGCCGTCGATCTGGGGACCGCTGCACATATTCAAGCTGCGTGCGAGAATCGGCATCTTCATATGGCGGCCGTATCCGGGACCTTTAATATGATCCACCCCGATCAGGAGAAACGGCAGCATGACATTCGCCGATTTCGGTATTTGGCCGCGATGTGCCATTTCATGGGGACGTCCGTCATTACCCTGTGCACGGGAACGAGGGATCCAATCGATATGTGGAGAAGACATCCGGACAACGATTCGCCGGAGGCATGGGATGATCTGCTGAGCACCATGGAGGTTCTGGTGAATATAGCAGAGGAATTCGGGCTTGAGTTGGCCATTGAACCGGAGCCGGCCAATGTGATCAGCGATGCCGTCAAAGCTAAACAGCTGCTGGATACGATGCGTTCTCCGCGGTTGAAGGTGGTACTGGACGCAGCGAATTTATTCAATCCGAACGACGGTAAGCCTTTGACTGAGGTAGTAGATCAAGCGCTGTCACTGCTCGGTGAACATGTCATTATGGCTCATGCCAAGGATTATTCGACTGTAGATGGAATCCGGTACAGGGCTGCCGGAACCGGAGAACTGGATTATGAAGCATACATTCAGCTCCTGCGCGCTTATCGTTTTAACGGACCGCTGATTCTTCATGGCTTGCATGAAAGCCAGGTGCCGCAAAGCGTCTCTTATCTGAAGTCTCTTATAAATGCCACGTGATGAAACGAAATACATTAGAATACTATGAAGCCCAACAATCTCATGGGCTTCATGGACCATCTTGTTCATCCTCATGGAATCTTCACAAGTTTCAGTTACAATAGGGACTTATGTTACAGTTGACTTGTACTGATGAAGGATTCAATAAGGAGATACCGGAATGAAAACCATATTAATTGTGGATGATGAACCGAATATAAGAGAAGTTCTTGTATCTTATTTGAACAAAGAACGTTACTTGACGCTGGAAGCGGCGAACGGTGCCGAGGCATTCGATTGCCTGCGAGGACAAGCCGTGGACCTTGTCCTATTGGATCTCATGCTGCCGGATATGGACGGTGAACGGATATGCAAGGAGATTCGAACGTTTAGCTCGGTCCCCATCGTGATGTTAACGGCTAAGGTGGCTCAGAGCAGCCGGATTGGCGGATTTGCGATCGGAGCGGATGATTACATCGTGAAGCCGTTCGACCCTCGGGAAGTCGTGGCCAGGGTCAAGGCTGTCTTGAGGCGGGGGGATGACAGTAAGCTGCTTGCGGACGTCATTGTGTATGATGAAGGCGCATTGGTCATCCATTCGATGAAGCATGAGGTCACCAGCCATGGACACATCGTGAATTTGACGCCGAGCGAATATAAACTGCTGCTGCTGTTGGCCAAATACCCGCAGCGGAATTTCTCTCGCGAGGAACTGGTCGACCGGGTATTAGGCTACGATTTTATCGGTGACATCCGCATCATCGATCAGCATATAAAGAATCTGCGTCAAAAGATTGAATTCGACCCAAAGCAGCCGAAATATATCCTCACCGTTTACGGATTCGGCTATCGCTTCGGAGGTGACGGGGCTTGAAGCATCGGCTTGACCTGAGGCTCGCCGCCATCATTATCAGCATCACGGCAGGGATCCTGATCATGTTTACCGTCATCAACATCGTGACGAACCATTACCATATCGCGATGTACCAGCAGCAGTCCAGCGGGCACAGCGGAATGGATGAGCTGAACTACCATTTGGAGCAGGCGCAGATGCAATCGATTATCTTAACCTGCCTGTTATCGATTGCCATAGCCTCCATAATAGGAATCTATGTAGCAAGAAGGATATCGGCTCCCCTCGTCCAGATGAAGCGGGCGGCAGAAATGATGACGCAGGGAGATTGGGATGTCCGCGTGGCAGCCGGAGGGTACGATGAAATTGCGGGGCTTGGTGCTTCGCTGAATGAGCTTGCAGTGCAGCTGCAGAAACAGGAGCAGCTTCGCAGGAACATGACGCAGGATATCGCGCATGAGCTCCGAACGCCGCTAACCACCTTAAAGAGTCACACCCGTGCACTCGAGGACGGGGTATGGGAGCCGACTGCAGACCGTTTCCGCACCTGCTTGGATGAAATCGACCGTTTGATTCAGCTCGTCACGGAGCTGGAGGAACTGCACGATATGGAATCCCCGGAGTTTCAGCTGTCCCGGTCCGAGCAGGATCTGAGCCATATTATGGAGAGAGCCGTCACGCTGGCGAAGGCGATGTATCATGAAAAAGAAGTGAATTTGCAATATGCCGGAAGTTCTTTGATCGCAGTCGAGGTGGATCCAGACCGGATGCACCAGATTCTGATCAATGTGTTAAGCAATGCCTTGCACTACACCCCGTCCGGCGGTACAGTGCAAGCCGATCTCGTGGACGAAGGGGCCGATGCCCTGATTCGGATTCGGGATTCGGGACAGGGCATCTCCCAATCCGATCTGCCGTATATATTCGAAAGGCTGTATCGGGGCGATAAGTCGAGGAATCGGTTAAGCGGCGGAAGCGGAATGGGCCTGGCCATCGTCAAGCAGCTGGTTTCCGCTCATGGCGGTCACGTGTGGGCCGAAAGCGGAGATGAGCATGTTGGCGGCAGCTGCTTCTATATTCGGATTCCGAAAAAGAATAAATAACACGACATAAAAACCGGATCAGAAGATCCGGTTTTTCCATCCCATTAGCTTGGCTGCGCTCTCAACATAATAGTAATCGCCATAAATGAGCGAGACGTTTATATTTTGTCCGGCGGGCAGATGCCCGGTGGCCTCTTTCAGTATGCCTTCATAATCCGGGTCATCCCATTCGGCGTAACGGTTCGTCAAAGAGTCGATGATACACAAGGCACTGCTGCGGTACAGAGCGCGTTCTGCTTGCGGGACGAGGTCCGCGATTTCAAGCAGCCCGGATGCGGCGCAGGATGCCGCGGATGTATCCCTTGGCACCGGTGCCAATGGGGATGTTTCCGTCCCGTCATGATCGGGGGATCCCAAACCCTTGCGCTCCGCCCGAAAATCCCAAAGCGGAACGGAATCTTCCTCTAGGGAAGCCGCGAAGAAATGAGCGACTCGCTTGGCCGCGTCGAGATACCGAATATCGCCGGTATACCGATAGGTGTTCGCCATCCCGTGCAAAGCCCAGGCTGCTCCCCGGCTCCAGGCCGATTCCGGTCCAAAGCCTTGCCCGCCGAGCGATTCCATATATTCTCCCGTCAACGGGTCAAACCGGCAGATGTGCCGAACCGAGCCGTCGGGTCTAATGAAATGTTCAGCAACCGTATTGGCTTGCTCCCTGGCGATATGAGCGAATCTCGGATCGCCGCTCTCCTCGGAAGCCCAGAACAAGAGGGAGAGATTCATGGTGGAATCGATGATGGACCAGCCTTCGTTTCCGTGGTTCCACGAGGTAGGCTTCACCTGATTCCAAGCGCGAATGAATCTGCCGACGGGGTTAAACCTTCCTGCGAGCAGGGTAGCCGCCAACAATCCTCTCCGCCTGGCATCCGGATCGCCGGTCAGTTTATATTTGATGACGGCCGTCGGCAGAAATTGAAAGCCTACATCGTGATGAAAGTTACTGTCTCCGATCAGCGCCTCTTCAAGCCGGATATCCCATTCCCAAGCCCATTCCTGATACTGCGGCTGCTTGGTCATATCATACATCATCCATAGCATCCCCGGCCAAAAACCGGAGGTCCACCAATCGATCCGGGTGGAATCATAGATCCCGTTCTTTGTGGCATGGGGAACTTTGCCTTGGAGCTGATCCGTCATACGCGTTACTTTCTTTTCGAGTTTTCCCCATAACGACGCATAGATCGTTCCCTCTTCCTTCACTTGTCCGTTCATCGCTAACCTCCCATAACTGATGGCATCGAGCGGCCCGTGTTGGCTTCTGCTTTGAACCATTGTTCCACAGAACGCTACGAATTTCTAGACCATCCGTTTAAAAACTGTTGAAATCACAAGCCGAACTTAAAAAAACACAAGCCTCCACAAGCACCTAAAAAAAACACAAAGGAACCGATCTTCCTCCATTGCTGCCCGGTCATGAAAACTTATAGGATAAGGATATTCATCACATCCATTTCCTATAGGAGGCGATCAGCCGATGCCGCAAATTACGATTAAAATGTACGAAGGACGCACGGGTGAGCAGAAGAACGAAATCGTTGACGTTTTTACAAAGGAGCTGTCGCGGATCATTGACCGGGAGCCTGAATTTATCAGCATCCGGTTTGACGAAATTCCGATAGATGACAACGCACCGGCCCATTTGAGAAACAAGAGGTGATGACAGATGGCCGAGCCAAACAAATCAGCGGTAAGCCCGATTCTGGAGGGAAAGCTTGATAAAAGGAGAAAGCTGCTGGGATTCATGTGGAAATACAGGGCGCTGTACTTCATATCGCTGCCGGGACTGCTGTTCTTCGCATTGTTCAAATATGTTCCGTTAATGGGCTCCGTGATCGCATTCCAGAACTACAATTTGTTTGCGGGCGTAACGGGAAGTCCCTGGGTGGGCCTTGAGCACTTTGGGCGAATGTTCCAGCACTATGATTTTTTGAAAATTCTGCGCAATACGCTTCTGCTGGGTACATATGACATTCTGTTTGCTTTTACGGCCCCCATCGTCCTGGCTTTATTGCTGAACGAGGTTCGCCAGGTCGTCTACAAGAAAATTGTCCAGACGATATTCTATGCGCCGCATTTTCTGTCATGGGTCATTGTAAGCGGTATCTTTGTGGGCATCCTGTCCCCATCATCGGGGATCGTGAACGTGGTGCTCGGGTGGTTCGGCATCGAACCGATCTATTTCCTCGGCGAAGATTCCTACATTCGAACGGTATTGGTGGGCTCTGGATTATGGAGAGATGTCGGCTGGGGAACCATCATCTATCTGGCGGCGCTCGCAGGCATCAATCCGGATCTCTACGAAGCCTCCGAAATCGACGGAGCGGGGAGATGGCGCCAGACCCTCAGCATTACCCTGCCAGCGCTGCTTCCCGTGATAACGATCCTGTTCCTGCTCAAGATCGGGGATTTCATGGATTACGGGTTTGAACGCGTATTTGTGTTTCAGAACCCGCTTAACATCCAGTCCAGCGAAATTTTGGACACGTACATTTACAAAGCCGGCTTGCAGCAGCTTCAGTACAGTTATGCCACCGCCATCGGGGTGTTCAAGTCCGTTGTCGGCTTGTTCCTGATCACCATTGCAAACACCATCAGCAAGAAAGCGACCGGCGAGTCGCTGTATTAGAGGGGAGTGACCACCAACGTGAAATATGACAGTGCAGGCAGAAAAATGTTTCTTGTATTGAACTATACCATCCTTACCTTTCTTGCACTCACCATGCTGCTCCCTTTTCTCAATGTCATTGCCCAGTCGTTCAGCAGTCCGGGCGCTATCGATCGCGGAGAAGTGATGTTCTGGCCGGTGGAATTTACCTTTGCATACTACAAGCATGTATTCAACGATGTTTCCATCTGGAGGGCATTCGGGATCAGCGTCTATATTACGATATTCGGAACCTTCATCAATCTGGCAGCAACGGCTTCGCTGGCGTACCCGCTCTCCAGGCCCGAATACGTCGGCAGAAAAACCATCATGATTATCATCCTGTTGACCATGATTTTTACGGCGCCGCTCATTCCGCAATTCATTCTGATGCGCGAGCTGAATCTCGTCAACACGCTGTGGTCCTTGATGCTGCCATCGGCGATCAGCGCATTCAACCTGTTCGTGCTTCGCACGTTCTTCACCCAAATTCCGTGCGAACTGATCGATTCGTCCCGAATCGACGGATGCAGCGAGGTCCGTACCTTATGGAGCATCGTGCTTCCGTTATCCAAACCGGCGCTGGCAACGGTAGGGATATTCTATTCCGTAACGAATTGGAACAAATATATGGATGCCCTTTACTATATCAATGACCGCAGCAAGTACCCGCTCCAGGTCAAATTGAGGGAACTTCTGGTGAACGAGGGCCTGACCGATACGGGCAACATGGCGTTCGAAGCAAGCTCGCAGTCCGTGCAGGGCATTCAGATGGCGGTTATTCTGGTAGCCACGCTGCCCATCATTCTCTTGTATCCGTTTCTGCAGCGCTTCTTCATTCACGGGATGATGATCGGGTCGATCAAAGAATAACCCTAAAAAAACAACAAACCGAGCCAAAGACATTCCTTGTTCCCGCCCAGACGGCTCTCTATACTGATATTAAGTTTGAAAGCGCTATTATAAGCAACTATATTAGCTTGAAAAGAGGGGTATTCATGAGAAAAAGCTGGACACGTGCGCTTACGTCAGGTCTTGTACTGGCCATGCTCGTCGGCTGTGCGGGCAATAATGGCGGAGGCGGAGGAGCCAACGCCGGGGGCGACGGCCAAGGCGGGAATGAAGCGGGAGCCACGAAATTTTCCATTTCGATGCGGACGCTTAACGTTTCCTACGTTGAGAAGAATCCGGATATCAACAAGGATAAGTACGTGCTGGAGCTAGAGAAGATGACGAATACGGACCTCGATATCCGCCTCATTCCGCATAACGAATATCAGGATAAAATGGTGCAGATGTTCGCAACGAACGACATACCGGATGTGGTGCAGGGCACTGGCGGAATCAGCGGTCCCGAGCTGGCGGGTGCCGTAGAGAACGGAGTCTTTCTTCCGCTCAATGACCTGCTGCAGGAGCATGGGCAGGACCTGCTCAAGTTTATCCCCGAGGAAGCCTGGAAGCGGATGACGGATTCCAAGACGGGCAATATTTACGGGATTCCCGAAATCTTGTCCAATCCGTCCAGACGGGCCACATGGATTCGGACCGATTTGCTGGAAAAGGTAGGCAAGGAGATCCCGACGACGGTGGAAGAGACGATGGAGGTTCTGCGCGCGTTCAAGGAAGCCGGGGTGGAGCAGCCTTATGCGGGACGTCAGAATTTCAAATATGCCGATACCTTCTTCGGCGCCTATGACGTGCTGGGTTACCTGAACCAATTCAAGGTGTTCCCGGACGGGCAAGTAAAGCCGACCTTTTTTGACGAAGAAAATATGAAGCAGGCCATTCAGATCTATAAGACGATGCATGAGGAAGGATTGATCAGCAAGGAATTCGCGACCATTGAAAGCGCGGATTTCAAATCCATTGTCACGAGCGGTAAAGCCGGCATGTGGTCTATGAATGCCAACGAGCTTCCGATCTGGGGAACCCAGCTGAAGGAGAATGTGCCGGACGCGAAAGTAGCGCTGATTCCTTCGCCTGTAGGACCTGACGGTAAAGGGGGATATGCCCATTATAATCCGGTCACGCGTTCCTTCTTCATCAACGCGAAGGCGAAGGATAAAGCGGAGGATATCGTGAAGTTCTTCAACTGGATGGTCAGTGAGGACGCGGAATTGTTCTTCAGCTTCGGCATCGAGGGCGAGGATTATCAGGTAACTGACGGAAAGCCGATCTTCGAGGTGCCGACGGACGCGGCAGGCGCGGATAAGATGCGTTATTTGAACTACTGGCTGTGGCTGGTGCAGGACACAACGTACAACAAACGCGTGTCCGAATTGTCCGATTCCGGCAAAGAGCTGATTGATGCTTTTGATAACATGTTATCGACTGAGGGCCGCCGCGGAATAGAATTCGACCCGAGACTGGAGGCGATGGTGAAATATCCGGAGCTGAATCCGAAGTCGGATGAACTGCCTCCGCTGATTCTGGAGCATGTGCTCCGCATGGTATACGGCAGGGAGCCGATCGATAACTACGGCAAGGTGCTCGAGGAGTATCTATCCAAGGGCGGTAAAGAGATTATTGAGGAAGCCACAAAACGATACAATGAAAAAGAAAACGCTTTCGAATAGGCGGGGCATGTTTTAGTATAGTGTTGAAGAATGACTCCTCTGCTTGTCCAAGCAGAGGAGTATCTTGCTAAAGCTAAACTACTCTCGCTGCTTTGAAAGGGGAATGGGTGATGTACCGCATTCTGGTCGTTGATGATGAACCTATGATAAGGATGGGCTTGGCGAAACTGATTACGCAGACGGATCCGGCCATGATTCAAGCGGCAACGGCCGGAAACGGCATGGAAGCATTGGAATCGATCCAGACGGCACGACCGGACTTCATATTTACGGATATCAAGATGCCCAAGATGGACGGCCTGGAGTTAAGTAAGCAGCTATATGAAAAATTTGGAGACATCACGGTCGTTGTCATCTCCGGTTACGGCGATTTCGAATACGCCCAGAAATGCATGTCGTATGGGGTAAAGGAATATCTGCTTAAGCCCGTGACCAAATCGGTGGTACATAACACCATGAATAAATTGATGGCGGATCGAAAGTCCATACAGGAGAAGCAGCGGTTCTATTTTCCGCTTTCCAAGCTGGAGGATTGGTTGGAGCAGCTTGAGCTGGCCGTATGGCATCTACAAATGAACGATATCCAGGCGAAGCTGCAGGAGATTGAGGATTACTGCAATGAGCGCCGGCTCGAATCGATCCAGCTTCAGGAGCTGCTGGATGAGCTGTACGCAAAACTGATCAAGCAGTTAAACGGCAGGGACGTGTATTCGTTTGAACGCATGACGGGAATCTCGGGGACGGAGCCGGGAGGGAACCATTATTATTTCGAGAGATTTCGTCAAGCCGTGAATCAGACGGTAAAACTCATACGAGAGAAGAGAAAAGGAAATGCCAAGGAGCCTGTAGAGGAAGCAAAAGCCTATATTGAGCGCAACTTGTCCCGCGATCTCTCGCTGGATGAGGTGGCCGACATGCTTGGACTCAACCCGTCGTATTTCAGTCAGCTGTTCAAGCAGATGACGGACGAGACCTTTGTTCATTACCGGATCAAGAAACGAATGGAGAAGGCGAAGAAGCTCCTTGCCATTCCGCATTATAAAATTACGGACATTTCATTCGAAGTGGGGTATGCGGATCATCCTCATTTTACCAAAACCTTTAAGAAGGTCACCGGTTACACCCCTTCCGAATACCGGGAGATGCTGGGGATTGAATGATGCGGAAGAGCCTGTCCCGTCAAATCTTCTTGTACTTTTTCATCGTCGTGTTGTTCTCGCTTACCACGGTTGGCGTCTTCATCTATATGAAATCATCCGAAGCGATTGACGAGCAGGTCGAGAAGTATATGACTACCGTCATCACGAACGCCGCAAGGCAAACGGATAATCAGTTGAAAATGTTCGAGCGGATCAGCAATACGATTTTGCTGCAGGATTCGGTGAAACGATTTTTGGATATGGACCCGAGCGACAGCTATGAGCATTACCGGTTCACCCATCTCATCCGAAAGGATGTCTTTCAGAAGATTTTCATTCAATACCCCACGCAGACCCATATGATGTACATTCTGGGGTTCCATGGCCGGTCGATTTTCGATCAGAACCAGAACTTCTCCGCCATGTCGATCGATCCGTCGGGCCGACTTCGTGAATTGACGGAGAAGACGCCGGGGAACGGGGAGATCGTCATCTTGAAGACCAGCCTGCTGGAACAGGATCGCGACAACGTCATTACGGTTGCCCGCAAAATCAGGGGAATGGATTCCTACGACGTTAAAGGCGTGCTTGCGGTAGAGTTCAATGAAGATCAGCTGTCGGGTTTATGGAATGGCGTCGACCTTGGGGAGCAGGGTTTCTTTTTCATCCTGGATCGCGAAGGCGAGGTCGTTTATGCCCCAGAGCACGTGGATATGGAGGGAATCACGACCACGGACCTGCCGAAGCGCATTATCGCCAGGGGCGACCATCGCTTCATTGAACCGGTATTAGGCGAGAAAGCGATGATCATCTCGCGCCAGTCCGAATATTCGGGCTGGAGCCTCGTCATAATGATGCCGCTGGATGAGCTCCGGGCGCCGATTTCGGGCATCCGCTCCACCACCATTATCGTAGGCTTTGTCACCTTGTTCATTGCGCTCGTTCTGGCATACAGATTCGGGAAATCGATCGTGAATCCGATCCGCAATTTGAAGAACGGGATGAGGCAGACGGAGAAGGGAAACTGGACGCACATCACCGACGCGAAACCGCGCGAGGATGAAATCGGGGGATTGATCCACAGCTACAATCTCATGGTCAGCCGGTTGTCCGACATGATCGAGCAGGTATACGACACGGAGCTCCACAACCAGAAGACGCAGCTGGAGCTGCAGGACATTCAGCTGGAGCGTCAGCGTGCCGAGTTTCAAGCGCTTCAATTGCAGATCAATCCGCATTTTTTGTACAACACGCTGGAAACGATCAATTGTTACGCGATCGTTCAGGATTCGGACGAAATTTCGGACATGGTGGAGGCCATGGCTTTCATGCTTCGATATTCCATTCAGACCAATCTGGAGGAAATCACGATTGCCAACGAGCTAAACCATGTGCGGCATTACATGATGATCTTGAAGCATCGGATCGGGCGCGATTTTGAGATCGAGGTGGCAACGCCGCCCGAACTCCTGTTGGAGAAGATGGTCAGGCTCTCCCTGCAGCCGATTGTGGAGAACATTTTTCAGCATGCCTTTCCGGAAGGAATCGAGGCGTGGCATTACATTCGGATTGATACGAGAGTCGACGGAGACAATTTGCTGGTCATTGTCGAGGACAACGGGGCAGGCATTGCGGAACATAAGCTTCATAAACTGCGCAAAAGGCTCGAGGAAAACCGCCTGGTCGATGATGAAGAAAGGATACGCGCCCGGCGCAGGGGCGGCATCGGCATCGTAAACGTCCATCGGCGAATTCAGATGGTTTACGGCGAAGCGTACGGGATAACGGTTCATAGTTCGCCGAGTCAAGGCACAAGCATCGTCATGACGATGCCGCGAATGGAAAGAATGCGTGAGCAAGAAAACAGGCTGAAACAGCTGCAAACCTAATCAGGAGGGGTCAACATGCAAATCAATCTATCGGGTAACGTCGCTTTAGTCACAGGATCTAGCGGAGGAATCGGTCGGGCGGTTGCCATCATGCTGGCGAGAAGCGGAGCCAAGGTAGCGCTGAATTATCTGAACAGCAAGGAGGCTGCCGACGAGGCCGTTGCCGAGATCCGGGATTTTGGCGGCGAAGCCCACGCTTTTCGCGCAGACGTTGCGCAAGCAGAACAGGCGGAGGCGCTTGTGGCGGAAGTGGAGAAGGCGTTTGGCGGACCGGTAACGATTCTGGTTAACAATGCGGGGCATTTGGTCCAGCGGCTGGCAAATGCGGAAATGACCGAGGAGCTCTACGCCAAGATCATGGACGTCAATATGAAAAGCACGGTATTCGTGAGCAAAGCTGTCATTTCGGGCATGAAAGCGGCCGGTCAAGGCCGCATCGTGAACATGACCTCCGTTGCGGCGCACAACGGCGGCGGACCGGGCGCTAGCATTTATGCAGCGAGCAAGGCTGCTGTCCTGAGCTTTACCAAAGGCTTGGCGAAGGAGCTTGCTTCAAGCGGAATTAATGTGAATGCCGTATCCCCGGGCTTTATCGGGCAAACGGCGTTTCACGCGACCTTTACCCCGGATGATGCGCGCAAAGCTACCATTCAGGGCATTCCGCTTGGGCGAGAGGGCAAGCCGGACGATGTCGCCGGATCCGTGCTGTTTCTCGTCTCGGAGCTGTCTTCTTATATAACGGGTGAGACGATCGAAATCAACGGCGGCATGTTCATGCGATGAGGGATTGGATGAAGGTGAAGGCGAAGCTGAACTCGTATGCGTGGGGCGAGCAAACGATCGATATCCTGAAGGCTGAACTGGACCAAGTGATCGACCGGAAGCTGGATATTCCTGTTGACCCCGGCGGCTGGTGGCATCAATTCGTTTGTCCCGAACATCACACGGAGCTGTTGTTTGATCCTCTGGAAGCCGACAGCAGCACCTTTCGCTGTCCGTATGGCTGCGAATGGGAAGGAGAACCGTATCGGGGAGCATGGCTGGTATTCAAGCATCAGGCCATGGCCCGATATGCTCTGCAATCCGCCGCCGTCTATGCGGGCACGGGGGAGAGGGTTTACGCCGATCTTGGAAAAAGGCTGATCGTTCGGTATGCGAAGCAATTTCCGCTGTATCCTGTCCACCCGGATGCACAGCCATGGATGCTGAAAGGGAGAGCATTCCATCAGGCTTTAACCGAAGCCATCTGGGCAACGACGCTTCTTCGTGGATATCTGCTTCTGCGGGATGAAGGCGTACGGTTTGATGAGGCGGATCTTCGGAAGATTGACCGGTTCCTGCACATGCTGGAGAGCAGCATGACGGAATATCATCATATTTTGTCCCGGGAACGCGGAAATCCTGAGAACAACTATACCGCTTGGCTGATCGCCGCTTTGTTCTGTATCTATGCGGTGCAAGGCGAAACGAAGAAGCTGAAGCAGCTGGTTGAGCAGGAAGGGGGGCTGCGCCATCATCTCACCATTGCCGTCAAGCCCGATCAGCTTGAATTTGAAGGCAGCATTTACTATCACGTATTCGTGCTCCGGGCTTACCTGATAGCTGCGGAAATGGGGAGCAGGGTTGGTGAAGATCTATTTTCCCTGAGAGGGGAGCAAGGCCAATGCATGCAGGGAATGCTGTCGGTATTGGTTCGATTGTCAGACCCAAACGGCTTCCTGCCTGCACTTCACGACGGTCCTTATCGCAGGGCCCCGTTCGCGCGAGAAATTGCGGAAATTATGGAGATCGGTTTATCCGTATATGGGGATAAGAGCTATCGACGATTGCTTGGCCATGCATATCGGGAACTGAACGGAGAAGCCGGCAGAATCGGCATGCTGGAGGCACTGCTGTACGGCACGGGATCTTGGGATGGCCGAAACGGAATGGCCGCTCCCGGCATAAGGAACTCCCATATGTTAAAATCGGGCGAGATATGGGAAACGGGGGATATTATTGAAGTACAGGTCACCCGTGAGGTCCCAAGACCGGGAGACGCTATGCAAGTTGATTATGATCTGACAGCTCATGAAGCGGGGGGGATAGAATGCGGTAACTTAAATCATGCCGACGGCGAATCGCCTAATTCCGTTCTTCTTCCTTACAGCGGGTTCGCCCTGTTAAGGACAAACGATCCCCAAGGCCTTCAAGCGTTGATTGATTTTGGCCCCCATGGCGGATCGCATGGTCACTTTGATAAGTTGAATCTGATGATTCATGCCGGGGATCAGCCTCTTTCGCCAGATCGTGGAACTGTACCTTATGGATCGGTTCTGAAAAAGGAATGGTACCCCCATACTGCCTGCCACAACACCGTCTCCGTAGGCGGCCGCTCGCAGAATCCGGCCGAAGGCAAATGCATGCGGTATGAATCCGCTACAAACCGTTCCTATATTTGGGTTCGGGCCGATGAGGCCTACGATCATGGCGTTCTGGACCGGCATTTGATCATGGCGGAAGATTGGCTGCTGGATTGGTTCGAGGTGGAATTGGATGAACCGGCCGCCGTGGATTGGTGGTTTCATTACGTCGGCACAGGGCAGCTTCGCCAAGGTTCGGATGAGGTTCAGTACAGCGGGTCGGCGGAACCGGGAAACGAGGACGGACACGCATACGTAAAAGAGCGCTCCTCTAGCGTATGGTCCAGAGACGGAATGCAGGTTGACCTTCGTATCGCTAACGAGTCAGGAGCGCTTGGGGTAGCATCCTTTGCCACCTTTGAAGGCACGGTATGCTCACGCGTGGAATCACCTGGGCTTGCTGACGATCCCAGCCGTCCCATGGAAGGAATCCGGCTTCGCCGATTGGATTCGAAAGCCCGCTTCATCGTCGTTTATCGTGCCGGAAATGAGCCGATATCCTTGGGATGGAGGCATGCTGCGGACGGGGATTGGCTCCATCTGTCGGATGGAAGAACGGCAAGAAGCTTTACAATGACCAACAACGGGTTGAAGGAGAGGGTGCTCGATGAAAACCTTGTTTGAACCGAAAAGCGGATTATTGTCCGTGCCGTATCAACCGGACGAAGGGAGCAAGCTGCTCGAGAATCCTCCCCGCTTCACCTGGATGCCTGGACAGCTTGAGGACGACCGTTATATGCTGCAGATCTCGACTTCACCCTCGTATGAAACGGGGGCCACAACGACGATATCGCCGATTCCCTATAACTTATACACTCCGGATCAACCGCTGGAGCCGGGTACTTATTATTGGCGCTATGCCTTGCTGACCGGGGAGCAAGTGGAGGATACCGAGGACTTGGAGCATAACCGTTCTTCTTGGAGTCAATCCCGAATGTTTCATGTCCCGGAGGGGCTGCCCGAGACTCCCCTGCCTGGCAGAGCGGAAAGGTACGAACGCACGCATACCGGTCATCCGCGGTTATGGTTGGACGAAAAGGGGATTGAGGCGTTCCGGGAAGGTCTCCGCAAGGATGAAGATTACTGCGGCTGGCAGGCCTTTTACGAGAGATCGGTCCTTCCATGGGTGAATAAGCCGCTAATCCCGGAACCGGAGCGTTATCCGGGCAACAAACGCGTCGCGAAGCTGTGGCGACAAATGTACATGGATTGCCAAGAAACGCTCTATGCCGTCCGGCATTTAAGCGTGGCAGGAGTTATATTGCAGGATGATGCTTTGATAGCCAAAGCGAAAACGTGGCTGCTCCACGCGGCCCGTTGGGATACGGAGGGAACAACGTCCCGCGATTACAACGATGAAGCCGCTTTCCGCATGGTCGGGGCGCTTGCCTGGGGGTACGACTGGCTTCACGATTACCTCGGCGCTGAGGAGATTGATCTCGTCAGGGGCGCCTTGCTGCGCCGTACCGAGCAGGTGGCCTTCCATGTGATGGAGCGCTCGAAGATACATCACGTCCCTTACGACAGCCATGCGGTTCGTTCGTTATCCTCGGTTCTGGTCCCTGCCTGCATCGCCATGCTTCATGAAGAAGCGAGCGCGCGGACATGGCTGGATTACACGCTGGAATACTACGCCTGCCTCTACTCCCCATGGGGCGGAGAGGACGGGGGCTGGGCAGAAGGGCCGCTCTATTGGACAACCGGCATGGCATTCGTGATCGATGCGCTCAATCTCATCCGCAATTACGTAGCGATCGATTTTTATAAACGTCCGTTTTTCTGGCGCACCGGCGATTTTCCGCTATACTGCAGCAGTCCGGATACGATTCGGGCCAGCTTCGGCGACCAGTCCTACCTCGGAGAACCTGTCAGCCTGAAGACGGCCTTCAATATTCGCCAGTTTGCAGGCATTACGGGAAATGGGCTGTATCAATGGTATTTCGAACAAGTGGCCAAATCGGATACGGATGCCGACTCCAAATTTTATAATTATGGCTGGTGGGATTTCCGGTTTGACGATATGCTGTATCGGCATGACTATCCTCAGGTGGAAGCCGTTCCTCCATCGGATACCGTTCCCTTTGCCTTATCGGACGCTTCGGAACCCAATGAAGGGGCCATTCAATCCGTCAAATGGTTCCGCGATATTGACTGGGTGGCGATGCATCACCGGATGGATGATCCGGATGAACACATCATGCTGCTTGCGAAGAGCAGCCGATACGGCTCGATGAGCCACAGTCACGGTGACCAGAACGGCTTCCTGCTGCACGCATACGGCGAGCCGCTGGCTATCGAGAGCGGGTACTATATCGCCTTCGGCAGCACGATGCATATGAATTGGCGGAGGCAGACGCGCTCCACGAACAATATTCTTATCGATGGCCATGGTCAGTATGCGGGAAAAGACAAGGTTCTCTGCATCGAGGCCAGCGGCAAGGTGGAGCAAGTCGACGCTGCAGCAGGCTTGGGGTACGCCCGCATGAACGCAACGCAGGCCTATCGGGAGAACGTCCCCTACCTGGAGCGTTATGTGCGCGAAATCTATTTCTTCGACGAATCTTATGTTGTGATTGTGGATACGGTGGACCTTGCCAAGCCAGCCAGCATCGAGTGGCTGTTCCATACCTTGAACCGGATGAAGTTGTCGGGGCAGACGTTTCGGGTAATGGGCAGCAAAGCGGAGATGGAGGGGCGATTCGTGTACTGCTCCTCAGGCGATCTATCGTTGAATCAGCATAATCAATTCACCGGCGTCGATCCCGAAGAGATCGAAGGGCTGGATAACCAGTGGCATCTGCATGCGGAGACGAAGTCAGCTTCAAGCCATCGCATCGCGACCCTCCTGGTGCCGATGAAGGTGGATGAGAGTAAATACGTCTCGTATTTTCTGGATGATCAGGACCATGGGGTTCATATCTATTTTACGAACGAAGACGGGAACACCAGGAAAGTGGAGGTGCCCAAGGCGTATTAAGCGGGGGAGCGCCGATGCGATAACGAATGCCAAAAGACTCAACATACAGCAGCCTTTACTGGAGTTGAGTCTTTTTTTGCAAATAGGAAGGGAGTATTGATGTTATGCATGGTGCCAAATTTATCATCGAGCAGGGAGCAGCTTGAAATAACAGCTAAGCAATCAGGATCAACTCGCAGTTTTATATCATCCTTGCCTGGGAAGGCGTCATGCCCTTGTACTGTTTATACAGCTTGGTAAAATAATTCGGGTTGCTGCAGCCGACGATGCCGGCAATCTCCGTGATGGTCAACGTCCGTTCGCGAAGCAGCCGCTCCGCTTCATTCATCCGGGTCAGGTTGACGTAATCCACGAAGGTGCGGCCCGTTAAACGCTTGAACATTTTGCAAAAATGAAACGGATTCAAACCGACTTCCGCAGCGGCGGCCTCCACCGGCAATTTCTCGCCGATGTTGTTCTCGATATGCTGTATCAGCTTTTTATAACGCTCCCGATTTGCAAAATAAGGCTCGTGCGTTTTCTCCGCGAGCTGTGCGGGCATGAATGTGCGCGCCAGCAGAACGAACAGGGTGTACAGCTTCGACTTGGCAATAAGCTCATAAGCCGGACGGCGGACGGCAAGCTCTTCAATGACTTCATCCAGCAGCGGATAGCAATCTGCGCCAGCCGGGTCACTCTCCGCAGGCTTGACGGGAAAACGCAGCCGGCCTTCCATATATGGAGCGACATAACGCGCGTGAACCGGATCATGCAGTGAATCGTTAAACAGGGATGCATTCACCACGACGCAATCAAACCGCACATCGCCATCCTCGAGGGCATAACCCACATGCAGACTGCCGCCCGGGATGATGATGAACTCTCCAGCCTTAACGACATAAGGGGTGGTATCAATATGGAAGACGGCGTGCCCTTGGCGCATGCATAGGATCTCAAAGTGCTCATGCCAGTGGAGATAGAGGATGCAATCCTTCGTTTTGGCACCGGGACAGAGATTATGGAATACCTGTACGGGATACGTCTTATCGCCAAGCCTGGTATTCTCATGAAGCTCTCTAGGATAGGACATACGAATTCACCTCGAACCGCAAGATAAGAGTGGTATTGCACAAGGTTGTATAGAGATATTGTTGTGTATCGCCATTATAATGAAGTTGCTTCATCTACATTAAGCCAATATCGGAATGATTACAACCACAAGGCGATGAATTGAAAGCGGTTAATCAAACGATGACGTATTCAGGGGGAATAATGGAAATATGACCACGACGTTTAAAGTTGTTATCGCGGGATGCGGGAGCATGGCGAATACTTGGGCGGATTATGCAAAAGCGCGGGAGGATGTTGAAATCGTGGGTCTCGTGGACATTCAGGAGACTTTCGCGAAGGCATTTGCCGATCGGCACGGTCTTTCCTGTCCGACGTATGACAATATTAACGATGCACTTGCTTCAAGCGGTGCGAATATCGTATTCGATGTGACCATTCCCGCCAGCCACTATGGGATTAGCACGGCGGCGATGAAGCACGGGTGTCATGTATTCAGCGAAAAACCGTTAGCGGAATCGATGACGGAATGTCTGGATATCGTGAAGCTGGCGGAGTCTGCAGGCAGAACCCATGCCGTCATGCAAAACCGCCGATTTGATCCGCGAATACGGGCTTTCAAGTCTTTAATCGATAGCGGAGCGATCGGAAAGCCCGGTTTCATCGGGGCCGATTTCTTTCTTGGCGCGCATTTCGGCGGATTTCGGGACCTGATGGATAGTCCCCTGCTGCTAGATATGGCCATTCATACCTTCGATCAGGCCCGCATGATCAGCGGAGCCGATCCGGTATCCGTATATTGTCAGGAGTTCAACCCGCCCGGTTCCTGGTACGCCGGCAACGCGATGGCGATATGCATCTATGAAATGTCGGACGGCTCCGTGTTCAATTACCGCGGGTCCTGGTGTGCCGAAGGCGCTCAAACCTCCTGGGAAGCCGCCTGGCGCGTCACGGGTGAGAGGGGAACGGCAATCTGGGACGGACATGACGAGATCTATGCGGAGGTCGTGGCGGAAGGGGATCAATCGGGAAGCTTCATTCGGAAGTATGAACGGATCGAAGGCATGCTGCCTGCCATGGCGAAGACCGGACATCATGGCTGCCTGGACAATATGTTTCACGCACTTGAAGCCGGCATTAAGCCGGAAACGGACTGCAGCGACAACGTATACAGCATGGCGATGGTGCTGGCTGCATTGGAAAGCGCCAAGACCGGACGGAAAATCATGATCTCGGAGTTCATGAACGGAATGGGCGTTTAACCTTGGCTGAGCAGTACTCGAAACGTATCCTGCCTCTGAGCTCGAATAGCTTTGCAGTTACGGGAGGATCGTGAACATAAGCATAGAAGAAGTCGCGATAATCGCGGCTTTTTTTATGTTATCCATGGATGTCCTCATTTCATAGCTTTATCAGCGTCCTTCTTTCAATGATAGCCCTCTTCCAGGGAGGGACACGGACATGCTACAATATAGCACAAGCATAAGTAAAACGCTTAACCTGGAAGAGAAAGGAATGACTTCTTTGCAGCAAAACTGGTACCGCAAGCTGCTTCTCTCCTATTTTCCCATATTCCTCATCACGATTACGATCCTGGTGTTTCTTTCATTCATCATGTTTAACGAGGCCTCGCGCGAAGAGGCAGCCAAGGCGAACGGAATTTCCACGCGTTTTATTATGGAAGATCTGGATCGTTCCATCAACGCCATCGAGATGAACGTGCTGAACGAAGTGGAGACGAGTGCCCTATACTCAAGCTATCTGTTCAGCAACCCGTCATCCGACCAAAATTTGATGTACTCGCTTGTCAAACGTCTCCGCGGGTTGCAATCGGGCAGCGACCTGATCGAATCGGTTTATCTATACCGTCATTCGGATCAGTCGGTGCTGACCACCAGCGGCCAAAGCCCGCTCTCGACTTTTCCGGACCGTTCTTATATCGAGTTTGCCGTGAAAGAGCACGACTACCGGGGGTGGTCCGCCGTTCGATCCATGACGGGACTCGGGGAGAACGAACCGAAGCAGGTCATCTCCATGTATAAAAATTTGCCGCTTCCCTTCGGAAGCCAAGGGCTGCTCGTCATTAACGTAAGCATGTACCGGGTGGAGCAGATGATTAATCCGATGATAAATGACAGCGTTTCCTTTTTGAATATTTTGGACTCCAGCGGAGATCTCATATTTGAAGCATCCCAAATCGGAGAGGATAAGCGGGCCAAAGAAGGCAAGGTGCTGACGACGCTGCAATCGGATCAGCTGGGATGGACTTTTGAAAGCGGTCTCCGGGTCGGGCAGCTCTATGCCTGGGTGTCGGTCGTGTCCTACATCTGGATCGTGATCGGCTTCGTAACCGTGGTGCTTGCCGTTATTTATATCGTTTATGTTACCAGGCGGAATTATCAGCCGATCAAAGCCATGATGAACCGCATCGAGTCTATTCAGCTCAACATGCCCCAGGCCGCCAAGGATGAGCTTTCCGTGATCGATAGTGCGCTTGAAAGCCTGATCAGCCGGTCCATGGACTATGACAAAAAGCGGCACGAGAATCTCCAGCTTCAGCGCAGCCAGCTGTTCATGGACCTGATCAGCGGGCAGAAGCCCGAAGAGGAACTGTTATCCCGGATGGCAGAGCTGACGCCGATGAAGCTGTTGGAACAGCCGGCGGGTTACGTCATCCTGCTCGGTGAAATCAATGATTACAGCGGTTTTCAGGATGTTCATACCGTCCGCGACCAGAACGTGCTGAAGTTTGCCTTGATGAACGTGTTTCAGGAGCTAGCACGCAATGCCGGCTTCAACAGCTGGGTTGAATGGATCGCCGGCAGCCGCGTAGGCATTCTGATCGCGCTTCCGGAGATGAAGGAGGAGACGCGTGCGTCCCTGATCCGCGCAGCGGAGGAGTGTCGGGGCTGGGTCGAGGAAAAGCTTCGTTTGTCGGTGCGGTTCGGGCTGGGCAGCACGGTTGCCGGGCTGCATGAAATAGGCGCGTCGCACCAATCAGCCTCCGAAGCGCTCGGCCACAGGCTGGCGATGGGCGATCAAGCCGTGCTGGTCGGCGATGAGCTGCCCCGGGGCGATTTAAGCCGCCTGCTTCCTTACCTGAATGAAATTTCGGAGCTGGTCAAGGACTTCCGATTAAATCATGAAGGCTGGAGAACCCGGCTGAAGGACATGTTCGTTTCATTCAAGGCAGAGCGTCTGAAGGACGATACGATCCGTTCTCTGGTCAACAGCATGCTTCAGCTCCTGTCCCGGGAGGTCGGTGTATTATCCGACGAGCTGAGAAACCAGCTGTCGGAGGGCAGGGAGCATGTACTGGCTGGAGCCGCATCCTTAGAGGAACTGCAGAGCAGGATCACCGATCAGTTGACGGAAATTTACCGCACCTATGTTGCGCTTAGCGAAACCAAGAGCTATCGTGCCATGATCAGCGAAATGAAACACTATATAGAAGAGCATTTTGACGATCCGAATTTGTCCCTGAAGCATCTGAGCGACCGATTTCAGATTTCCGGAAAATATGCAAGCTATCTGTTTAAGATGGAATACGATATGAAATTCGTGGATTTCCTCGTACAGCTCCGCATGAAGCGGGCGGAGGAGCTTCTGGCGCAGACCGACCTCTCGATACAGGAAATTGCGGAGAAGATTGGATACGCCAACTCCATTACATTCGGGCGGGTGTTCAAACGAACGTCGGGTGTGACGCCGGGCGACTACCGCAAGCTGCAAATGAAGCCTGCACCGGGGACGGAGCTCGGATCCTGGACAGGCTTCGATAACGAAAATGGTTTATGAATATAGTTTATCCAGATACGGGTGCAGAAATTTCCGGCCGGAAGCAGCACCCGTTTCGCATTTTCTGGAGAATGTCGGTATGCGTTCCGAATGCAACGGGTTATGAGGAAGGGGTCTGCATAAGGAAAAAACACCGGATATATCAAGCACTACAGTCATGATTAGAAAACGGTTTAGATAACGAAAATAGTCATTTACCTACGTTAAAACCTTGTAACGAAGCGGGTTCTCACGTTTGGAATTTGGTTTATTGTCACCCGCTTGCCTCTGAGGCATACTGAGAACACCCGAAAGGTTAAGCGCTTACATTACAGGGTCCGAAGCAATTCGGATGAATCCGCAGCTTTCTATCATGAATAAGATCGGCGCAAATCGGCAGGGACATAATCCAAATAGAAAAGGGGATGTAATGATGGCAGCAAGCAAGAAAACATGGGGCAAGCTCGCAAAGCTCACGCTGGTCATGCTGATGGTCGGAACGGTCGTATTATCCGGGTGCTCCTCAGGCTCTGGCAGCAGCACCAATGCTTCGGACGGGGATTCCGGCTCCAATGACGGCAAGCAGGTTACGCTAAAGGTCGAAATTTTTGACCGCGGCAATACACCGAAACCTTATACCATCACTGACAGTTATCTTACCCGATATATCCAGGACAACTTTGGAACCCCGAACAACATTAAGATGGAATTCGTACCGGTCCCCCGTTCCGAGGAGATCAAGAAGCTGAACGTTCTCATGGCCAGCGGCGGCAATGTGCCGGATATCGTATTTACGTATGACACGCCGACCTTCAACCGCTACGCGGAGCAGGGCGGGCTGACGGAACTGACGGATTTGATCAACGAGCACGGTCCGAATCTGAAGGAATTCCTCGATGAGGACGCGATGAGTTACGGCCAGTACATGGGCAAGCAGTTCGCTGTTCCCGGCAAACGGGCCTTCCTTGGCAAGTATTCTTCCTTTATCCGCGCCGATTGGCTGGAAAAGCTCGGCATGAAGGTGCCTCAAACGACCGATGAGCTGTACGCGGTTTTGAAAGCTTTTAAAGAAAAGGATCCGGGCGAAACCGGCGGCAAGGTGATTCCCTTCGGCATGACGATCGAACCGGCTCAATATGATCCGCTGATCTGGTCCTTTATTCAGCCGACTACGGAAGAGCAGAAGTATACGCTTCTGCAAAAGCTCGGAGCCAACGACTATCCGACGCTGCTTCCGGGCTTTAAGGATGCGCTGCAATTTTTCAACAAGCTTTACAATGAAGGGCTGATCAGCCGCGACTTCAGTTTGGACGAAGACAAGAAGCAGTTGACACAGGACGTGACCAACGGTCTTACGGGCTTCCTGACGGAGGATTATCCGAACATGTACTACGCGGACGGCACCTATGATACGCTGCTCAAAAACCAGCCGGACGCCAAGCTTACGCCGATTGATCCATTCACCAACTCCGAAGGCAAGCATGCGAAGCCGGAATACGCGCCAAACGGCATGTACATCATGATTCCGAAAACAAGCCAACATGCTGAAGAAGCGATCAAATACCTGAATTGGATGGCCGACCCGGACAATCTGCTGGCACTGCAAAACGGCGTGGAAGGCGAGAACTACGAAATGGTGGACGGCATTCCCGTCATGAAGACCGACGCCCCTCAAGAGGTGATTGACCGGCTTTACAACAGCGGCGACATTGCCATTATCGCCAACGGTAATTTTGTAGGCGACGAAACGCAGAACCGGGAGAAACTGACAACCAACTTCCCGGAAAAGTTTCAGGATCTGCACCGCAAGGCCGTGGAAATCTCGGCAACGGATACGTTTAAGCCGGTCAACTTCGACCGTCCGATCGAGGCCGAGGCGAAATACGGCACGAACCTGCAGGCCAAATACGAAGAGATGATCGTGAAGACGGCCATGGCGAAACCGGAAGACTTCGAGAAAACATTTGAAGCGACCATGAAGGATTACATGGTCAGCGGCGGCCAAGCCATTCTTGATGAGCGGACCAAAGTTTATCAGGAAATGCAATCCAAGTAAAGCAGCGGGAAAAGGGAAAGACCGGCTTCATCAAGAGGCCGTTCCTTCGCTCCCGGCGTCATGAGCAAGGAGAGGATGATACAGATGAGAGGAACCGTTTACCTGCGCCGGTACTGGCAATTATACGCACTGCTTGTTCTGCCTTTGGTCTATTTCATTATTTTCAAATACGGCCCGATGTGGGGCGTACAGATCGCCTTTAAAGACTTCAACTTCTTCCAAGGGATCACCGGGAGTGAATGGATTGGACTGGACGCCTTTCGCGAGGTTTTCCAGACCCAGGATTTTTATAAAACCCTCCGCAATACGCTGATGCTCAACCTGCTGGACCTTGTGGTTTCATTTCCCGCGCCTTTGATTCTCGCCATCATGCTTCATGAACTTAGAATCCAGTGGTTTAAACGTTTATCCCAAACGATATTGTACATTCCCCATTTCATTTCATGGGTTATCATAGGCGGCATCGTATACCAGGTGTTCGGCACGCAATCCGGCATGATCAACAACATGCTGATGGCGCTCGGTTTTGAATCGGTACCTTTTTTAACCGAAAAAAACACGTGGCTCATTACGTACCTGGCAACGGGGGTGTGGCAGAGCGCCGGTTGGGGAACCATCCTCTATCTGGCTGCCTTGACCGGCATCAACAAGGAGCTGTTTGAAGCGGCGGAGGTGGACGGAGCGGGCAGATTCAAGCGCATCTGGTTTATCACGCTGCCGGGCCTGAAAACGACGATTGTGACGCTCCTTATCATCAACCTCGGCAATATGATCTCGATCGGCTTTGACCGTCCGTTTGTCATCGGCAATAAAGCGGTCATGGATTATTCCGACGTGCTGAGTACCTATGTGTACCGGACGGGTCTTGAATCCGGGCAGTACACCCTGGCAACGGTGGTCGGTCTGTTCCAGGCTGTTGTCGGGCTGGTCTTTATCCTCGGCGCGAACTATGCATCCAAAAAACTGACGGACGAGTCCATCATTTAACGTTTGTTGCAGAAAGGAGTTTCACTCATGAGCGAGCGTGTGTCGAACCGCGTTTTTGATTCCGTGAACATGATCCTGCTGGCGGTTTTCGTACTTCTTTGTCTGGCGCCTTTTTTCCATATTATCGCGATTTCCTTCAGCTCCAACCGGGCGGTAACCTCAGGCGAGGTGACGTTGTTTCCGGTGGAGTTCAGCCTTCAGGCATATCAATCCGTATTCTCGGATTCCAGCATGATCCGTTCTCTCGGCTTTACGATTATGCTGACGCTGCTGACGACGGTGCTGTGCATGGTCATGACGATGATTGCCGCTTACCCGCTGACGAAAAAGAAGCTGAAGGGACGCAAAGTGATTATGTTTATCATCATTGTGACCATGTTCTTCAGCGGGGGCATTATCCCGGAGTACATTCTCGTGAAGGATCTGAACCTGCTGAATACGATCTGGGCGCTTGTTCTTCCGGGGCTGATCAGTCCGTTTTATCTGATTATCCTGATCTCCTTCTTCAACGGAATTCCGGAAAGTCTGGAGGAAGCGGCCGAGATCGACGGTACAAGCCAAATCGGAACGATGCTTCGAATCATTCTGCCGCTGTCTTTGCCGGTCATCGCGACGCTGAGCCTGTTCTACGCGGTCGGTCGCTGGAACGGATTCCAGGACACGCTGCTCTATATTACGAAGGAAGAGCTGTATCCGCTGCAGCTGAAGCTGTATCAGCTGGTTCAGAACAATATGATTACGGATTTGACCCGCAACGAGGGACCGGCAGCCGGTGTCAGAGCAACCACGGAAAGCCTGAAAGCGGCAAGCGTCGTATTTGCCACGGTGCCGATTCTTGTTGTGTACCCATGGCTGCAGCGTTACTTCGTCAGCGGCGTGATGCTGGGTGCCGTGAAGGGTTAAGGATGATGGATATTAGGAGGATCGTTGATGGTGAACAGGGTTTTTGAAGTCAATGACAGCTGGGTGCGGGAGGGGATGGACCGCCAGATCTTAGAGGAAACGCATCGCTGGCACGGCGGGGTTCGCACCATGGAGAACGGTTTGCCATCGCCCAACCATAACACAGGGACGCCGACCGCCATGGCGATATGGGCAGCAGCACTCTGCAATCCGGCATCCGCATATTACCGCGATAAGGAGCTGGCACACAGGTTTGCGCTTTCGGCCCGTTATATGCTTGCGGCTCAGCACGGCGACGGTACGATTTCGCCCGGCTGGACGAATTTCCATTCCCCTCCGGATACCGCCTTCGTGGTGGTCGGATATGCGCAAGCCGCACAGCTGATTCTGGCTGACGGTTGGGCGGAGCTGAAGGGAGCGGCTGCGGATATGCTGCTGTTTCTGGAACGCAGCTTGCCTGCGCTGATTACCGGAGGCTGCCATACGCCGAACCACCGATGGGTGATCTGCGCGGCACTGGGCTTCTTGAATGAGCTGTTTGATTCGCCGGGTGCGTTGAAAAGGGCGGAGGAGTGGCTCGCCGAAGGTATGGACGCCACCTTGGACGGAGAATGGACCGAGCGCAGCAACGGGATCTACAATGTCGTCAGCGACGTCATGCTGATTCACGCGGCCAGGCTGTTGAAGCGTCCGGAGCTGCTGGTACCGGTACGGGCCAATCTGAAGATGATGACGTATTTGGTCCACCCCGACGGGGAGATCGTCACGGAATATTCCGGACGGCAGGATTTCGGACACAGTTTTGATATGTCGGGGTACTTCCTGCCGTGTCTGATGATGGCGGCCCTGGACCGTGATCCGGTATTTCAAGGGATGGCGGAACAGTCGCTGTCTCTGCTGCAACATCCCGGCGGAGCACCGACCAACGCAGCCGTTAGGCTGCTATTGGATCCGGGTCTCATGCGCGAGGGCGCAGAGACAACGCCCATGCCGGAGCATTACCGCGTCGTGCTGAACGGCGAATTTCCAAGGGAACGCTACTTGTCCGGATTTGCCGATGCCGGCCACCACGGCGTTATCCGATACAGCCGGATGCACACGGATTTCGGCGCTCCGGTTGCGCGAATCCGTGAGGGCCGAACCAGCGTGACCGTGAGCACGGAGATATCCTCCTTCTTTTCCCTGCGTCATGGAGCGGCACGCCTTCTGGGCGTGCAGTTCGCTTCCTATTTCGACCCCGGCTTTGTCAAGATGAGCCGGCTGACGACGCTGGAGCAGGGATACCGGCTATCCGGCGAACAGGAAAAGGGCTATAACGGACCCGTGCCGGAAGCCGATCTGCCTGAAAGCGCGAGGGAAGGCGTCAGCCCTTGGTATTTGCTGCCGCATCACTGCCGTCCGCAGACGCATGTTCAGCGGCACAAGGTGGAGGTGGAAGTGGTGGAAGCGAGCGACGGCTGGAAGCTGATCGTTTCCTCAACGGAGCCGGAGGAAGTCGTGTCCCAAATCTCGCTGATTTTTCCGGCGGCCGGCAACCTTAGCGGCGGAGAGCTTGCTCCAGCCGGCGCGGATGCCCAGTTCTGGATGGAAGGGAGCATTCGTTACGAGATGGACGGCGATTGGCTGGAAATCAGCGGCGGCGGATTGCAGCACACGGCGGCTGGCGTTCGGGAGGCAGCTTATCCGCTCGGATTTCGAACGCTGCTGCTGAATGTGGTGACCCCCTTCGTGAAGGAAATTCATATCAAGCTTTCACAAGCGGCAGGGCTTGACCGAACGGAAAGGGGAGAACCATCATGACAAGCTATATCGAAGCCCGGGAAAGCATCCGGTATTGGATGGGCGACGATGATGCCGGAATACTGAAGACGATCGCAGGACGCTATATCGGGGCGAATCCGGAAATTCCGTTCGCGCTGCGGCCGTTCGCCGAAACGGGTATTCTTCAGACCGAGGAAGGATATTATGACTTCAACTTCGGGGACCGGTTCCGGGAAGCGAAGCAAGGGGAGGCCGCCTACGCCCTTGGTCTGGTGTGGAGCGACGATGAACGTTCGCTGGATGCCGCGATCATGCCGTTCAGCCCGGTCCGCTTCTATCTGAACGAGCGGCTGATGTATCGTTCGGGTGCCGAGGACGAGATGAAGCCCGATGCCAAAATCGCCATTCCGCTGGTGCTGAGCCCGGGCTGGAACACATTGTTGATTGAGGTCCGGAGGACCGAAGCCGGATTCGGCTGCCGCTTCGGAGCCGTGGAGGGCAAGGTCCGCATTCTGCAGGTACTGTCTCCTTTTGCAGACCGGAAGGACACCGCCGGTTGGGCATATGCCGGACCGCTGGCTGCCGGCACGCTCGGCGAAAGCGGCGTCTTTCCGAACGCTCACGGGTCCGAAGTAGAAACCGGCATGGATTGGCTTCCGCTCACAGGCTGGAGTGAAGAGGAAGCGGATAAACCGAATTTCGAGAGAATATTCGGCTTGCCGGAGGCCCCGGCTGCGGGGTATGCATGGAGCAGGCTTAAGGTGCCTGCCGGCGTTGACCATGTTGAGTTCAAGGGCAGCACTATGGGCAGGACGGAGATCTGGATCGGCGGTGATTCGGTCATGGACATTGAGGGAGGTCTCTTCGGTTGCAAGCTGCCCGCTTCGGCCTGCCGCGGGGATCTTTTGATACGCAGCTGCCGCGGGCCGTCGGGATGGGGGGTTGAGCTTCATGCCTATGCTTCACAGGGAGAGCTGGAGTTTGTGCTTCCCGTCCCGGTACAAGGCGCCCCGTCTCCGTGGATGTATGCCGGGCCGCTGGCCGCAGGGGAGGAGCATACGCCGGAGGAGGTTTGCTCGGTCAAGAGACTGTTTCCGCGTGCGGACGGCCGCGGTTTGACCGGCTGGTCCCTGGATGCGCCGGGCTACCGCGTCAGGCCGTTCTATGAGAACGCCATGCTGAGCAACAAATGGACCTCCGGGTCCGCCACCAATTTCGGGCGCTGGGACTATCCGCTCGGTGTCACGATGTATGGACTTCTTCAAGCATCGCGAGCGTTGGGGCGGGCCGATATCGCGAAATATGCCCGGGCGCATATCGACATCTGCACCCAATGGTATGAATACGCCGTCTGGGACCGGGATACCTACGGATTTCCGTCCGTGAACCATCAGCTGGTGCTGATCAAGATGCTGGACAACTGTGGTTCGTTCGGCTCGGCGATGCTGGAAGACGATAAGGAAAGCGGCAATCTGGAAGTTGTAAAAGTCGCGGAGGACATTGCGGATTTTATGGTGAACCGACTGGAACGCCGGGAGGACGGCGCTTTCTATCGTCTGTGCGTTTCGGAGTATTCCGCAGATACGATGTGGGCGGATGATCTGTACATGAGCACTCCGTTCTTGTCACGCTACGCCGGGATGTCAGGCGATTCCTCCTATCTGGACGAAGCGGCCAAGCAGTTCTTGAGGTACCGGGAGTATCTGTTCATGCCGGAGGAAGGCGTGATGAGCCACGTATTCGATTTCAAATACGGGACAGCGACCCGAATTCCTTGGGGGCGCGGAAACGGATGGAGCCTGTTCTCCTTATCGGAACTGCTGGAACGTTTGCCGGAGGATCATAAGGACCGGCCTGCGCTGCTTGAGTTTTTCCGTAAATTGTGCGCCGGAATTGCTTCTTATCAGGGAGAGTCAGGACTCTGGAGGCAGGTTATTACCGATTCGGAAGCTTATGAGGAAGCTTCCTGCTCGGCCATGTTCGCCTATGCCTTTGCCAGAGGCGTCCGGTTCGGTTGGCTGGAGGAACCGGCACCTTTTACCGATGCAGCCATTCGAGCATGGCAGGGGTTGACCAAGAAGGCCATCGACCGTCATGGCAGCGTGCACGGAGTGTGCAGCGGATCCCGTTATTCGTTCACCGGGGATTATTATAAGCATGATCTGCTCACGGTGGTCAATGACAACCACGGGATCGGGATCATGATGCTGGCGTGCGCGGAGATCATGAAATTGAAAGGCATGCTGAACGGCAAGTAAGGCATACACTTTCATTAAAGCGCTTAACCGTTAACTGGTTAGGCGTTTCGGTACGATGAGTTAAGCGCTTAATTCGTAAATGGCTTTCTTCACAGGATATATTGACGATGAAAAGGAGATGAACCGGTTGACAACGATTCGATTAACGATGGCACAGGCGCTGCTGAAGTTTTTGGATGCACAGTATGTTTCCGTCGATGGGGTGGAGACGAAGTTTGTGCGCGGGGTAATGGGAATCTTCGGCCACGGCAACGTGACCGGCCTTGGCGAGGCTTTGGAACGAAGCGCCGGGGATCTGGTTTATATGCAGGGCAAAAACGAACAGGGCATGGTGCACGCCGCGACGGCGTATGCCAAGCAAAAGAACCGGCGGCAAATCTGGGCCTGCACTTCCTCCATCGGACCCGGCGCGCTGAATATGGTCACCGCAGCGGCAACGGCAACCGTGAACCGCATTCCGGTTCTGCTGCTGCCTGGGGACAACTTTGCCTGCCGCCAGCCTGATCCGGTACTTCAGCAGATCGAAGCCTCGTCGGACTACACCGTATCGGCCGCCGATGCATTCAAGCCGGTGAGCCGGTACTGGGACCGGATCTCCCGGCCGGAGCAGCTGATTGCGGCGGTCCGGCAGGCGATCCGCGTTTTGACGGATCCGGCGGAGACGGGAGCGGTCACCCTCGCGCTGCCGCAGGACGTGCAGGCCGAGGCTTACGATTACCCCGATTCGCTGTTCGAGAAAACCGTGCACGCTATCGACCGCCGACCGCCTGCGGCACAAGGACTGATGCGGGCGGCGGCACGGTTTGCAGCAAGCAAGCGGCCGCTCATCATCGCAGGAGGCGGCGTGCACTACAGCGAGGCTGCCGGGGATTTGGAAGCCTTTGCGGAAGCCTTCGGCATCCCGGTCGCAGAAACGCAGGCCGGTAAAAGCGCGCTTCCCTGGGATCACCCCCTAAACCTGGGGGCGATGGGCGTAACCGGCTCGCTGGCGGCGAACCGCGCAGCGGCAAAGGCCGATCTGATTATCGGCATCGGCACCCGCTATTCGGACTTTACGACGTCCTCCAAATGGGCGTTTCAACGGGAGGACGTATCGTTCCTGAACCTGAACGTCAACAGCGCGGACGGAGCCAAGCTCGGCGGCGAAGCGCTGATCGCCGATGCGAAGGAAGGGCTGCAGGCACTGAAGGGGGTCCTGTCTCAAAAAGGCTATCAAGCCGGGTACGAAAAAGGCGAGCTTGCCGGGCTGAAAGCCGAGTGGGACAGCGAGGTAGACCGTCTGTACGCTGAGGAGCATCCCGACGGCTTGTCGCAGACGAGGGCGCTCGGCGTCATTAACGAGGTCATCTCCCCGTCATCGGTCATCGTCTGTGCGGCAGGCAGTCTTCCAGGAGATCTGCACCGGTTATGGAGACCGGCCGAACCGAAGACGTACCACATGGAATATGGTTTCTCCTGCATGGGGTATGAGGTGAGCGGCGCTTTGGGCGCGGCCCTGGCGGAACCGGACCGCGAGGTTTATGCACTGGTGGGCGACGGCAGTTATCTGATGATGCACTCGGAGTTGGTCACCAGCTTGCAGGAAGGCCGCAAGATAACGATACTGCTGTTCGACAACCACGGCTTCCAATGCATTCACAATTTGCAGCGGAGCAACGGCAGCGACGGCTTCGGCAACGAATTCCGCCGCCGCGAGGAAGGCACGGGACGACTCACCGGCGATTATCTTCCGATTGATTTTGCCGCCCACGCACGCGCGCTTGGCGCCAAAGCCTACAAGGGCCGTACGCCGGCGGAGCTGCGTGAAGCGCTGCTTCACGCACGGAAGGAAACGGTGACAACGCTGATCGAAATTCCGGTCGTTCCGGGAACGAACACCGACGGTTATGAGTCCTGGTGGCGCGTAGAGGTGCCGGAGGTGTCGGCCTCAAGCAAGGTAACTGATGCGCAGCGCCAGATGGCGGCCCGAAGCAAGGAAGCCAGGCCCTACTAAGCGGCTGCGCTGAAAGGCCTTTAACTTTATAGCCTAGGGATGTGGTCGACGACCGTCATCCAACGCGCAACATCCGCGCCGGAGAAAGCAAGCGCGGTGCAGACAAGAAAGGCTGTCATGGTAGCCCGTTAGACGGAAGGCCATGAAGGTGTTCGGAGCAAGGAAGCCGTCGGTTAAGGGCACTTGAGCAAGGAAGCATGCCCCAACCTCACAAAGCAAAGGAGTGATGAATATGAGCAACAGGCTGTTTAAGCTTGGGATCCATCCCATCAACTGGGTCGGCGAGGATGTAAAAGAGCATGGAGACGGCACGGCGTTTGAGACGATTGTGGACGATATTGCGGCTTTGGGGCTGAAAGGCACGGAGATGGGCCGTAAATTCCCGAAGGATCCTGCGGTTCTGAAACGGGAGCTGGATGCCCGCGGTATCCAGCTGGTTTCCCAGTGGAAATCGGTGCTGTTCTCCGATCCCGATTACCGGAAGCAGGAACTGGAGGACTACCGCCGGCATGCGGAGTTTCTGGCGGGGTTTGGCAGCAAAGTCATCAGCACGGCGGAGGTAGGCGGCTCGCTGCATTTCGATCCCCGCCGGACGCCGAATGAGAGCATCGTGCTGCGGTTGGATGACGCCGGATGGGAAAGCCTGGCGGAAGGGCTGAACCAGGCAGGGGAGATTGCGGCGAGTTACGGCATGAAGCTGGCTTATCATCATCATGGCGGTACGGTTGTGGAGCAGCCTTACGAGGTCGACCGGCTGATGGCCATGACCGACGCTTCGCTGGTGTCTCTCCTGTACGATACCGGTCATGCCTATTACGGGGGGAACGACCCGCTGGAGCTGCTCCGCAAGCATTATGACCGGATCGCGTATATCCACCTGAAGGATATCCGGCCTGATGTGCTGGAACAGGCGAGACTGGACAACTGCGATTTCGTAAGCTGCATCCGCAGGGGCGTGTTTACGGTTCCCGGCGATGGATGCATCGATTTCGCGCCGATTATCGGAGAGCTCGTTGAACGCGGCTATGACGGCTGGGCGATGCTGGAGGGTGAGCAGGATCCGGCGCTGCATCCGGCCAAGGAGTACGCTCAACGGGCGATTGAATACTTGGACAGCTTGGACGGACTGACGAAGATACAGGGCTGAAGTCCACCTCTCGAGGGTCGAGCTTGGCTCAAGGCGACATGACTCCCGTATGGTGAGGAATCGTAACATACTCATCCCCCCAGTAACGAACTCAAATGTGGGCGGCTTGAGCGGGGAGTGTTTTCCGTTTGGAAGTTTTTAACTGAAAGTATGACGAGCTGTAAGCGATACGGTCCATAGAAGAGCGGAGCCATGGAGTCAGAATCATATGGTTGCTCGGCCAGGGCTGATCCGAACGAGGAGGTTTATCCATGAGTGAAATCACGTTCAAAAACGAAAAAACGATGGATTTCGTGGCCGTGGGCAGACTGTGCATCGACCTGAACGCCAATGAGATTAACCGGCCGATGGAAGAGACGAGCAAGTTTACCAAATATGTGGGCGGATCCCCCGCCAATATCTGTATCGGGATGGCCCGCCTGGGCCTGAATACAGGCTTCATCGGCAAGGTGGCGGACGATCAGATGGGGCGTTTTATTACCAAATATCTGGAGGATAACGGGATAACGACGAACGGCGTCTCAACCGACCACACGGGGGCCGTAACGGGTCTGGCTTTTACCGAGATCAGGAGCCCGAGCGACTGCAGCATTCTGATGTATCGGGACAACGCCGCGGACTTGCTGCTGGAGACGGGGGAAGTGAGCGAGGAGCTGATCGCATCCGCCAAAATGGTACTCATCTCCGGGACCGCGCTCGCGGCCAGCCCCTCCCGGGAAGCCGTGTTTCTGGCTCTGGACTATGCCAAGCGCCACGGCACCGTGATCGCGTTTGACCTCGATTACCGTCCGTACACATGGAAATCCCCGCAGGAGACGGCAACCTATTACAATTTAGCGGCGGAAAAATGCGACATTGTCCTCGGCACGCGCGAGGAGTTCGATATGATGGAGCAGTTCGGCGGCAACCCGGAACGAAGCGACCGCGTCACGGCTGCCAAGTGGTTTGAATACAGGGCCAAGATCGTCATTATCAAGCACGGCAAGGAGGGGTCCATCGCTTATACCCCCGGCGGTGGGAGCCATACAGCTCAAAGCTTTCCGGCGAAGGTCATCAAGACGTTCGGAGCGGGGGATTCGTATGCTGCCGGTTTCCTGTACGGCCTACTGCAAGGCTGGGCTATCGAACGCTGCATGGAGTTCGGAAGTGCTGCAGCGAGCATCGTCATCTCCAGCCACAGCTGCTCCGATGCGATGCCGACAAGCGCCGCGATTCTCGATTATATCGAGCGCTGCAAGCGAGGCGAAATTACCGCCAATTCTTGAAGGAGCATTCATTATTTTATCCTGACTGATTCAATCGAAAGGGGCCAACACGCATGACGCAAATCCTGAACAATTATATCGGCGGAGAATTCGTGCCATCCCGATCGGAACGCAGCGATCCGGTCTATAATCCGGCGACGGAAGAAATCCTTGCTTATGTTCCGCTTTCCACCAAGGAGGATGTGGAACAGGCGGTGCAGGCCGCCGTCAAAGCCGGACGCGACTGGGCCAAGATCCCCGTGCCTCGACGCGCGCGGATACTGTTCAAGTATCAGCAGCTGCTCGTAGAGCACTGGGAGGAGCTGGCACGCCTGATTACGGCGGAGAACGGCAAAAGCTATGCCGAAGCCTACGGCGAAGTCCAGCGCGGCATCGAATGCGTCGAGTTTGCCGCCGGTGCGCCGACGCTGATGATGGGCAAGCAGCTTCCGGACATCGCCACCCATTTGGAATCGGGCATGTACCGGTATCCGATCGGCGTTGTGGCCGGCATCACGCCGTTCAATTTTCCAATGATGGTGCCATGCTGGATGTTCCCGCTCGCCATCGCTTGCGGCAACGCGTTCGTGCTGAAGCCTTCGGAACGTACGCCGCTCCTGGCCCAGCGTCTGGCAGAGCTGTTCTCGGAAGCCGGCCTGCCGGACGGCGTCCTGAACCTCGTTCACGGCGCCCATGATGTAGTCAACGCTTTGCTGGAACATCCCGGCATCGCCGCCGTGTCCTTCGTCGGCTCCCAACCGGTGGCGGAGCATGTGTACAAAACCGCTTCTGCCCATGGCAAGCGCGTGCAAGCCTTGGCCGGAGCAAAAAACCACAGCATCGTGATGCCGACAGCCGATTTGGACGCCGCCGTCACCCAGATCGTCAGCGCTGCCTTCGGCTCTGCCGGTGAGCGCTGCATGGCCTGCTCCGTGGTGGTGGCCGTAGGGGACGCAGCGGAGCCGCTAATCGCTAAGCTGAAGCAGGCCGCCGATGAAATCTCCATCGGCAACGGAGCGGACGAAGGCGTCTTTCTGGGGCCGGTGATCCGGCAAGCCCACAAGGAGCGCACGCTCTTTTATATCGAAGCGGGCGAGCGGGAAGGAGCGAAACTGATTCGTGATGGCCGCGCGGACGAGGCCGTCAACGGGGCCGGATATTTTGTCGGACCGACGATTTTTGATGAAGTGACAAGCGAGATGAAGATTTGGAAGGACGAAATTTTCGCCCCGGTGTTGTCCATCATGCGGGCGGAAACACTGGAGGAGGCAATTGACATATCAAACCACTCCGATTTCGCGAACGGGGCCTGTCTGTTCACTCAGGACGGCAGCGATGTGCGCCAGTTCCGCGAACATATCGATGCCGGCATGCTGGGCGTGAACCTCGGCGTTCCTGCGCCGATGGCTTTCTTTCCGTTCTCCGGCTGGAAAAACTCCTTCTATGGAGACCTGCATGCCAACGGCACGGACGGCGTGGAATTCTATACCCGCAAAAAAATGGTGACGGCGCGCTGGTAGCCCTGAAGCAGAGGAGACGTTCTTATGAAAACCATTCATATCGGAATCATCGGTGCCGGACGAATCGGCAAAATCCATGCGGATAACCTGCTGCGCTTGCCCGGGGCGAAGATTTCGGCCATCGGCGACCTGTTTGCCGGCGACGAGCTGCGGGCCTGGGCGGCGTCGCGGGCCATCCCCGTCGTTACAAACAACAGCATCGAAATCTTGGAACGCCCGGATATCGATGCCGTATTGATCTGCTCCTCGACGGATACGCATGTCCCGCTCATTAAGCAGGCCGCCGCAAACGGCAAGCATATTTTCTGCGAGAAGCCGGTCAGTTTGAGCGTGGACCGGACCCGCGAAGCGCTGGCGGCCGTGAAAGCGGCTGGCGTTAGCCTGCAGATCGGCTTCAACCGCAGGTTCGACCACAACTTCAGACGCGTTCGGGAGATTGTATCCGAGGGAAGAATCGGGGAACCGCATCTGATCAAGATCACCTCGCGCGATCCGAACCCGCCGCATCCGGATTATATTAAAGGTTCCGGCGGCCTGTTTATGGATATGGCGATTCATGATTTTGACATCGCCCGTTACCTATTGGGCAGCGAGGTGGTCGAGGTGTTCGCCCAAGGCGCGGTGCTGGTGGACCCCGCCATCGGCGAGCAGGGCGACATTGACACAGCCGTGACGATGCTTCGGTTTGAAAGCGGCGCGCTCGGCGTCATCGACAACAGCCGCAAAGCCGTCTACGGGTATGATCAGCGGGTGGAGGTATTCGGCTCCGGCGGCAGCGTGACCGCCGACAACGATTATCCAAGCACCACGGTGGTCAGCGGCCCGGAAGGCGTCACCCGTGACAAGCCGTTGTATTTCTTTCTGGAACGGTACACGGAAGCGTACATGAACGAGGCGAAGCAGTTTATCGAAAGCCTTCAGAACGGCACGCCAGTGCCCGTTACTGGTCACGACGGCCTGCAGGCTGAGCTGATCGCGCTGGCGGCTAAACGCTCGCTGGAACAGGGCCGTTCGGTGAAGCTGGCCGAGCTGACCGCCGGTACTTCAGTGGGTTAATACCTTCATGATTTGCTGATCTGATCCGAGACAAAGGAGGAGAAAGACCATGCCGAACTTAATAGTGCCCTCAACAACACCGGACCGGGACGGATGCGTGCTGTCGATTACGCCGCAGACGGCAGGATGGGAGTACGTAGGCTTCCAGGTTTTCCGTTTGAGCGAAGGCCAGACGCTGAGCCGGGCCACGGGAGATCAGGAGGCGGCCCTTGTCCTACTGTCGGGGCGGGCCGACGTGAAGGCCGGGGGAGAAAGCTGGGACAACATTGGCAAACGCATGAGCGTGTTTGAGAAGACGCCCCCCTATACCGTTTATGTGCCTTCGCAACAGCAGTATGAGGTCAAGGCTCTTACTGAAATGGAGCTGGCGGTGTGCCTTGCCCCGGGGCAAGGGAAGCATCGAGCACGTATGATTGAGCCCCAGGATGTGGGCGTCGAGAACCGGGGCAGCGGAAGCATGTCGCGTCTGGTGCACAATATTTTGCCGGAGCAAAATCCGGCCGACAGTTTGCTGGTGGTCGAGGTGTTTACGGACGGAGGCAACTGGTCCAGTTACCCGCCCCACAAGCATGACCGCGACGAGCTGCCGGAGGAGTCGCTGCTGGAGGAAACCTACTATTTCCGGATTGAGCCGGAGCAGGGGTTTGCCGTGCAGCGGGTCTACACGGATGACCGGTCGCTGGACGAAACGATGGCTGTCAAAGACGGCGAGGCCGTG
Organism: Paenibacillus sp. cl141a; assembly: GCF_900109305.1. Taxonomy (NCBI): domain Bacteria; kingdom Bacillati; phylum Bacillota; class Bacilli; order Caryophanales; family Paenibacillaceae; genus Paenibacillus; species Paenibacillus sp. cl141a. Next base: position 866,904 of record NZ_FNZO01000001.1, read on the forward strand.
ATGGTGCCAGAAGGCTACCATCCGGTCTCCGCCCCTCCGGGTTATGACGTGTATTACCTGAACGTCATGGCAGGTCCGAAGCGAATATGGAAATTTCGCAACGACCCGGATCATGACTGGCTGATGAGATAAAGTCAGGTAAGATCCAGGCAAGGGTTATTGATTGAATGTCTGCAGGCGGCATTAACGATAAATCGGCCTTGCGCTAAAAGAGAGGAAGGCGCATAATAAATTGAAATTCCAAAATTAAACAAATGGAGCACAAGGGATGATAAGAGCGACTATTTATGACGTTGCGCGCGAAGCCGGCGTCTCCATTGCCACCGTTTCTCATGTCATCAACGGCAAGGGCAAGATCAGCCGCGAACGGCGTGAGGAAATTCTGGATATCATGAAGCGCCTGAACTATCGGCCGAACGCGATTGCTTCCGCCCTCGCCGGCAAAAGAACCTTTACTCTTGGATTGCTCGTTCCCGATATCTCCAACCCGTTTTTTGCGGAGATGGCTCGCTCCGTCGAGGATCAAGGACATCAGCTCGGTTACAGCGTGATCATCTGCAGCACGGACAACCAAGAAGAGAAAGTAAAGCGCTACGTTAATCTGTTGAGGCAGAAGCAAGTGGATGGCGTGATTATCGGGACGGGTATATCCCATGGCGAGCTGCTTAAGCCGCTTCAAGAGCATTCGCTGGCGATAGCGCTTATTGCCCGGGACAATCCTGCGCTTGATGCCAGCAGCGTCCGGGTACATGACCTGGAGGGAGGACGACTGGCTGCGGAGCATCTGCTACAATTGGGTCATCGCAGACTCGCAGTGCTTGCTGAGAATGAACGGGTGACAAGCAGCAGCGAGCGGGTAAGGGGATTTGTTGAAGCTGCCGCTTCACACGGTTTGGAGCTGTCCCCCGGCTGTATTGCGGCCTGTGACCATAAGATCGAGGATGGTTACCGACGAGCCAAAGCCATGCTGGAGCTAGCGGTAAGACCCACGGCACTGTTCTGCTGCAACGACCTGCTGGCGGTCGGTGCCCTTCGGGCGGCCCGCGAACTCGGACTGCGCGTACCGGAGGAATGTTCGGTCGTCAGCTTTGACGATACGATTCTGGCCAGCGTAACCGATCCGCCGCTGACCGTTATTGCCCAGCCGATCGAGCAGATGGGCCGCATGGCGGTTGATCTTGTCGTAAGGGGGCTGTCCGGCAAGGGTGATCCTGCCTGTCGAATCGTGCTCCCCCCGGAGCTGATCGTCCGCCAATCGACGACCCTGCCGCCGGCTTAAGATGTTTCGATCCTGACGGTACTCTAAACCTCCTGTCCATTTGCTACAGCAATGGGGGCGTTTGATCACGGTTAATTGAGGAGGATCGGCAAATTGGTTCTGATGCAAAATTGGTCGGCATTCAAGAATAGGCCGTCTCCGAGGGGAGTTCCAAGCTCCCTGCGGAGACGGCCTTTGGCTTTTCTATTGAATTGCGCAAGTTAACGACTATGTTGCTTGAGTTCGCAGTCATTAAACTAAGGTCAGCATTTTTTTACCGAAATTTGCATCTTCCAGCAATGGGCGGCCGATGGCTATCATATCTGCCATCCCATCTGCTAGAATGAAATTGGCGAACGCCTGGGTGCGTATATTGCCGACCGCGATAACCGGAATGTTTACATATTGTTTGATCACCGCCGCATAAGGTGTTTGGTAGCCTTCCGGCGTGGCTAAAGGTGCAGCAGGAACGAGACCGCCTGAAGATACATGCACGGCATCCAGTTCGGACTGAAGGTACGTCAAGGAGAGCGCAACCTCTGCCGGCGTCAGGCCGCCATCGGCAAAGTCGGATGCAGAAACCCGCAATTGCACCGGGTAGTCGTTTCCTACTTCGGTACGGATGGCCAACAGAACTTCCTGGATGAAGCGGACTCTGTTTTCAAGGTTCCCACCATATGCGTCTGTTCGCTGATTCGACAGCGGGGAAAGGAATTGGTGGAGGAGATGACCGTGGGCGGCATGAAGCTCGATTCCATCAAAGCCGGCTTGGAGGCTTCGGCAGGCAGCCATCCGGAACTGGTCGATGACCGCGTTAATGTCCGCTTGGGACATCGTTTCGGGAAGTCCGTATTGATCATCGTAGGCAATCGCACTAGGAGCCAGGCTTTTTTCGGTGACGGTAGGCCATGCTTTTCTGCCAGCGTGGGTCAATTGGATGAAGATCGGCGTTCCTTTCGCATGGACCGCATCGACAATTCTGCGTAGGGAAGCTGCATGCAGTTCGGTATATATTCCAATATCGTCCGGGAACAACCGGCCGTTTGCCGACACGACGGTAGATTCGATAATGATCATACTGACATGTTCCGCCCGTTCACTGTAAAATTTTACATGATAATCGGTTGCATGAGAATCCGGCGTTCCTTGATTTTGCTGCATAGGAGCCATGATCATTCGGTTCTTCAATTGTAAGGTTCCGATTTGTATGGAATCGTGCAGGCTGATTGTCATTGTATTTACCTCCTAGAATGTGGCTTGTTAACCTAGTTCCATTGTATAAATCAGAGCCGTATAGTTACAGATGGTAATCAAGGAATTCCTACCGTAATACTTTGAAATCATAGCTGTTTCGTACATTCGACTTGGAAAATGAAGTTGGGAAGGCAGGAGGGTGTAATCATGGATCAAATTGATCTTCAAATCTTGGAGCTGTTAAAGCATAATGCAAGAATCTCCTTCTCCGAATTGGGGAGAAAGGTCAACATGACGCAGCCTGCGGTATCCGAGCGTGTGAAGCGTTTGGAGGAGAAAGGCGTAATTACAGAGTATCGTACGGTTCTTTCAACTGAAAAAATGGGGAAGGGCGTAACGGCCTTCATCCTGATCCAAGCCAGTCATTGCGGCCGTCTGACGACATTCGCCAAACAATCGCAGGAGGTCGTCGAGATATACCAAGTCAGCGGCCAATACAATTTTCTGATGAAAATCGAAACAGGTTCGATGAAGTCTCTCGAAACCTTTATCTATCAGTGCAGCGAGTATGGGCATACAACGACGATGACGGTCCTATCCATGCCTTTAGACCAACAAGAATAAGAATCCGGTTGTAAGAAAAGCGGGTTCATGATCGATTAACCGCTGAGGAACCTGTGAAGGAAAGGAGAAAGCGTATTTTAAATGGTGTTCTATGGCAGATCGACGTTAAAAACCATGAATCCTTTCACTTGCTTAAGAAAGGGCTCATGGTTTTTCTACTTACAGTATCAAGGTTATCAACGCCGATTTCATGTAGGGTCCGTCCGCTTGATCTGCGTCCTAACGCTTCGCGGCCTCCAGTTGATCATAAGAATCAGCTGATCCCTCATATAAGGGACGGAATAGTGGAAATTGTTCTCGATCCAGTGGAATACCAGGCCGATTAAGGCGTTCATATTGTAAATGATGAGAAGTTCATGGTTGAGCTCTTCGCTCGGATAATCCAAATCCTCCAAGGCGATTTGCTTTAGGGCGGTGAACATTTTATCCCGGACCAGCGGCAGCACATCGCTTTTGAACAGGGATGTGTACACGCCGGCATTTTGATGGATATGATCGAATATTTTGACCGCGTTGGCGGGCAGCTCATCGATATGAAAAACGTCGACATCCCCGTATGGAGCCCTAAATGAAGCGATTAGCTCCTCCATGAGCGGAGTCAGGATATCATCCAGAAGGGCTTCTTTGTTGTCATAGTGGGTATAGAAGGTACCTCGATTATAGTTGGCCGATTCGACGATTTCCGTGATGGAAATGCTGGAGAAGCTTTTTTGCGAGAGCAGCGACAGCAGCGATTGCTTTAAAGCCTCTCTGCTGCGGACGATGCGCCGGTCGCTCCTTTTTCTGTTCGTTTGCATAGGCAAGAGTCCTTTCGGTGAAAATATAACGAAATTAATTATTTCAAATATAAACAGATCCCCGCATTTTGTTCGTTAACGCACACTTTTGCGTTTTTTAATGATTGTGACCTATATCATACTTTGATTATACTAGATTTGACATATGTTTGGTATTGAACAGCTGTTGATATATTGTACCTGATATTAAAATTTGATCAATGACGAATAATGGGGGTATGAAGCATGAGATTATCTGGTAAAGTTGCGATTGTAACCGGGGCTGCTTCCGGAATGGGAAAAGCGACGGCAGAATTGTTTGCTGCCGAAGGCGCAAAAGTCGTGGTATCCGATCTTCGGCTTGAGGCGGCGCAAGCTGTTGTGGACGGAATCGCAGCGAATGGCGGCACGGCCTTGGCTGTGGCTGCGAATGTTGCCAAGGAAGAAGAAGTGCAGCAGCTGGTTGACGCCACCGTTAAAGAATACGGAACGCTTGATATCTTGATCAACAATGCCGGCATCATGGACAATTTCGTACCGGCAGCGGACGTGACGGATGAGCTGTGGGACCGCGTATTCGCCATCAACGCAACGGGGCCGATGAGAACCATTCGTAAAGCATTGCCGATCTTCTTGGAGAAGAAAAGCGGAGTCATTGTGAACATTGCTTCTGCCGGAGGACTGATGGGGTCCAGGGCAGGCGCTGCGTATACGGCGGCTAAACATGCCGTGGTCGGCTTGACCAAAAATGTCGGCTTCCAGTATGCGACGCAGGGCATCCGCTGTAATGCGGTTGCGCCGGGCGGCGTCAGCACCAATATCGGTACCACCATCAACGCGCCGAATTCGTTCGGCATGGAACGAGCCATGGCCGGCATGAACCTGAACCCGCGGGCGGGCGAACCGGAAGAGATCGCGAAGGTGGTATTGTTCCTCGCTTCGGATGAAGCCAGCTTTGTCAACGGCACCGTCGTCACAGCCGATGCCGGCTGGACTGCTTATTAATACGAAACGGCTGGTTAAATAGGCTTCCTAAAGGACACTCTTTAGGAGCCTTTTTAATTTCCAGGCAAAAGGCTGAATCTTTACCGTGTCATTAATAAACCATCGGTATTCTACACAACCTAAACCCGTCTATTGAAAGGCAGTGAATGTTACATAGATGAATCCCCTCAGAAAGGAGCGAATGCAGGATGGAAATATTTTTAATGGTTCTTATTTTTCTGGTTTTGATCGGGATATCCAATATGATCCATCGGTTTCTTCCGTTCATTCCAGTTCCGCTGATCCAGATCGCCCTCGGAATCGGAGCCGCCTATGTCCGCGGTTTTCATCATGTGCCGCTGAATCCCGAATTGTTCATGGTTCTGTTCATCGCACCGCTCTTGTTCAATGATGGGAAGCTGACCCCTCGCGACGAGTTATGGAAGCTGAGATCATACATCCTGCTGCTGGCGCTGGGTCTCGTATTTGCTACGGTCTTCATCGCGGGGCCTTTCATTCATTGGCTCATTCCGGCAATCCCGTTATCGGCAGCCTTTGCCCTGGCAGCGATACTGTCGCCTACGGACGCGGTAGCGGTAGGTTCCTTGTCGGGAAGAGTGAAGCTGCCGGGTAAAATCATGCATTTGCTTGAAGGCGAAGCGCTGATGAATGATGCATCCGGTCTGGTTGCATTCAACTTTGCAATTGCAGCAACGGTGACGGGTTATTTCTCCCTGACGAAGGCTATCGGCAGTTTTTTGGTCATCGCGGTCGGAGGAATCATCATCGGTGCATTGCTGGGGTTTCTTGTGATCTGGTTCAGAATGCTGCTGCGCCGGCTTGGTATGGAGGACGTCACGCTTCATATGCTGATCATCATCCTGACGCCGTTCATCATTTACCTCATAGCCGAGGAGTTTCATGTATCCGGGATTCTGGCGGTCGTTGCGGCGGGCGTTACCCACGCAGTGGAGAGGGATCGCATGCGCTCGGCGTCCATCAAGCTCAGAGTGGTGTCGGACAGCACCTGGTCCGTCATTCTCTTTACGCTAAACGGATTAGTGTTCATTCTGCTAGGGCATGAAATCCCGGGCGTCGTGAATCAAATATGGAGCGACCCTGCCTATAATAACGGACAAGTCGTCGGTTACATATTTCTGATAACGGCTGTGCTGATATTGCTTAGATTCGCATGGGTATGGGTATCAACGAACCGTCAGTTCAAGTCCTCTCTGTTGACGGCCCTCTCGGGCGTTAGGGGAGCATTGACGCTGGCCGCGGCTTTCTCTATTCCGCTGACCCTTGCGGACAACCGTCCTTTTCCGGAGCGAAGCTTGATGCTGTTTATCTGTGCGGGCGTGATTCTCTTAACCCTCGTGATCGCGAGTGTCCTGCTCCCGCTGTTGACCCGGGAGAAACATGCCGATTCGGCGACGATGATCGATCATGGAAAAGAAGCACGGATTCAAATGCTCCAGGCGGGTCTTCGCACCGTACGGGAAGAAATGACCGACGAGAACAAAGACGAAGCGATCCAACTCATCTATGCGTATACCAAGCGGATTCAGCAATCTCATATCACGGATAAGAGCGGCATGAAGGAGTTCTGGGAAGCCACGATCGCAGTTAGAAAAATCGGCCTGGCGGCGGAGCGAAGCGTTGCCGAAGCATGGCTTAAGGAACATAAAGCCTCAACGCGAGCAGCCGGGCTGTTCCTATCCTCGCTTGACAGAGTCGAGATGCTGCTTGCCAGCCGATACAAAATCAAGCTGTTAATGAGAACATTAGGGCAGAATTTGAAGCGCTTGCTGACAAACCAAGAGTCCAAAGAAGTGCCGATGTCTCCGGATCATCCGGATTGGGACCAGTATAAGGCGTTGAAGCTCGAGGCCATTCGTGCGGCGATCGTCGAGATTCAAGCGGTGAATCCGGCGGAGAAGAAGGAAATCTTGCAAGCGGTGATCGCGGATTATCGTGCAATGGAGCATTTTCTCCAGAACGATCGCGTTTGGAGCCGAAGAAAACAGAAGCTGAGCAGTGAACGCATGGAACTGGAACTTAAAGCGATTCAATCCGAGCGTAACGAGATTCAGAGCATGTTCGAGCAAGGCGATATAGACCGGACGCAGGCAAGCCAGCTTAGAATGGACGTGAATTACCGGGAGGCGAATTTGTTTGAGTCGCAAGCGCTGGTCGAGGACGAGGGCCATTAAGCAGTGGCCCTTATGTTCTTGAAGGAGTGTCAGGTTTACGTTACAATAATGAAAAGCTGCATGGGAACATCTGCTTCTGCCGGTGAGAACCGATTCAAGGCTTTTTATTCATAAAAGGGGGCAGGAACATGAGCGTAAATAAAGAAGCGGCCTCCAAAAAATCGACAATGGCCTGCCCGTCCACCTATAAAACCTTCAGTATTGCCGTGCAAGCGCTTGTGACCCTTGAGCGTCACTCCGGCAAATGTTCTAGCGGCGATATCGCATCGTATCTCCACTCGGAGCCGACGTTGATTCGGCGCGTGCTGAAAACACTTGCTCAAGCCGATTTGATTGAATCGCGTGAAGGAAGGGACGGGGGATACCGTCTGAGGAAGAATGCCCGCGATATTTCGCTGGCTGAAGTATACTCGATTCTTCAGGTTCACAGATCGATTAGCGACAGTATGCTGGACGCGGCAGCAGGGCATTGTTTTGCCGAGGAATTCAAGGAGTCCTTTGCCGGCATCTTGTCCGAGATTGAGGAGAGCACCTTGAAAATACTGGAGTCGCGCACGATTGCGGACATCGCTCAATAAGCCCTTCTAATTTGGGTTGACAAAGAATTTAGGTGTGCTTTATACTGTGCATTAAACAACACAGTTAAGCCGCGAGATAAACTGTGCAGAATATTGCACAATATAAATTTGGAGGGATAACCATGTCTGCAACAACGACAACAAAACCCGATTTTCAAACGGTGATTCAGGAACGCCACTCGGTTCGTCAATACGACCCATCGGTGAAGATTCCAAGAGAAGAGATGGAAGCGATCTTGAAGGATGCTACACTGGCGCCTTCTTCAAGCAACCTGCAGCCATGGCGTTTTCTTGTGATCGATGATGCGGATCTCTTGAAGAAGCTGCATCCGATCGCCAACAATCAGGAGCATGTTCTTCAAGCATCGGCCGTCATCGCTGTATTGGGCGATCTGAAATGGTATGAGAAGGGCGAGAAGATTTATTCCATGTCTGAAGAAGCCGGTTATATGACCGAAGAGGTGAAGCAGCGCTTCATTCATACGGCCGAAAATATGTATGCGAACCTGGCTCCGTCCATTAAGGAAAGCATCGTGGACGTGGATGCCGGACTGATCTCCATGCAGCTGATGCTGAGCGCTCGCGCCAGAGGATACGATACCGTTCCGATGGGCGGATATAACAAGGATCGGTTTGTGGAGGAGTTCCATATTCCTTCCCATTACCGTAGCGTGATGCTGATCGCTATCGGGAAAGCAGCCGCTCCAGGCCGTCCGACGGTAAGATTGCCGCTGGAAGACGTTGCGTTCTGGAATGAAATCTAAACAGGCACCAAAAAGAACGGAGGTCATCAATGGACCTCCGTTCTTTTTGGTTGTAATCGTTGAAACTCTTCTCGCCAAGAAATTTGCCCGATCATGCAGAGCTTTGAATTACACATCGACATTTTCATTGGCAGGCTTTACAGCTCCATGCAGGAACAAATCAACGATGTCCACTGCCATATCACGGGAGCTGGCATAACCGCTTCGTGTGTCTTCACGATTGCCCAGCATCAGCATGGCTGAGAAAGCTTGTGCCATTAGCAAGGCGTTGCCTTCCCGAAGCTCGCCGGATTGCATGGCTTGATGAATCTGTTCGGCAAGGACTTCATGAATCCGCTGTTCCGCCTCACGGATAGCGGCCATTTGCTCCTTGGACAAGAAAGGCTCCGCTTCCCGCATCATCGTCTCCATTTCGGCATGAGGCTTGGCAATCTTCGCTTCGGCTACCCGGATCAATCCAGCCTTTAGGGTATCGGCTTCCTGCAAAAAGCGATGTGTAGAAGCATAAGCTTTATCTAGAATCGTGGTTACCGCTATTTTAAACAGCTCGGGTTTACTTGTGAAATGATAATAGATGGAAGCCTTGGTCACTTGGCAAGCCTTCGCGATCTGCTGCAACGATACGGACTCGTATCCATTCTCCATGAACAACTTGGAGGCGGTCCAGAGGATCGTTTCCTGGATGGGAATCTGATCGGCAGCTGCTTTGGGACGTCCGGGATTTCGGGGGTTGCGTATTTTTGTCATGATGACCTCCTGTGTATAGTGTAAGACATGAGGGGCGCATTTTCAAAATAAATATTGAAAATTAACCTACCGGTATATATAATTAATTTGCAATGTTGAAATATCAAGGTTTACGAAGGAAGAATCATGATGAAGTATAAAGACTACGTAGGAATGGAGAGGATCTGCATATGCACGGATCAGGACCGAATTACGGAAAATGGGTGGCGGGAAAGCGAAGCAAATGGGTCACGCTCTGTGTATGGATACTCATCGCGCTGGCGTTGAATTTGCTATGGCCGGCTGTTGGAGATAAAGAGGATAACAATGCCGCCAATCTGAAGGAGGATGTTCCGTCCGTCGTAGCGGAAGCGATGGCCGACAAAGAATTTCCGAGCAATGGCGGCGTGCCGGCTCTCGTCGTATGGCATAAAGAAAACGGATTAAACGAAGAGGAGCTGACCAAGCTGCAGGAATTGACAGCAAGCCTTGAGTCCGATCCGCTCCCGTACCAGACGTTCGTGGTTCCTTTCCATCAGCTGCCTCAGCAAGCCTTAAGCGCCCAGTTATCAGAGGATCGGAGCACGCTGGTGATGCCTGTATTTTTTGAAGAAGATCAGGAGACGGACCAGCTTAAGGAAGGAACGACCGAGCTGGAGAAGCGGTCGGAACAATTGCTGGGCAGCAATCCGTTTCAGGCTGCCGTCCAGAGCGGAGATGGAATCAGCGCTCGCGTAACGGGACCGGTGGGGATTTCTATTGATGCAACCGGATTGTTCGAGGATGCCGACGTATCGCTCATGATTGCAACCGTGCTTCTTGTTCTGATATTGCTGCTGTTGATTTACCGTTCGCCGATTCTGGCCCTGATTCCTTTGGTTGCGGTCGGCTTTGCGTATATGGTAACAAGCCCGATTCTCGGGTTCATGGCGGATCAAGGCTGGATCACGGTAGATTCCCAATCCATCGCCATTATGACCGTGCTGCTCTTTGGAGCCGGTACGGATTATTGCTTGTTCCTGATCTCGAGATTCCGCCAGCTGTTATGGCACGAGCCCGATAAACGCAAGGCCTTGTTTCAGGCGATTACCAGCTCTTCAGGCGCTATTGCGATGAGCGGCTTCACGGTTGTATTGTCTCTGTTCGCGCTGCTGCTGGCTCAGTACGGGGCATATCAACGTTTTGCCGTGCCTTTCAGTTTGTCGATTCTCATCATGTTTATAGCCAGTCTGACATTGGTGCCCGCATTGTTGGCTATTTTCGGCCGAGGTTCGTTTTATCCTTTCATTCCAAGAACGCCGGAGATGCAAGCAGAACGCGCCCGGAAAAAAGGGAAGCCGGTTCCTGCCCCGCACAAGGAGAAGGAGAGCCGGATCGGCCGCTTGGTGACAACGAAGCCTTGGACTGTCGTCCTGGCAGCATTGGTATTATTGGGTGGACTCGCGACGTTCTCGTCCCAAATCAAGTTCACTTACGATCTCTTATCCTCTTTCCCTGAGGATGTACCTTCGCGTGAAGGTTTCGCCGTCATTGGCGAGCAGTTCTCGGAAGGAGAGCTTGCGCCGGTTCGCGTGATGGTGGACAGCGGGGGGCAAGCTTTGGACCTCGAGGAGCGGCTGAAAGCTCTGGATTACGTGGATCGCGTATCCGAGCCGCAGAATGGGGCCGAGAATAACGATATCATCGGTTATGAAATCGAGCTGTCCATGAATCCTTACTCTATGGAAGCAATGCAGCACATTCCGGACCTTCGGGAGATCGCGGAGGCTTCACTGGAGAAGGCAGGTGTCGGCAATCCGGCCGAAGCCGTGTGGATCTCCGGTCAAACGGCTACCCAGTACGACACCGAGATCGCGGGCGAGCATGATGCCAAATTGATCATCCCCGTCGTTATCGGTTTGATTACACTGCTCTTATTGGTGTATTTGAGATCCGTTGTAGCTACCGTTTATCTGATTGCAACCGTCATTTTGTCTTACTTCTCGGCCCTCGGGCTTGGCTGGATCATCATTCATTACGGCCTGGGAGCCGAGGCCATCCAGGGAGCCATTCCGTTGTATTCGTTTGTGTTCCTGGTTGCGTTAGGCGAGGATTACAACATCTTCATGATCTCGAGCATATGGCAAAAGCGGAAGCAAATGCCGCTGAAGCAAGCGATCAAAGAAGGCGTTGGAGAGACCAGCTCGGTGATCACCTCGGCCGGTTTGATCCTGGCAGGAACCTTTGCCGTACTGGCCACGCTTCCGATTCAAGTGTTGGTACAGTTTGGGATCATCACGGCTATCGGGGTTATGCTGGATACGTTTATCGTGAGACCATTCCTGGTACCCGCAATCACAATGCTGTTGGGCAAGTGGGCGTTCTGGCCGGGCAAAGCCCATACGGCGGCTGAGGAAAAGCCAGCTTTGAACGTTGAGAACAAAGCATAACCATTAAAAAGTAAGCAGTTTGTGACACCCACCTCATCTTTAGGTTATTTATAAGATGAGGTGGGTGTGGCATTTTGACCAGTGCGGATGGCGTCTGGTAAGATAAGGTAGAAAACGCGGATAAAACTCCAGAGGGATGTGCCCCATGAAAACGATACAACAAGCCATTGAACTTCGCGCCGAAGGTAAACCGGAGGAAGCGAAAAAAATTCTCCTTGAGCTGCTGCCCCAATCCCCGGATGATCCGGATATCCATTATCAGCTGGCCTGGGTGCATGATATGATGGGCCTTGAGAGCGAAGCGGTTCCTTATTACGAGAAGACGATCTCTTTAGGACTGAAGGATCCCGAACGGTGCGGCGCCTTGCTTGGACTTGGAAGCACATACCGTACATTGGGGATGTACGGCAAATCCAAGGAGATATTCGAGCAAGGACTGCGGGAATATCCCAAGGCGCGGGAGTTCAAGGTGTTCTACGCGATGACCTTGTACAATATGCGACAGTATGACAAGGCGATGGAACTGCTTTTACGAGAAATAAGCGAAACCAGTAATGACAAGGGGACCAGGAGCTATCAGCGAGCCATTGCTTTTTATTCTGATAAGCTTGATCAGGTCTGGAAATAAAACGTTGTCGTCATCACTTTATGATTCTTGTTAGACGAACGATTCGTTCGAGTCTACGAAAAAACAATGTTATGCATCCAGCAAAAAGACGGACTCTCATGAAATGGATCTTATCATCACTTGCTTAACTGGATTTTAGTTTGTTTTCATCTCTCACTAAGGTTCGGAGTCTATACTAAGTATGTCACTACAAGTGATGGAAGGAGCAACGCAGATGAACAAGAAAAACAAAATGAGTATGTGGTCGATCGGATTGGGAAGTGCTTTTCTGATGATGATGTTAGCCAACCATGATAACGTTCATGATGGTCAAGCCCGAACCGGTATCGCTTCGAATGGAGTCAGATCCAACGTAGCCATTCAATCTGTCGACAAGAAAGCAGCCGTAACAACCATGCCTGAGAATCAGGAAATTACCCCTGAAATGATCAATCAATTCTTGAAAATAGTTGCAGAGACATAAGAAATCTTGATTCCTATACGTAACCTGTTAGAAGACCAGCTCCCATGCCGAGGGGCTGGTCTTCTTGGCGTGATCCAGAAGCTAGGGCTCAGGTTTTTCTTGGTGCCGGTGCGTCCCATAACTATTCCTAGTAATTTATTTTAAAAACGGGAACCCACGTTCTTGTCATATCTTACCATGGAGCTTATTATTATCAATAGGGCTAACCGAAGCGGAGGGATTATAAACGAAATGCAAAGCGATCACACGTTAAACAGCAAGCGAAGGACCACGGGGATTGGGATGTATCGGGAGATGCTCGTCAGGTACGTATTCCCGCATAAGAAGCTTCTGGCAGCCCTGACGGTGCTGCTGTTATTTTCCATTGGACTCCAATTGATTAATCCGCAGATCATCCGGTATTTCATCGATACGGCTCAAGGAGAGGGAAGCCTGACTTCCCTTTATTATGCGGCAGGATTTTTTATTCTCTTTTCATTGCTTCAACAAGGCGTTTCCATAGCGGCTGCTTATTATAGCGAGAACCTGGGCTGGACGACCACCAACAAGCTTCGTGCCGAGTTGGCGGAGCACTGCCTGTCGCTGGATATGAGCTTTCACAAAACCCAAACCTCCGGATCTCTAATTGAACGGGTGGATGGCGATGTGAATGCGCTCGCCAATTTCTTCTCCAGTTTCATTATCCATCTGTTCGGCAATCTGATCCTCATGATCGGGATCCTGGCTTTGCTGTATCGGGAGAACTTCTGGATCGGCCTTGTCATGACGGTGTTTGTGGTCGGCAGCATTTACGTCATTCAACATATCCGGCGATTTGCGATACCGGTCTGGAAGCGGTGGCGCGAGCTGAATGCGGATTTCTACGGATTCATCGGCGAACACCTTGAAGGAACCGAAGATACGCGTGCCAACGGAGCGGCCGGATATGTCATGAACCGATTTTATGAGATGGCTAGGCGGATGCTGCCGGTTCGCGTTCGTGCGTTCATCGGATTTTTCTTGATGTGGAGCACCACGATTTTGGTGTTTGCGCTTGGCAACGCAGCCGCGTTTATCGTGTGCGCCATACTGTGGAAGAACGGACAGGGCGGTTTGACGATCGGCTCCATCTATCTCGTGTTTTATTATACGGAGCTGCTGGCCAAGCCTATTGAGAAGATCCGTACCCAATTGGAGGATTTGCAAAAAGCGGATGCCAGCTTGATGCGGGTCCGCGACCTGCTTGCAACCGAGCCCCGGATCAAAGACGGCCCTGGCGCGCCGCTTCCGTCAGGCCCATTGTCGGTGGAATTCCGGAACCTTAACTTCGCTTACGAAGAGGGCGGGCAGACTACGCTTGAGAATCTGCAGCTGCGCCTTGAGCCGGGCCAGACCCTTGGACTGCTCGGCCGTACAGGCAGCGGCAAAACGACGATCGCCCGCCTGCTGTTACGCTTCTATGATCCACAGGAGGGAAGCATCGAGCTGGCGGGAACCGATATTCGGGGCTGCAAGCTCCATGAACTAAGGCGGAAGGTCGCCATGGTCACGCAGAATATTGAGATTCTTGAGGGAACCGTCCGTGATAATCTGACCTTGTTTGATGAAGGCATAGCCGATACCCGCATTATATCCGTGTTAGAAGAGCTTGGACTTGGGGATTGGTATGGCTCGCTTCCCGAAGGGCTGGATACCAGTCTGGCTTCTGGGGGCGGAAGCCTGTCTGCGGGCGAGGCCCAGCTGCTGGCGTTTGCACGCGTATTTTTGACGGATCCGGGTCTTGTCATTCTTGATGAGGCATCCTCCCGGCTTGATCCGTTAACGGAATACCGGATCGAAGCTGCCATTTCGCGTCTGCTGCAGGAGAAAACCTGCATTATTATTGCCCATCGTCTGGCTACGGTTCAGCGCGCCGACCGGATTCTCATACTGGAGAACGGAAGAATGCTCGAAAGCGGCCGCAGGGAAGAGCTGGCCTCAGATCCGCAATCGCGGTTTAGCCGCATGCTTGCCGTTGGAATGGAGGAGGTGCTGGCATGAAAACCAGGCATTTTTTCTGGCGGTTGATTATGTACCGCCCGGGGTTGTACCTCATCAACCTGTTCGCGTGGTCCCTTATCCATATGGCACCGCTGGTTCCCGGACTCTTAACCAAGGCCTTTTTTGACCATTTGGAAGGCACTTATTCTTTTCCTTACGGCGTCTGGGCGATTGCGGTGCTGCTAATCGGCGCTGCCTTGGCACGGATTGCGCTGATCTTCGGCGGCTTCATGACAGACGTGCATTTCCGCTTCCGCATCAGCACATTGCTCCGCCGCAATATGCTGTCCCATGTCATGAAGGAGCCCGGAGCGCGAGCAATCCCTTGCTCGCCAGGAGAAGCCATCAGCAATTTCCGGGATGACGTGGATCAGGCTGAAGAAGCGACGAGCTGGTCAGTAGATACATTAGGGCTTGTCGGTTTCGTCATTGTCGCCAGCTGGATTCTCATATCCATCGATCTGCAGCTGACGATTCTCGTGTTCGTTCCTTTGATTCTGGTGGTGACCGCAGCCCAGATCGCAACCGCGCGCATCCAGAAATACAGGGCGGCAAGCCGGGAATCAACCGCCAAGGTAACCGGGGCGATTAGCGAAATGTTTGCCAACGTGCAGGCCATCCAGGTCGCAGGGGCGGAGAAACGCGTCGTAGAGCGGTTCGTAAGTCTTAGCGAGAAACGGCGCCAATCCATGGTGAAGGATAAACTTCTGACGGAATCCTTGTCCTCCGTATTCACGAACTCCGTTAACCTCGGTACCGGCCTGATCCTCGTGCTCGCAAGCCTTAAGATGCGAAACGGCGATTTTACCGTCGGGGATTTGTCCCTCTTTGTATATTATTTAACATTTGTTACCCAGCTCATATCGAACGTCGGCAATTTCATGACGTATTACAAGCAGATGGGCGTCAGCTTTCAGCGCATCAAATCCATGCTGCAAGGAGCACCGGCTTCGCTGCTTACCGCAGCCCATTACATCGGTATCGGCAAGGTTAAGCGCAAGCGAACCCATGAAGAGAAATCCGGTCATCATGCCGCAGGGAATGGGCAAGCGCATGGGGCATCCAATCACGCCGCCGGCGCTCCGGTCGAAGACGGGATGGAAACGGCATACATTGAGGCACCTCCGCTCTCGCTGCTGGAAGCGCAAGGCTTGTCGTACCAGTATCCCGAAACCGGACGGGGCATTTCGAATATCGATCTGAGACTCTCGCGCGGTACCTTTACGGTCGTTACCGGGATGATAGGCAGCGGTAAAACGACGCTGGTTCGCACATTGCTGGGCTTGCTGCCAGCAGAAAAGGGCGAAATCCGATGGAACGGCGAAAGGGTAACGGAGCCGGCAGATTTCTTCATCCCGCCGCAAAGTGCTTATACTGCACAGATCCCAAGGCTGTACAGCGACAAACTGCGCAACAACATTCTGTTGGGTATATCCGAGCAGCCGGGCAGTCTGGAACGCGCGCTTCATGCGGCCGTAATGGAAGAAGATATCAAACATCTTCAAAATGGACTGGAGACGATGGTGGGGCCGCGCGGAGTCAAGCTGTCCGGCGGTCAAGCACAGCGGACAGCCGCGGCAAGAATGTTGGTGCGGGATGCGGAACTCTACGTATTCGACGATTTATCCAGCGCATTGGATGTTGAGACGGAGCGCAAGTTATGGGAGAGGCTGTTCCGCGAGCGCGGAGGTGCGACTTGTCTTGTGGTATCGCATCGGAAAGCTGCGCTTAACCATGCTGACCATATCATCGTGTTGAACGGCGGTGAGATTGAGGCCGAGGGCACGGCGGAGCAACTGCTGGCTTCCAGCGAAAGCTTCCGACAGCTATGGTACGGCGAAGAAACAGGATAATTGGGCGGGAACAAATGTTCAACGCGAAGAAGACTTGATGAAATCAACGTCACCTTAGACAGAGGAGTGAGGACCGATGCCAAACGCAGAACAAATCCAGCTTGTTGTCCGCACGGCAGAACATCTGCCCGTCTTGAAAGAATTCGAGCTTCCGGATGACCAAGTCCAATTCACCTCTCATCCGAAAGAAGTTTTAAACCTAGGGGAAGGTCAGTTCCCCATCGTTATTTT
The DNA here is from genome assembly GCF_900109305.1 of Paenibacillus sp. cl141a. Lineage (NCBI taxonomy): Bacteria > Bacillati > Bacillota > Bacilli > Caryophanales > Paenibacillaceae > Paenibacillus > Paenibacillus sp. cl141a. The sequence continues at coordinate 883,644 of NZ_FNZO01000001.1, forward strand.
AGCTGATGGTCATCCTGTCGGTTTCTTTATCCTGCACGCTACGGAGCGCGTCAAGGAGTATACAAGTCATTCTCATGCGATGCTGCTGACCGCTTTATCCATTGATCATCGACAGCAGCGTAAAGGTTACGCCAAACGAGGAATGCTTGCGCTGCCAGCATTTATTAGGAGAGAATTTCCTTCCTGCAATGAGGTGGTACTGGTCGTGAACCATAAGAATGTTCCGGCTCAGCAGCTGTATGCAAGTGTCGGTTTCAAAGATACAGGCAGAAGAAGGATGGGGCCAATCGGAGAGCAATGGGTGATGAATCTAACATTCGAAACGGTGCTTATGTTCATTTTTGAATCGGATCATCATAAAGGAGCAATGCCGCAAAGATCCTATGTCTTTGCGGCATTGCTTATTTAACCTGATTTATGTTTCGCCAGGTCGCTTCCAATTGCGAAGCGATATATTCGAGAATCGGTTTGCTGTAGAAATATCCGCTGTGCGACAACGGATTCCAGCTTGTCAACCAGTTTCCCACGTTAACGGATTTGTCTTGGCGTACCGTGCGGTCATACTCTTCGTTAATGCTTTTGAGGGGGTAAGCAAGGATATCGTCTTTATCATAGAAATTGACCCATTCACCCAGTAGATGTTCATAATAGAGCTTCATCTGTGCTGAAGGGACCTCAATCGGCTTGTCAAAATCACGATAACGCATGCTCCACAGCGGCAAGGTGGTTCCCAGCGTGTAGAACAAGGTCAGAAGTTCTCCACGCTCCAGCGGTGCTTCGGGATTAACGACCAGACGATGCCCGCGGGAGGAAAATTGCAGATCGTAGAAAAAATTGCTGGCGATCACGGACCCCAAGCTATGGGAGATTACGCATAACGGAGCATGGGGGCCGGCTGACAGGGCAAGGCGGTGCAGTGCCTCGCTGATCGTCCGATGAATGGCCTCGTAGTTCTGATCTTCGGATTCCACGGGCTGATAAGCCACGGCATCCGCCAGATTGTTGATTACGTACTGCCGGAGGTGCTGATAACGTAAACGGTAAGGTTTAATGCTGCTGCCGATTAATTCATCCTCGCGTGCCGCAAAAACATCGGCCCAATGCACGGCCTCCATGGCCAACTGCTCATGCGGGATGCCCGAGGTCCGGGAAAAGGTGTCCTTCAAGTTTTTCATGAATTTATCCGCATAACTTTTCTTTTGTGTTCCCAATCCGTGTACAATGATCACTGCAATTTTTTGCGTCATCCAACTGCAGCCCCCTTCATCGGAAATGGAATGAATGGATATCTTTTACTCTTTATAAGCGATTAGCACTTGAATTGTAAATAGGTTATTACTGCACGAGAGAATGCGGCAATTATTCGTAGCTCTATTGAGTCATTCCGCTCATGAACGATTTTGGTTACAATGAAGGGATAACCAATGGTAACATGGTAGGAAGAAAGGCGAGTTCATTACATTACTTTTTATATTGAAATAGGAGGCAGGGTATGTCTTATAAACAAATGAAATGGTTGATACTCATCATTCCGACCTTGACGATTGGCATATGGGAATATGTTCGCCATGAGTTCCTGCTGCCTTATATATCGATGGATCTTGGCAATCTGCTGGCGCCTGTCATCGTGTTTTTGGTTTCCATACTGTTTCTTACCCAGTTATTTTCGTTGATTGAACGGAATCAAGAGGAGTTGAACCGATCGAGGGCACTTCAAGCAGCCATGCATGAACGGGAGAAGATCGGCCGGGAACTTCATGATGGAATCGCCCAATCCTTGTTCCTGCTGAACGCCCAGATCGACCGAATCGAAAAGTCAGGTCGCACGGGAGACATTCCGTACCAGGAAATCAAGGAAAGCGTTCATCGTACCAACACCTACGTAAGAGAGGCTATTGCGAATCTCCGCTACCCGGCAGATCCGCAAGCCATTCCGTGGATGCACAGCATGAGCAGCCTGATTGAGGAAATCAAGCAGGAGACGGACCTGCATTTCGACATCAAGTGGGGAATTCCGGACGCCATGCTGACAGCCAAAGAAAAGGTGGAGTTGCTGGCTTCGATCAGGGAATCCTTATTGAATATCCATAAGCACGCGGAGGCAAAACACGTCAAGATTACCGCGAATACAACGGATTCGGGCTGGCATTGCACTGTCACCGATGATGGAAAAGGCTTTGATCTGGACAAGCCCCTCGGCAGCAACCGGTATGGAATCAAAATCATGAAAGATCGGGCCGAGGCCATGGGCTGGAAGTTCCAGATGGAAAGGCAGCACGACCAGACAATTATCAACATCCGGAAGGAGAGCACGGCATGAACAATCAACCTTTTCGCGTGTTAATCATCGATGACAGCGATCTGGCAAGAGAAGGTATTCGCACCATATTGAGCAGCGATCCAACCTTTGAGGTCGTGGCGGAAGGGCAAAGCGGCGAGGATGCGCTGGAACTGACCGAAATATGGATGCCTGATATCATCCTGATGGATATCCAGATGCCCGGCATGGGCGGTTTGGAAGCGACCAAGCGGGTGAAGGACAAGTTCCCTTACGTTAAGATCGTTATGGTCACGGTATCCGACGACATCGCCCATTTGTTCGATGCCCTGAAGCGCGGGGCCCAGGGGTATTTGTTAAAGAACTTGAATCCCGAATCGTGGCACGAGTACCTGAAAGCCATTGCGGTGGACGAAGCACCGGTGAGCAGGGAACTCGCGTTCCGCATCCTGAAGGAATTTTCGCAATACGACAAGCCGGACCCGAGCAAAAGTCCCTTAACGGCGCGTGAAAAGGAAATTCTGGGACTCGTCGCCGAGGGATTGTCCAACCGCGATATTTCGAGCGACCTTTGCATTTCCGAAAATACGGTCAAGAACCATTTGAAGAACATTTTGCAAAAGCTGCATTTGGAAAATCGGGTACAGCTGACCCGCTATGCCTTCGAACAAGGCTGGATGGGGAAGAGTCAGCGATAACCATGGTACCGATGTCCGAAGGATGTTGGCGAAGAATGAATTTAGGCAAAACAGGCATCCGTGCGCCAGAGGCGCTCATTTCTGCTTCACCAGAAAGATCCCGAGCGCAATAATGCCGATTCCCGCCCAGTTTTTCCAGGTGGGAACCTCCTTCAGGAACAAGTAAGCCACGCCCAACGATATCAGGATCTCCAGACATTTGGAGAAAATCAATGTGTACCCCAATTGGTCGGTGGCTTTGTAACCAAAGCGGATCCCATACCCGATGCACATATTGGCAATGACAAAGAGCGGGAGCATCCACAACTGAAACTGCAGCGTGGGCCAGAACAGATGCTGGATATGCTTGGTTTGGTACGAGAAGACCAGGTTGATGATCGACAGTCCGCCGAAGAGCAAACCGACACTGTAGATATAAAACATAAAGCCCTCCTGTAACGATGGTCTTTGTAGTACGCCATTAATGTTTCCCTGCAACAACTTTCTTATCCATGGACAATTAGCAAGGATCCTCTCAACCATATTCTGATTGCTCGAGATCAGCAGGATGCTTCTTATAGGTTGAGCCAAAAAAAGGATGACTCCCTGTCGCTGGGAGCCATCCTTTTCAGTATTAATGCGGGATGTTCATTTCTTGCAGGCGAATCTTCATCCACAACCAAACCATTTATCTGCTTCATTAGTGAACTTGGTGAAGCCTGCTGTACGCACCGCCGGAGTGAATCAATTCCTGATGCGTACCCTGCTCGGCTATGCCTTCCGAATTGACGACGATTATTCGGTCCGCGCTCTGAATGGTGGTCAGTCGGTGAGCGATCACTAGCGTTGTTCTGCCGACGGACAGCTCAGCTAGGGACTTCTGGATTTGCGCTTCCGTCTCCGTGTCCAGTGCCGAGGTGGCTTCGTCCAGAATCAAGATCGGCGGATTCTTCAGGAACATTCTCGCAATGGACAGCCGCTGCTTCTGGCCGCCGGACAGCTTAACCCCGCGTTCACCGATGACCGTCTCCATGCCGTCCGGCAGGCTTCGGATCAGTTCATCCAGCGAAGCGCGCCGTGCGGCTTCCCAGATTTGATGGTCGGTTGCATTCAAGTCGCCGTAGGCGATATTGTCCCGGATCGTGCCGGAGAACAGGAAGACATCCTGCTGCACGATACCGATATGCTTGCGCAGGTTTTGCAATTTGATATTCCGGATGTCGATCCCGTCCACCGTGATCGTGCCCTGATCCACGTCGTAGAAACGGGGGAGTAGGCTGCAGATCGTGGTCTTTCCGGCACCGGACGGCCCGACGAATGCAACCGTTTCTCCGGCACGGATCGTCAGGTGAATGTTATTCAGTATCGTTCGGGAAGGCTCGTACCCGAAGGTTACGCCTTCGAAGCGGATATCTCCCCGTACCGATGAAAGGGATATGGCATCAGGCACATCGGCGATCTCCGGCTCGGTATCCATGATTTCCAGGTAGCGTTTAAAGCCGGCAATGCCTTTGGGATAACTCTCAATGACCGCGTTGATCTTCTCGATCGGACGGAAGAAGATGTTGGAGAGCAGCAGGAATGCCATGAATTCGCCCATCTCGATTTTGCCTTGAATGAAGAACCATGCACCGCAGATCATCACGAATACCGTGATCAAACGCATCAGCATATAGCTGACGGACGTGCTTTTGGCCATCGTTTTATAAGCCAGCAGCTTGGTGGCACGGAACTGCTTGTTCTCTTCCTGAAACAGCTTATTCTCATGCTCTTCGTTCGCAAATGATTGAACCACGCGGATGCCGCCGACATTGTCTTCGATGCGGGCATTGAAATTGCCCACGTTTCGGAACAATTGACGATAAGTCGTGGTCATTCTGCCGCCGAATTTAATGATCAGCCATGCCATCAGCGGCACGATGATAAAGGTCAGCAGCGCAAGCTCCAGATTGATGTAGGCCATCAAGGAGAAGGAGCCGAGCAGCGTCATGACGGCGATGAACACGTCTTCCGGGCCATGGTGGGCCACTTCGCCGACGTCGTTGAGATCGTTCGTGATACGGCCCATCAGGTGGCCGGTTTTGTTGTTATCAAAGAAGCGGAAGGATAACTTCTGAATGTGGGAGAACATTTTCTCCCGCATGTCCGTCTCGATGTTGATGCCGAGCATATGTCCCCAGTACGTCACGATATACTGCAGCGCGGTATTCAGCGCATAGATGGACAGCAGGACGATGCAGGCAATCAGGATAAGCGGCCAATCCTGGCTCGGCAGCAGATCGTCGATGAATTTGCTGACGGCAAGCGGGAAAGCAAGCTCCAGCAGTCCCGCAATGACGGCGCATGTAAAATCCAGTACAAACAGTCCCTTATAGGGCCGATAGTATGAAAAAAACTTTCTAATCAAAAATCATCACGCTCCAAGTCCTACCTCTGTCATGGTTATTGGTTTATGAATGGCCTGGGCCATTATTGCTGGCCGTCCTGAGACTGCCTCGTATCATACAATTCAAAAGCCTGAATATACTCCTGAATGATCTGGTCCACCGCTTTCAGCTCTCCGCTGACCACGTCCCGAATGGCTTGCAGGTCAGGATCATTGACCTGTTTCTTCAGGGTCTCCCGTTTCACAACCAGGTTGTCCAGAAAAGAGAGCGCACGTCCCCGGCGGAACGTTTGCGCCATCTTCCCGCCTTCCCTGCCGCCATGCCCTTCCTCGCGCCGTCTTCCGTGCCGTCCGCCGTGGCGGTGACTGTCCCGGTCGCGATGCTCCGACCGGCTCTGGCCCGGCATATTTGGTTCCTCTTGCCGCATGTAACCAACCTCCTTCAACATGAAAATGTATACATTTGTATACCAATATTCATGATTGTATACGTTTGTATACGGTTCGTCAATTCATTTTCGCGAAAAGATTGGAAAATGAAGGAGATCGGAAGAAGATATGCTATGATGTGAGTTAGCCGCCCGGTCGATCAGCGTGGTTTGAATACGCACACCGGGATCGGGATGAACATGGGAAGGGAGCTGTACATAATGAGCGAACATAATCATGAGTACTGGATGCATCAGGCGATTGCAGAAGCCCATCGAAACGTTCAGCATGTGGAGGGAGGTCCGTTTGGGGCGATTGTGGTTAAGGATGGTCAAGTGATTGGCAGGGGCCGTAATTTGGTTACTGCGCTGAACGACCCTACCGCTCATGCCGAGGTGCAAGCCATACGGGAAGCCTGCCTGCATTTAGAGGATTTTCAATTGAAAGGTTGCACGATCTATACCAGCTGTGAACCCTGTCCGATGTGCCTGGGGGCGATCTACTGGTCAAGGCCCGATGCCGTTTATTATGCAAGCACGAAACAGGATGCGGCCGAGATCGGGTTTGATGATCATTTCATATACGATGAAATCGCCATGCCGATGGATCAGCGTTCCATCCCCATGAAGCAGGTTCGGACAGCGGATTATTTGCTGCCATTCCAAGCGTGGAGCTCTGCGGAGCGAAAAATTGAATATTAATCGTAAAGACCGGGCTCCCTGCTAGGGAAGGCCCGGTTTATTGTTATTTATCGATAGGGATACCGAAATAAGTATGAAGCGCTTCGGCATATTCCTGTGGATTTCCCGGTTTAAAGGTGTGGACGCCGCCGGACTTGTAGATTCTGAACTCGCCGTCATCCACGGTGTTTCTGCCTTCAGCGGTACGTATGGATACCCGGGCCGTTTTATTAAACGGCGAATCAGAGGCATGCTCGCACCAGAAAGAGGTGGTGATGAAATCTTTCGGTAAGTTAGGTTCTTCCGTAAAAGAGAATACCGGATCCCAGGCATCTTTTTTCCACTCCTCGAGCATCCAGCCATAAGCCTCGGTCTGAACCAGCCGGTAGGTTTCGTTCCCCTGGGTTTGTTCCAGGCCATCTACCAACTCCAAAGGGTGGCGAGGTCCGGCGCCTCCCACTCCGACGTCGGCTATATATCGCTGGTCTTCGATATCCACCTGCAGGATATGATGCCGCCGCTTAGCAGGCGTATCGGTCTCATCCCGCCAGAAGCGACCGAAATAATGAGTGACCTTAAAGCCCAGTTCCTGCAGCAGCCAGCCAAACAACGCATTGAGCTCGAAGCAATAGCCGCCGCGATGGCGGGTGACGATTTTATCGTAGAGATGGGGAATATCCAGGGACAGCGGAATTCGGTCAAGGATATCGAGATTTTCATAGGGGACGGTATGTACATGCTGCTCCTGCAGTCTGGCGAGCATATAAGCGCTGTTCACAATCGGGCCCGTATATCCAATACGGTTAAGATACTGGTTAACATCCAGGCTATGTGTCGGGTTACTCATTCGATCACCGCATCTTTCGTAAATTGTCAGCTTGGTAGAAGTAAGCCGTATATAATTATATACTTTATATCATATAATAGAGCTTTCTAATAGAGAAGGAGGCGAAGCGGCATATGACCATGGATGTCCAGGCACTACGGGCAGCTGCGGGAACGATCACCTTCATACCCGAGCATTATGAACTTGTTATGGAGGATAACACCCCTAAGGGGTTCGATGAAAAAGAGAGAACGTTTATCTGGGAGGACCCTCAATCCGAGAACAGCCGAATTGAGGTTTCATTAAGCCTGGAGACCGGTCAGCTGATGAGGCTTCAGATCGATCAAGAGCGTGATGACACGAGATTGGGAAGGACGATAGAGGCAGGACGTACCATGGAGCAGGCAACGGACATAGCTAAAACGTTCATGATCCGGCATCATCCGAATTATGCAGCGCTTACCTGGATTCGATCAGAGATCAAACGAAACTATATTGAGATTGGGTTTAGGGCAGAGGCCGGCGGATTGCCGCTGCCGAGCTCAGGTTGTGAGGTCCGGCTTGACGCCGATTTCAATATCGTGCTTTACAAGGCGAAAGAATTCCCGGTAATGGAGCTGCCGGTTTGGCCGGACAGGCTCGTTAGTGCGGAGGCTGCGAAGCAAAGGATTCTTCAGGATATGGAGATGCAGCCCATCATAACCACACTGTATCCCTCTATATATGACATGGAGGGGGAAGAAGATCAGCATCGGCTGGTTTATGAACCGATTCAGGGGCGTCGTAAGATCGATGCCGTTACGGGTGAACCCTTACATAACCTGCAGCATGATTTGCTGCCGCCGACTGTTTCAATCACGCCTGCGGATCCCGGTAATTCAGATAACGCCTATACCGTTAAGCCGGTTCTCCCATCAAGGACCGGAACCGAACATTCAAGCTCAGATGAAAATTCAGATTTAATTCCATTCTGGGAGGCCCAGTTGGGCATTGATACGGAGCGGTATGTTCTGGATAAGCCTAGGGGAGACGATCAAAACCTGATTTTATTGTACTTTGATAAAAGCGATATGAACGAGGATGAAGCGGATCAATCGGCGACCGATCCGTTATCGGTGGACCGATATTTTGAACGGCGGTGGGGAAATACGCTTCGCAATCTTCAAGCAGCTTACATGATACATGTCGATAAGGCCACAGGCAGCTTAGAGGCGTACCATTATAATCCTGAGAGCTCCGACGGAGAGACGGTGCTTTCTCGCGAGCAATGCTGGGAACGAGCAGAGCTGTTCTTGCAGAGATTTTTTCCTTCATACGCCAAGTATTTGCGGCTGGAAGTGAAATGGGATTGGGAAGCCGGGATAACGCACAGTGAGCAAGAGGAAGATGAGGGCGAAGCTGAGCCGTTGGATCGGGAATTCTTCCACTTGCCGTTATATATCGATCAATACCGGGTACGTTTGGAGCGTGTAAATATTTGCGTAAGCACGATTACGGGAGAAGTGCTTCTCTACCGCAGTGTGTCTCACGAGAAAATCCGTGAACTGGAGGCTTGCCAGTTTAAGGCTGCGGTTTCTGCGTCATCGGCACTCGCACGATATGCGGAACAGCTGGATGTGTCGCTCAGGTGGCATATGGATGGTGATGACGGCACGGCACACTACCGGTTAATCTATGATCCCGTATACAAGAGACGAGCAAAAACAGGAGTAAGCGAATCAGAGTATCTTTTGGAATTTATTGATGCCGTTAGCGGAGAATTGATATGGTCCAAATTCTGAGCCACTGAGCGATGCTGAATCGTTGGCATGAGTAGTACCAGAAATGACCGTAGGTTTATTGAGATAGATGGAAAAGGCCAGCCCAAGTCCTTGGGGTGTCAGAGCTTCATATGACGGCAAGGCAAGTGGGCTGTTGCTGTGTCTAAGATCCATCGGATGCATTATACTTATATTATTTAACATAAAAAGGGTGTCCCTACAGCCGCTGCTACGGCGAGGGACACCCTTTCTCTATAGAGAAGAGAGCATGAATTTCAGAGACGCACCACATCTAATCTTTAGCTTGCAAGAAAACAGCCGCTGTATGCGGTCTGCCTTCTCAGAAAGCATGTCGGTAGCTGTTAAGCTATTATAACGGATCAACTCCCGCGTTAACCGCAGGTGCAGTTTAGTACCGGTTTGCGCGCGGCCGTCGTTTCGTCTAGTCGCTTCACAACTGTGGTGTAAGGGGCGTTAATGACAACGTCCGGCGTAGACTCGGCTTCTTTTGCGATCTGGATCATTGTGTCAATGAAACTGTCCAGCGTTTCTTTGCTCTCCGTTTCGGTCGGCTCGATCATGATGCATTCCTCCACGTTGAGCGGGAAATAGATGGTTGGCGGATGATAGCCGAAATCGAGCAGCCGCTTGGCAACGTCCAGGGTTCGCACGCCGTACTCCTTCAGCTTTCTGCCGGACAGCACGAATTCGTGCTTGCATAGGCCCGGGTAGGCCACTTCGTAATAAGGAGCCAAACGATGCATCATGTAGTTCGCATTCAGCACGGCGAGCTCAGAGACGCGGCGAAGTCCTTCCGGTCCATAGGTGCGAATATAAGCATAGGCACGAACCAGAATGCCGAAGTTGCCATAGAACGCCTTCACGCGGCCGATCGACTGGGGACGCTCGTAATCCCAGTAGAAGGTGCCGTCTTCGCGCTTGGACACGATCGGTTTCGGCAGGAACGGGACCAGCAGGCTTTTCACGCCGACAGGGCCTGCGCCGGGACCGCCTCCGCCATGGGGTGTGCTCATCGTTTTGTGCAGGTTGAGATGGACCACGTCAAAGCCCATGTCGCCTGGTCGGGTAATTCCCATGATGGCGTTGGAATTGGCTCCGTCATAGTACAGCAGACCGCCGGCGTCGTGCACGATTTCCGAAATTTCCACGATCTGCTCCTCGAACAGGCCAAGCGTGCTCGGGTTCGTCAGCATCAGGGCCGCCGTATCCTCACCAACGACGGCGCGGAGGGCATCCAGATCCACCATGCCCCGTTCATTGGATTTAATCGTGATCGTGTCGTAACCGGCTACCGTTGCGCTGGCCGGGTTCGTGCCGTGAGAGGAGTCGGGTACGATGACCTTGGTGCGTTTCTCGCCGCGGCTCTCATGGTAGGCGCGAATCAGCATCAGCCCCGTCCATTCGCCATGGGCACCCGCAGCAGGCTGCAGCGTTACTTGATCCATGCCGGTCAATGCGGCCAAGTCGTTCTGTAGGGTATACAGCAGCTCCAGTGCGCCCTGAATGCTTTCCTCAGGCTGGTACGGATGAATCTTGGCAAAACCGGCAAAACGGGCAACATCCTCGTTAATCTTCGGATTGTATTTCATCGTGCATGAGCCGAGCGGATAGAAACCGTTATCGATGCCGAAATTCCGTCGCGACAGCTCGGTATAATGACGGATGACATCCACCTCATAAACCTCCGGCAGTTCGGCTGGTTTGCTGCGCAGCAGGCTCTCCGGTATGAATGAAGCGGCGTCGGTTTCCGGTACGTCGCATTCGGGCAGAGAATAGGCGACCCGGCCGGGCTTGCTGAGTTCAAATATCAAGGCTTTTTCCGGTTTCATACAATCGCCTCCAATTCACCAATAAACTGGTCGATTTCTTCCTTCGTCCGCCGTTCGGTCACGGCGATCAGCATGCATCCATGAAGCTCAGGGTACGAAGAGCCTAGATCGTAGCCGCCGATATAACCGGCCTCCAGCAGCTTCGAGTTGACCTCCTTCACGTTCGTTCCATCCGGCAGCTTCACTACGAATTCATTGAAGAACGGAGAGCTGAATGGGAGAGATAAGGAGCCCTTGGCGACGAGGTCGGCAGCGTAATGGGATTTGCGCACATTCAGAAGCGCTGCCTCCTGCATGCCGGCTTTACCCAGCGTAGACATATAAACGGAGGCACACAGCGCGAGCAGTGCCTGATTCGAGCAGATGTTCGACGTTGCTTTTTCCCGGCGAATATGTTGTTCCCGTGCCTGCAGCGTCAGCACAAAGCCGCGCTTACCGTCCTTATCGACGGTTTGGCCCACGATCCGGCCGGGAATACGGCGCATCAGCGGTTCGGATACCGCAAAGAATCCGCAGGTCGGCCCGCCGAGAGAGGCAGGAATGCCGAGCGGCTGGGCATCGCCGACAACGATGTCGGCCCCAAGCACGCCAGGGGATTCGAGCAGCCCAAGCGACAGCGGGTTTACGCTCAGCACGAGCAATGCTTTTTGATCATGAACCAAGGGCTCGATCGATCTCACGTCCTCAATGCAGCCGAAGAAGTTCGGCGATTGCAGAAGCACGGCTGCCGTGTCATCCGTAACGGCAGCGGCGAGCGCATCCAGGTCGGTAACGCCGTTAACGATGCCGACTTCAACGACTTCCAGATCGAGGCCGTGAGCCGAAGTCAGAACGATCTCCCGGGCTTCCGGGTGAACGGCTCGGGAAATAACGATTCTCTTTCGTTTGGTTGCCCCGCTGGCAAGCGCCGCTGCCTCAGCCAGTGCCGTTGAACCGTCATACATGCTGGCATTGGCTACTTTCATGCCGGTCAATTCACAGATGTAAGATTGAAATTCAAAGATCGCTTGCAGCTCGCCTTGGCTGATCTCCGGTTGGTATGGCGTGTACGCCGTGTAAAATTCGGAGCGGGAAATCACATGATTGAGGACGACGGGAATGTGGTGGTCATACAATCCGGCTCCGAGAAAGCTGGTATACCGGTCGAAATCGGCATTGCGGTCCGCCAAGCGGCGCATATGCTTCAGCAGCTCTGGCTCACCCAGCCGTTTCGACATCGGGAGGACGCCGTTGTATCGGACGGATTTAGGGATATCGGCAAACAGGTCTTCGATGGTCTCCGCTCCGACGGCGGCAAGCATGTCGGCCTGATCTTGATCTGTCATAGGCAAGTAACGATGCTTCATGATAAGGCAGCTCCTCTTTTATAGAATGGTGTCTTAACCACTTTGGCTTTTAATTTCTTACCGCGAATCTCGACCCATACTTCGGAATCCAAGCTTGCATAAGGGGTTTCGATCAAGGCCAATCCGAGATTTCGCTTGAGCGAGGGAGATTGAGTACCGCTGGTCACTTCTCCGATCGGTTCACCATTACCGTTGTATACAGGGTAATGGGACCGCGGGATACCGCGGTCAATAAGCTCGATGCCAACCAGCTTACGCCGCACACCGTCTTGTTTCTGCTGCTGAAGCGCTTCCCGTCCGATGAAATCGCCGTTGTCCAGCTTCACGAAATAACCGAGGCTGGCTTCAAGCGGTGAGATCGTGCTCGAAAGCTCCTGTCCGTACAGTGGCAGTTTCGCCTCGAAGCGGAGCGTATCGCGTGCACCAAGTCCGGCCGGAATGAGTCCATGGTCTTCCCCCGCGGTTAACAGACCTCTCCAGATATCCGGCGCATCCCCGGCGGAGCAATAGATTTCAAAGCCGTCTTCTCCGGTATAACCGGTCCGTGAGAGCAAGGCGGCATGGCCGCATACTTGCGCGTTCTGGATAAAATGGAAGGAGGGGAGATCGCCGAGCGTCTCCGAGGTTGCCTTCGACAAGATGTTCTCGGCTGCAGGTCCTTGGAGTGCAATCAGTGCCGTCTCCGCGGATACGTTCCGGATGGCGACATCACCTGTGACGTGTTCATGAAGCCACTGAAGATCCTTATCGATGTTGGATGCATTCACAACCAGCATGAATCGATCCGACGACAGTTTATACACAAGCAGGTCATCGACCGTACCGCCGTTGTCATCACACATTAGCGTATACTGGGCCTGACCGACCGTAATTCGGGTGACGTCATTCGTGATCATGTTCTGGATGAAAGCTTCGGCGTCTTGTCCGCTGATCATAAATTCACCCATGTGGGAGACGTCGAACAGGCCGGCGTGCTTGCGTACGGCTTCATGTTCTTGCACGATGCCGGAAAATTGCACGGGCAATTCCCAGCCGCCGAAATCGATGCAGCGAGTAGAAGGAAAATCGGAATAAAGCGGGTAAAGCGGTGTACGTTGTAATGAACTCATCTCTTCACCTCTTTAATTGGCATGGTTAATCGGGGAAACACCAAAAAAGGACAGACAGAAGGATAACAAGCCGTGCCCAAAAAGCCCGCTCGTTGCGTAATCCTTCTGCTCTGTCCTTTGTACCTGAGAGTTACCCCACATGTCATGTTAGTGTTGTGTCAAGCGTGTGTGAGTTTCCCCGTGGGTGATTCTTTATTCAGAATTCTCTCCAGAGGTGCGTCCGGTAAAGGTCCTTTTGCCTGAGAGATTCACCGTGATCCGGCTTACTCCTTCGGCGCTACCTGTCAGTCTGTCGGTAATCTCTCCCGCTACCATCATCCGCGCGATACATATTGAGTTGTCATCTTCCTACGTTCTTGTGATTATTATAAACGTGCCTCTCCATAAAGTGTCAACCTTTATTTCATAAAAAAATATGTTCATGTTTAAAATTTTGTTAGAAATCTTGACATCGACTCGTCCCTGTTTTATTCTGTGGGAGAATAAGCCAACCGAATATGCGAATGACGATGGATGGGAGAGACCGCTAACGAGTTGGGGATAACCCGAGCGGCACCGAAGGAGCAAACCGTTATGCCTGCCGGGCTGACGAGTAATCTCTCAGGTAAACGAACCGCCATCCGACGCAGCTCTGGAGAGTGCGCAAGCCACCCAAGGGGAAAGATCGAACCGTTATGAGGCGGCCGATCACAAACTCTCAGGTACCGAGGACAGAGAGAAGGCGAAAGCCTTTTTTCGCGTCCTTTTTTTCATTCACCTTAATTTCATTTTTAAGAAAAGAGGAGTATTCGAAAATGAGCGAAATCAGAGAGAATTTGGTGTACAGCGACGATCATGAATGGGCATTGAGGGTTGATGGAAATGTGGTGCGCGTCGGTATTTCCGATCATGCGCAGTGCCAGCTGGGCGATATCGTATTCGTAGAGCTTCCCGAGACTGGCGCATCGGTTTCTGCAGGTGATAGCATCGGCACCATTGAGTCGGTCAAAACCGTTTCGGAGCTGTATTCCCCTGTTTCCGGAACCATTACGAAAGTGAATTCCTCCTTGGAAGACCAGCCTGAGCTTGTGAACGGAGAGCCATATGAAGGCGGATGGATTATGGAGGTAGAGGTGGAGGGCGATCTGGACGAAGCGCTAGGCAAACTGCTGACCGCGGATGCTTATCGTGCCAAAGTGGATTAGGAATCGTAACATAACAGTAGGATCACATAGCATAACGGCTGTGACACGTAACGAGAATTACGGGTCGCAGCCGTTTTCATATGCCCATTCATTCGAGGAACCATGCCACGCTTTATCCCGAGCTTGATGCCATGCGGCGCGACATGAAACGTGTCCTGAGCTCAGGCAGATTCACGATCAGAATCCCGCAGATAATGAACAAACTGCCTAGGACCGAATAAAATGAAATCGTCTCGCCGTACAAAAATGCACCGAGTCCCAGCGCGATGATCGGCGACACGAAGAGCCAGGTGGACGGGAAAAAGGCATTCGTCGCTTTTAGCAGCCAGGCATACAGGCTATGGCCCAGCATCGAGCCGACGATTGTCAAATAAAAGACCGAACCTATGGCCGGCATCGTTGTCAGCCCAGTCCATTGCCCGCGTTCACTGAACAAGGATAGAAGCAATAAAGCCAAGCCCCCATGCATCATCTGCACCGCATTGATCGTAATCGGCGAGATATCCGGCATGTCAAAGGACAGTTTGCGGGTAGCAAGCGAGCCCACGCTATAACCGATTTCGCCTATAAGGATGACCATGCAGCTCAGAATCCAGATGAGGTCGCTCCCGATCGCCAGCTTGGGCATAATGAGCACGCACACGCCCGCAAATCCGACCGCACAGCCCCAGTAATCGCTGCGCCGGGCTTTCTTCCGCATGACAACGGATTGAATCATCAGGATCATCATAGGGCCCGTAGCCGACAGTATGGCGGCAATGCCAGAAGCTACATGCTGCTCGGCCCAATACAGCGTCGCAAACGTCAGAAACGTGCTGGTCATCCCGATCAGAAGGAATTCCTTGCGCAGGAGCAGGCTCGGTTTTGCCTTGCGCTGCAATATCATCCATAGGAAGATGAAGGCGCCCGCCAGAAGAAACCGAAGCCCCGCCGAAAGAAATGGCGGCAGTCCTGCCTCCACGCCGATTTTGATGGCGAGAAACGTGGTGCTGAAAATGGCGCACATTAATAAGTAGTTAAAAATAATCATGCTGCATCCTCCTTTTTCTATACTATAATAGGTAGTTAATAGAACAGATTCGGGTCTGATAGAACAGATTCGCCTGCAAATAAATCAGGGGGAAAGAACAGATGAAGCTTTCGATGATGGATGAAAAGGCAGGAAAAGGAACATTGCAGCAGCTGGTTTACGACACCGTTGCGAAGGGCATTGCAACAGGGGAGTGGAAGGAGTCTGACAAGCTGCCGTCGGTTAGGGTTATGGCGGAGCGTTTGAAGGTTCATCGATTAACGGTATTGAAGGCTTATCAGCAGCTGTTAGAGGATGGCATCGTGGAAGTGAAATATAAATCAGGGTATTTTGTGGCGAGTAAGGCAGAAGACATTTCGGCGGAATCCCTTGCATTCAGCCCGCCTTGGGAATATCAGGCCAGATCGCTGTACGTCAATCGCAGCCGCTTGTCCGACATTCACAGGCATCAGGTCGATTACCAGATGTCGGAAGCGCTGATCGATCCTGCGCTGCTGCCGAATGCATTCTTGTCCAACCACGTCAAACAAGTGTTTGACATGTATCCGAAGGTATTGAGCACTTATTCTTCGGTGTCCGGAGATTTGGAGCTGCGCGAGGAAATGGCCCGGTATTTCATGGAGAAGCAGGGCATAGCGGTTCATCCGGAGGAACTGCTGATTACGACGGGATCCCAGCAAGCGATTGATCTGATTTCGCGCTCGCTCGTCAAAAGCGGAGATGCTGTATTGATCGAACGGCCGACATACAGCCCGGCGATTGATGTTTTTGTTCAGCAAAATGTCAATCTGCTCCCCATCGAGATTACGCCGCAAGGATACGACCTGGAACATATCGAATATTTGATGCGGACGGAGAAGCCGAAGCTGTTCTACATGAACCCGACGTTTCAAAACCCGACAGGATACACGGTACCTGTAACGCAGCGGAAGGCGCTGGTTGAACTAGCCGAACGATATGAATGCATTCTGGTGGAGGATGAGGTTTATCACGACATTTATTTTGGAGATCCGCCGCCGCTGCCCTTTTTTTATTACGATACGGAGGGTTACGTCATTCATATTCGAAGCTTTAGCAAATACGTTGCCCCTGGCCTGCGGATATCGGTCCTGGCCGCACGTCCGGAGCTGATGAAGGTAATCGTACCGGTCAAGGCGCTTTCGGACAACGGTACGCCCTTGCTGACGCAAAAGATCTTTCAGCATTATTTCTTCTCCAGCAGGCTCCAGGAACATGTGGCCAAGCTTCGGATAGCGCTGGAGCTTCGAAAAGCGAGGATGGAGAACCTGCTGGCGGCTACGGATTGGAGCTGGAGCAGCCCGGGAGGCGGCTTGAATCTATGGATACGGCTGCCGGAAACGATCAACGTGGATGCGTTATTGCAGCAATGCCTGGCGGAATCGGTAGCGTTTGTTCCTGGACGGATATGCGATCCGCTGGATCGGATGGAATCGTGGATCAGGCTTAGTTACTCTTATATCAGCGAGGTTCAGCTGGATGAGGGAATACGTCGCCTCGTCGAGATATCGGACCGTGTGAAGCTGAAATAGCGGACATATTGGCATGATTTTAAGGATGAATCGGACAGCAAAGAGAGTTTTTATGGGGCTTGCTGATGAAGAGCAGTCAATTCCCCTAAAAAAGGTTTGAAGTCATGTCACAAAAACAGCCCCCATCTCGTGATATGTGCAAATCGCATAAACCAAAGGAGATGGGTTGTTTTGATAAAGGATTTCACATGCGTTGTCGTAGGGGGGCTTTGAAGCATAAGGGCGTAAACCGATTCTTCACGGCCCTGATCGAAGGAAATGCTGAACATGTCCTGTCCCTGCTGAAGGACGATGCCGTCCTTCTGTCCGATGGCGGCGGTAAAGTGATCGCGGCGTCAAGGCCGGTCGAAACCCGGGAGCGGGTTGCCCGTTTTCTTCAATATCCGGAATGGATTGCTGCAGGATATCTATATCGTGAGAAATCCGGATAAACTGACAGGGATTTAAGCCATTACAGTTTACATTGCGGCCGACCTCTGAAGAGGGGGGCTGCTTTTTTTATAGGCAAGGGAAACGTTGAATTTCCCGGCGCTAAGCTTGCAGCTCGATTGCATGAGCTTTTTATGAAGGTCGGATGAAACTGGATTCGTATTCCATATTGCAGGGTAATTAGATGACGGGTTCGCAAGCGGATCTGTTACCAAGGGAAACACTCGCCAGAGACTCATCTACTACATAACCAGGAGGTTCCGATCATGGACAATTCAAATTCCAACTCGAATGTCAACAACAGCAACAACAAGACGAGCAAGGACCAACAGCTGGAACAATTTACGGTAGACAATGACGGCAAGAACTTGACTACGAACCAGGGGCTTACGGTCTCTGAGGATGAGCATTCGCTTAAGGCCGGCGAACGCGGTCCGACACTAATGGAGGACTTCCATTTCAGAGAGAAAATGACGCATTTCGACCATGAGCGAATTCCTGAGCGCATTGTGCATGCCCGCGGTTTTGGAGCCCATGGTTATTTTCAGTTATATGAATCGATGAAAGATTATACCAAAGCCAAATTCCTGCAGGATCCTTCCGTCGTGACGCCCGTATTTGTCCGGTTCTCGACGGTGGCGGGCTCCAGGGGCTCAGCCGACACCGTGCGGGACGTGCGCGGTTTCGCAACTAAATTCTATACGGAAGAGGGCAACTATGATCTGGTTGGCAACAACATGCCTGTATTCTTCGTACAGGATGCGATGAAGTTTCCCGATTTCGTTCACGCGGTAAAGCCCGAGCCCCATAACGAGATTCCGCAGGCGCAATCCGCTCACGATACGTTCTGGGATTTTGTAGCTAACAACACGGAAAGCGCGCACATGGTGATGTGGGCGATGTCGGACCGTTCGCTTCCGCGAAGCTTCCGAATGATGGAGGGCTTCGGCGTGCATACCTTTCGTTTCGTGAACGAGGAAGGAAAGGCGCATTTTGTGAAATTCCACTGGAAGCCCGTGCTGGGCACTCATTCTCTCGTGTGGGACGAAACGCAGAAGCTGGCAGGAAAGGATCCCGACTTTAACCGCCGCGATCTATGGGATGCCATCGAAACGGGGAACTATCCGGAATTCGAATTTGGCGTTCAAATGATCGGGGAGGACGAGGAATTCAATTTTGATTTTGATATCCTCGATCCGACGAAGATATGGCCGGAAGAGATCATTCCGGTCAGAATCATCGGAAAAATGACGCTTAATCGCAATACGGATAATTTCTTTGCGGAGACGGAACAGATTGCTTTCCATCCGGGTCATGTCGTGCCGGGCATCGATTTTACCAATGATCCGCTGCTGCAGGGACGTCTGTTCTCCTATACCGATACGCAGCTGTCCCGTCTGGGCGGGCCGAATTTCCACGAAATTCCGATTAATCGTCCGATTGCGCCGGTTCATAACAACCAACGGGACGGGATGCACCGCATGACCATTAACAAGGGGCCGGTCAGCTATCATAAGAATGGCATTGCGGGCAACACGCCCAAGCCCGTTCCAGCCGAACGAGGCGGCTACGAGCATTATACCGAGAAGGTGGAGGGTCGCAAGGTGCAAGCCCGAAGCGACAGCTTCAAGGATCACTTCAGCCAGGCGGCTTTGTTCTGGAACAGCATGTCCGAGGTGGAGAAGCAGCATATCGTATCCGCATTCCAGTTCGAGCTTGGCAAAGTGCAGCGGAAGGAACTTCGACAGCAGATCGTTGACCTGTTTGCGAATGTGGACAGCGAACTCGCGACAAGAATTTCGGAAGGGTTAGGAACCATTCCTCCCCAAACCAGCGGCTCTGCTTCCAAAGACTCCTCTCCGGCTCTCAGTATGATGAACACCGTGAAGCTCCCATTAACACGCAAGGTGGCTGTGCTTGCAGGCAATGGATTTACGGACGAGCTTCCGTTCGTGCTTGCGCAGCTCCAGCAAGCCGGCATCATCACCGAAGTGGTTAGCGCGAAGCTTGGCGTCATTACAGGCAAATCCGGCGGAGAACTGGAAGTGAAACATTCGCTCCTGGGGGCGGACTCGGTGTTATTCGACGCGGTGCTTGTCGCGGGCGGGACGCTAAGCGTGTCAGAGATCCTGACGGAGCAGAAAGTGCTGGACTTTATCAAGGAAGCTTATCAGCATTTCAAACCGATCGCGGCTATCGCCGAAGGAATGAATCTGCTTCCGGCGGCGAGCGGTGAAGGAATCGTGGTCGCTCAAGAGAATGAGGATTCGAAGCTGTTCG
Organism: Paenibacillus sp. cl141a; assembly: GCF_900109305.1. Classification (NCBI taxonomy): domain Bacteria; kingdom Bacillati; phylum Bacillota; class Bacilli; order Caryophanales; family Paenibacillaceae; genus Paenibacillus; species Paenibacillus sp. cl141a. Next base: position 903,458 of record NZ_FNZO01000001.1, read on the forward strand.
GCCAAGCCTTCATTGATGCAATTGCGGCCCATCGCCATTGGTCCCGAACCATCTGAGAGGAATTGCCCTTGAATATATAGATCAGCTGCGCTATAATTCCCCTTAATCAATGGCTTAAAGTGAAGGGGATTATGTTATGAACAGCATCAAATCCAATCAACTTCATCATCACAAGCAGCGTTAGCACCCCTGTAATTCTACAGGGCGGGCTAACGCTGTTCGCGTTGGCCTCCCTGCCGCATACCAAGCGCGCGGGACCATGAGGTCCGGCGCGTTTTTTATTTTCTTGGGACGAAAGGATGAGCAGCGATGCAGAACGTAAAAGGGACATATGATTATTTTGGACAGGAACAGGCTGTAAGGAGAAAGGTGCAATCGACGCTTCGCGAAGTGTTTGAATGTTACGATTACACGGAGATGGAGTCAACCATCCTGAATGAATTGGAACTGCTGTCTTCCAAGTACGCTGGAGGAGAAGAAATACTCAAGGAGATGTATCAGCTGACGGATCAGGGAGCGCGGCAGCTGGGACTGCGATACGACCTGACGATACCGTTCGCCAAGGTGATCGCGCTGAACCCTGGCATCAGCCAGCCATTCAAGCGATATGAGATGGGGAAGGTATTTCGGGACGGCCCGGTCAAAAGGGGCAGATTGCGGGAGTTTCTGCAGTGCGACGTCGATGTGGTGGGGGTTGCGGGTCCGGAAGCGGAAGCGGAGCTGATGCAGCTCGCAGCCGAGGTGTTCCGAAGACTTGATATTCCGATTGTCCTCAGGTGGAACAATCGTGGCTTTCTGGGCGAACTCCTGGGAGCTATGGGCGTACCGGCCAACTTAAGTTCATCCGTCATGCTGACACTGGATAAGCTGGACAAGATTGGGAGGGAAGGGGTTCGGAAAGAGCTCGCGGATAAGGTGATTGATCTGGAGATTAGCTGCCGGATCCTGAGCTTCGTGGATCTCAAGGAACCGACGTTTGGGCAGATTACCAGAACATACAACCTGGAGCCGGGGCGGGGCGCGCGCGAAGTTCAAAGCCTGCAAAGCCTGCTGCAGCGTGTCGGTTTGCAGGACATCTGCGTATTTGATCCGTTTCTTTCCCGGGGTTTATCGTTTTACACAGGAACCGTTTACGAAATTTACGACGCGTCCCATGCTTTTCGTTCAAGTCTGGGCGGAGGCGGCAGATATGACGCGATCATCGGGCAGCTTGTTGGACGGGAAGATATGGCATATCCGACGGTAGGGCTTTCGTTCGGCATGGAATCCATTATGGAGATGCTTCGGGACCGGGGGGTTGAAACGAACAGGCCACACGTTGTCGTTATCCCGATAGGAGAAGCTGTCCCGGAAGGATTGATGGCTGCTGCGGAACTTCGGAATCGCGGCATTCGTACCCGATTGGCTACCCAGCGGCGCAAATTGAAAAAGACCTTGGCCTCCGCTTCGGCCGAAGGCATCCCTTATGCCATTCTGATCGGCGAAGATGAAGCGGCGGCTGGCGTGCTTCGCTTGAAGAACATGTCCGACGGCATGGAGCTTACATTAAAAATGAAGGAAGCGGAGGAGTTCATAAGCCGGAATTTGATGGTTTGATATGAAACGAAGGTCCTCTGTTGTGGAATAAGGACGTGCAATCTATGGCTGACGGTTTAGGGGGAATGGAGCCGTTCTTTTTTGAATATAATGGATTTCTACTGAAAAGGTACTCGCGCTCGAAACGATCTCCAAGTAGAATAAACGTATTGGATTTTACCAAGGAGGGAGCGGATCGCAATGCTGTACGAACAATTTTTCATGCTTCACCGGAAGCTTGCTGTTAACGCTCCAGTCCATACCGCTACGGAAGTGACGCTTGAGCAGATTGCCGACACGCTTTATTGCACGTCGCGCAACGCGAAGCTCGTTTTGCGCAAGCTCGAAGAGAAGGGCTGGATTCTATGGAAAGCCGGACGCGGGCGAGGAAACCGGTCCAAGCTGACCTTTCAAGCGGATCAAGCAGAGCTGCTTCAGGAAGCGGCGCAGCAGCTCGCGGAAAAAGGGGAATACAAGCAAGCCTTTGAGCTGCTTCGTACCTACGGACAAGGCATTCGGACCAACGACTCCTACGTGGAGTGGATGAATGGGCATTTTGGCTTTTGCAAGGAGATGAAGGAAGGGGAGGAAGAAGCCAGGGATTCGCTGCGGCTGCCAGTGTATCGGCTGATCGAAACCTTGGACCCCGCCGAGTGCTATTACAGTTTTCAAGCTCATATGATCCAGCAAATATTCGATCGGTTGGTGGTATACGATAAAGCAAAGGATCAATACATGCCTGTGATTGCGCATCATTGGGAGAGCAGCGAGGATGGAACGAACTGGACGTTTCATCTTCGTAAAGGGATTCTGTTCCATGACGGCAAGGAATTAACGGCCGAGGACGTGAAATTCACGGTGGAGCGCTTGGGTCAGGATCGACGGAATGCTTGGATCGTGCGTGAACTGCACAGCGTAGAGGCGGTGTCGCCCCGCGAGGTCCGCTTTATCCTGAATAAGCCGAATCGGATTTTCATCCGGTTTCTCAGTTCCATATGCATGTCCATCGTGCCTAAACATCTGCTGATTCACGATGAAGAACAGTTCTGGAGGCTTCCTGTCGGAACGGGACCTTTTCAGGTGGAGGAATGGACCGAGGAAAGGCTGACCATTCATGCGAATGCCCACTATTATCAAGGGCGGCCGCATTTGGACAGCATCCAAATCATTATGATGCCGGAAGATGCCGAGCACTGCAACGTCAGTTGGGAGCGGCTGCTGCAGGATTCGGAGCAATTCGGTCATGGCGGCGACCATCATGCTGTGGATATCATAGAATCCTCCGAAGGCTGCACGACTTTGATTACATGGAATATGAAAAAACAGGGGCCGTTTCAATCCGTCGAATTTCGCCGCGCATTCAATCTGATCCTGAACCGTTCGGATATGATCCGGGAGCTGGGCGATAATCGTCTTTATCCGGCTAGAGGGTTCATTATGGATGAACAAGCGCCTTACCGCAAAGACTTTCATGATCCCGAGTTCGCCAAGTCGCTGTTGAGACAGTCGGGTTACGACGGTTCCCCCGTCATCATGGGAACGCTGGCCAATCATATCAAGGATGCCGAATGGATCCAGAATCAGTGTGCTTCCGTTGGGATTCCATTGATGATCCGGGAGATACGTATGGATACCATGCTGCATCCCGACGTGGTGAACAGTATGGACTGCATTTTGCACGGCCTAGTTCTTCCGGGCGAAGAAGTATGCATCATCGAGAATTACGAACAGGAGGGCAGCATTGTCAAAGAGTTCATGGATTCGTCCCTGCAGGATTGGGTAAAAGAATGCATCGATGACGCGCTTGCCAGCGAACGGTGCGAGGAGCGGTTGAGCATTTTATCGAACATCGAGGAGAGGCTGCGGGAGGAAGCGCATGTATCATTCCTGATTCATACGAGATTCTTCGCAAGTTTGCATCCTTCTTACAAGGGAGTTGTCATCAATAATCTGGGATGGCTGGATTTTAAGCAGATCTGGCGGGCGTGATTCCCGTAAAAAAGAGCAAGCGCGTACAACGGCGCTTGCTCTTTTGGCTTATAAGGATTTTGAATGGTTTTTTCGTGATCTCCGCTTTCGAAAGAACCCGTAAAGCTTATCGATAAGTCGGCGATTCCTCGCATTTATCTCCGAATCACTTACAACGATCTCATCATGAATAATGAATCTTCCTTGACGATCCAGTTCGTCCCAATGTGCTTGTCGATATTCATTTAGCTTCTCCAGCGTATATATATCGTTATTCATGGCAGCCTCCCTATCAGACATTCAGGATTTCGCGGTAACTTGCGTAGAATGTCTTGATAGTCTCATTATGGAGGTCAACCGAGCTTGTAAAAAGTGTAAACCTCGGCAGCCGGATTTCCCCTTTTCATGATCGGAAAGACTGCCGTAGGAACCAGATCACACTTTATTTTCTTTATGAGCGATGGCGCTGTTCTCAATCTGGATGGTTGAATGCTCAATGTGGAATCGACTTTCCAGAAGATCAATCGCTTGTTGAAGGATCTCATAACCAGTCACGTCATCCTTCACGACAAGATGGCAGCTCAAGGAGTCGAAATTGGACGTAATCGTCCAAATATGGAGATCATGGATGCCCGTGACTCCCGGAATGGACAGCAGGGATTTCGTTACCTCATCAGGGTTAATCGCTGCAGGTGCACCCTCCATGAGGATATGAACGGTATTCTGTATAATTCTCCAGGCGCTTTTCAGGATCAAGATCGAAACCAGAATGGAAATCATAGGATCTGCAATATACCATCCAAATGCAATCATGAGAATCCCGGCGACAATAGCACCTACGGAGCCAAGCGCATCACTGATGACATGGAGGTAGGCGCTTCGCAGGTTCACATTGTTCTTCACGTCGCCCATCCGCATCAAGAACCATGCACTCAGAAGATTAGCCAACAAGCCGATGGATGCAATGAGCATCATGCTGCCGCTGGCAACGGCCGGCGGGTCATCAAAGCGTTGAATCGCCTCCCAGACGATAAAGCCGGCGATGACAAACAGGGCGACGCCATTTAATAGTGCTGCCAGTATTTCGAAACGGTAAAAGCCGTAGGTCTTGTTCGGCGATGAGGGCCTTGCGGCAAACCATAAAGCGACCAGACTGAGCAGCAAAGCACTGGCGTCGCTTAGCATATGGCCGGAATCGGATAGCAGGGCCAGACTGTTGGTAAGCAGGCCCCCCACAAATTCTAGAATCATAATGCCGAGCGTGATGATCAGGGCGATGGCAAGACCCTTCTTATTCCCTGAGCGGGCGTGATCCTGGTGACTGTGGTCATGACCGTGCTGGTGGTTGTGATGGTGCATAATCGAAAACTCCCTTCAGATAAACCATAAGAATATTGAACGAATGATTCAAAAAGCCGATTAAACCTTAATATGAACATATGCTCATATACAATATTATTTCAGACTTCCCCCTGTTGTCAAGTTTTTCCGAAAAGTTAGGTCGTCAAAATTATTTTTCACTTGTTCATTTATCTAGTATGCTTAATGGGTGGTCCATTCAATGTAAAGAGATTAGGCTCAAAATCGATGGAACGAGGGGAGTTATTGCGACATGGGAGAACAACAAAAATCGCTGGGCGAGGCTTACGGCGAAACAGCATACCCATTGATTGGCCATAGCCGCAGGAATGTTGAAGTGCTGCTCGAGGCATTTCGCAGCGCGGATGGGTCGCAGATGGGGGATACATACGGCAAAGGCGCCATCATCGAAGAGTTTCAGACGCGAATGGCAGAGGTTCTGGGTAAGGAGTCGGCGGTATTCTTTCCCAGCGGAACGATGGCGCAGCAGATTGCTTTGCGGATCTGGTGCGATGATGCGGATCTGAAGCGAGTGGCATATCACCCGCTTTGCCATTTGGAGATTCACGAGGAGGACGGGCTGAAAGAGCTGCATCATATTGAGCCGATTCTGCTTGGCGATCAGGAGCGTTTGATTACGCTTGAGGACGTGCAGCGTTTGGATCGTGACATTGCATGTCTGCTTCTGGAATTGCCGCAGCGTGAAATCGGAGGGCAGCTGCCTGATTACGCCGAGTTGGAGGCCATTTCGGCCTATTGCCGTTCTCAAGGCATCAAGCTGCATCTGGACGGGGCAAGATTGTTCGAGATTACACCGTATTATCAGAAAAGGGCTGCAGAAATCTGTGCTCTTTTTGATAGCGTGTATGTATCTTTCTATAAAGGCATCGGCGGGATTGCCGGAGCCATTCTGGCCGGCGGGACCAATTTGACGGCAAAGTCCAAAGTGTGGAAGAGAAGGCATGGCGGCGATCTGGTCAGTCTTTACCCGTATATTATCAGCTCGGATTATTATTATGCGGAAAGAATAGGCAGCATGGGCCGGTATTACGAGGATGCCAAAGAGCTCGCAGCGATGTTCGGCCAGTGCCTTGGCGTGAAGACGAAGCCTGCCGTGCCCGTATCGAATATGTTCCATGTGTATTTTGAATTGGACAAGGAACAGCTGGAACCGATCCTGATTGATGTGTACCGTGCGACAGGCGTCGGATTGGTCGCTTATCTGAACGAGGCAGGAGAAGATCAGTGTTATTCGGAAGTCAACATCGGAGAGCGGTACGGCAAGACGCCAAAAGAGAGCATTCACGAAGCTTTCCGAATGTTGAACGAAAAATTGCAGGAGGCTGCTGGCATATGACAACAAAAAGGACCTGATTCAGGTCCTTTTTTACGTGGCGCATTCAGCGTATCAGTCCCATATAGACCAGTTCCGATGGATTGGCTGGATGTTGAGCGAGGCCGATGGTATCGCCGGCTCTCGGAATTTGCAGTTTCGATACGAGCGTCTCCAGCGTTTTGGTATATTGGTTTCCTCCGTTCTCGGTGACATCCAGTTCAAGGATGACGACCGGATCGAAATTGATCAGCTTTCCGGTATCCCGTACGGATCGTACGTTGGCGGTCGCCGTTAATTGAAGGGCGCCGGTCGCTGCCATCTGTGCCTGTTTCGCTTGCTCCAAACTTTGATTGATGGCGTGTCGATGTTCTTTCGGCACTAAACCCTTCATCATCATACCCGTCAAACCTTTGTTCATCATTTGATCTGCTTTCTCCAGCGCATCCTGCGGACTTTTCTTTTTGCCAAACCATCCCATAATCGAGCACCTCGCTTAGAAGAATTATTTATAATTCAATGGTAGCTTCGGTGAACTGTGGCGACAATGGTTTGGCAAGGAAACAAAACTTTGGGCAATATGATGGAATGAACCTCATCGTTTCGGAGAAACTTTTGCGCTTTTCTCAGGGTTCAACCAAGTTGATTCGTTTGCAAAGCAAATGAACAGAAAGTCATGACGAAAGTTTTGCGAATGAAGGTGGTCGTTTCGACTTCTAACGCATGAATTATTTGTTTCGAAGCAGGTAGACCAGCTTTTTATAATAAGCGGTGGACTCCTTGTATTTCCTCGATTCCTCCGATACGGCCGCCAATGCTTCATATAAAGATTCTAGTCGCGTGGTGAGCTGAGCGGATTCGTAATAAGGCAGGCATATCAGGGCATGCTCCATAAATTCTTCATGCTGTCCATGAGCCAAGGCGAGCTGGCATTGATAAAAAAATGCGGACATCTCTTGATCCGTTGTCAGCTCCAACGATTTGAGCTCTTGCATATACTGGGTTAACAGACCCCATTGCTTTTGAGCCGCAGCCGACTCACAGCGGTAAATCAATAGGATCGGACGGAATTGCTCCCGTACCTCCACCGATTCCCGTTCGAGAAGTTCCGCAAAGCGCCGGATTTCTTCCTCCGCTTGTTCATGCTCTCCCTGCATCGTCAGCATGATGATCCGGTTGTTCATGATGGTGGATAACATATTCCCCTGGTTTACCGCATACACCAAATTGGCTTCCGCCATCGAGAGGGTGACCAGCGCTTCCTGATACAATCCCATCGAGTAACAGTAACCGCTGTAAGCGATGTACAGATCGGTCAAGCGGTGAAATAACCGTTCTTCATAAACGCGTCGCATCGTTCCTTCAAACACCTGCTTGGCCTGGTCGTATAACTTCAAAAAAATGCTGGCTTCGATCTTGAAATTTTGCGTGGTCAGCCATAAATCGGTCCCATCCCGCACATATTCACTTAACCGGTTCGCGTGGCTTAAAGCCTCATGATAACGGTTCTTGGACCGGTAGAATTGGATTTTGTAGAAAAGCATTGCTTTCTTCGCAGGCAGCGGGAGCTCGGCATCATCGGGGCGCCCATACTTCTCGAGGTAAAAATTCAGGTAGTTCTGGTGCAGGTAATCATGGGATAACGCATCATTCACTTGTTGGTAGTAGACGGCTTTCATCAAAGCTACGGTGAGCTCCACCGTTAAACAGTCATGGCGATCCGGAAGATCGTGGATACGCTCTTCTGATAGAAGCGAAGCCGCCTGGGAAAGCTCTTCAAAAATGCGATTCGCGGTCTCCAGCGTATCTTGGTCTGTGTTTCCTGCCTCCACCAAGTAGGAAGGAGACACTTGAAGGCGCTTCGCCAGATGTCCGGCAAGGTCTTCGGGCAACGGATATCGTTCGGCAAGGATGTTCGCAAAGTGGGCGGTGGTCACATATCCTTCCACCAGCTCTTTGCGGGATATTCCTTTCTTCTTGCACAAGTAGTCAATGCGTTCTTTTAACACGGAAAAGGCTCCTTAATCACGGAATGGTTGGGAAGAGTATACCATGCTCGGAGTCCGCCGGCCGGAATGAACGTTTAAAAGAGGAGAAAGGTCCTAATATTAAGATTCTGAAATAAAAAACGTACTTTGGCCTCAGCCTGGGGTTAACGGGATTACCGGCCCATAAAGAACAATCGGTGATTGACCGAAAGCAAGCTGATGTTTTATATTGACATAAGAGTAGGTCAAAAATAAAAGAGGTGAACGGACGAGATGACTCCACGCACAAAGGAACAAAACGAAGAGATCCGGCTGCGGCGTCTGGCGCAAATCCGTAAAGCCGCTGCCGATGTGTTTTTGAATAAAGGGCCTTTACTGGAAATCCGCGATGTGGCTGCGCAGGCGGAACTCGGCTATGGAACGGTATACCATTATTACAGCAATAAGGGCGATTTGCTCCACGATCTGCTGTGGGACGCATTGGAGCGAGCCGGTGAATGGCTGGAGGCCCCGCATAACGCCCCTCCGAAGGTCTCGCCGTTGGCCCCGCGGGAGATCCCGCGCGCAACGGCTTCGGGAGAGGCGCCGGCGGGCGGGCCTTTCGGCTTGGCTGCGGTGTCGGACATCGGGGACACGGCTGACGCGGATTCCCGCAGCGCAAGCCTCGAAACGGTCGCTGGCGCAGAGCTTGGCCCCGTCGCCGCCGCCGGCGTCCGGCTGCTGCAGCTTTGGGCGGAGGATCACGCCCTATTCCTGCTGCATAAGCTGGCCGGCGAGGGCTTTGCCGCGCTGCCTGAAGCGCGCTCGGCCCCGCTCTCGGCCGCTTTTCGCCGGGAGGTGCTCGCGCCGCTTGCCGCGCTGCTGGAAAGCGGGCCTGCGGCGAACGAGGCTGCCGCTTCCGGAGTATGCGCGGCAGAGCCGACATATCGGCTGCAGCGCGCGGAAATGCTGCTGGCCGCCTTGGTCGGCTGTGCTTCGCTTTCGCTTCGCCGCGGAAAGCTGCATGAGGAGGCCAGGGATATCGTGCGGTTATTAAAACTATAGAGCTGATAAGGAGCGAATAACATAGATGATCATTTTAAAATCACCTAGGGAAATCGAAGAGATGAAGCCGGCGAGCCAAATCGTTGCGGACTGCTACCGCGCGGTGGCTAAACTGATCGAGCCCGGGATCACCACCCGGGAAATCAATGACTTTGTTGCCAGACACATCACCAAGCTGGGCGGCAAGCAGTTTACGAAAGGGTACAACGGTTTCCCCGCCGAAACCTGCACTTCGGTCAACGATGTGGTGGCCCACGGCATTCCTTCGAACCGGGCGCTGATGGATGGCGACCTGCTGAAACTCGACATCGTCGTGGAATACGGTGGATGGTTCGGCGATTCGTGCTGGTGTTATCCGGTAGGCAATATCCGGCCAGAGGCGCAAAAGATCATGAAGGTGGCAAAGGAATGCCTGGATCTGGGGATCGCCAGGGCACTCCCCGGGGGCCGGCTCGGCGACATAACGTCGGCGATTCAACAGCATGCGGAAGCGAACGGGTTCTCGGTCGTACGCGATCTGCTGGCGCACGGGATCGGACGGAGTCTGCACGAGGAGCCGAATTACGAGCATGTCGGCGTAGCCGGCAAAGGCATTCGGTTAAAGGAAGGCATGGTGTTTACGATTGAACCGATGATCAACGAGGGTACGTTCCGCATCACGATCGACGACGATCAGTGGACGGCGAGAACGGCTGACGGCAAGCTGTCGGCGCAATATGAGCATACGATCGCTATCACGTCGGACGGACCGCTGATTTTAACGGCCCAGTAAGCTTTTTTTACATTCGTTTGTCTATTTGGTTGCTGGGTAGGTGTGGGATCGGGAGAACGCATCAAATCGTTATTCGAACCTGACACAAAGGAAATCGAATTTGTTACAATAGAGGGAAGCGAATGAACGTTGTATCAACCAATCGGGCGAGGTGAAAATGATGATGGCTCACGTTAGGAGCACGACCGTTCAAGTGGTTAAAACAGGCTCCGGGCAAAGCTGCACGGAAATATCGGGCAGAGAAATTGTTCGGAGCCTACTTCCAAACTTGAAATAGCCGCTGTTATATTTCATGTGCAGGCTTTGCTCACTATTTACACGATTCCATGTAGATAGGGGCAAGGAGTATGAAATACGAAAAAGCACAACATATTTTGCCGGAACACGTTATCAAAACCATTCAGCAGTATATTGATGGAAGTTATATTTATATTCCCAGAAAGTCTGAGAACCGCAAGGGCTGGGGAGAACAAACCGGGGCCAAGCGAGATCTGGACGAGCGGAATCGGAACATTTTCAAGTGTCATATGCAGGGTGATTCCATTCGTACCTTGTCTGAACGTTATTATTTAACGGAGCAATCGATACGAAGAATTATTCGGGCTGAACGAAGGAAAAGTTAGAATGCAGCGATATGTGAAGGATCGGTGGCGATTTTCAGATATCGCTTTTTTATGGTTGTTTGATCCTGTTTAAGGCAGAAACAATCATAACCTTGAGAACCGCGCATGAAGGGAGTAAGTTTAGAAGAGATATTCTAGACGAAGGAAGTGCTATAACGGTGATGACGCAAAACATTTATGATGATGAAGGATTCTTTCAGGGTTACAGCCAATTAAGTCGTTCCGTTCATGGATTGGACGGCGCTCCGGAGTGGGAAACGCTGCGATCGATGCTGCCGGATCTAAGCGGTGCCAGCGTTCTTGATTTAGGCTGCGGGTTCGGCTGGTTCAGCCGATGGGCGAGGGAGCATGGCGGCGCCGAGAAAGTGATCGGGGTTGACGTATCCGAGAATATGCTGGCACGGGGGAAGGCGAAAACGCAGGACCCTAACATTAGCTATATCAAAGCGGATCTGGAGACGTTGGAGCTGGATTCTGAAAAGTATGATCTGGTGTATAGCTCGCTCGCTTTTCACTATATTGAAAACTTGCAGTGCCTCTTAAAGGAAGTGTACCGTTCACTTAAGCCCGGCGGAAGCCTGGTATGCTCCGTCGAGCATCCGATATACACGGCTTCAAGTCGTCCCGAATGGATTCAGCATCCTGGCGGGCATCAAACTTGGCCGGTTGATCATTATCAGCAAGAAGGACCGCGTACAACGAATTGGCTTGCCGAAGGCGTAATTAAGCAGCACCGGACGATGGGCACCTATCTCAATATGTTGATCGGGCTTGGCTTTACCATAACTCATGTTGAGGACTGGGGTCCTTCTGAGGCACAATTGGCGGCACATCCCGAATGGGAGGAAGAAGGTCACCGACCGATGTTTATGCTGATGTCGGCCAGAAAGTAGCAGAGACCGAGTTTTTTGCTTAGCAACAGGGTTATTTGAAGAAAAAAATCGGGCAACGGCCGGGATATTCGTCTTGGCCGTTTTGATTTCATGCATCAATTGCTGCGGAATGATTTACCAAGTTAAGGAAAAGCATTAAAATAGAGGTTAACGGTACTCACCATACCAATACATAACAGCGAGGTAACCCTATGGACATTACATTGAAAGTTTTGGATAACGCAGACCTTAAACGTATTTGGAAAGATGCATTTGAACAGCAAAAGATACAACGCTCGGATGAATATTATGATCGTTGTGAATTTGAAAACCAAATCGGCATCCGCATCACGTTGTTGGCTTTTGTACAGGGTGAGCTGGCTGGCGTATCGCATTTGAAATATGAGTCGGATTATCCGTATTTTCGTGATCAGAACATTCCGGAAATCAATGATCTGAACGTCTTTCCCGAGTATCGAAGAAACGGGATCGCCAATCGTATCATAGAAGAATTCGAGATCATCGTGAGCAAGAAACTGTCGCGTATCGGCATCGGGGTGGGATTATACAGAGACTATGGAGCGGCTCAAAGAATCTATGTACGGCGCGGTTATATTCCGGACGGCAACGGGATCATGTACAACAACGAACCTGTGGTGCCAGGCAACATGGTATGCGCAGATGACGATTTGAATCTGTATTTGATTAAGGAGCTGATTTCATAAAGCGGCATGCCATATACCGGCTACAGTTGAATGCGTGCAAGGAGAGTGGATATGAACTTTATCATTCGATTAAATATGGCGGGTGCTTTGTATGCGCTGTTCCCTTTTGCCGGGATTGAACTCATGGTCAATGTGTACCGGATTGGCAGATTGACAGGGTGGGACCTGGATCACGTGAATGCGCTGACCTTAGTCTATTGCGCTGCCGGATTGATTCTGTCGGGTTGGGGGGTTCCGAGGCTGGTCCGATATTGGTTGAACGGACGCAAAGCAAGTTTTTTTGCTCTAATATTATGGATTCCCTATTTCATGATGCTGGTTTACATTACGGCTGCATGGTTCCCGATCACGAATCCGGCCGACAAACCCAGCCCAGTAACAGGACTCGTTGCCATAGCGGGATTGGGGCTTTACCCAATCTATTTAGCGGTTCTTCATCTGTTTGGCATTGCGTCATTTTCTGGAGACCCGGGAGAAGATCCGGTCACATGAGCGATCCGGGATTGCCGGGAATGAAGGATAAGCAGTTGAGTCGATATGAAGAGGGCTAGAACAGGAGAAGAAGAGATAAGGAGATAGAACCATGAGTACAGGGTTTTCCCATTGCTTGCAAATCTTTCCGACATCTGATATCAAAAGGACAAGTCAGTTTTATGAGGAAATCGGGTTCCGTGCCGTGAACTATCTTGATGCAGACGAACCGCATGTGTGCCTATACAGGGATTCCATTGAAATCGTATTAACGAAAACAGATGTAGAGGTCGTGCCGAATCGAATCCGTTACGGTTACGGGTACGATGCCTATTTTGTTGCGTATGGACTACAAGAGATCGAGCAGGAGCTCTTGGAATTGAACATCAAGATTGTCAGACCGTTAACCATGACGGATTATAATAATCATGAACTTGTGTTTGAGGATGCGGACGGGCGCTGGATCGCCGTTGGCAACAAACAATAATCACTCAAGGATGTAAGTGAGGGACTGCATATGGTTGAAATTCTAGTCTTAAGACATGGACAATCGGAAGCGGATATTCTGAATCGATGTGAAGGATGGGCGGATTATGCTTTAACGGACCTCGGTCAACAGCAAGCACGGCTGCTGGCGGATTGGATTCATCGTACATATGCGTTGGATGCGATTTTTTCCAGCACGCTTCAGCGGGCCAAGCAGACCGCTATCATGATCGCCGAAACGACTAAAGTGCCCGTCACCTATGATCCTGATTTGATGGAACAAAATAACGGGGTTATCGCGGGCATGTTGAGGGAAGAAGCTTTGATCAAGTACCCTCTGCCCCTGGGCGGAAGGAAACGGCATGATGCGATTAAAGGCGGGGAATCTGAAGTGCAGCTCAGAGCAAGGGCCGAGCAATTTATGTCCAAGCTGTTTACTACCCTCGATAACGAACCCCAGTTGAAAAGCGTCTGCATTGTTTCTCACGGCGGGATGATCTCGATGTTATTTCGGAGTTTCTTGAATCTTCCTTATCATACCGACATTCATATCCCGACAGGAGATACGGGTCTTCATCTGTGGAAATATGACCCGGCAAGCGGGAGGAAGGTTATTGCGGCTACGAATTTGCAGGAGCATCTGAACCTCGAACAATGAGCTCGGTTGATTACAATGTCTATATTGTATATACCAAAATGGGGATAAATCGGAACCTTAGGAAGGTTAGTGGATTGATGAAATCTAGGAACATCTATATGAATTCTACCGAGTGACCTAATAGTCCCGTTACAGCTTTGATGCTGTTTCGGGATTTTCTATAGGTTTTTAACAAAGTTCTACAGCATCTTAAATATTATTCACAGTTCAGAGAAACTTTTTTACCAAAATTTACGTCTAATAGTATGACCTCATTAAAATATCAAAAAGGATTAGAAGGAGTTATGGAATGAAACTGAAGAAACGATCATTGCTAACCGTATTGGCTGTTGCCCAATTGGCCGCAGCTTATCCGGCGAGCGCGGATGCCAATGCCGCAGACCAAACGCAACCGTCAGTCACCCAAGAAGTGTATGAGCAAAATTCAGCGGCAACGAAATCACTAAAATCCGGGGGTACAGACGCTTCAGGGGCTGCAGGCACTGCAGGCGCTTCTCAAGAGACATCCGATACGACAGAGACAGAAGGAACTCAAGCGCCGGATAAAGCAGGAACCACTGAAACAGGTACAACCGAAACAGGAACGACCGAAGTGCCGGTGGAGGAAACGGGTGAAGTCCAAAATTCGGGAACGACTACGGAAGGGCAGGACACCCAGAATAATACGCCATCCACGACGGGCAAGGAACTTATTCTTTATTTTAATAGCACGAAGATGGTACAGGACGGCGTTACCTACAATGCACCGCAGCCGATGCAAGTCAAGAAGGGAGTATCCTATGTTCCCATTCGTGCCCTTGTGGATCGTGTAGGCTTCAAGGTCACTTACGATAAGAAAACCAAAGAAACGATTATTACCAAAGGAAGCAATGAGCTCCGCTTCAAAACGGACAGCAGCAAGTATACCGTCAACGGCGTAACCAAAACCATGAAAGGCACCTCTTACCAAACCAAGAGCACCTTCATGGTTCCGCTGACAGCCATCACGCAAGCGCTGGACATTCAATATAAAGTGGACAATGTTGGCAAGCGCGTTATTATGAGCCTGGAAAGCAAGCCGGTCGCGAAGTTTACGGTAGGACCTAAAGAGATCTTTGCAGGGGAGACTACAGTTACCTATACACCTCAGGTTGAGAATGTACAAGGTGAAATCATCGACGAACGTTGGGAAGGCAAGCAAGATATATTTGATGCGCCAGGTCAATACATAGTCACATACTCGGTTCAGGATTCGACGGGAGCTTGGAGTGAACCATTCAGCCAAACGATTACGGTCGTTCAGCCGAACCTTCCGCCTGTAGCCATGTTCGAAACCGACAAGATGGAGTATAAAATGGGTGAGCTGATCACCTATACGGATCAAAGCTACGACGACCAGGACAAGAACGAGGATCTGACGTACAAGTGGGAGAACAAAGAATATGCCTTCTTCTCGCCTGGCGTGCATACCATCAAGTTGACCGTCACCGATAAGAAGGGACTCAGCTCCTCCTACGAGACGACCATCAACGTAACGAACGAGACGTTGTATGAGCAAGACGACTTCAATATGCTGTTCATTCCGGAAGGAGAGAAATTCTCGTTCCTCGGCAACGTCACTTCGCGTTCGAAGATCAATTATGACTTTTACGACGAGCCAAGCACGCTGATCCGCAGTAACAGCCCGGAAACCGTAAACAGCGAGGGCATCGTGTATCAAGAGACAGCGGTGGGCGACATGCGCTTCATGATTCACCACGTGAACAATCTGAACAAAAACGTGAAGATGTACGTGATTGCAACTAACAAGAATAGTACCCCGGTAACGCTTAGACAAGATTACCTGGGATTTGCAGGTCCATCGCCGATCGCGACGGCAGCAGGCAAAAAGTCCGTGCTGAACTATTTCCAATCCATGCAGGACAATTCGAAGCGAACTTCCGTAACGCTTGCACCTGGCGAACAGAAGGTGGTCATGACGGAGCTGAGCGAGATTCGAATGAAGCAGGGGCATGTCATTTCCCTGTACTCGGATATGTATAGCGACCAGCCGATCCAGTTCGACGTCGTGATGATTGACGAAAAATCCGATCCATTGAAGGTGCTGAGCACGCTGCCGATCCTGGATCGCGATGGCGTTCATAACCGCGGAACCTATCCGGATTCGACGCGGATCATTCGTTATTCCGAGCTGGTGGGGGCGGAATCCCAGCGTCTCGTTCTAGGAGACAACCAGGATGACCCTAACCTGCAAGGCATGGATCCTATGGTTGGAGATATTACGCACAATACCGGCAACTTCGGGGTCCTGTATAAAATCACGCTGGATCGCGTAGCGCCGAATACCCTGATCTCGTTTAACCCGCGGGGCGGCAAGTACTCGGGTTACGCCATGATGAATGGAACGATCGTACCGATTTATTCCTTGGGCCAGGTATCCCCTGGAGAGCAAGCGGTTCTCTACCGTACGGGCGATTATGAGCAAAAGGTTGAAATCATGCTGACGGCCGCGCCGGGAAGCAATTTGCCGGTAAACCTGTTGTTTACCCAATTGCCGGAAGTGATTCATTAAGATTGCAAGGATATAGGCTTTGCTGCTTGAGCATCTGCTTGAGGAGTGAAGCCTTTTCTTTTGATCGTATCCCGTCGACGAGAGGGGACGAGTTGCGTTCAAAAGTACATAAGCTGGCGGGAGCATGGATAGGCATTCTCTATTTTTTAAAAGCGGGATGATTTATAATAGGGACACAACACAATATGAGCGTTCAACACGGTCTTGTTCAATGATAGCGTGAAAGTCATCGGGATTTTAAATGTAATCGTTGAGCTTGCTGATTGATATATAAAAACTTTGGAGTGATGGCTTGTGGTTAAAGCGGTGGATGTACCCTCCTGAAGTAGTAGAACGATTTTATTTTAGGAGGGCAAAAAAATGAATTTCCATACCATTGATATCGAGCGGTGGAACAGACTGCCGTATTTTGAGCATTACACAAACGTAAATCAATGCACCTACAGCATGACTGTAGACACGGATATCACGCTGTTGCTTCAAGAACTGAAGATTGGGCGGTATAAGCTTTACCCGGCTTTTATTTACATGGTGACCCGGGTTGTCAATGAACGCGCAGAATTCAAAACCTCGTATAGCCCAGAGGGACAGCTGGGATACTGGGATTCCATGACGCCGAGTTATACCTTTTTTCACAAGGATGATCATACCTTCTCCAGCTTATGGACTGAATTTGTGAACGATTTTGATCGATTCCATGATCTATATGAGCAGGACATGGAACGTTATCGGGATGTCAAAGGGATCTTCGTTAAGGAGAATCCACCACCCAATACGTTTCCCATATCCATGATCCCCTGGGCAAGGTTTAGCGGGTTCAACCTGAATATTGCCCATGCTAAAGAATATTTGCTGCCGATCATCACGGGCGGCAAATACGCGGAGCAGGGAGGGCGCATGCTGCTTCCGGTTTCATTACAGGTGCACCATGCGGTGTGTGATGGTTACCATGCCAGCATGTTCTTTCAAGCTTTGCAAAAAATGGCGGATTCCTGTGAGGACTGGCTAAAATAATGGGATGTTCGATGAATGCCCAACTCAAAGTATATTAACGGAAATAATGATGCATTCATGGCATCATGAAGAAGGAGAGGCGGCTGCTGTGCAGTCGTCTTTTTTATCTAATCACACCTTTAAACTCGACAACTCGATGCTCCAAAAAATCTCATAGAATCTTCACAAGTTTTGGTTAATGACATACAACCTTGGTACAAGGTAATCCTATAATCGCTAACACCGAAAGGAGAATGTTGAATGTCACACGAATCATTTCAAAAATGCATCGAGGAATGCTTGCGCTGTATGGTAGCTTGTAACCATTGTTACACCGCATGTTTGGAAGAGCAGGATGTTGCGATGATGAAGGAATGCATACGATTGGATCGACAGTGCGCTGATATATGTAATTTCGCTGCTCAGGCCATGTCCACGAACAGCATGTATGCCAGAGAAATATGCAGGATCTGTGTCGATGTTTGTGAAGCTTGCGGAAACGAGTGCAAAAAGCATGACGCCAAGTACTGTCAGGAATGTGCGGAAGCTTGCTTCAGATGTGCAAAGGCATGCCAGGAGATGGCGGCTTAAGCAGGGGATCAATCGAGCAAATGGACGATGCGGAGGCTCGTTGCATGCTGGATGGGCTAGTTGTAGGGCGTATGTAGACTGAGTGGGCAGATGTAGATAGAATGATGGGGCACGTCTGCGTGCTGGAGTGAGAGTGTTATGATGATGAGGACAGGGGAGTCGCTAATCTAATTTCAGGAATGGGCCTGTTTTTAGGCGCATGTAGACGGAGGTGGCTCCGCTCATGCTGAAAATTGCTTCATATGGAGTCCATGAGGACAGAGGATCCGCTATTTCGCCGAAATGGGCCTATTATGGTGATCAAGCGGACACAGGATCCGTTATTCAACCATAATCACGGATGAAACCTCGCGAAATCCTGCAATAGCGGATCTCTTGTCCGCATATTGCCTTGAAATGGGAAAAACAAAGGAATAGCGGAACCAGTGTCCTCTAATATCCCAAATCCATGGAGTTTCACAAAGCAGGATCTATGGTAGAGTATCCTAATGAGTGAGTCGGTAATACGACGCAAACCCCAGGTGTTATATTAGTGAAATCTGACGAATCTGGAGTCGATGGGGACAGAGGATCCGCTATTTCGCCGAAATGGGCCTATTATGGTGATCAAGCGGACACATAATCCGTTATTCAACCATAATCCTCGCGAAATCCTGCAATAGCGGATCTCTTGTCCGCATATTGAACAAAGGAATAGCGGAACCAGTGTCCTCTAATATCCCAAATCCATGGAGTTTCACAAAGCAGGATCTATGGCGTTTCCTAATTAGGGGAATCGGTAATACGACGTTAATCTAGGGTGTTATTATGGTGATTAGCCGAATAAGGAGATTGTATGGACAGCGGATTCGCTATTTGCTGGAATCGGCATGATATTGGACTCATGCCGATTCCAGCCGAACTGAATAACAGCATAACAAAAAGCTTACGCCGTTATACAACGGGTAAGCTTTTTGAATTCCAAACGGCTTTGGATGAGTTGATTATCGAGTGAATACTTTTTTACTGTGCCGTTTTTTCGAGAATATAACTGTTATAGCGAGAATGGCCCGATTTCCGCCCGTACAACAAAATCCCTCTCATCTGAAAATGAGAAGGATTGAAATAGAGGTTTTTATGAAGCTTTAACCGATGTCAGGAGCGTTAACTCCGATTGCTCTTGGTCGAGCTGATGGCAGCGGGAAGTTATGACAAAAGCTCCGATAGCGAATGCAATTGCGGCCCACGGCAGGTAGGCCAGGCCAATGCTGTCTACGACCAGGCTGCCCAGAAGGGAGCCGAGCGCAATTCCCATGTTGGATGCAACCGGCATGAGCGTGGATGCGAAGTCCTTGGAGCCGGGCGAAGATTCATCTGCCAGATCAATCAGGTATAACTGAACGGCGGTACTGAGCGCAAAGGAGAAGCAGGCCACCAGCATCAAGGATGCCAAAGCCATCCACTGGAGCGATAAGGTGAGGGCCAGAGCCGTCATAATCATCGCTTGGATGGTGAAAATCACTTTCAATTTTACCCGGGAATTGCCTTGCGCTACCTTGGCGCCAAGCCAGTTGCTTAGAATCGTGAAAGCGCCGTAAGCCAGCAACACGGTGCTGATCCATTGCTGAGGTATCCCCAGCACGTTCTCCAACAGCGGCGTGATGTACGTGTATACGATAAATACGGAGCCTACGCCAAAGACCGGAATGAAGAATGCAAGACGAATCCGTTGATTTTTGAACAAGGCAAATTGCTGCTTCATGGAGCTTACGCTAATCGTATTGCTCTTTGGCATAACGGCCAACATGAACGCAAGCGGGATGATCCCCACAAGTGAAGTAACGATAAAAGCGGTTTGCCATCCAGCCATTTGGCCGATTTGCGTTCCGACGGGAACGCCCAGGACATTCGCTATGGAAAAACCTCCAATGATCCAGGCAACCGCGCCAGCCCTGCGGGAAGCGCTCATATGCTCGCTGGTTGCGGCAATGGCCAGCGACAAGGTCAATCCGCACAGAATGGCGGTGATGATGCGAATGAACAGCATAACAGGATACGTGGTGGCGAAGATGGTCAAATAATTAAACACCAACACCGCAATGTACGCTGACAGGATGGTAACATGCCGCGGGATGCGTCCGAGCAGCGTCACTGCTAAAGGCGTTCCGAGCGCATAAGCGATAGCAAAGCAGGATACGAGGACACCTGCAGCCGCAAGCGAAATGCTGAGGGTTGCGCTAATGTCCTTCAATAATCCAACAATGACGTATTCGGTGGTACCCAGCACAAAGGCTGCAAACGTAAAAGCGATAATAAAAATGGTTTCTCTCAATCTGGTCATGGTTGTCTCTTCTCCTGGTTTCTCTTTTTGTATGGTTCGATCTTACGTTATGAAAGGCTTTTCAAGTCAAGCCCCAGATCGGAATTCCAAGAGAAGCTCTGCCGGCTTCATGCTATAATGTAGGAAAAAAAGTGGAGTGGGTGGATACCATGCCGAATCAAACTTCAAAGCGATCATGGCGTGCAGACAAATTATCACAGATCGGTTCTTCGATATTTGCCGAGGTCAGCGAATGGAAACAAGAAGCTGCCCAGGCGGGGAGACATATCATCGATTTGAGTATCGGCAGTCCTGACCGTGGTCCTTCTGACGATATACGCGAGATCCTGAGCCAAGAAGCGCTAAAAGAAGATAACTATACATATCCGGGCACCAGAGGAACTATGGAATTCCGAGAGCAGTCGGCAGCATGGATGAAGCACCGCTTCGGCGTGAACGTCGATCCCGATACGGAAATACTGGCCTTAATGGGCTCTCAGGACGGATTATCGCATCTGGCTCAAGCCATATGCAATCCGGGGGATTTGGCTATTGTGCCGAATCCGGGATATCCGATTTATGCCGGAGCCCTTGCGATCGCAGGGGTAACACCATGGTATTTGCCACTGAGAGAAGAGCGGGGATTCGTGCCCGATCTGGACAGCATACCGGAGGAGATTTGGATGAAAGCGACCTTCATCCTGCTGAATTTTCCGGGGAATCCGATTGCGGTTCAGGCTGATCTTGCTTTTTTTGAAAAGTTGGTCGGTTTGGCGAAAAAATGGGACGTGCTCATCGTCCATGACCTGGCCTATTCCGAAATGGGCTTTGACGGTTATCGTCCGATAAGCGTACTGCAGGCTCCAGGCGCTATCGACATCGCGGTGGAGTTTCACTCCTTCTCCAAAAGCTTTAATATGGCAGGCTGCCGCATCGGTTTTCTTGCCGGTCATGAGGAAGCTGTCGGCGCGCTGCGGGAATACAAAAGCAACATCGATTTCGGCGTGTTCAAGCCGGTTCAGACGGCGGCGGTCCATGCCTTGCGTCAAGCCATGGCTGCTTCCCGTGAAGATCGCGGTGTTGCTTCGCTGTATGAACAACGCCGTGATGTCCTCGCAGCTTCCCTGGCCGAAGCGGGGTGGGACGTCCCTAAACCCAAAGCCACGATGTTTCTATGGGCTCGGCTGCCAGAAGCTTTTCGCGAGGAAGCATGGAGTTCGCGGCGGTTCGCCCGCGAATTGCTGTTGAATACAGGCGTAGCTGTTATTCCAGGAGATGCTTTTGGCTCTGAAGGTGAAGGCTACGTGCGAATCGCGCTGGTCCAGGAAGAGGAAGCTCTGCGCGAGGCGGCGGTGCGCATAGGGAAATTTATTGGAGGTGTTTCGCCGTAAATGAAATGGCTTGGAGTCGGCTTCGCCATGTTTCTGGCGCTGACGCTGTTCCCTCAGAGTGCGGGCGAACTTGTTCATCATCAGGCATCGTACATAGAGGAAGTTGAGGGTGATGACAGCAACACGCCTTTTAAGGTGCAATATATAGATTTGGATAAGTACCAGAGCGTCAATGCGTATGAAAACACGTTTACCACCATGCCGGAGCAGGGCAGCAAATTAACCGTTAAGGTTCATAACAAGAACAGCTCTGGCCACGTGATGCTGAAGGTCTACCGGGGAACGGAGGAATTCGGATATACGGATGTCAAAGCCGGTACGGAGCGAACCCGGACATTCGCCATGCATGACGGGCGTGGAGTAACGGGGGATTGGAAGGTTTACATTACGTCGCGAGACGGTCAAATTATGAACCTGCAGATTCAAGCAGGACAACATGATTAATAGACGCTAAGACTACATTTTTCCATTCAAGTTATTTGCTAATTCAAGCATAATTAAGGGTGAGCCCATTGCGGAATTTTATGCCTGTACAAGCACCGGCCATAGAGATTCAATCTCCTGCTTCAGATTATGCCTATATGGAATATAGGCCGTGCCAGCCATTGATGCCATATGTAGCCTGTTATTGGAGTTTGGAATACCGAGTCACGTCCATTCAAGCTCCGCTCCATCGCATCCTTCCTGACGGTTGCGTGGATATCATATTTAATCTGAAGGCACGGACCGCCTCGGCCTCTGGCTTCGTTACGGGTCTGATGTCCCGTTATGAAGCGGCGATACTCACGCAGGAGCAGTCTCTGTTCGGTATTCGCTTCTATGTGGAAACCGTTCGTCCGTTCATCCACTTTCCCGCTTCCGAATTTCGGGAGGGTCCCGTTCTCTTGGATGAAGCGTGGGGGGCAGAGGTGAATCACTTGAACGAAGAAATGGTGACAGCTCTCGATTCCGCCCGACGCATCGAGCTGATTGAGACGTTTTTATTCAACGCGTTAAGACGGAGTAGCTTACATTCTGAGCCGCTGGTGGAGCAAGGCATGCAGCATTTATACGCCTCCAAGGGGAGAATAACCATTCATGCCTTGGCCGAAAAAATGAATTACAGCGAGAGAAACATAAGAAGAGCGTTTCAGAAGGAATTGGGCATGAAGCCGAAGGAAATGACGGACATCATACGATTCCAGAATTTGCTGCAGGGGATGCGTTGTTCCAAGCCTAACCGGTTTCCTGAAATCGCTGCCCAATACGGATATTATGATCAGCCTCATTTTATTAACACCTTCAAACGCTTATACGGCATGTCGCCGAAACAGGCTTTTCAACCATAAATTTTGTATCCATGGCGGCGGCAAGGTTTGTCCGTTTTTTACAATCTTTCATTCGGGTGTTGAACGACAATGGGGTAGAAGTAACAATAATGATGTACAGGAGGTATCGTAAAATGAGAGCAAGCATATCCGTACTTACGATTGGCGTTGATGACCTGGAACGATCCCTGAAGTTTTATCGTGACGGGCTCGGGCTCCCGACCGAAGGAATCGTTGGCACTGAATTTGCGCATGGGGCCGTAGCATTTTTTGACTTGCAAGCCGGTGTGAAGCTGGCGATATGGAATCGCAAGGATCTGTCGGTTGAAGCGAATGTTCCCTTATCGTCCCCGAGTTCTTCGGAATTCACGATCGGCCACAACGTCGGCAGCAAGGAAGAAGTGGATGAGGTGATGGAGCAAGCCAGTAGAGCGGGCGCGACCGTTACCGTACCGGCACAAGACACCTTCTGGGGAGGCTATTCCGGTCATTTCCTCGATCCGGACGGGCATTTGTGGGAGATTTGCTGGAATCCTGCATGGGAGGTTGATCTTTCGTGACGGATATGATAAATTAATCAACGATTGTTCCGCAACTGAATATTTTATTTGAATGTATAACCTCATTAATATGGTCTGAGGGTCTCTACCAGGAACCGTAAAATCCTGATTACAGAAAATGTTTTCCATTTTTTGTAATCAGGATTTTTTTGTTGATTATAAACATGACATCGAAGAAAGGGGATTTCATTCCAGATGAATCTGAAAGTATTAATTCTAGCGATATCGACGATTTCCGTCGGGCTGGTTGAACTTATTGTTGGCGGGATACTGCCGCTCATTGCGGACGACTTGCATATTTCACTCGGTACGGCGGGTCAGCTGATTACCGTGTTCGCCCTGGTCTATGCGATAGCGGGACCGGTGCTTCTTGCGCTGACGGCAAGAGTGGAGCGCAAACGACTCTATATGATTTCCTTGTTTATTTTCTTTATTGGTAACTTGCTGGCTTATGTAAGCCCAAACTTTACGCTGCTCATGGCAGCCAGAATCTTAACCGCGATGAGTACGGCGCTGATTATCGTGTTATCTTTGACAATAACCGCCAAGGTGGTTGATCCTGCACATCGCGCTAAAGCCTTGGGCGTTATCTATATGGGGATTAGTTCGTCATTGGTGCTAGGCGTGCCGCTCGGCATCCTGATCAGCGAGGCTTTCGGATGGCGGGTGTTGTTCCTGGGTATCGGCTTCCTGTCGATCGGTTCCATGATTTTGATCTATATGTTCCTGGACCGGATCAAGCCTGAAAATGTTACGCCGTTATCCGTTCAGATCAAGGCGCTGGGCAAGATGAAAATCGCCGGTGCGCATCTGGCCACCTTGTTCATGCTTGCAGGGCATTACACCATATATGCGTACTTCACGCCGTTTCTTGAATCTGAACTTGGTCTGAGTCCTTATTGGATCAGCATCTGTTACTTCCTGTTCGGACTATCCGCCGTCGGCGGCGGGGCGTTCGGGGGCGCGCTTGCGGATCGGCTCGGATCGCATAAGAGCATCGTAATCATCATTACGTCATTCATGCTGGTATTGTTCGTGCTTCCGTTATCCACATTTTCGATTGGCGTGTTTTTAATCGTGATGATGATATGGGGGGCATTGAGCTGGAGCCTGGCTCCTCCTCTGCAGAATTATCTGATTCAAGTGGATCCGGGTTCGTCCGATATCCAGCAAAGTTTTAACAATTCCGCGCTGCAAATCGGTATCGCATTGGGCTCTGCCATTGGGGGGCTCGTGTTAGAGCAGGGAGGCACTGTAGCCAGCACGGCCTGGGTCGGCGGGGGGATCGTCATCGTGTCCCTGGTTTGTGCCGTTTATTCCTTGACGAGACCTGCGCTAACGTGGAAGACAAGCAAATAAATAGCCGTACGTTTTTCGCGAATTAGAAAAGACAGCCGCATCCATGCAGCTGTCTTTTCTTTTGCAATCGTGTTGCACATCGTGCGCACTGCTCCCCGTGCGCACGATGCGTGGTTTGGGGCATGCTTGTATGGTGGGAGGAGTTTACATCTTGGCGACGGAAGAACGATAGATGATCTTGCCCTTCACCACAATTCTGCCGAATTTGGTATCAGGGGTGCTGATTTTGCTTAAGATGGACTGGATCGACGTTTGAGCCAGCTGCTTCATATTGACTTCAACCGTCGTCAGGTGCGGCACGGTCAGCGTAGCGTAGATATCGTTGTCAAAACCAACGACGGAGCAGTCATCGGGAATGCGGTAACCCATGCCTTGCAACTTCTGTACAACCAAATAGGCGACCTGATCACAATTACATACGAAAGCCGTTGGCAATTCACCCGGAATCTCGATGTCGAGATAATTGCCGTACTCATTCCGATCGTTGATCACCCAGTCCTGCTGAAGCGGGATATGATGCTCCAGCAGCGATTTATAGTAACCCAGGAACCGATCCTGAATGCTGCTTGTGGCATGCAAGCTGCCCACGTAGGCAATGTTGCGATGCCCTTGCCGGATCAGGTAATTCGTAAGTTCATAGGCACCGTAAAAATTATCGGAAACCACCGCGTCAATATCCGAATGGTCATCGTAGAAGTCCAGAAACAAAATCGGCGGTTCGATGGCGTGCATGATCTCGATGTAGGGCTTGCCAATTTGTCCCAGCAAAATGAATCCGTCCACTTTGCGATCATAATAGATGCGCGGCAGCTGCAAGGACTGTTCATCCGAGCTGCTTAATATATGAAGTATGCCGTAATACCCATAGTCTTCCAATCCCTTGGAGATTTCTTGATAGACACGCAGATAGAACGATTGGTCGGGTCCGGTAAAACGTTCGGGAATGATGACGCCGATGTTGTAGGTCAGCCCTTCGCGCATGGATCTGGCAACGGTGTTCACCCGATAACCCATTTCGCTGGCGACGGCTTTGATTCTTGCCTTTAACTCGTCGCTTACGCCTTCCTTGTCGTTCAGGGCTTTCGAGACGGTCACCGTGCTGACGCCAACTTGCTCCGCGATGTCCTTCATCGTTATGTTTTTGTTCATCGCGTTTGTCTCCTTTTATCTACAGTCGAAGTAGAGCATCTGTCCGAGTATGTATGCAACCATTCCTTGATTCAAGTACAGTATACCTGCTCGTCTGAGACAAATAAAGGCGAAGGCGCATTTCTGATTGTTATTCTGTTAGAGCTTGCTGCTTATCTGTTCGATTCGATTTAAAATTTCCAAGCAAAATCGACTGTTATGATAGGGACATTTCCATGGTCCGGCCATCTCATGCTGATCCGGTCGTCCGTTCTCATTAACGGACCAAAACCATTCGCTGCCGGGGCGGGAATCGATAATATTTTTTTTCGTATAATCCCACATGCTGAAGAACTGTTCTAGGAATTGAATATCTCCCGTACGCTGATAGGCATTGAAAAAACCGACCATAGCCTCAGCCTGGACCCACCAGATTCTGGAGGTATCCAGATGTGAGCCTTCTTGCTCATTCATGAGCGAACCATCCTTCTGCACGGCCCGTTCAGAAACGGCATACGCCAAGTCCAGAACCATGCGCTTATAATCCGGATTCGTGCTTCCGATGACATCAAGTGCCTCATCCATCAACCAGCTGGCCTCGATATCATGGCCAAATGAAGTGACATCCACGAGCGGGTTCCAATCCTTGTCAAAAAATACCCCTAAATGTCTCCGATCAGCATCGAAAATATGATGGTACAGAATGGACAGTAGGTTATGAAGCGATTCTCGGACCACCGCCTCGGGCCAAGCCCGATAAAGCGTGGAGTAAGCTTCCAGGACGTGAATATGCGTATTCATCGTGATATGCGCGACCACGCCGTTGCCGCTAAGCATTTCGTTGGGCTGTTCGTTCCACTCCCGGTCGAACTCTTCCTTGTAGGCCTGCCGTTTCGCATCATACCCCTTACTCTCGATCAGACGGTACAGCTCTTTGGCCAGATCCAATGCCTCTTGGTTCCCGGAAGCGCGGTGGTATTCGCTTAATGCATATACGCCGAACGCTTGATTGTAGATATGTTTCCTCGTATCTGTCGGGACTCCCTTGTAATCCACCATCCAATACAGTCCGCCATATTGGCGATCAATGAGGTGGCGCGCGAGAAATTGAAAGGCATGCCTGGCATACTCTGCGTAGATTTCGTGCCCCGTCGTCCGATAGGCTGCGCTAAAGCTCCATAACATTCTTGAACAGGCAATCCCGCCTTTGGCTGCTTGTTTATCGATCTTTAAATCGGCGTTCACTTGGCCGTAAAACCCGCCGTTGGTTTCGTCCTTCAATCCCCCCCAAAAAGGCAGGATATGCTCCAGCCATTCTTTTCGGATTTCAGAACTCAGGGTATGTAAAGTCATTGTCATATAATGCCTCCGTTATAAAGTTATCGTTAACCTTAGAGAATATATTAAGAAAAGGTATCGTTCGATGTCAACGAAATCTTTTGTACGCAACATTATTATAAACACATCTACACCATTGACAGGTGATGGTTAGGCATATAATATTCAAAATATTACTTTAACGATTACCTAAATGATTCGGACTTTAAGAAGAATCTAAACACTTCGGTTTTGATCCATCACCTAGTACCGAGGCTAGAAATCAAATGAGATGAATCCAGAAGGAGGAAGATGATGTTGATATGGATGCAAGGGTGGAAGTCTATTCTAGTCGCGATCCTGGCGTTTGTGTCAGTAGGCGGTGAACTTTCTACTCCAGAAGCAGTCACAGGATTTTATGTAAACGGTACCCAGCTGTATGATTCAACAGGCAAAGCCTTTGTGATGAGGGGGGTAAATCATCCCCACACCTGGTACAAGAATGATCTGAACGCGGCTATTCCGGCTATCGCGGAAACGGGAGCCAATACCGTACGAGTCGTCTTGTCGAACGGGTCGCGCTGGATCAAAGATGATCTGAACGCCGTCAAAAGTATCATTTCAGTGGTGTCACAGCATCAAATGATAGCCGTTCTGGAGGTGCATGACACGACAGGCAAAGATGATGATGCTTCCCTTGAAGCGGCCGTCGACTATTGGATCAGCATCAAAGGGGCATTGATCGGAAAAGAAGACCGCGTCATCGTCAATATTGCCAATGAATGGTATGGAAATTGGAACAGCAGCGGATGGGCCGATGGTTATAAGCAGGCCATTCCCAAATTAAGAAGCGCGGGCATTAAGAATACGTTGATCGTTGATGCCGCCGGATGGGGGCAATACCCGCAATCCATCGTGGATGAGGGGGCCGCGGTATTTGCTTCCGATCAACTGAAGAATACGGTATTCTCCATCCATATGTATGAGTATGCCGGTAAGGATGCCGCTACGGTGAAAACGCATATGGATGATGTTTTAAACAAAGGGTTGCCTTTAATCATTGGGGAGTTCGGCGGCTACCATCAAGGTGCCGATGTCGATGAGATTGCTATTATGAAGTACGGGCAGCAGAAGGAAGTGGGCTGGCTGGCTTGGTCCTGGTACGGAAACAGCCCGGAGCTGAACGATCTGGATCTGGCTGCTGGGCCAAGCGGAAACCTGACCGGCTGGGGGAACACAGTGGTTCATGGAACCGACGGAATTCAGCAAACCTCCAAGAAAGCGGGCATTTATTAATGTCGGATTAAGGTCGATGAGATTGCTTCTTAACAGCAAGCCAAACATAGGGATGCATGCAGGCTGTCGAGGAACCGTCTCGACGGCTTTTTTCTATAGGATTTTCTGAATCGACATACAGCCTATTCTTGCATCCACTTCGAGACCTATCGACAAAGAAGAGGAACAACCTTGATGCAATATCAATATGCTTGGCTTTGGAGAAACCTGCATCTAGTGCGGGGTTTTGTTTTGATGGTTTAAATATATATTTAATTCCTACTTGACAGGTGGTATTAATTGGTTTAATCTAGCCACAAGCAAATTCATTCAGTCCTCATTAAATGATCATTCATTATCTTAGTATTGAACGATATATCAGCCGATTGGTCTACCAAAGGCTCCTGTTTACTCGATTTCGTTATTTTAACGGAAGGGGAAATGGGAGCCTTTCTGTATTTTCCGGACATCGTTACGGATTATGACTTGGAGTCTGAGGCTATCGTTCCACAGGAAGGAGCGGCATGGAAGAAACGGATTGGGCATTAATGGAAGAGGCGGATTGGCATTTTCGCAAAATGGTGCGGAGATTTGTCAAGGAGCGTGACAAAATCTCGATAGAAGGCGTATCGCTGCCAGGTTTGTTGATCCTGAACACCATATTGCGGGATGGGGAGCAGAAGCTTGGGGAGCTTGCGGAACAGCTCGATTTTACGTCCGGAGCGGTAACGGCCTTGTGCGATAAACTTGAGGCTTGCGGGTTCGCGGTGAGAAGACGGAGCGAGAGCGATCGGAGATCGATTGTGCTGGACCTCACGGATGCAGGAAGAGAAATGCTGAAGCGTAACGAATACATAGGCGGTCGTTCGATCGAACGAATATTCGGAATATTCTCGCATGAGGAGCTGCGGGATCTGATCCATTATTTTGAACGGTTGAACGATCATCTGGAGGGCTTCTCGGATTTCGTGCTTCGGCCGCCCCGCCCATCTTTCGATACGCCGGCAGCAATTGATCAAAGCAATCCAGGCTCACTGAAACGCTCGAACAAATTCATTTCTTACTAAAATTCATATTAGAAAGGAAGTTGAACGATGGGACATCCAACGATTTATCCAACGGGTACAACCGTATTTCAACCGGGGAAGGCGTGGAGCGGCTACACGATTTATCAAGCCGCGGATACCGGCGCCCTCCTGATTGACATGAACGGCCGGGAGGTTCACTTATGGAAAGGGCTTCGGGGTTTTCCGAACAAGCTCTTTCCCGGAGGTTATGTGCTTGGGAGCACCTCAGAGCGCGATCCGAAATACGGGTTTCAGGATGAAACCAATCTGGTACAGGTCGACTGGGAAGGCAATATCGTCTGGAAATTCGATCGTTATGAATACATAGAGGATCCGGGTCATCCGGCACAATGGATGGCTCGCCAGCATCATGATTACCAGCGGGAGGGCAATCCCGTCGGTTATTATGTACCCGGGCAGGATCCGAAGGTAGATTCCGGCAATACGCTGATTCTTGCTCACAAAAATGTGAAGCGTCCCGAAATTTCCGACATCGAACTGTTGGACGATACGATCATCGAAGTGGATTGGGAAGGCAATGTCATTTGGGAATGGGCGGTTAGCGATCACTTTGATGAACTCGGGTTTGATGAGGACGCGAAACTAGCGTTATCCCGTGATCCGAATACCCGCGGCTTCGGAGCCCATGCCGGCGATTGGATGCATATTAACTCGGCATCTGTGCTTGGTCCTAACCGGTTTTATGATGCGGGGGACGAACGCTTCCATCCCGATAATATCATCTGGGATGCACGGGAAACGAACATTATTGCCATCATCGATAAAAGAACCGGGAACATTGTCTGGAAGCTTGGCCCTGACTATTCCACGGAAGAAACGAAGCATATTGGCTGGATTATCGGCCAGCATCATGCTCACCTCATACCGAAGGGACTTCCGGGCGAAGGCAATATTCTGATCTTCGACAACGGCGGCTGGGGCGGATACGGTAAGCCGAATCCGGAAGCGGCAGATGGCTTGAAGATAGCGCGGCGCGACCATTCGCGAATTCTGGAAATCAATCCCGTAACCTTAGAGATTGAATGGCAGTATACGCCCACGGAGGCCGGCTTTCAGGCTCCGCTGGACTCTTACCGATTCTACAGTCCGTATATCAGCTCAGCACAGCGTCTGCCTAACGGCAACACCTTGATTACCGAAGGAGCCGACGGCCGAATATTCGAGGTGACAAGAGAATTTGAACTGGTATGGGAATATATATCGCCTTATAAAAATATCCGCAACTCCAATATGGTCTACCGCGCATACCGGGTTCCTTATGAATGGGTGCCACAGCTTGAATTGCCCATAGAGACCGAGATTGCTCCGCTTGATGTGGCAGATTACCGCCTGCCAGGTGCCGCACCGAGAGGTGCCGTTACGACCGTGGAAGTAGAAGGCACGATCTCCTATGGGGAGGGGGCGTTATGCGTGGCCAGGACCGACGAAATAACGCAGAAAGAAAGGGATCGCGATGCGTAGACCTTATTTGAAACGATGGCATGCTTGGTTTCTGATATCGACGCTGGCAATGAGTTTGCTTAGCGGATGCGGTAAGGCCAGCGGTGACAGTCAAGAGAGTAAATTTCAATTGAAAATCGCCGATATTTCCACGAATGCGGTGTTTCGTATAGCTAAGAGCAAGGGGATCTTCGACAAACACGGGATTGATGCCGAGCTGGTGAACTTCGCAACGCCGGCCGAAGGCGTGAACTCCTTGTTTATTAAGCAGGTGGATGTTGCATTCGGTGCAGACTTCCCACTCCTGAATGCTGTTAGCAAAGGCGATTACTCTATATTCGCCTCAACCGGAACAGCCACGGATTTGAGCGCAAGCGAATGGAAATTGTTCGTCCGTAAAGAGATCGCCAGCGCTGCCGATCTCAAGGGCAAGAAATTGAGTTTCTCCAGGGGCACATTCATTCCCTATCTGTGGGATGTTTATCTCGCCGATAACGGGGTTGCATTGTCGGATGTGGAGCTGATCGGGCAAGGAGGCTTCGACGAGGCCTACGTGGCGTTGAAAAAAGGCGAAATTGACGCCGCATGGGTATATGGCGCAGTGCTGAACGAAAAGTTCGGTGCCCTAGCCGAAGCCAGAGAGCTGTCGGATATGTCGAAGACGCCGGTAAGGCTTGGCACCGGTTTGATCGCTTCGAATGAATTAATCAACAGCAACAAGGAAGGATTCGTAGCGCTTCTGAAAGCGCTGGATGAAGCGTCGGCTTATGCCCAAGCCCATCCGGAGGAAACAGCGGATTTGATGTACGAAGAAGTCAAACAGCCGAAGGAAGCGACCTTAAAGGATCTGCCGAAGAATCCATGGAGCATTGAATTTACGGACAAAGCCTATGCGGGATTGCAGGGACAGAAGGAATACATGGTCGCTAACGGTATCATCGAGAAGGATTTCGAGCTGAATGATAAATTGAATCTGGATTTGGTAAGAACAGCCTTCCCGGATCGAGTCATTGATTTGAAGTAAGGAGATGATGAAGATGAGAGCAGCGTCAAGGCAGAATGAAATCCATATTGAGCAGTTGAATAAAAGTTACACGCAGGCATCAGCATCGGCAGGCGGTTTACATTATATCATCCAGGACGTCAACCTGGCGGTTAAAGGTGGGGAGTTCTTCGTCCTTCTGGGACCGAGCGGGTGCGGGAAGTCGACGCTGCTCAGTCTGATCGCCGGCTTCGTCTCCAAGACATCAGGTCAAGTAAGGGTAGGGGAAAAGGAAGTGGAGCGCCCCGGCCAAGATCGTGCCGTCGTATTTCAGCAAGCCGACTCATCCTTGTTTCCGTGGCTGACGGTTAGGGAGAATGTGGAGTTCGGCCTCCGCATGAAACGGATGCCAGCTGAGAAGAGAAAGGAGATATCCGGCGAATTTATTGAGCTCGTGGGCCTTGCGGGACATGAAAGCAAATATCCGCGCGAACTGTCAGGCGGCATGAAACAACGGGTACAGCTGGCACGGGTGTTGTCCAATGATCCCTCGATCCTGCTCATGGATGAACCGTTCGGCGCATTGGACGCGATGACAAGACGCACGATGCAAAGGGAATTGGTCCGCATATGGCAGGATACGGACAAAACCGTCATCTTCGTGACCCACGATATTCAGGAAGCACTTCTGCTGGGAGGACGCATCGGCATTATGTCTGCAGGACCTTCCTCGAAAATAACGGATATCTATGAGGTGCCGCTTGCATACCCGAGAGATTTGTCAGACCCGGCCTTCCATGCCCTGCACAACCAAATCCAATCGCATTTTGACGAGTAGTGAGGAGGCGTTCCCGTGAGCAATCATCTTAAAAAATGGTCCCTGCATATCCTGTTATGGATGGTAGGACTTGGCGTCTGGCATCTGCTGTCCCTTGCGTATGGCCCGGAAATTCTGCCCGGTCCCGTCTATACGGCAAAGGGCGGATACGAATTGTTGACGGACGGCACTTTGATTCAATATATCGGAATCAGTTCGTACCGCGTGCTGCTTGGCTGGACGTTTGGCAGCCTGCTAGCGATCCCGGTCGGAATCATGATTGGGAAGGTCGGACCGATCCGTGCTTTCGCCGAGCCTTTCCTCAATTTCATTCGGTTCATTCCTCCGATTGCGTTCATAACCCTGTTTCTGGTCTGGTTCGGCATCGGGGAGACATCGAAGATCATGCTTATTCTGTATGCAACCTTCTTCATCGTGGTCTTGAATACGCTGACGGGCGTTTTATCCGTTGAGGAGGATAAGATCCGCTCCGCCCGCAGC
The DNA here is from genome assembly GCF_900109305.1 of Paenibacillus sp. cl141a. Lineage (NCBI taxonomy): Bacteria > Bacillati > Bacillota > Bacilli > Caryophanales > Paenibacillaceae > Paenibacillus > Paenibacillus sp. cl141a. The sequence continues at coordinate 936,931 of NZ_FNZO01000001.1, forward strand.
ATGGGGGCGTCCGAATGGCAGATTGTGCTGCATGTCGTCATTCCTGCAACCGTCCCTTTCATGTTCACCGGCATTCGGCTTGCGATGGGAACCTCGTTCATGGCGATTATCGGGGCCGAGATGATTGCATCCAATGAAGGCGTTGGTTATCTTATATGGAATTCACGATTGTTCTTCCGTACAGATTGGATATTTGTCGGCTTGATCTGCCTGGGATTGATGGGATTCCTGACAGACCGGGCCGTGGGGCTGCTCGGCCGCAAGCTGCTGTCCCGGTATGGGGTGGTCAGCGCAAATTCGCTGCGTCGGTAAAACGTTAATAATACAGCAGTTTCAAAACAGCAACGGCACCCTTCATGAAAAGGGTGCCGTTGCTGTTTTCCATCGACATCATGATCCGGAATAATGGATCACCATGCTTAACCGGTTCAGGGAATCCCCGGAATTATGATAAACATGAGGTTTGTCTGCTTTGAAGCGGATGGATTCACCTTGCTTTACCGTATATTCCTCCTGATCGACACGAACGGTGACCTCACCATCGAAAACGGTAATAAACTCTTCCGTACCCTCGATATGGGCCTCTGCACTTAAATAACCGCCATGTTCCATTTCTAATGAATATATCTCGAAGCGCCGCCCGTCTTCATACGGGAAATACGGATAAATTCGAATCCGGCCGTTATCCTCAACCAGTGCCTGCACTTCTTCCCGTGATACCACGACAGTACCGGAATGCGGCTCATTGATCAAAGACGAAAAAGAAAGCTTTAATCCGTTAGCGATCTTCCAGACGGTGGTTATGGAGGGGCTTGATTCCCCGCGTTCAATCTGACCCAGCATCGTCTTGCTGATGCCGGTCATTTCCGCGACTTTGTCCAAACTCAGCTTTCTCTGCTCCCGGAGCACCTTTAAATTGTTCGCCAATATCAGATTGATGGGTTTCAAATGATGGTTCACCTCTATACTGTACATATTGTGCGTTATAACACACATAAAGTATAATGATAACGCACGGTCGCTATAACGACCGATTAGAATCACTATAACATACAAACAAGAAAGGAGTTAAGAGCTTGTTTATCCTACCGCTGTTGACTTATGCCATTGTAGCTTCATTTACGCCCGGTCCCAACAACATTATTTCGATGACCAATGCACGAAGTTACGGTTTTCGAGCAACGATGCGCTTTATCGGCGGGGTTGCAGCCGGGTGTTTGATCATTATGCTGCTGTCCAGCTACTTCAACTTGGCAATGTATCAATACATCCCGAAGATTCGATCGGTTATGAATATGATCGGTTTCCTGTATATGATTTATCTTGCCGTAAAAATCATGCGTAGCAGGCCGCAGGGGGAAGCAGATGATAAGCCAGGCGGATTTAACAGCTTTACGTTCGGATTCATATTTCAATTCATGAATCCGAAGGTCATTTTATACGGGATTACGGCCGTATCGACCTTCGTGATGCCAATTGCAACAACCCAAGCGCAGCTGTTATTATTTTCGATACTGCTCACCATCGTTGGCATTTGCGCCAATATGACCTGGGCGCTATGCGGTTCGCTGTTCCAAAACCTGTTGTCCCGATATGAACGCACGTTCAATGTATTGATGGGACTGCTTCTGATAAACAGCGCATTCTCAATTTATGCAGCGAATGGATAGCAAGCGGGCCTCGTCGTGCACGGACGCCATGCCAAATAAAACAAGGCTTTCCGGAACGTTCATCCGGAAAGCCTTGTTTGGGTTATTCGAAGATTTTGGAAATCTGTTCTTTCAGTTTGTTAGCGGAAGCATGGAATTGGGTCAATTCCTCGTCGTTAAAGTCAAGGCTAAGAATTTCCCGAACCCCGGTGCGGTCAACCACGCACGGCACCCCTAGATATACGTCGGACACGCCATGGTAGTCTGTAAGCAGCGTGGACACATTGAGAACGGAACCCTCGTTTTGCAAAATGGAGACGATGATCCGGTCAAGCGCCAATGCGATGGCATAGGAAGTGGAACCTTTGGCGTTGATGATTTCATATGCGGCATTCTTGGTACGATCAAAGATATCTTCTCTTTCATGGTCCGTCAGATCGATCCCGATACCGGCAATGTTGGCGATGCTCCAGAGCGGCAGCTCGGAATCGCCGTGTTCGCCGACGATATGGGCGTGAATGCTGCGCGGATTGATGCCTTTGTTTTGACCGATCAAATAACGGAAGCGGGCGCTGTCGAGCAGGGTGCCGGAACCGATTACCCGATTAACCGGGAAGCCGCTCTTTTTCAATGTGACGTAAGACAGAATATCAACCGGATTCGTAGCCACGAGAATGATGCCGTGATCATTGTACTTCACGATATTTTGAATAATATCGTCAAATATGGCCGTATTCCGCTTCATTAAATCAATTCGCGTCTCGCCCGGTCTTTGGTTGGAGCCTGCGGCAATGACAATGATGTCTGCATCCTTGCAATCGCTGTAATCTCCAGCCCAAAGTTTCACCCCGCCAGCAAAAGGGAGCCCGTGGTTCATATCCAAGGCTTCGCCAAGAGCCTTGTCATGGTTGGCATCGATCAATACCAGTTCAGATACTCGTTCCCGCAAGAATAAGGTGTACGCAGTCGTTGCTCCTACAGCTCCTGTACCGATGATCACGACGCGGGACGGGCGCTGAGCTTCATTTTTAGTCATCCATGTTTCTCTCCCTTGTACTCAGTTAATGAAGTCCTATACATGGAAAGCTTCTAATTACTTACCCTAATGAGCAGTTATATACACAGCAACTCCATTAGGCGCTTTCGATAGTAATGATAACATATTCAGGAAGATTTAAGCAGTGGGAGTGTGACTTAAGTTACGATCATGCTCACAAATAGAAGGTTTTGATCGCACGTTACCTTTTATCTGTCTATTTGTCGATGTTGAACCGCCGTCGGCGCGATTCCAATTCATGCGAATGAAGTAAATCGCTCCTTTAGCTCCTGAAGCATGACCTTCCGGTATTCGTTCCCCTTATGGTAGAGTTCACCGATCCTTGTGTAGACCTGATCCCATTGTTCCTGATATGAACCGGCTTGTTGATCTGCGTGTTTTCTTTTGAACTCGTCCATGACGTTTTGGATATATGCCGGTCGAGCGCCCCATTGAAAGCGGTCATAGACTTGCCTAAACTGTTCCTGGGTATTGAGGATGCTGCTCAGTTTCATTCCCCGACTCTTCATGCCCTCCATAAATCGACCGGGGGATATGCCTCGCCCTATTTTGTTCCGAAGATGAATAGGCGTTGTCATTGGCTCATTCGTCCTTTCGTACTGAACGGGTAGTTTTGGTGTACATTCCGCCTATAGCTAGCCTAGAATATATTTGACCACATAGTAATGGTCACTTTGGAGCTGTTTGTGCAAGTCAGATTGAATGGAATGTGGGTCGTGAATTTATATTAAAAAAGCCTGAGGTGGTCCATGATGTTTGATATCCTTCTACCCGAGCAAAGCGAGTTTCCGTTATACCAGCAATTATACCTTCAACTTCGTGAGGGTATCCGAAACGGCGCAATTCCCGACGGACAACGATTGCCATCCGTGCGATCCCTCCAGCTTCAGCTTAATATAAGCAAGACGCCGATCGAGACGGCTTATCAGATGCTGACGGCAGAAGGGTATGTGATCAGCAAACCGAGGTCGGGGCTTTACGTCATGAATCCCTACAAGGAAATCTCATACTCCCAACAGCATCAACAGCCGCCCTCCATGACCACGATGTCAGTCATCCGTTCCCATGCGCATACCAATCCCAATGTCATCGATTTCAATCCAACCCGATTAGATCAAGCTGCCTTTCCGGTACGAATTTGGAATAAAATGCTCAAGGAAGCGCTGGACCACCACTTATGCGAGATCGGAATGTATGGGGATCCACAAGGCGAATACGCTCTTCGGCGCGTGGTTTCCGAATATCTGCGAAATTCCAGAGGGGTCAATTCAACGCCGGATCAAATTGTCATTGGTGCCGGAACGGCATATAGCATAGGCCTTCTCTCCAGGATGCTGAAAGGGATGAAGCATGTTGCCGTTGAGGAACCGGGTTACAGCCGGGTACGGGATCAATTTCAGCTGAATGGCTTCGAGATTCTTCCGATATCGCTTGGCGATAAGGGGATCTCGCTTGACCGATTGGAGCAAAGTCACGCAGAGCTCGTGTACGTAACGCCTTCTCACCAGTTCCCGACAGGAAGCATTATGCCGTATCCGGAGCGGGAACGATTGCTGGAGTGGGCGAATGCCAAAAAAGCATACATCATCGAGGATGATTACGACGGCGAGTTTCGCTACCAAGGCAAGCCGATTGCTTCGCTGCAAGGATTGGATGATAACGGACGGGTAATTTACGCCGGCACCTTCTCGAAAGTACTCACCCCCGCACTGCGGATGAACTATCTGGTTCTTCCACAGGCACTGCAGCATCAGTTGACCCAAATGCAGCAGGAGGTGTTTTTTGCCCCATCGCGTGTGGAGCAGTGGGCGATGACCGTTTTTTTCGAACAAGGGCATTGGTTTCGCCATATTCGCAAAGTACGTAACCTGTACAAGAAAAGACATCATCGGTTGATCGAGCTGATCGAGACTCATCTTGGCAAGTTTGTTGAAATTACGGGTCAGAATGCCGGGCTTCACCTTCAACTGCTCGTCAAAAAAGAAGCTACCTCGGAGGAATTGATTCAGGAGGCTGCGAAAGCCGGCGTGAAAGTATACGACTTGCGGAAGACGTGGATAAATCAGCGTCAAGACGCTGGACATTACCCGAGGATATACTTGGGATTTGCCAGTTTGAATGCGTCCGAAATGGAAACGGGCATACGGCTGCTGCAAAAAGCCTGGAACATGAACTAACCACTCGGGAACCCTCCTGTCTTTTATAACACCAACAAACTGACCATTCCATGCAGGTCAATTTGTTAGTTATGATAAGCAAAAAACAGGAGAAGGAGAGCAGGTATTTATGATCACGCATAGTGAGGTAAAGGCGTATTTGAACCGATTAGGCATATCCGAAATCAAGGCTCCGACAAAGGAATATTTATTCGAGCTGCATAAAGCGCACGTGGCAAGAATTCCTTGGCAGACCCTGGATATTTTTGCCGGGAAACCGACTCCCTTGGATATCCAAAATTCGGTACAACTGCTGATCCATCAACGAAGCGGTTATTGTTTTCATTTGAATGGAGCTTTTACCGCTCTTCTTCGAGCCTTGGGGTATGCGGTTAGTTGGCATAAGGCCGGCGTACAGCCGTTAGGACAAGAGCCACGGATTAACGGCTTCCATCTTGGATTAACGGTCAGCCTCATGAACGAAGAACTTGGGGAAGAAGAGTCTTGGCTTGTCGACGTCGGTCTCGGGGATATGCCATGGGAGCCGATCCCATTGAAATTCGGGAAATACGCACAGGGGCCTTTCACGTATATACTTGAGCCGTCCGGCATAACGGATCAGGGCTGGCGGTTGATCCATGATCCCCAATATTCCTATGTAGGGGTAGATTATGCGCCTGAGGTTGTAAACAGCTTGGAATTATTTAAAACAAATCATGAATTTTACAGCCGATCGCCGGAATCCCCATGGATGGATCTATTGGTTGTCAGGCAGCGGCACGATGTGGGCATGAGCGAGCTCAAAGGCTACATCTGGAGAAAATGGAACGGCAGCATGCTGGACGCCGCAGAGGTCTCGTCGAAATCGGAGTGGTTCGAGATCCTGGCGGACGTATTTAACGAGCCGCTCGTCAACTACTCCATTTTAGAACGGGATCAGATTTGGGCAAAGGTGTGCAAGCAGCATCAGAACTGGCTGAGGCTTGTGGAAGATCAACGATCTTAGAGGGGCCAGTCAGGCATCTCGTGTGACTCCTAAGCTGATCTCCTTCGTCATAGAACGTTCTAAACCAATCTGTCTCTTGAATGCTTGCAGCCCCAGGTGGTAAGATGGTACTTAAATTTCATGTCGCGAAGCACATGAACATGTTCCATAACCTACCTGTAAGGAGTTACATGCATGGCAACCATCGATGATTTTACCAAGCTGGATATTCGCGTCGGGACGGTCGTGGAAGCAGAGCCCTTCCCGGAGGCGCGCGTTCCCGCCATTAAAATGAAGATTGATTTCGGCCCGCTCGGGATCAAGCGTACAAGTGCACAAATTACGAATCGGTATGACGCGAATAGCGTTGTAGGAAAGCAAGTAGTGGCCGTCGTCAATTTCCCGCCTAGACGGATTGCCGGCTATCAATCAGAGGTGCTTGTGCTCGGCGGCGTACCGGAGCAGGGGGACGTGGTGCTCCTGAAGCCGGATTTCGATCTGCCGAATGGAACACCTATCGCTTAAGCTTATTCCATTTACCGATCCAAGCATCGGTTTTATGGTGAAGCTCTGCTCATACATGCGTTCCGGGACGGTCGCCTAACCCTCCTCCTTGAATATATCTAAAGTATCAGATGATTCAAGAGAGGATGTTGGCTTTGCAAACGGTTTCCCATGGTATCGTCCAAGAGTGGATTGCCTACACATCGAACTGTACACGCTGCTGGATTGGTCTCCTGATAGCCGTTCTTTGGCGTATGTCAAGAAACGGAGATGAACTACCACGCAGCCCTTATTATGAGATATCTAAGCCCTGTCCAATTGGGGAAATGGTCTACCCTTAATTCATCTTGTGGGCAGACGGCAACCATATCCGTCAAATCGGTGCGAGGCTGTCGTTCATCCAGCCTTCGAACAATGAGTTGCAGGAAAGTACCCGTCGGCCGTTGAATATATCCGAATGCTGCAATAATGATCAGGCCTTTTCAGGAACACTTATAGCCGCAGGAGGAGAACAACATGAAGTCGATTACCGTTCAAAGTCTTACGGAGTTATTTCATTTGGAAGTACTTGCAGGCGCCAATCGCATGGATCGAATGATTACCCGTCCGCAGACGCACAGACCGGGTCTGGAGTTTGTCGGGTATTTCGATTTTTTCCCGATGGAGCGAGTCCAGGTGCTCGGCCGTAAGGAGATTAACTATTTATTGACGCTTAGCATAGAAGAACGCAAGCTGCATATCGGGAATATCGTCAAATATCACCCGCCGTGCTTTATTGTCACCTCAGGACAGCAGGAGATCCCTTATCTGACCCTATTCTGCAATCAGGAAGGAATACCGTTGTTGCGTACGACCGAGACGACAACGGAGTTTATTGCCAAGTTGAACAGTTATTTGGTGAAGACGCTGGCTCCGGAGATGTCGATCCATGCGGTATGCGTGAATGTATCCGGGATAGGAATCCTGCTCCGCGGCAAATCCGGTATTGGCAAAAGCGAAACAGCCCACACCCTTATCCGGCGGGGCCATCGATTTGTGGCGGACGATATCGTGGTGCTCAAAAAGCTGGGCCCTTCGACTCTTCTCGGAACGCATAATGAGACAACCCGGGAGTTCCTTGCGCTGCGAAGCATCGGATTGATCAATGTGGTGCGTCAATACGGGCGAACGGCTTTTCAGGATGAGACGCGAATCGTGCTCGACATTGAATTGGTGCCTTGGCGTGAAAATTCCCTAAACAACGAGCTGGAGGCCGTGCCTCAATTTACGGAATATCTAGGCATCCAAATTCCTCATATCGAGGTTCAGCTTCAGCCGGGTCGCGACGTAGCCAGTCTGATCGAGGCGGCGGCCAACAATTGGTATCTTAAACAACTCGGCTACAGTGCGGCCGAAGACTTTATGAAACGAATCGAAAACGAGATGCAGTCGTGAGGCTTAAACGATTTTCCGCCATCTGATAATAAAAACTTACGGAAACGATGTTGGTGATAGATGAAAATCCAAATAGAACAACAACAAATCGAATGTCATGTAGAATACGGTCCACGCAAAAAGCTTTCGATCCAAGTCCACCCATCGGGTCTGATCACGGTGAAGGCGCCGAATCGTACAAGCGATGAGATGGTGATCAACGCCGTAAGGCGGCACGGGAGTAAAATCGTGAAGCAATTGCAAGCGATCGAGGCAGCCCGAACGGCTTCGAAGGTCAAGGCTTACGAGGATGAAGGCAAATTCCTTCATCTTGGGCAATATTATTCGCTTCATGAGTTAATCGAGACGGACGGGCGAACGGAAGAAGAGCTTCAACGGGATCTGAAGAGATTTTACTTCGCAAGCTGCAAGAAGATGATTGCGGAGCGCATCCGAATTTATCAGAAGCAGCTGAAAGTCACGCCGAAATCCTTCATCATCGAGGACTCCAAAACGAAATGGGGTAGCTGCAGCTCGGCAAAGCATCTTACCTTCAACTATCGCCTCGCGATGGCGCCCATCGAGGTCATTGATTATGTGGTCATTCATGAACTCTGTCATCTCTTGCATATGAATCATGACCGATCCTTCTGGCGATGCGTCGGCAGCGTGATGAAGGACTACAAAGCTAAGGAAGCGTTCCTTGCGAAGTATGGACATGCCATGACCTTGTAATGGAATGGTTACGAGTCATAGAGAGAGTAAGGACACTGCCTGATTTGGGCAGTGTCCTTTTTTTGAATGGATCCTGATCGGCTGATCTGATTCCATGATCCACTGGCAGCGTAGGCGCCAGGGCAGCTGCTTACCATGATTAACGGATTCCTGGTATTGGGGACGACTGCCATCTTGTCGACCAGTTATGCCGGCTGCTGCTTGCGTTGATCATAACATCTGTTTACATTAGAGTAATGACAAGGAAAAATTGAATCTTACGGAGGCAATGATGAAAACAATTGGACTCATCGGAGGTATGAGCTGGGAGAGCACCGTGATGTACTATCAGATTATAAATGAGGTCGTAAAGGAACAACGGGGTGGGCTGCATTCCGCAAAAATTTTGTTATACAGCGTGGATTTCCAAGAAATCGAAGAATGCCAGGCCGTTGGAAATTGGAACAAGAGCGCTGAAATTTTAGGAGATGTTGCCGTAAACCTTGAAAGGGGAGGTGCGGATTTTATCGTAATCTGCACCAATACGATGCATAAGGTTGCTCCAATCATTCAGCAAAGAATCCGTATTCCCATTATTCATATTGCAGATGCCACTTCGAAGAAGCTCATAGAAAGCGGCATAGATCACGTAGCTTTGCTTGGAACCAAATACACGCTGACTGAGGATTTCTACAAGGAAAAACTGATTACTGCCGGCATTCATGTGCTGATTCCTGATGAAGATGACATACAACTTATCAACCATATCATTTATGAAGAATTGTGCTTGGGTATCATTTCTCAACAATCCAAGAACGAATATTTGCGTGTGATCAACCAATTACAGAAGCAAGGTGCCCAAGGAGTCATACTTGGCTGCACAGAAATTGGTCTTCTTATTAAACAGGAAGATACGAATATCCCTGTTTTTGATACGACTCAGATTCATGGAACAACAGCAGCTCTATTTGCACTCGAAAAATAATCATTGATGTTTATTGTCGTGAGAGTTGCACCAGAAGCATGATTCCAACGCTTACCCGCATGCTCACGCCAACGTGGAAACCTGAAATGATCCCGCCTTTTTTGCGCGCAATGCGATCGACGGCATTTATGCCAACTGCGATCACGGCAAGGAATGGTGGATTCATAACCGTCGTAATTCACCCGGCGCTGTTACGGATAATCGCAGAGTAAGGAAACGGTTAGGCCTGATTGTCAGATGGGATGCACATCCGTCTGCAATCAGGTCTTTTAATGTCTTTGCGAAACAAATAGCTGCAGATGGCCGTATTATACAGATTGGGAAACGGGGATTGGGAGATTCCGTCGTATGTATGGGAGAACCGCACCTTCTAAAGGAGCAATTGACAACCCTCAGCAACAAGGTATGATCAAATAGATATCCGTATCATGCCGAGGAGGGAATATGATGAATTCGACTCAACACCAGGGAAGGCCGAATGTGCTGCTCATTACGGTCGATCAGATGCGCTTTGATTGCCTTAGCATAGCAGGTCACCCTGTGGTGGAAACGCCCAATCTGGACGAGCTTGCAAGGAGCGGCGTAAGGTTCAGCCGTGCGTATTCGGCCACACCCACCTGCGTACCTGCAAGAGCGGCGATCTTCACCGGCCAATCCCAGCGCGTTCACGGGCGCGTCGGCTATCAAGACTGCGTCCCGTGGAATTACAAGGAGACGCTGCCTGGGGAATTGGCTAAAGCCGGTTATCACACGCAGTGTATCGGTAAGATGCATGTTTACCCTGCACGCAATCTGCTCGGGTTCCACAATGTAATGCTTCACGATGGTTACCTGCACCACAACCGCAATAACCACGGCATTCCGATGCAGGAGCATTACGATCAAGTTGACGATTACTTGCAGTGGCTCCGCGAGAGGGTGCCGGGCGCCGATATGACCGATCTGGGTTTGGACTGCAATTCATCAACCGTCGCTCGTCCTTGGCATTTGGCGGAAATGCAGCATCCAACCAACTGGGTGGTAACGCAGTCGATTGATTTTTTGCGTCGACGGGACCCCGGGAAGCCGTTCTTCCTGTGGATGTCATTCGTCAGGCCGCATCCTCCGTTCGATCCTCCGCAGGCCTACTTGGATCTGTATGAGGATGCCGATATACCTAAGCCACCGGTTGGCGATTGGGCGGAGACGGAGGACCCGGATCAGGCCGGATACTCCCCTATAACGGGGCGGGGGCTGGTCCCGAAACGCCGTCTGCGTAAAGCGATGGCTGCCTATTACGCCCTGATCACGCATATCGATCACCAAATCGGACGCTTTTTGCAATCATTGAACGAATATGGGGAGCTAGGCAACACGGTGATCCTGTTTACTTCCGATCATGGCGAGCTGCTGGGGGACCATCATTTATTCCGAAAGTCTCTTCCGTACGAAGGCAGCACCCGCGTGCCGTTTATCGTTAACGATCCCGGCAACCGTTTAGGCCTGAAGAGCGGCACGGTTTCAGATCATGTCGTGGAAATGCGGGACATCATGCCCTCGCTGCTGGAAGCGGCCGGCGTGCCTATACCGGAAACGGTCGAAGGCGAGAGCATCTGGAGACTAGCGTCAGCAGAAAGGGATGGGGGAAGCAAGCCGGCTTGGCGTCCCCATCTTCATGGAGAGCACGCTCAAGGGATTCAGTCCAATCATTGGGTTACCGACGGAAAGGAGAAATACATCTGGTTCTCCCAAACAGGCAAGGAGCAGTTCTTCGATCTGGTTGATGATCCCAATGAGCTGCACAACGCAATCGGGGACGAAGATCGGCAGGAACGAATCCGTTATTGGCGTTCGGTCCTCATCCAAGAGCTTGAGGGACGCGAAGAGGGTTATACGGATGGCCGACAGCTGATCCCCGGCCGGAAGCCGGTAGCCGTATTATCCCATATTTTGAAATAGCACGAGACCGTAAATTCATTCAGAACCGTTAAGGAGGTAACATGCTAACGACACAACAGCTAAAAGACATTGAACGATTGCAAGCCGAGTGCGAACTTCATGACCATATCCAATTAAAGCTGAATTGGGAAATGCTCAGAGAACGCAAAACGGAGAATCTGGATTTCTTTCATTATGAGGAAAAGGAACTTGTAGCGTTTCTAGGGCTATATCCTTTTGGTTCGACCGTCGAGGTATGCGGCATGGTAAAGCCTGCCGAACGACGAAAGGGGCATTTCCAGCGATTGTTTCATCTCGGAATGGAACAGGTAAAACTCGCCGGATACAAGAAAATCTTGTTGAATGCGCCTGCAGGCTCCGATTCAGCTAAGGCTTTTTTGCATCAGCTGGGTGCGGAGCATGCTTTCACGGAGCATCAAATGATGTGGCAGGAATTGCCGCTTGAGGATTCGGACGGTATTCTACTGAGGCAGGCAACATTGGAAGATTATGAAACAAGCGTGCGCTTATCCGTGGAAGCATTCGGATTGGACGAAGAAGATGCCAAAGCGATGGAGAGCCATCATTTTGCTGATAATACGAGTAAGTTTATGATTGACGTAAACGAAGAAACGGTCGGGAAGCTTAGAGTCAGCCACGAAGAGGGGCAGGCGTGGATCTATGGTTTCTGCATATTGCCGGAATATCAAGGCCGAGGAATAGGCAGAAAAGCGTTGCGTCGCATCGTGAAGGAACAGAGCTCGGCCGGATACTCGGTGCATTTGGAAGTCGAAACGAAAAACGACCATGCGCTGAAGTTGTACGAGTCGGTTGGATTTCAAGCAGTGCATGCACAAGACTATTATCAATATGAATGCAGATGATAATAATATATGCGCAAGTAAAGTCGCCATCATGGCGGCTTTTTTTATTGATAAAGTCATTGATAAAGAGGGCCATTTCGTCTGTCGTAATGCTGAATGTGAGTTAGGTCCATGCATGAAAGGCTAAATATGTATACCAGATGTTAAATTTTTTCAGTGTCTTCTCCATTGTAAACGCTTTAATATCGATTTATGACCGACTGACAGGAGGGGAAGTTATGAAGTTTGCAGGACGTTTCTGCATGGTGTTATGGATTGTCGTCATTATGGTCTCGGCAGCCGGATGCATGGCGGGGAGGAACGGGGCCGATAGCAGAATGTCTCACCAACCGGAACGCCCGTTTGACAACGTGCGGATTACCGCATATATGGCTAAAAATCCGGTTGCGGACATCCTTCGCGCCCATCTTCCCGAATTTGAGAAGCAGACGGGAATCAAGGTGGATTTTCAAGCGTTGACCAATGAGCAGCTCAGCCAAAAGATGTTCGTGCAGATGACGGTAGGTAGTGAAAGTCCCGATGTGTTCATGATTCGGCCGTTGGAAGAGCTAAGTCTGTATGAGAGCAACGGCTGGTTAACGCCCTTGGAATCGTATGCCGTTTCGGACCCGCGTTACGACTTCGCCGATTTCTCTTCAACGGCGCTGGAATCGGTAACGGTGAACGGAAAGCTGCTTGCCGTCCCGCTATCGACGGAGCAGCAGATTCTATACTATCGCAAAGACCTGCTGGAGAAAAAGGGGATCGAAGTCCCGCAAACCTTAGAAGAGCTGGAAGCAGCGGTTAAACAGGTGCATGATCCCGAGCATGGCATGTACGGATTTGTCGCTAGAGGGCAGCGAAGCGCTCTCGTAACCCAGCTATCGTCATTCGTTTACTCCGAGGGCGGGAATTTTCTAAATGCAGATAAAGCAGCATTGAACACAAAGGAAACGCTCAAGGGGATTCAGCGATACGTAAGGCTGCTCGGAAACTATGGGCCTCCCGATGCGCTCAGTTACAGCTGGCCGCAATCCGCAGATCTCTTTGCGCAAGGAAAGGCGGTATTTTTTACCGATGCCAGCGCGATCTACTCCCTGCTATCGCAATCGGGATTAGCAAAGGAAAAGATCGGGTATGCGCTCTTTCCGGCAGGTGATGCCGGTCGCAAGCCGTATAGCACCACTGCATGGGCCATTGGCATCAATGCGAATTCTGCCCGCAAGGATGCAGCCTGGGCTTTCATCGAGTGGGCTTCGGGCAGGGATATGGTGCTGCAAGCCCAGAAGATCGGTAATCCGGGAGCACGGAGCTCGCTGTGGCATGACAAGGAAGGAATCTCCGGCTTTCCGGATGAGCTGATTCCAGTGATCAATGAATCCATTCCGATCGGAATGAGCTATGACCGTCCCAAAGTCATTCACGTGAAGGAAGCGCGGGACATTATCGGCGGTATCGTGGTGAAAGGACTTATCGGCGAAGATGTCGGAAGTGCTGCCGAGTCGGCAAACGTTCAATTGCAAGAACTGATGGACAGCGAGAAGTAGAGCGAATCGCTCTGACACGGGGGTATGTTTTTGATGAAGCGGTTAAGAACAAGTACGTTTGCGAAGCTTACAACATTGCTGGCGGTCCTGGTGATTCCCATTATTTTGCTGTATGCCTACTCCCATCAGGTCAGCATCAACGTCGTCCGTTCGGCTGTGGAGGAGGGCCAGCGGAACCGACTGACATTTTTCATGAGTCAGATGGACACCATGATCGATCAGCTAACGAAATATTCGGTGATTGCGAGCAATGATGACGGGATTAAGAGTTATCTGGCGGAGCGCTCAGGCAGCACTCCCATGGAGCGAATCGACAGTCAGCAGCGGATCACAGATATGTTGAACATGCAGATTGCAACTAGCAGCTGGGACAGCCAAATCTTAATGTACCTGACGCAGTATCGTGAATTGCTGACTACCGACTTGTCGGCGAGGTATGATGTCGAATACCTGGCTCATGCCCATAAGCAGAACTGGACTTATCATCGGGATTTGCGAGGGCAAGCTTTTTTTAGCTGGATGAGAACGTCGGCTTCGACGCAGGATCTGATCGTGGAGGTCCGTTTCACCGACCAGAATCTGGTCAATATGCTGAATCGATTGAAACAGGACGGGGACAGCGAGCCGTTCCTGTATGCCCCTGACGGTACCGTTATTGCCAACAGCACATCGGTCGAAGATACGATACAAATGGCCGCCGGCACCCTGAACGAATTGCAGCTTGGGGAAGAGGGCAGCCGAATCGTGCAATCGGGGCAGGGCAAATATGTAATGAACTACGTCTTGTCCAGCAGTTTGGGCTGGTATCTGGTGGATTTTGTCCGGCTGGACAGCGTATATTCCCCGATCACTTTAAGCAGCGCTCTCTTTTATATTTCCGTATCGCTCCTGCTTATTCTCGTCTTACTGCTGACCTTGTTGTTGTACCGCAATGTCCAGCGTCCGATTTCCCGCCTGCTTCATGCGGTGAGAAGGATCAGGGACGGTCAATACATGACGCGTCTGAAGGATGTGCCGAAGAACGAATTCATGTATCTGTTTCACTCCTTCAACAACATGGCAGAGCAAATCGAGGAGCTCATCGAGCGGGTGTACAAAGAGTCTTTGCGATCCAAGGAAGCGACGCTTAAGCAGCTCCAATCGCAAATTAACCCTCACTTCCTGTATAACTGCCTGTTCTACATCAAAAACATGGCCAATCTTGGCGATAAGGAAGCTGTTGTGGCCATGGCCCTGAACTTGGGGGAGTATTACCGATACACGACGCGACTGGAAAAACCGACCGCGCCTCTTGAAGAGGAAGTGAAGCTGGTTGACAATTATTTAACGATTCAGATGCTGCGGCTTCAGAGACTAACCTTCGAGATCGAGGTTCCTGACAGCATGATGCAGCTGGAGATTCCGCGTCTTCTGCTCCAGCCTATCGTGGAAAATGCCGTCATCCATGGTGTTGAGGATCAGTTGGATTTCGCGATGATTCATATTTCCGGAGAAATCGAAGGGAGCCGATGCAGGATCAGAATTGACAACAACGGCCAGGGCATGGACGACGGCATCATCGATAAGCTGAAGCGACAGGTCGAAGAGCCTTTGAACGAAAGCGGGGGATTCGGTCTATGGAACATTCATCAGAGACTGGTCACCCGGTACGGCAAACATGCGGGCCTGACCTTTTCAGAATCACCGTCAGGAGGACTTCGCGTGGAAATATGCTGGGAAATCTCAAGTAAAGAAAGGGGGGAGGACGTTGTATACATTGCTGATCGTTGATGATGAAGCAAGCGTGGTAGAGGGGCTTGCGCATACGATACCTTGGCAGAAAATCGGAATCGATGAGGTACGCAAGGCATACTCCGCTTTCGAAGCGCTGGAAATACTGCAGACGCAGCCGGTCGACATCATGATTTCCGACATCACGATGCCACGGATGAACGGTCTTGAGCTTGTCGAGATCACGAAATCAAGGTGGAAGAATATCAAAACGATCCTGCTGTCCGGGTATGCCGATTTTGCTTACGCGAAGGAAGCCATTACGCTTGGCACTTATGAGTACCTCCTAAAACCCGTCAGCGACGAAGTCGTTCTTGAAAAAGTAGGCGGAGCTGTGGAATCGCTGCGGCAGGAGCGTGAGTCCAGCGAAACCTATAATCGCGCGGTTCAGGCTTTTCGGATTAATCTGCCACATATTCGAGGCGAATTCCTGAATCAGCTACTTCAAGGCATGAAATCACCAAAGAACGTTTGGGCCGAAAAACTGGAGCTGCTTGAAATGAAATCCGCCATCGGAAAGCAATCGGCTTTGATGCTTGTACGGATGGAGGACCGTCTGACGGAAATGAGCCCCTATGACTCCTCCATCATGGAGTACGCGATCGGTAACATGGCGGACGAGATCTTCGGGGAACGGTTTCGATTGTGGCGATGCAGGGACATACATGGATATCTCGTCTTTTTTGTTTTTGAAAGCGATGATTCGGCGGCTGGGATGGACCCTCATGAGCATGCGGAGGAGAATGAGCTCAAGCATTTCGCTGCACAGCTGCAGATGAATGTCAGCCGTTACCTGAAAGGAACAATCTCCGTCCTGATCGGAAAGCGAGGTTCCTTCCCGGAAGATGTCCGAAAGCTGTATCAAGACAGTCTTTTCGCTTTGCGCCGCCATATCGGCAGCCACAGTGATATGTTCGTTTACGCAGAAGATGAGGAGGAGCTGCTTCCGGTCCGTTCCTTGCAAAAGTGTTATGAGCCTCCACTGCTTCATCATCTGCTGGAATCCGGCAGTTGGAAGCAAATCCAAGAGAAACTTGAGCAGATCCTGAAGGAATTGTCGCTCGCGCACAGTCAATCGCAAGAGCATGTAATCGAAGCCTTTTTCTTTATATATTCCTCGCTTAGCGCATATGCGCACAAGAACGGACGCAGTCTGGCCGATATCGTCGGAACGTCCCTAGCGGATGTAACGGGACTCTCGCAATGCACGACCGCTGCCACGCTCGGCAAATGGGTGGGCCAAGTTCTGCCTCTACTGGAGTCAAGCGCCGAACAGGCAACGCGCAGCGACCGGAGCGCTGCCGTGTCCCGGATGAAACGGTTCATACGGGATCATTTGTCTCAGGATATTTCCTTGCAAGCCATTGCGGACCATATGTATATGCATCCGGTTCACGTGTCCCGCCTCTTTAAAATGGAGACCGGATCGAATGTGAGTGATTATGTGCTCCGGTTGAAAATGGAGCAAGCGGCCGAGCTGCTGGCAGACCACTCCTTGAAGAACTTCGAGATTGCCCTGAAGCTGGGATACCACAACCCGAATTACTTTATTCGGGTGTTCAAAAAGTATTATTCCGTGACGCCGCAAGAATACCGAAACAGTTTGGAAACAGGAATGCCGTAATAAAGCCTTATTACCGTCCGTTTTCAGCCATGCATGTGGCTGGAAGCGGGCTTTTTTTGTCTAATTCGGCCGCTGCTTTGGATTGCGGCATCATGTTAAGTAAGGAGAGCGGATGTTAAGCCTATATCATTTAACCCAGTTTATGAAGCCCTTACAATGAATGATGTAAGGACATTCCACTATATGCTTAGGGGTGAACATGATGAAGATGAAGAAAAATTCCATACGATGGGTAACGGCTGCTTTAGTCATGATATTGATGGCAGGATGCAGTGTAGGGGGAACGGGAGGCAGCGGATCAGGGAATGCCGATCCGGGCAAGGAAACCCTGACATTCTGGATGAAGAAGCAGATGTTCGAAGAGCAAAACCAGATGATCCAAGAGAGGGCAAAGCAGTTCGGCGAAGAGCATGACGTGAATGTCAACGTGGAGTTTATCGCTTACGAGGACTTTTATCCGAAATGGTCGGCAGCCATCGAATCGGGTACTACGCCGGACGTCTCCTTCTTCGGCTACCAGGAAGTCGGACAATTCTATGCCAAGGACGTTCTCGAGGAGGTTACCGACGTTGTGAGCAGCGTGGAGAACGCTAACGGGGAAATACAGGACAGCCTGAAAACCTCCGTAACGTTCGAGGACAAATTATACGGAGTGCCGTTCTGGACCGAGTCTACGGCTTTATATTATCGGAAGGACATGCTTCAGGCAGCCGGTTACAGCGAGCCGCCCGGAACCTGGGAGGAATTCCGCGAAATGGCGAAGGCACTCACGGATTCTTCCAAAGGGATATACGGCGCAGGACTCGGGTACGGGAAAGGCAATTCGGATGCCGAATGGCTGACCCGGGCGATCATCTGGTCCTACGGAGGTTCCCTCGATACCGAGGACGGCAAAAATGTAACGGTGAATTCGCCCGAAACTCTTCAGGCGGTTCAGTTGATCAGGGATATTTTCATCGAAGATAAGGTGACGCCTCCGAGCTCCATCGGATGGGATGACAGCGGCAACAACAAATCGTATTTAAGCGGCCAGTCGGCCATGATCTTCAACGTCGGCAGCTTGGCTGCGACGATCAAGAACGATAATCCCGAACTGTACGAGAATACGGGGATCGCCATGCTGCCCGCAGGACCGAAGGGAGCGGTAGTGCCTGGCATTAGCAACAATCTAGGCATATTCAAGGCATCTGCGAACAAGGAGCTTGCCAAATCCTTCATCGAATATATGACGGACAAAGCGTGGTACGGCCAGTGGGTGCAGAATGGAGCTCCATTGACCGGTCCTATTTACACGGACCTGGCAAATGAGTCCGTATGGCAGGAGGAGAAGAACAAAGGATTTGTCGACTCCATCGCACATTTTGCTTTCCTTGGATACCCCGCAGAGTATAACCCGAAGGCTGGAGAGATTTATAACCTTCGATATGTCAACGACGTCTTCCAAAAGATGCTTCTGGATTCCGGATTCACGGCTCAACAAGCAGTGGACGAATTACAGAGCAAGATCGAGGCGGTATACGCGAAGTAGGGTTATGACTTAACCGCGCATCAGGCTCCGCAGTCCGAATACAAGCATCGATGCAAGGTCCGTGGCTGCGGATGAGCCTGAGGCGTCAGAAAGAAGGTGCTCTCAATGAAAAGCTTGGAAGTCCAAACAACACCGGGGAAGACCCCGACGCCTAGGCGGGAACGAAGTGATACAAGCAGCAGGCTGGCTTATCTTCTCATGAGTCCGGTGCTAATATATTTGCTGGCTGTCATGGCGCTCCCTTTTTGCTGGGCGGTCTATCTTAGCTTGACGAATAAAGTGGTCGGCGTTCCCGAAACGTTCATCGGCCTGCGAAACTATACGGAGCTATTTACCGATTCCGTGTTTTGGAAGGCGGTATGGAATACGGTTGTCTTTACGATGGTGGCCGTCATTTTGAAAGCGGTATTCGGGATGATTATGGCGCTCGTGCTCAACGAGAATATCGTTGCTCGAAACTTTTTCAGGGTGATGCTGTTTCTTCCGTGGACCATTCCCACGATCGTCTCCGTATTTACCTGGCAGTGGATTTATTCCGACGTCGGCGGCGTGCTGAATGCCATGCTCCTCAAAACAGGGCTTATCGACAGTCCCGTCGGCTGGTTGGCCACACCGGACCTGGCCATGTTCTCGGTCATTCTCGTCAACGTGTGGCGGGGCATTCCGTTCATGGGCATTGCCATTTTGGCCGGCCTGCAGACGGTGTCCAAAGAGATGTATGAAGCCGCCATGCTGGATGGAGCGGGAGCGATCAAGCGCTTTTTCTACATGACGCTCCCCTCGGTAAAAGAAGTGACCATTTTGTCTTCCGTCATCACCACCATCTGGACGCTGAACGACTTCGAGATTATCTGGCTGCTGACACGCGGCGGCCCGGACAACGGCACGCAGGTGCTATCCACGCTTAGCTATACCGTCGGCTTTCTGAACATGAGTCTCGGCAAAGCAATTGCGATTTCCCTCATTACGCTGCCGCCGCTGATCATGCTGATCCATTATGTGACCAAGCGTTCGCTGGCGTCCGACAAGTAAGGAGAGATCTTAATGAAGAATTCGCTCGGCAAGCAAATTGCGGTATACTCGACGCTCGCGCTGCTGCTAATATTCGCGCTCTTCCCTTTATATTGGATGGTGATTACCTCCTTCAAATCCAATGGGGAGATCTATTCCATGACGCCTACGTTTTGGCCGAAGGAATTTCTCGGAACCGCCTACGATAAGCTGATCAATGAAAAGGGCTTTATGACGAATATCAAAAACAGCTTGTTCGTCTCCTTGATCGTATCCTTGTTCTCGATCACGGTCAGCATGTTGGCTGCATATGCGATCTCCAAGCTCAGGTTTCGAGGAAGAAGCTTCATCTCCAAAAGCATTCTGTATGCGTACCTGATGCCGAGAGCCGTTCTGTTTATCCCGCTGTACATGCTGGTGACGGCCATCGGCATCAACAATTCCATTTACGGTCTCATGCTGATTTATCCGACGATCACGATTCCGTATGCTACGTGGATGCTCATTTCCTATTTTAGATCCATCCCGGACGAAATCGAGGAAGCGGCCATGATCGATGGATGTTCGCGAATCCGTACAATGACCAAGATCATTTTTCCGTTATCGGCTCCGGGCATTGCGGCTACCTTCATTTTTTCGTTCACGTTATGCTGGAGTGAATATCTGTATGCATTGGTTGTTGTCACAAAAGGCGCTGACAAGACCATCACGCTGGGATTGTCGGATATGATCGTCGGCGACGTCTTCGCATGGGGACCCCTGATGGGTGGCTCCATTATTGCATCGATTCCGGTCATCGTGATGTATCTGTTTACATCAAAATATATGGTAAGCGGAATGACGGTAGGAGGAGTGAAATAATGAAGGCGAAGAAAGTGTTAGTAACGGCTACGAATTACTCCCAACTGTGCGCGGATGCGAAGCGGCTGCTCGAAAACCATGGATGCGAGATCATCGAGAATCGTTTCGGACGTCCGCTGACGTTCGAGGAACTGAAGGAAGTGGTGGGATCGGTCGACGGCGTCATTGCCGGCGTGGACACTTGGAATGAGGAGATATTCAAGCTTGCGCCGCAGCTTCAAGGCATCGCCCGTTTCGGCGTTGGCGTGGACAATATCGATTTGGAGGCTGCAAGGAAATATGGAATACAAGTAACCAATGTACCACGAGGCAATGCCAACGCGGTAGCTGAGCTGGCGATCGGATTGATGATCTCGGCCCGCCGGCACATTCCCGCGCTGGATCGATCGACGAAGAACGGCGGCTGGGAACGCTTTGTCGGCTCCGAGCTTGCTGGTGGAACGATCGGCCTTCTAGGATTCGGGAATATCGCCCAGCTCACCGCGAAGAAGTTGAAGGGCTTTGATGTCGAAATTATCGCCTATGATAAATATCCAGATACAGTTAAAGCGTCGGAATACGGCGTTACCATGACAACTTTCGAGCATGTGCTGGCACATAGCGATATCGTCAGCATGCATTTACCCAGCTTGAAAGAGACACACCATATTATGAATGACAAGGCTTTCGCCAGGATGAAACCATCCGCCATTTTCATTAACACCGCGAGAGGAGCCGTCGTGGATGAACAGGCGCTTACCCGGGCGCTGTCGTCCGGAGTCATTGCCGGGGCGGCCATCGATGTCTACGAGTCCGAGCCCGTATCCGCCGACCATCCGATTCTTCAGATCGGGAATCTGGTAACGACGCCGCACACCGCAGCCGAGACTTTCGAGACGTATACGCGGGTCAGCATGATTACCGCTCAGGCATTGCTGGATATATTCGAAGGAAGGGAACCGCAAAATGTACTGACTGCAAAAGGATGATGTTCAACCATAGATACGAACCATTCAGGAGGGGACGCATATGTATCAGATCATTACCGACGGCAATTGGCCGGTTATGCTAACGCCGTTTACGGAGCAGAACGAAGTGGATTACGAGGCCTTGGAGCGGCTTATCGACTGGTATATCGACCGGGGAGCCGACGGCCTGTTTGCCGTATGCCAATCCAGCGAAATGTATACTTTGACCCTGGAGGAGCGCGTATTGATTGCAGCCTTCGTCAAAGCGAAGGCTGCCGGCCGGGTCCCGGTCATTGCATCGGGTCATGTATCGGAAGCGTTTGAGGACCAAGTAACGGAGCTAAACGCAATGGCGGAAACCGGCGTCGACTCCATCGTCCTGATCACGAACCGGCTCGCCGGTGCTGGGGAGTCCGATGATGTATGGCTGGCGAATCTCGATAAGCTGCTCGGGCGTTTACCAGAACACGTCCCCCTCGGATTGTATGAGTGTCCAGCCCCGTATCGGCGGCTTCTGACGCCCGAGATGCTGAAGAAATGCTCCGATACCGGACGCTTCCGGTTTATCAAGGACGTGAGCTGCGACCTGCAGCTGATCGGGGATAAACTCAAGGCGGTCCGGGGCGGAAGTCTGAAAATCTTCAACGCCAATACGGCGACGCTTCTGGACAGCTACCGGCTCGGCGCTTTCGGCTTCAGCGGCGTGATGGCCAACTTCCACCCCGAGTTGTATACATGGCTGTTCCGGAATTGGGAAAGCCAACCGGAAGCGGCAGGGGAACTGTCTGATTTTCTCAGTGTGTCGTCATTTCTTGAGAAGCAGCTCTACCCGGTGAATGCCAAGTATTACCTCATGCTGGAGGGCATACTGACAAACTATCGCTGCCGTTCGAGAAATCATGAGGAGTTCAGTGCCACCCAACGGCTGGAGATCGAGCAATTATACCGGGTGTCCAAACAATATGCCCGGAAGTATCCCATCACTATTTAAGGAGATATAGAAAAGCAAAACGATAAAGTGAAAAGTCGCCCAATTAGGGCGGCTTTTTGCTCCTGATCGCTTTCGCTTAGGCTCTTCATCTGGGCCGCTCAACAGCCAGAGTTGCTAACGAGCAGCAGGATCATGGGATCTGGTCCACGAATAATTAGAGAGCAGAGGCGAATGAAAGAAATTACAGAGAGATAAGGGAGATACCGTGATGGAAACCAATCAAACGATTCGTTTGGCAATCGAAGAATTTGTACAATTCCTTGCATCCACTTCGCAATGGGAAACACACTCTAAAAAAAGGTCTATGGTGTCAACGCTTTCTCCGCTTGAAGCCATCTTATGGCATACAAAACCGCGAATTAAGCGAACAGGAGCTGCTTTCTTAGACGAAGGCTCACGTTATTTATGGAGCATCGTGTTGTATGTTTCAAACAAAACGGGACTGTCATCGATACGGAATGGCTGAAGCCTTGCTTTCCGAGTTTTTTTGAATATGATATATTGCGCGGCATGTCCTACTTGGCGGAATAGTCCTGGAGGGGGAACAAAGCGCTCCCGGTCGGTCTGCTTGTCAAAAGGATTGGAACGATTACACATTTTTATGACAGCGGAAGGCTTGCGAATCGGGAGACAAGTCTTTGACAAACCTTTCCTTTGTTAGAAGCAGTGGCTGGCAAGGGCCGAGTTTCGCCTTATCTAACCCGACAATCGGACCGAGTTCTCGAGCAATTGGGCCCGCAGTATTCTTATGCAAAGTCTGCCGGTATAAACACAAGATCTTATACATTTATGAAGTCGCTAATCCAGCGGCTTTTTTTTCATTATCCACAGACACTCACTCTCACGCTATGGGGTCAGTCCCCTGCTCATTGCAACCCTTTTCCTACATGGACTTCAGCTATCAAAGGCGAGAACAGTATTAGCGTATTAGAACAAGTAGACATAAACGGAAGCCGGCATCAATTTATGATTCGCGGCAAAGAGAAGATCATCCTGATCGATGACGTTTCCTACCTGCAAGGATTAACGTATCAAATTACAAATGGCGATATGTTTACCCCGCGAAATTATGTCGTGAAATACGGCGGAACTTCAAGGCTTATTGAGTAGCCCCGACGGCAATACCAGCATTGAAGCCGATTCAAAAGAATTTATTGCTTATGAGCAATCCGCGCATTACCCACAATTTGAAGAGAAGGAGAAATTCTATAAGTGGATGACCGGTACATTCGCAAAGTAAATCCAACGGGATGTGCTTAAACTAACCGAAGCGATAACTCAATAAAGATATGTTAGCAGCCGATTAGAGCAATCGACTGCTTTTTTCATTCCATGAACGCAGTCCTGGATACAGGCTTTACTAGAAAGGTGTCTCTTTAAAAATCACAGTTATGTTAAATTGTCTAGGGATAATTGTTAATATTTATTGACAATTTCGATTTAATATTGTTTCATTTTATTAAACTAGGTTGAATGACACTGTGGACTAGGAGAACAATATATGGAATTGGGGAGCAAAATCCGAAAGCTTCGAAAGGAGCAAAACCGGAGCCTGGATGACATCGCAAAGGCTTGCGGATTCACCAAGAGTTTGTTGTCCAAAATCGAAAATGGGAAGACGGTGCCTCCCATCGGTACGCTCATCAAAATCGCCGAAACGCTTGGAACCAAAATTTCGATCTTACTAGATGACAACGATTTATATGGAACGGTGTATACGTCGCAAGCCAGGAGTATGGGGAAAATGGTCCATACGGATAAAGGGTACTCGTTTTCCGCGATTGCGGCCGAACGGCCGGAGAAATTAATGCAGCCGTTTTATTTTGTTGCCAAGAAAGGGAAGACAGGCAAAAGGACATTTTCCCATGTCGGGCAGGAATTTATTTATGTGCTTGAAGGCACGATGATTTATTACGTAGGGAAAGAGGAGTACACGTTAAATGCCGGTGACAGCCTGTACTTTGATTCGGTTGAAAACCACACCTATACACTGGTAACCGAAGAGGTCAAGTATTTATCGGTGTTTTGCTCCGACTCCAATGCTTAGAGAGGTGGTATTAAAAAAATTGAATGATTTGTAAAGCTCATGCTGGACTCTTGTAAACGATGGCAGTTCGAACTTCCCATTTACATGAAATCCGCATGAGCTTTTTTTATCACAGTACAAGGGGGATGAATCATGTTAAACATTTTGGTTGTCGATGACGAACCTAAGCACAGAAAGGGAATGTCCCGGATGCTGAAGGGGCTAAAACCGGAGTATAACATTTTTCATGCCAGGGACGGAGCGGAGGCTCTGCAGAGTATGGAGCTTCATCGGATGGATCTGGTTTTTACGGACATTCAGATGCCGGTCATGGACGGACTTGAATTAATGGAGCACTTGTCCCGCCGCGGAGGGAATGAAAGCATCATTATTATGAGTGCTTATTCCGATTTTGCATATGCGCAGCGCGGGCTCCAGTTGGGAGCAAGCGATTATGTGCTGAAACCGATTGAAGAACAAAAGGTTCTGCCGCTGCTTGCGAAAGCGGAGCACAAAGCGAGCGCTGTACGCCTTGCGTCCGTAGAATCCTCGCTTTCCGAGATGCTGGGGGGATGTCCGTCCGATGAAGATTATCGGTTATTGGAGGGGTTGTTCCCGGAATTTAAGCGCGGTATCGTGCTCACCGCTGTTTTTGGCGAGGCGAAAGAACATAAACTTCTGCTGAACCGACTCAAAGAGATACTTGCCCCGATGATCGAGGAATATGGATTTTCCAGCGCTTTTTGCATACAGGACAAAATGCTCGCTGTCTTGATAATGAGCTCCGAGCATTCATCCATGGTGATTCCCGGCTTCAAAGTCAAGCTGCAGAAGGTCATTCAACACTTCCAGCAGGTATACGGGGCAGAAATAACGTTTGGCCTGGGCCGTTATTTTACGGAATGGAGGCAGGGAGCCAAACAAGCTTACCAGCAGGCCTGTCATGCGCTCAAAACACGATTTTATAAAGGAGGTAAGGCGGTGTATGAAGCCGAGCCGATGAATAACGGAGCTGGTCCCGCCGTCGTTAAGCTTGAATTCATCGAATTAACCAAAGCGGTACTATCCGGAAACAAGCCGGAAATCGAAGCCTGTTTGGATTCGGCTGTTCACCAGGCCGCCGGCAGCGGTTTTCCCGAACCGGAAAAATTGAAGTACTTTCTTGCCGCCTCTATCCATCAAGCAACTGCCCTCCTCATGGAGAAAGGAATTGCTCCCTTACATAGCGCCGTCTATGAGGAAGCATTGCTGCATTGTCATACCGTTGATGAATTAATAAAGGCAGCCAGGCAATGGATCTTTGAGCTCACGGATCGCCTGGAGCAGCGGCGGCAGTACAAAACCGGGTCCATCATCGATAGCTGCAAAGCTTATATTGATACACACTATAACGAAGATGATTTGTCACTGAGCACGCTGGCGACAAAATTTCATTTTAATCCCTCGTATTTTTGTATGTTGTTCAAAACGCATACCCATATGACTGTCCATCAGTACATCACTCAAACGAGAATGAAGGTGGCCGCAGGTTTGCTGCTGCAGACCTCTCAAAAGGTTTACCAAATTGCCGAGCTTGTAGGGTATAAGGACGTAAAGTACTTCATTCGGCTCTTTCGCAAGGAATTTGGCACAAGCCCGGAAGAGTATCGCCATTTATCCGCTACTCGTTAATAAGGAAGGGATGTCATTTGAGAGGACGTTATTTATTACCGCGGTTTAAAGATCTCAGCTACAGGTTTCAGCTTTTTCTGACCTATGCCCTCATTGTTTCGATACCTCTTGGCATCCTGAGCTGGAAATACTTTAACTCCAGCAGAGAGTTTGTCTCCGAATTTGCCCGGCAAAACCTTTATTCCATCGTCAAACAAAACAATGAAATTATGGACACGGAGCTTGCGCGGGTGGAAGAAAGCAGCCTAGCCCTCATTGCGGAGCAAACGTTGTATGAGCAGTATTTGCATGCAAACCCGCATGACGAATACAGTATGATCACGATGGAGAAAAAGGTCAGCCGGGCGTTAAACAAATACTTTACGGATCTGGAGCAAATCTATTCCATCCACCTCATGACCAGTTATTCCAACATTGGCCCGACGGGCGCCTCCGCTTTCATCCCGTATGAGAATTTTAACCAAACGGCTCTATACAAGGCTGCATTGCAGGGGGACGGGGCCATGCAGTGGGTGCCTACCTTCTCATTTGATCAGATGTTTAATCAGGATATCAACCGCTCCAAGCCTCCCGAATATGTTCGTCTGCTGGCGGGTGTCCGCTTACTCAAGCTATTCAACATCAATCATGGCGAAGTCATTGAATTGCAGAGCAAGGCAGAGCTTCCAGTGCTGGTCGTTGTTTACCATCCTGAAATCTATCGTTCCCGCTTTGCCGACACGCTCCCTTCCGCAGGAGCTTCTTTTTTTATTGTCAGCCCGGACGGAAAGCCTGTGGCGGGCAAGTCCTTAGAGCAGGGGGAAACCGGAGTCGATCCCGTTTGGCTGGACGAAATGAAGGAAATGAAGAGCGGGACCTTAACCGTTACGCAGGATGGAAAGCCGCTCATCGTTTGTTTTGATACGTCTAAGGTGACCGGCTGGATATCGGGTGTCACCATATCGCCTGAAGCGTTGGCGGCCGCTTTTTTGCCGGAAATTAAATCCTACACTGTATACTTGGCCGTCGCCCTCCTGCTAATTTCGCTCCTGCTTGCGTTTATTTTTGCCAATACCATCATCAGGCCCATTCATCAGCTGCTTCTAGCGATCAAAAAGACGGGTGAAGGTGAATTTGATACCCGAGTACCGGTGGAATCCTACAACGAGATGGGGCTGCTAATCCACAAATTTAATCAAATGAACGTCAAAATCAACAATTTGATTGAAGAGAATTACAAAGTAAAGCTTCGAGAAAAAGAAACCGAGATCATGTCGCTGAACATACAGCTGAACCCTCATTTTTTATACAACACCCTAAACATCATGAATTGGACGGCACTTGAAAACAACCAAAGAGAATTAAGCCGCATGATTGTCAGCTTGTCCTCCATGCTGCATTACACCTCCGAGAACAGCCAGGATACCGGCGATTTGGCCGAGGAACTGAACTGGCTGAAACATTATATTTTCATCACGATTCAGCGTTTCGAGGACCGGTTTACTGTCGAGTACGACATTGCCCCCGAGCTCTTTGCATACCGGGTTCCCAAGCTCTTCCTGCAGCCGTTTGTTGAAAACGCGATCGTCCACGGATTTTCCCGTATGCACAGTGGGGGAAGGATTGTCATTCGGGGATGGATGGTTGGCAAGACGCGCATGTTTACGGTGGAGGATAACGGCACAGGCATTCCTCTCCGCAAGTTAGAACAGTTGGCCAAGCTCGAAGGGGATTCTATCGGCATCCGGAATGTGGATAAAAGAATCAAACTCATCTATGGAGAAGCATTTGGCATCTCCCTGACATCGGCGGAAGGAGAGGGCACTATCGTAAACATCAACTTGCCTTTATCGAATAACTGAAAATACTCCACCAATACAAAAATGTTGGAATTTTTTTCGGGACGGCTCCTTTTTACAATAAATATATAAGCTATCAGCCAATGAATGGAGGGTGAGTAGATGAACATCGCCAATCGTCTTGCAGGAGCGGTTTTATCGGCAGCTTTGGCAATCAGCGTATTGCTGGCGGGCTGTTCGGACAGCGGAGGAGCTACAAAAGGGGAAGTGGGCAAAGAGGGCCAAAGTCAGGAGGAGACGGTCACGCTTAAATTTTCCTTCTGGGGAGACACGATTGAAAAGAAAACGGTTACAGAAGCGCTTGAACGCTTCGAGAAGGAAACTGGCATCCAGGTGGAGCCGATGCATGTCCCGGCCGATTATTTGACAAAACTGACAACGATGGTGGCAGGGAATGTCGCACCGGATCTCGGTTATTTGTCATCGGGAGCTGCTTTGAGCTGGGGGCGGGACGGGAAATTGTTGAACCTCACACCGCTTATGGAAAACGACCCTGATTTTAATAAAGAGGATTATCTGGACCAGGTATGGTATGAAATTGATCCAGGCAATGCGATCGGGATGAGCACCGCCGTTGAAGGCTACGGTCTGATGTACAACAAACAATTGCTGCTGGAAGCGGGCGTCGAGCTGCCTCCGACGGAGGCAGATAAGGCGTGGGATTGGGACACGTTTGTGGAATACGCCAAAAAGCTAACGCTGGACGACCAAGGAAGAAATGCACTGGATCCGAATTTCAACCCGGATAAAATCAGGCAGTTTGGCCTTCAGTACGATCCTTATAACATGATGGCAGCCGTAGTCTCCAACGGCGGCAACTTCCTGACCGAAGACGGCAAAGGTTTCGGTCTTGCCCAGCCGGAGGCAATCGAAGCGATTCAAAAGCTTGCGGATTTGATGTATGTACATCATGTTTCCCCTACCCCGTTGCAGACCAAAAACCTGCCGGACACGGCGCTGCAGACAAAAAAAGTTGCCATGACGGTGTCCGGCAACTGGGCTCTTCAAGCCTTTGCGGAACAGGATTTTAATCTCGGCGTCGGGGTACTGCCGAAGTTGAAGGTCAGCAACACGCTGCTGGATGGCGCGCCAACGGTCATTTTCACATCAACAAAGCACCCTGAAGAGGCGTGGCTGCTGTATAAATATATGGCGGATCCCGAATCGGTGCTGCCGCTGATCGAAGGCGGGTTATGGATGCCACTGAAGAAAGAGTGGTACACGAATCCCGAGAAGATCAACAAGTGGGCGGCAGGGAACAAGGCGCATCCGGAAGGCTATACGGAAGCTTTTATGAAACAAACGATTGAAAACGGTATCCGCACCCCGGGCTTTGAAGTGAAGAACCTGGACAAAATCAACGCGCTCGTCACTCCCGCTCTTGATTTGGTGTGGACGGGCAAACAAAGCGCGGAAGAGGCGTTAAGAGGCGTAGAGCCCAAGGTTCTCCCGCTGATCGAGGGATATTACGGAAGGTAATTCTTTTCTAGTGGCGGGAATGTTTCGACCTGAACGATATTCATTCAAGAGAGGGGGGGATTCCTATTCTTCACAAACGCCGGATTGCAATGGCAGGCATCCTGTTTGCCTTACCCAGCATCTTGGGGCTAATCATGTTTGTCATGCTGCCAATGATCGCCAGCTTGCTGCTCAGCTTTACGGATTACCGCATCGTCAATACGCCTAAATTTATCGGATTCACCAATTATACCCGGCTTTTTGACGGAACGGATCCCTATTTTTATAACTCGTTATGGGTCACCTTCAAATATGTGGTCCTCCGTGTTCCGCTGGGGCTTGTGTTCTCTTTTATCGCCGCGTTCTTGCTTAATATGGGATTTATCCGCGGCAAATCCGTCTTCCGTACGATCTTTTACTTGCCGTCCATCGTGCCTGCGGTGGCCTCTTCGATGATCTGGCTTTGGTTGTTTAGTCCCGATCTAGGGTTGTTCAACAGCTTTCTTGAAGCCTTGAATTTGCCTACGCTCGACTGGCTCTACTCCGAACAAACCGTAGTGCCTTCAATCGTCTTGATGAGCCTTTGGGGTATGGGGAGCACCATCATTATTTTCTTGGCTGGCCTGCAAGGGGTGCCGAGATCCTTGTACGAGGCGGCTATCGTGGACGGCGCCGGCGCCATCCGGAAATTCCGGCATATTACGATTCCCATGATGACGCCAATTATCTTCTTTAATTTGATCATGGGGTCGATCGGAGCTTTTCAGGTGTTTACCGAGGCGCTGATTATGACGCAGGGAGGTCCCAATAACGCCAGCTTGTTTTATAACTATTACATTTACCGGCAAGCCTTTCAGTTTGGCGAAATGGGGCAAGCTTCGGCCATTGCATGGATTCTGTTTATCATCATCCTTTTGGTCACCGTTATTTTCTTCCGGACCTCGAAGTCCTGGGTATTTTATGAAAGCGAGGTGTAGCTCCCTGTGAAAAATAGCCGCCGGATTTCGCAGATTATCGTTTACTCGGTCCTCGTTGTGGGAGCTGCCTTCTGTTTGCTGCCGCTGTTTTGGCTGGTGCGCAGTTCGATGATGAATTCGCTGCAGATTTTTGAGATGCCGCCGAAATGGATTCCATCGCCGTTTCGGCTTCAAAACTACGTCGAGGCGCTGACAACCATTGACTTTTTCCGGTTCTTCCGCAACACGTTGATTATTACCGTCAGCTGTCTGTTCGGCGCTCTCTTCAGCAGCTCGATCGGAGCGTACAGCTACGCTAGGCTGGATTGGCCGGGAAGGAAACTGTTTTTCAGTTTGCTGCTGGCCAGCATGATGCTTCCCGGCGCCGTCACCTTGATTCCCACTTTTATCGGCTGGAGGTTTGCCGATCTGATTAACACCTATGTCCCGTTAATTTTGCCGGTATGGTTCGGCTCGGCCTTTGATATCTTCCTGCTTAGACAGTTTTATTCCACGATACCGAAAGATATGGACGAAGCGGCGTATGTGGATGGAGCCGGCCCGTGGACCATCTTCTCCCGAATTATTATTCCTTTGTCCACACCGCCTCTTATTGTGATCGGGTTATTTTCCTTTATGAACTCCTGGAATGACTTTATGGGACCGCTGGTGTACTTAAATGAGGAGAGAAAGTTTACGCTCGCGCTTGGCCTGCAAATGTTCCAGTCGCTTCACAGCGCGCAGTGGCATCTTCTGATGGCAGCTTCCACCGTGGTGATTATGCCGGTTATCGTGGTTTTTTTCATAGGACAGCGTTATTTTATCGAGGGGATTGCGTTGACCGGAATAAAAGGATGAGAGGGGCGTTTCCATAACTATAGTTCAACTCTGTTGAATATAAATCAAAATAGTTTCATTTGAATATTGTAAGAACTTACGAATTTTTGATTTGTCACCATACGAAGGGAGTGCGAAGCATATGGACTCACAACGACTTAAAAAGGCAAGGGAGGCACTCGAGCGGCACGAAATTGACGCACTGTTGATTTCCAGCCCGTATAACCGGAGATATGTTACCGGCTTTACGGGGACCGCCGGTTGGGCTGTCATTACACAGGGCCAGGCGTGGCTGGTGACCGATTTCCGCTACACCCAACAAGCGGGGCAGCAGGCCAGGGAATTTGAGGTGGTGCAGTATGAGGGCCAGCCACTGGAGCTGATCCGGGAGAAGCTGAAGGCCGTTGGCGCCAAGAAATTGGGGTTTGAAAAACATCATGTTCCTTATGCGGATTATGAATCGTATGAACGGACGTTTGGGGGTATTGAACTCTTGGCTACCGGACACATCGTTGAAAAGCTGCGCGGCATCAAGGACGAGGCGGAGCAGCGGTGTATCCGAAAAGCGATTGAGATTACGGAAAAGGCCTTTGAGTTTATTCTGGGTTATATGAAGCCTGGCGTTTCCGAAAGGGAGGTGGCGGCGGAATTGGAATATTTCATGCGCAAAAACGGCGCGGTTTCATCGGCGTATCCGGCCATCATCGCTTCCGGCGCACGCTCGGCGCTGCCGCACGGAATAGCCAGCGACAAGCTGCTGGGAATGAATGAATTCGTGACCCTTGATTTTGGAGCGAATGTTGAAGGATATTGCTCCGATTTGACGCGAACGGTTTTTATCGGCAAACCGACGGAACGCCACCGGGAGATTTACCGGGTTGTTCTGGAAGCCAACCGGTCTGCCCTGGAGGGGCTGAAACCGGGAATGACCGGGAAGGAAGGAGACTCACTGGCCAGGGATTATATTTCCAGTTGCGGGTACGGAGAATATTTCGGCCATGGTTTAGGCCACGCCTTTGGTTTGGAGATTCATGAGCCCATGCGGTTCTCCCAACAAACGGAAGATACACTTGAGCCCGGCATGATTATGACGGTTGAGCCTGGCATCTATCTTCCTGATTATGGAGGCGTCCGCATCGAGGACGACATTCTGGTCACGGAAACTGGCATCGAAGTACTGACAACATCGAACAAAGAGCTGATCGTTTTGTAGAGGGGAGGGAAGGAATCCATCCATGAATGCTGAATCTGCGGAAGTTGTCGTGATCGGCGGAGGGATTATCGGCATGTCCATCGCTTATTATGCGGCGAAAGCGGGAATGGACGTGATGGTAGTGGAGCGCGGAGAAATCGCCGGGGGAACCTCCTCCAAATGCGACGGCAACATTTTGGCGATTGACAAGGATCCGGGCTTCGACAGCCAGATGTCCTTAAAATCGCAGGAATTGGTGGCGGAATGGGCTCAGGAGCTCGACGAGGAATTTGAGTATCGGACACCCGGCAGCATCCTTGTTTGCGAGACGGAAGAAGAGATGGTTGCAGCCGAAAACTGGGTTATGCGGCAACGGGAAGCCGGGCTTCCGTTCCGCATGCTCGACCAAAAGGATCTGCGCGGCGAATGGCCCCATATGGCCGAAGATTTGCTCGGAGGCCTAGAATGTGCTACGGATTCTACGGTAAATCCGGTTTTGCTCACCTACTCGCTGGCATCCGCTGCCCGCCGATATGGGGCCAGGCTCCAGGTCCATACACCCGTCACGGCGATCCTGCGTGATGCAGCCGGGAGGATCCGTGGCGTGGAGACATCCGGCGGCACGATTCGCACAAATACCGTCATCAATGCCGCCGGGGTATGGTCGAAGCATATTGGGCGAATGGTCGGGCTCGATATTCCGATCGAGCCCCGCAAAGGACATATCCTGGTAGCTTCCCGTTGGGAGAGCATCGGCAAACGGAAGGTGATGGAATTCGGCTATCTGATCAGCAAATTTGGCGGGAAGCGCTGCGTCGATCCGAAATTTGAGCAGTACGGGATCGCGCTCGTTTTTGAACCGACCGCTTCTCAGAATTTTCTGATTGGCTCGAGCCGCCAATTTGCGGGGATGGACACCCGCGTGGATCAGGAGGCCATTCGGCTTATCGCCGAAAGGGCGATCCGCTTTTTTCCAGTCCTGGAGCAGATTCCGCTGCTTCGAACCTACGCCGGATTGCGTCCTTGGACCCCGGATCATCTGCCGATAGTTTCCCCCGTCGATGAAATCCCCGGATTCTATATCGCGGCGGGACATGAAGGCGACGGCATCAGTTTGGCCGCCGTCACGGGAAAAACGATTTGTGAAATGCTGAGCGGAGCGGCAACCTGCATACCCGTAGAACCGCTGCGTTATGACCGTTTCCGCTGTGGGACGGTTCGTCAGGAGGTCATTTTGTGAGAATATCCAAGCTCGTGAGTACAATCGACACGCACACGGGGGGAAACCCAACCCGGACCGTGACAAGCGGAGCGCCGGAGCTGATCGGCCGCACAATGACCGAGAAGATGGTGTACATGTCCGAACATTACGATCATTTTCGCCAAGCACTGATGCTGGAACCACGGGGACATGAAGTGATGTCAGGCTGCATTCTGACCCCTCCGTGCGACAGAAGCGCCGATATCGGGGTTGTTTTTATAGAAAGCGGTGGATATTTGCCGATGTGCGGTCATGACACGATCGGCCTATGCACTGCACTGATCGAGGGAGGGATTTATCCCGAGAGCAAAAGGGTTTTCAAGCTGGATACTCCGGCAGGACTTGTTGAAGCAAGGCTTACGGTGGAAAAGGGCAAGGTGAAGCAGGTTTCGTTCACCAATATCGCTTCTTTTTTATACATGCGGGATGTCCGGGTACACGTAGAGGACCTCGGCGAAATTTCCGTCGATATTGCGTACGGTGGTAATTTTTACGGGCTTGTGGATGCACGATTGCTTCATCTGCCGCTGGTTCCCGGACGGAGCTCGGAAATCGTGCGGCTGGCGATAGAAATACGGGAGGCGATCAATCGTGAGGTGGAGGTGGTCCATCCCGAAATTCCTGTCATTCGCGGGCTCACCCATATTGAGTTTTACAGCGATCCCGTATCACCGTCGGCCCGCTGCCGGAATACGGTTGTGGTTCCACCCGGAGGCATCGACCGCTCTCCCTGCGGGACGGGAACCTCGGCGAAAGCTGCTGTGCTGTACGCCAAAGGGGAGCTTGAAAAAGGGGAGGAATTTCAGCATGAAAGCATCGTGGGCTCCCTGTTCCGGGCCAAGGTTATGGAGGAAACGACGGTGGGCGGTTTGCCAGCGGTCATCTCCGAAATATCCGGTTCGGCATGGATCACAGGCTTTCATCAGTTTGTATTGCAGGATCAGGATCAGCTGAACCAGGGCTTTTTCCTGCTCTAATGAATAGAACCGGAGGCCGGCATTATGGAAACAACGAAATGGTATGCGGCGCTGGATACGCATTCCTGCGGCGAGCCGCTGCGGATCATCACTGGCGGCCTACCGCAGCTTAGCGGCTCCTCGCAGCATGCAAAGTCATTATTTTTCAAACGGCATTTCGATTCCGTCAGAAAGCTGCTGCTGGCCGAACCGCGGGGGCATCGAGAGATGACGGGAGCGATTGTCACGGCGCCGTCAACGGAAGCCGCGCGCTTCGGGCTGCTGTTCCTCAATCAGGAAGGCCTCGCTGCTGTGAGCGGTCACGGCATCATCGCGGTGGTCGCAGCCTGGACGGCGACGGGGCAGCTGGATTCTGCGGATGCGGCCAAGGGGGTTCTGATCGATTGCCCGGCGGGAACGGTGACCGCTTTTGCCGATTGCGAAGGGCATGAAGTCCGGTCCGTTTCCTTTTTGAATGTTCCGAGCTTCGTGTATGCCAAGCAGGTCACGGTGAATGTTCAGGGTGTGGAGGCGAGTGTTGACATCGCTTTTGGCGGCGAATTTTATGCTGTGGTCAATACAGCCGCATTGGGAGTCGCGGGCGCTTTCCCGCTTCCGAAGCTGCGGGAGTGGGGCGGGCTGATCCGCGAGGAAATCCAACGGCAGCTTGAGGTGAAGCATCCGTACTTGGAATGGATTTCCGGGATTCATGGTGTGTTTTTCTATCAAAGGGTTGAAAGGGGCGAAGGCCGAAACCCGAATCACCCCGCTTATCGCAGCGCGGCGGTATTTGCCGGAGTCCAGCTTGACCGTTCGCCGGGAGGCGCCGGCACCAGTGCCCACATGGCGGTTTTACATTCCCGCGGCTTGCTTGAACCGGGGCAACAGGTCATTTATGAGGGGATAACCGGCGCTCAAATGGTAGGAAGCATCGCGGAGGAAGCGGAAACGCACGGGTACAAAGCCGTTATTCCCCGGCTTACAGGAACCGCTTATATTTTGGGATTTATGAATTTCATGATGGATCCGACTGATCCGCTGCCGGAAGGATTTGTTCTTTACTAATGGATATGGAATGAACAAGAACAGAGGGGAGAAATGTCGATATGGCAATATTTGAAGGGGTTTATGTCGCCCTTGTCACGCCGTTTACACCGGATTACGAGGTTGATTACAATCGTCTGGCTGAGCTATGTGATTCACTTATCTCACAAGGCGTCCATGGCCTGATCCCGAACGGATCTTTAGGCGAATATGCGACCTTGACCCAGGAAGAGCGGGCCAAGATTGTAGATACGGTAATCGAAGCCGCGGCAGGCCGAGTGCCGGTAGTGGTTGGCTCTGCAGCGCCTTCCACCAAGCAGGCGGTCGAGTGGGTACAGCATGCCAAGGATGCGGGAGCTGCCGGCGTCATGGTATTACCTCCGATTAATTACCGACCGCTTGAGTTTGAGGTCGTCGCTCACTATGAAGCGATCAATAAGGTGGGGCTGCCGGTTATTGTTTATAACAATCCGCACGATTACAAGGTCGATTTGACGCCGCAGCTGCTTTCCAGACTTTCCAAGCTCGAACATGTAGTTGCCGTCAAGGAATTTTCCGGGGACATCCGCCGCGTACACGACATTTTGGCGTATACGGATCTGGAGGTGATGATCGGCGTCGACGATTTAGCCATGGAAGGTGCGCTGTTCGGGGCAACGGGTTGGATTTCCGGCGTGCCGAATGCCCTGCCGAAGGAAGGCGTGGAGCTGTTTAACCTGGCGAGACAAGGCAAGTATCAGGAAGCGTCCGCGCTGTATCGCCATCTTCTTCCGCTGTTCCACTTCGATGCCAGTCCGCAGCTGGTTCAATCGATCAAGCATATGATGGAGCTGGCAGGTTTTCCGGTAGGCCCTACGCGCCCGCCTCGCCTTCCGCTGCCTGAAGCCGATTATGCAGCGATCAAAGAAGCGTATGAGTTTGCCGTAAACCGGAATCAGCCGGCGATGAAGCCATAGGTCAAAAATTAAGGATGAATCCGCAATAGGAGGGAAGGCAAATGATTAACAGCCGCAATTGGATCGGGGGAGAGTGGATCAAACCTTCGGCGGGGGAAATCGCCGTGATCAATCCATCCAACACCAAAGAGCAGGTGGGGTTACTCCATTTATCGGATCAATCACAAGTTATTCAGGCCGAGCAGGCGGCGCGTGATGCTTACGCCTCCTGGTCCCGCATGAGCGGCTCAGCCAGGGCCGGGCATTTGGACCGCATGGCGGATGTACTCGAGTCAAAGTCAGAAGACGTGGCTATTCTTGCAAGCATGGAGATGGGAAAACCGATTGCTGAAATGCGTGGGGAAGTCAAGAGGGGAGTGAATCTGCTTCGTTATTACGCCGCTGAGGGGGGCCGGGCAAACGGGGTGGTCATCCCTTCCAGCGAGCAGAACGTGCTGCAGTACACCCGGAAGATTCCTCTCGGCGTGGCAGGCATCATTACGCCTTGGAACTTCCCGGTTGCCATTCCAATCTGGAAAATAGCCCCCGCGTTGATATGCGGAAACACGGTAGTATGGAAGCCGGCGGAACTTGCGTCATTAACCGCGACCCGGCTCGCTGAAGTTTTTGCCGAGGCCGGGCTTCCGCCAGGCGTCATCAATCTGGTTGTCGGCAAGGGCAGTCAGATCGGTAATGTCCTTCTGGAGCAGGTTCCCTTGGATGCCGTAAGTTTTACCGGCTCAACATCCACAGGTCTTAACATAGCTCAAATTTGTGCCAAACGAAATATTAAATATCAAACCGAAATGGGCGGTAAAAATGCCGCCATCGTGTTAAACGACGCCGATCTTGAAAAGGCGGTGCCGCTCATTGTCAGCGGAGCGTTTCGATCAGCAGGCCAGAAATGCACGGCAACAAGCCGAATCATCGTTGAATCCGGGATCTGCGAATCATTTATCGAGGCGTTGAAGCATGCCGTATCCAACATCAAGCTTGCTCATGCTCTCAACTCCGAGGCTTACCTTGGCCCCGTGGCGTCCGTAATCCAGTATGAAACGGTGATGTCTTATGTGCAAATGGCCCATGAACAAGCCGAGATTTTGACTCAAGGCCCCACAGCAACGGGAAATCAGGAAGGTTACTATATTCGGCCGATGGTGGTCGGAGGTTTGAACGCCGGGCACCCGCTGATTCAAGAGGAGATTTTCGGACCTGTTGCCGCGGTGCTGGAAGCCGCCGATTTTGATGAAGCGGTGGCCTTATGCAATCAATCCATTTATGGGTTGAGCGCTTCACTGTTTACTCAAAATTTATCTTATGCCCACCGGTTCCTGGACGAGGTCCAGGCTGGAATGGTTCGTGTCAACCAGGAAACGGCGGGAGTCGAATATCAGTCCCCATTCGGCGGAATGAAACTGTCAAGCTCCCATACGCGCGAACAGGGGCAGGCTGGGCTGGATTTCTACACCGACCTAAAGACGTGCGCTATTTTTTATGGATAGGAGGCTTCCGATGAATTGCTCTTCTATGATCATATGCCGCTGTGAAGAAGTGACCCTCGTCCAACTGGAGGCCGCCTATGAGGCAGGATGCCGCACCTCGCGGCAGTTAAAAATGAAAACGCGGGCCGCTATGGGTGCTTGTCAAGGCAGAGTATGCAAACAGCTCCTCGAAACCTGGATTATTGCCAAGAATCCGGCGTCGCCTCGGGATCCGGAGCTGCTGCCGTACCGTCCTCCAGTGCGGCCCGTGACCTTCGGCCAGTTGGCAAAGGGTGATGTGTAGTGGAGAGAATTACCTTTCATCCGATTTTGGGACCGCAGAGGATAGAGCGGGAACCGGTGAGCTTTACGTTCAACGGCAGGAAGCTGACCGGACTTCAAGGCGAGCCGATCGCGACGGCCCTGCTGGCCTCCGGCATTCGCACGCTGCGCAGGCACGAGGAGAGCGGCACGGCCAGAGCTCTGTACTGCGCCATCGGGCACTGCATGGAATGCCGGCTGAACGTGGAAGGGAGAGGGAAGGTGCGCTCCTGCCTTACCCCGCTCGAAGAGGGAATGCGTATCACCGAAGGGCAGCAACTTCCTAATGAGATTACGGGGAGGAAGTTGCAATGACCAAGACACCGGCATACGATCTGTTGATTATTGGGGCCGGTCCGGCGGGATTATCTGCCGCAGCGGCGGCGGCCGAGCATGGTCTGGGCGTAGCTGTGCTGGATGAATTCACTGAGCCGGGCGGACGCATGCTGGGACAGTTTCACGAGGAAAAAGGCCGCTGGTGGGTAGGAAGGCGGGTTGCGGAACAGCTGATAGAAAAATGCAGCGTTCTAGGGGTGGACATTCGCTGCGGCGTTTCCGTACACGGCATGCTCCGAACGGACCACAGCTGGGTCGTTAGATCCGCAAGCGGATCGATCTCGGCCGCAAGGGTGCTGCTCGCAACAGGCGCAGCTGAAATTCCGCAGCCGATTCCAGGCTGGACACTGCCCGGGGTTATGTCGATCGGAGCCGCTCAGGTGATGGCCAATGTTCATTACGTGAAGCCGGGCCGCCGTGGACTGATCATCGGCGTGAACGTACTCGCCATGGCGATTGCCCGCGAGCTGTCCGTCAGCGGAGTTACGATTGCGGGGATTGTGCTGCCAGAGAGGAATTCTGTATCCGGTCAAGACGCTTTACCTGAAGAAGCGGTGAAACGATTGCTGAACCTTGCTCATTTGGCGCCGTCTCCACTGTTGAGAATCGGAGGGAAGCTTGGTGCAAGCCTTGGAATGGCCGGTACGTTATCCCGTTTTTTTCCCCGGGACGGAATGAAAATTTGGGGAATTCCTTTACAGCTGCGCACTGCCGCGATATCCATCAACGGTCAACATCATGTAGAATCCGTGACGCTGGCGGATGTAACCATAGCAGGTGAAATCATTCCTGGAAGCAAGCGGGAGGTACAGGTGGATTTTGTGGCGCTTGCCGGCGGCTTGTACCCGCTGGCGGAATTGGCTGCGGTGGCTGGCTGCCCTTTTGTGTATGCAAAGGAACTGGGCGGTCATATTCCGCTTCACAATGAGAACATGCAGACGCCGGTGAAGGGCTTGTATGTCGCCGGCAATATTACGGGCATTGAAAGCGCGCTGGTGGCCATGGCACAAGGCAGGGTTGCAGCCGCCGCCATTTGCCGCGATGCCGGAGTGCTTGGCAAGGGTCTGGAACATACTCTAGATGAAGCGACAGACCACGTCCGTCGGGTTCGCGCCGCTGCTTTGATTCAGTTTCATTCGGGCATTCCGGATGCCAGAGAGCAATTATACAAGAAACGGGAAGAAAAGGCATGGATGTGAAACCATCATTCTCCTAACGGGAACAGCAGCCTCATCACCGGGTTCACAGCCCCGGCTGACTAACTCGGGCCGCATGAAGCCTCCATCGCGTTTTTAAGTGAAGCCTACAGCCTGTCCGACATACCACAAAGTGAATAGGGAGGGGATGAAAATAAGTACGGTTCAAGAAGACGAAAGCATTGTGATGAAGGATTTAGAGTCGCTGTATCTTGGCAATCTGGCAACGGTGGAATTCGATCTCCACTTACCCCGGAAAGGGAAATACGGCTCGAAGATCACTTGGACATCGGGGGATTCCCGCTTTCTCCATAATGACGGCATGGTGACTCGGCCGAAATATGGTATCGGCAAACGTACGGTCCCGCTGCGCGCATCGTTTCAGTATGGCAGCTGTGTCAAGGAAAAAGTCTATGAAGTGACCATTTTGGAGGAAGAAAACAACATTCAAGTGTCCCGGATTTATCCGACTCATCTGAAAGCGGAGTTGGGCAAGACGTTCTATCTGCCGGCGGTCGCTGTGGTAGAAACGGTAGAGGGGGAAGTCATTTCCCATGGCGTGGATTGGGAACAAGGGGAAGAGCGCTTTTTTGAGGAACCTGGTTCCTTCATGATCAAAGGGGTGCTAAAAGATACGACGATTCCGGTAAAGGCGAAGGTGTTGGTGGCAGCCAAGCTGGATCGGGAAACGATCGACACGGCTCCCGCCGCGAGCAGCTTTCCCGCCGGCGCAGTTATTCTGAAGGATGGCACCGCCTTCAAAGCGGCTCAAGACAGAAGCCTCGCTTTCTTGAAGAAGGTCAATGACGACCAGATGTTGTATAATTTCCGAGCTGCCGCCGATCTGGATACGCGCGGAGCCCCGGAAATGACCGGCTGGGATTCGCCGGACTGCCTGTTGAGAGGGCATACGACCGGACATTACTTGTCTGCGCTAGCATTGTGTTATGCGGCAACAGGGGATGAAGACATCAATCGGAAGGCGGAGTATGTGGTCGCTTCACTGGAAGAATGTCAGCTTGCTTTTGCGAGTAAACCCGAATATCATGCCGGTTTCCTTAGCGGTTACTCTGAGGAGCAGTTTGACCTGCTGGAGAAGTTTACCCGCTATCCGGAGATATGGGCTCCTTACTACACCCTGCACAAAATTTTTGCCGGACTGCTTGACTGCTACCGCCATCTTGGAAACAGCATGGCACTGGCGATAGCCGATAAGCTTGGCGATTGGGTATACCGCAGATTAAGCAGGCTTTCAAACCGTGTATTGAAAAAAATGTGGGGCATGTACATCGCCGGCGAATTTGGTGGCATCAATGACTCGCTCGCTGAGCTGTATACCATTACGCATAAGCCTGAACATCTCGCTGCGGCAAAGCTGTTCGACAATGACCGCCTGTTTGTCCCGATGCGCGCCGAGATTGACGCCATCGGCGGGCTTCATGCCAACCAGCATATTCCACAGGTCATCGGCGCGCTGAAAATATTCCAAGCCACCGGGGAAAAGGAATATTATGATATGGCCCACTTTTTCTGGAAGTCCGTGACCGAAGCTCATACGTATTCAATCGGCGGCACCGGCGAAGGCGAAATGTTCAGGCAGCCGGGCAGGATCGGCGAATATCTCAGTGACAAAACCGCGGAGACCTGCGCCTCCTATAACATGCTGAAACTGACAAAGGATTTGTTTGCGTATCGTCCGGCTGCAGAATATATGGATTATTACGAGCGGACGATGTTCAATCACATTTTGGCCTCCTGCGATCATCAGCCGACGGGAGGGAGCACCTATTTCATGCCGCTGGCTCCCGGCGGTGCGAAGTCCTTCGACGTTTCGGGGAACACATGCTGTCACGGCACCGGATTGGAGAATCATATGAAATATTCGGAAGCGGTTTATTTTTATGATGAATTTACGCTGTATGTGAACCTGTTTGTCGCTTCCACTCTCCATTGGAAGGAAAGGCAGGTGAGGCTGACGATGGACGTAGATGGTCACAATCCCGGGAATGTGACGCTGAGGGTGGAAGGGACGGGGGACTTCATACTGAAAGTTCGCCGTCCACATTGGAGTGGGCCGGGCTGCCGTATGGAGATCAACGGCGGACAGGCCGATATGGCCGCAGACTCCGCCGGGTATGTCTCCATCAGCCGGAAATGGCAGAGAGGGGATGAGATCAAACTCTTCTTTGACTGCGGGCTCCGTTTAGAAGCAGCTACCGACCGGAAAGAGCGTGTATCGCTAGCCTATGGTCCGTACATCTTGGCTGCGCTCTCCGAAGCAGATGACTATCTGCGGTTGCCACTGCGCGAAGAGTCGGTGCAGGAAAGTTTCGTGAAGGAAACCGGGCCACATGGGTTTGCTTTTCGCTATGTTGAGGATGATTTGTTGTTCATCCCGCTTGCCGATGTGTTTCATGAGCGTTATCACGTGTATGTTGAACAGGTTTGACCTCAATATGACTTTTTCAGATATATAGAGAATTCTAGCTCAAACTGAATGAAGAGAGCAGCACGAGTGATAGTCACCCGTGCTGCTCTTCCATTCTAAGAGCCAGACTTCTTAATGACAGGGTTCCAAATGCCTCAGGCGATTCGTAACCATACTTTAAAGCGATGTCGCTGACCTTAGTGCCGCTCTGCTGCAGTTCAAATGCAGCGAGGGTCAGCCGCCTGCGTCTAATATACTCTGAAAGCGACACATTCGTTATGAACGGAAACATACGTTGAAAACGGTATGTTGAGCAGCAGGCAAATTTGGGGGATGGTAGCCCATGAAACCTTGCAATCCATGCACCGAAATATCATGTTCGAGATGATATGAATAAATCCTTTTTGTGGATTATGAATTCAACGATTATCTGCCTGGTTACAGTTTTTTCAGAGGATTACATTTTGCCAAACGAACGGAAGAGTGAGTATACTATAAGAATGGATTGATGCAGCAAACCAGTTATGGTTAATAAAGGTGGTCTCATATGGCTAAATCCGACCGGTATACGTATCAAAATAAAATGAAGCACATGGTCACCGACCTGCGCCAACAAATTAAACGCGGCACTTACGCTCAAGGCGAATATCTACCATCGGAGATGACCCTGATCGAGCTGTATGGACTGAGCAAAAATTCAGTCCGGCAAGCGCTGGATCAGCTGGTTCAGGAAGAATTGATCGTGAAAGTGCCCCGGGTAGGGACCCAAGTGGTTGCAGCTTCCCGGCAAACCCGGAAGATTCGTTTCGGTTTGTATCCTTCCCTATATGCGGAGGCCGAAATGGAATATGTGGTCGCCTTGTTTCAGGAGCGGCATCCTGAGGTAGCTGTGGAGATTGTGGATCTTCCCTACGAACATCCGGAAAGCATCGCCAATCTGATGAGGCTTGGCATTGTGGATGTGCTATCCGTCAACATCCAGGATATGATGCATTTTCAGGAGAACGGCAGTACCGGTCTGTTTCAGCGTCAGGAGCCGCGCGCGTCTACTTATACTTTTTTGCACGGCCCGTTCATGGATGCCGAAGGGCGGCTGGCGGCGCAGCCGTTCATTCATTCTCCCGTGCTCTTGGCCTACAATAAAGAGCATCTGCGGGAAAAGCGCCAGTTCGAGCCGGACAGCAGTTGGGGCTGGGACGATCTCCAGCGAATGCTGCGTGAGCTGAGAAGCCCCGGGCGCTACAGCGTGGCCCTGCAATTGTACTCGTTGAACCGCTGGCCGATATTCCTCATGCAGCGAAGGGGCAATGCTGATATTGATGCTTCGTGGAGCCGTGCGGTCGAGGGGCTGTCTTGGCTTCGCGGACTGATTCACGAGGACGGCATGTTCCCGCTGGCCTTGGCCCAAGGCGCTTTTGAAGCAGAGAAGCTGTTCCGCGAGCAAAAGGTCTCAGTCATTCTGACGACCTATTATCTGCTCAACCAGCTGAAGGGAGCGACCTTTGAGTATGACGTGGCGCCTCTGCCGCATTTTGATCATGGGACAACCCTGCTATTGGGCACCGGAATCGGGGTCAGCGCGTGCTCCAAGGAACGGGAGTTGGCCCAGAGCTTTGCCGATTTCCTAGTCTCTGACGAAGTGCAGGAATACATTCGCAGGCATACTTACAGCATTCCGGCCAACCGTTACATCACCGAGAACGTAGATCCGGAGATGGAAGGACGGCCGTCCCGCCTCAATCTGCACCGAGAAATTGCCCCGCTGTATAAGACCTGCAGAGATGTAGGGCTTAGCCTGGACGCGATGCTGCTGTTCCGGGAACGGCTGAAGCAATATTTCTCCTACCTTGTAGACGAAGGGGAACTGATATCCGTGCTGAGCAGGAAAACGGCAGGAACCTAAATGGCTACGAAAAGCTGCGACCGATGAGGTCGCGGCTTTTTTTTGAGTTATCGTTTTCTCTTTGAATAACCAGATAAGAACCAGTTGACAGAAATGGAGGTGTATGCTAAATTCTTTGCGAACATATGAACTACATAAATACCAGAGAAGCATGAACAACACTTCATAACGGAGGAGGGATGCCGCGATCTTTGCCAGGTAAAC
Organism: Paenibacillus sp. cl141a; assembly: GCF_900109305.1. Taxonomy (NCBI): domain Bacteria; kingdom Bacillati; phylum Bacillota; class Bacilli; order Caryophanales; family Paenibacillaceae; genus Paenibacillus; species Paenibacillus sp. cl141a. Next base: position 981,496 of record NZ_FNZO01000001.1, read on the forward strand.
GCTCGAGTTGCCCTTATAGGTCGGTCCATTTGATTGATTTCGGCAGTACATTCCATACCAGAAATGAGGATGAATTGATGAACGTTACCCACAGCAAATCTCTAGCGAAGAAGGGACTCCGTCATCTATGTCTCGCCATTTGCGTCACATTGCTGACTGTGGTTTTCTTCCCGGCAAACGCCTCGGCGGAAATCGGCAAAACCTACAGCGACCCTATCGATTTGGGCTCCCCGATGCAAAGCGTTGCCATATATGACGGGGCCTTTGGCATACAGGACGGACGGGAGGTTATTTATACGACGGTGTCCGGCAAGCCGGCTATTTTTCATGTCATTGATTTGAAAACCAAAGAAGTGCTGAGCACGCATCCGTTAACGGGTTCCGAAAGCTCGTGGACCCATTTGACGACCCCGGACGGCACGGTGTATATCGGAGGCAATGGCACGCTGTACGCCTACTCTCCGGTCACGAAACAGCTGAAAAATCTGGGCGGCATCGGTGAGCAGGTTGTTTATGGCCTGTCTCACGATGAACAGGGCCGTGTCTACTTCGGTTCTTACCCGAATGCGAAAGCGGGCCGCTACGATCCAGCTACAGGGGAAATGAAGGACTATGGCATCGTAGGCACGGGTCAAAGCTACAGCCGTTCCACGGCATATCATGGCGGATATCTGTATGTCGGCATCGGAATTGAAGGCAGCATTGTAAAAGTGAACGTGGCGACTGGGGAGAAGGAAACCATCCAGCTTCCGTCCTATAACGGAGCGGTAGACCTCGGCATGGTGAACCAGCTGGACGTTGCGGGCAAATATTTGGTTGCCGGCATCGGCAAAGGGAACAGCGGGCTTCTGTTCTATGACCTGGAGCTGCAGCAATGGAGCGATACCTACCATCTGAACAATAAAGGCATCCGCCTCTCTTACGGGCCGGAGGGCAGCAATAAAATCTATTTCGTCCAGAATAACCATTTGATGGAAGTGGATTTGAATACCCTTGCTGCTGTTGACACCGGCGTCGTGTACGGAACGTACCTGCGCAATACGGCCTGGGTGGAGGTGCCGAACGATCCGGATCTACCGGGTGTTTCGCTTGCAACCGTTCAATTCGGAGGCAGCGTCGCTTACATGAATCTGACGACCAAGCAGGTCAAAGCCGTACCTTATCCGGTGAAAGGCAATCCGATTCCTGTTCAAACTATGGAGAACGGTCCGGATGGACGGCTGTTTATCAGCGGTTACCCTGGCGGTACTGGGTCCGCATATTCAATCGACACCGGAACCTTCGAAACCTTCCCGATGGGACAGTCGGAGGGCATGGTCGCCATGAACGGCAAGATGTATATGGGCGTATATCCGGGTGCGGATATTTTCGAATACAATGCGGAAAATCCGACCCAGCGCAAGAGCCTGTTCAAAATTACCGGTCAGGACCGTCCGTTCATCATGAGAGCAGTGGAAGGTAAACTGTTCATCGGCACCATTCCGGATTACGGCAAGCTGGGCGGCTCCCTGACGATCTATGATCCGGCGAACGGCAGCCAGTACACCGAATACAAAAACGTCATCAACAATCAATCGATTGTCGGCATTGCGGTAAAAGACGGCAAGGTATATGGCTCAACCACCGTTGCCGGCGGGCTGGGCATCACGCCTTCCGAACCGGCTGCCAAAATGTTTGTCTGGGATATCGCGACGGGCAAGGTGGAGAAGGAATGGGTTCCTTCTATTGAAGGTGCTTCTCCTACACCGCATATTATTAGCGGAACCAGCTTCGGTCCGGACGGACTGCTGTGGGCGGCTTACGACGGGACGCTCTTTGCCGTAGATCCGGATACCCAGGAAATCGTAAAAAGCAAAACGATTTACGAAGGCGTGGAGAAATACGGCAACTGGCGTCCGGTGTATATTCGCTGGAGCGAGGACGGCCTCATGTATCTGACGCTTGCCGGTCACGTCACCGTGGTTGACCCGAAAACGATGGAGTTTCAGACGCTGGCGGAATCCCAGCATGTGAATCTCGGACACGACGGCGATATTTATTACACGAACGATACGCAATTGATGAAGATTGAAGTGTCGGATGCTGCAGCATCGGATACGATTGGGTCACTGATGGACGATATTCAGTCCTGGAAGCAACAAGGCGATATCAGCCATTCCCTGAGCCAGCAGATCGGCAATGCGCTGAAACAAGCGGAGCTGAAGCAGAAGCAAGGGAAGCAGGAACAGGCCGTGAAACACCTGAATGATGCGCTCAAGCACCTGAATAAAGCTAAAATCGACGGGATAACCGAAGAGAAGCGTTCGGAAGTGAAGCAGCGCATTCAAGCGTTCATTGATGAATGGTCCTGATTGAATCAAGGATATGGTGGTAGATTGAAATTACCCCAACCGTAACGGAATTTTTCATGATAAAAAGTCGCCAATCTGGCGACTTTTTTGTTCCTGCGATGCTAGTGCTTACCCTTGGACGAAAAGAAGAGAGACGAACCCATCAACACAGCCGTCTTAGGTGATGGCTTATTGTTAAGCGAAGCCAATGAAGGCGATTTGTGTGTTAATATATTTACGTGTTTAGCTGAGGAGCATTCGGTCGGTGAACGTTCGATACCAGAACCTTAATAACCAGCTTAACGGCGAGAAGGAGAAGGGTACATATGGATAAGCAGACGTATGCACGGTATCTGCTCAACCTGATGGATGAAGAAGCAGATTCCGATGACGCAATGATTGAAGAAGCAGCGTTATATGGATATTTTCAAATGTATATGCCTAGCGGAAAAGGGGTGGAGGCCACCATTGAGCCGCTTGAGGATGGACATGCCTACTTGCGGCGGATCTCCCGGATTTACGAGATGCTGGACCCGGAGGATTTTACCGGAGGAACAGTGCCGGCCTATTTTAACGGCAAAGGGGATGAGGTATCCGAGGATGTATTGAGAGGCTGTGGCGAGCAGTTTATTCGGGAGTTAAAGCAGCTGCTGGATACTTTTGCGAAATGGGAACGTGCAGCGGAAGCGGTCGCCTACCTGGATGGAATCGAAAAAATCGAGTTTCTTCCTCCAGGGAAAATAGACAGTGTTCGCGAATCCTATGATCCCGATGTCTATGAGGCGCTGTCCGAAGTGATTTTGGAGCACAAAAACGAAGAGGAGCCTATAGAGATTCTGGATGAGGCTTATTATTCGATTGCCTGCGATTACTGGATCTCCTACTATTTGCAGTGGCACCGTTACGGGCTAAAAGGCGACCCGTTCGCACCGTATTTCGAGCTGCACAGGTTAGGGTATTCGGCTGTTTTCTCAGGCGAGAAGCTGTATATCGGCACATAGCATAGAAGGAGGAGAGAAGTCTTGATGACAGCGGCCGAGATGTTTTCGATGATCAGCGCAGGCAGCTTTTTTGAAAATGTCTTTGATAAAGAAGTGGATTGGAATGCCGAATTAGATGTGCGGGATACGCATGAATTTGACTCGGCATGGAATTCATGTTACGAGAAATTGCATGAACTTTGTCCCTCTGAAAGTCAGACAACCCGAGATATTCGGGAATATGCATTCAAGCAAACGTTCAGGATCACACGGAATGCTGAACTGGCGGGTTATGTATCCGATGACTGGGGCCTGATTTCCACGGCGCTGGAGAACAACATTCAGATTGAATTTATCCATAACCTATGGGACTCCTATCTCAAAGGGAATTTTCCAACATGATCCTAAAAATGAAAATGCAATGTTCATTAGCCGGGCTAGCAGACACTTGAAATAGGAAGTGGATGCCCGATTAAGAGGCTGGGCACAACTCTGGCAATCATGGTGTAGAGTCGGTTGCCAGCCTTTTCTTTTTTGAACGAAGGATGAGGTAAAGGATCACGAAGCGTTATCAATTGCCGTCGTTGTTTTACCTGAATTTTATGGGTAGAGGGCTGGAATGATTACTGGTAGACAAACGAATAACGATATAATATAGTACTTATTATAAGAGTTATAAAAACTATTTGAGGTTTGAATTATGAACTCCATTACAAACAACACCATGTTGGTTAAACAAATGAATCAGGAGAAAGTTCGACAGGCGCTCATGGCGATGAGAACGGCTACGAAGGCCATGGTTGCGCAGGCTACCAGCTTAAGCATCGCCACTTGCAATCATATTCTTAACGAGTTGCTGGATGCCGGCGAAGTGTTGGAAGTGGCTATGGATGACTCGAAGGGCGGACGTCCTGCCAAAATGTACCAGTATAACATGCATCATTCATATATTGTTGCTGCCGTTATCAAAACCGAAGCGGGTTCCCGCTCTCTTACATATGCAATCGCCAATATGGCCGGGGAGATTGTAGACCAAGGGTATGAAGAACATAATCGAATAGATCTCGCTTTAATCGATCGGGTAATCGAGAGGCTTACCTTGCAATATCCGCAAATTCGAGCGGTTGGGATCGGCGTTCCCGGTGCAGTCGATCAGGGAGTCATCAATGTCAGTGATATTCCGGAGCTGATTAACGTTCCTTTGGAAGCGTTCATTCGCAATAAGCATAAGGTTGAGGTCATTCTAGAAAATGACATGAACTTGACCGTATATGGCTTCTATCATAAACAAGGGTATGATGAGAAACAGACGGTTGCCGTTGCAACTTTCATCGATGGCAGCTTACCCGGTGCAGGCATAATGGTCGATGGGCGTATTCATCGAGGTTTTACACGATTTGCGGGCGAAATTGCTTTTTTGCCGTTAGGCATATCCCAAGAGGCTCAATTCCAACAGCTGCACGATCGGAAAACTTTTCATGTACTGGCTACGCATTCAGTGGCAAGCCTGATCGCCATATTAAATCCAGAAACGATTGCTTTGACTGGGAGCCTGGTGCAGCCGGCTGATGTGAATATCATCCGGCAGGAGTGTCTGAAGTATATTCCGGAAATGCACATGCCTCAAATGATATTACTAGAACATCCGGATCAGGACTATATGTACGGATTAATTGCCAGGACCTTGGAAAGCCTTGCTTATTCGCTTGAGCTAGTGGAGAAGGGGAAATGATATATATCAATTGACAATTGACTTCCTTCTGTGGGGCGCGTCTTATTGGCATAGAGCTATGCCGCTTTAGACATGACGTTATGACACAACTAATTTGTCGGACAGACACTTGACTTCAGGATGAGAGAGGATTGGATTATCAGGATGAAAACAGAAAAACAAAAGATGCTGGACGGAGAACTATATATCGCTTCCGACCCTGAACTAATGCGGGACCGGGCATATGCAAGGCGAATGACACGGCAGTTTAACCAGACTACGGAGATGGAAGATCAACAACGAATTCAAATATTGAAAGAATTGCTGGGGTCAACAGGCGATCACATAGGAATGGAGCCCAACATCCGTTTTGACTATGGCTACAACATACACGTAGGCGAGAACTTCTTCGCCAATTTTGATTGTACCATCCTGGATGTGTGTGAAGTGCGAATCGGCGATAACTGCATGTTCGGCCCAGGCGTTCATGTGTATACGGCAACGCATCCGGTGGACCCGTTCGAGAGAATTAAAGGGCCGGAATATGGAAAGCCGGTAACCATCGGAAACAACGTATGGGTCGGAGGACGTTCAACCATCAATCCAGGGATCATGGTAGGCAATAATGTCGTGATTGCTTCCGGGGCAGTGGTTACCAAGGACATACCGGATAACGTGGTCGTCGGGGGCAATCCAGCCAGGGTGATTAAGGAATTCGAAATCCGAATGACGGAAGCGTGAACCGGAAAATGTCCATGAAGGGGATGTAGAATGGAAGCTAATCAGAGAATCCGTTTGGCAATTGAAGAATCGATCCAATTCCTTGAATCTTCTTCGCAATGGGAGACGGCTCACGGCGAGAACAGCCGCCATAAATGGGATGGCGCTTGGTGGCATATGGCCGCTCTATATGAAATGGGAGAGGTGAAACTGATCCCGGAATCGGTTATCGCCAGGGCTAACCATCTACTCGAAACCCAGGTTTGGCGGACCTTCGTCATTACAGCCGATGACGAGCCAATCAACGATGGTGACCGGTTGAAGATGGATTGCTGCCATTGTGAACTTGCCGTATTCTATATGATTCTGAAAGCGTACGGCTGTGATGTGGACACGGAGCTGCCCTGGATTCGCGAATGGCTCTTAAAGCATCAGCTGCCCGACGGCGGATTGAACTGCGAGTCGGAAGCTTACATTCATTCAAGAAAAAGCTCTATCATTTCAACGCTTCCCCCGCTGGAAGCGATCTTATGGCATACAGACCGTGAATTCACCTAACAGGAAGCCGCTTTCTTGGATGAAGGCGCCCGGTATTTGATCGAGCATCGTCTAGTGTGTTCGAAACAGCATGGCGGCGTTCTGGATATGGATTGGCTGAAGCCTTGCTTTCCGCGTTTTTTTGAGTATGATATCCTGCGCGGGATGTCCTTCTTGGCAGAATGGTCCCGGCGCAGAAACAAAGCGCTGCCGGTCGACCTGCTTGTGGAAGGTGTGGAACGATTGAAGATTTACATCGAAGCGGATGGCTTGCGGATCGGCAGACAGGTCCATGATCCACATGGCCCTTGGGGCGGGCAAACCTTCCCCTTGTTAGAAGCATTAGCCGGACTGGGTGAGGTCTCGCCTTATTTAACCGGACAATTGGATCGAGTAATCGAACGGTTGGGATCGGCATTTGCCTATGCATAACACAGGCTTCAGTATTGCCGCACTAGTCGAATAGCATTGCACCAGGAGCACGCAGCCTTCTTTCAAATCGGGAGGAACTCAGCATGGTGCCAAATAAGTCGCGGACATCGCGGCTTTTTTTTGTTATAAGCGTTGTTCTAATGTCGCCGATTTCTTCGACTAGGGTCTAGGTCCAATTCAGCCTCAGGAAGGATTTGGAGTAAACAAACCTGAGATACAATGAGATGTATGACATCCTACATTGAATCTTCAGCATTTACTTCAAACTTTTAGCAGAAAGGTGTCCCAAGACCATGAGAAAATTGAAGAAAACATTAAAAATTACCGGTGTAACACTAATAGCGCTACTCATAACAGCCCTAATATTTCCAACATGGACATCGTCCATCAAAGGCGAAAATAGTATTAGCATATTAGAACAAGTAGAGATCAATGGAAGCAAGCAAGAAATGATGATACGCGGCAAAGACAAGGACAATCCTGTGATTCTGTTCGTACACGGTGGACCTGGAGCCCCGGAAATCACATATGCCGATACCTATCAAGACTTACTGGAAACCCGATTCACGGTTGTTCATTACGACCAAAGGGCAAGCGGAAAATCCTATCATTTTTATGAGGATTACGCTGATCTTTCATCGGAAGTACTGGTAAATGACTTATTGGCTATAACGGATTATGTTTCGGAACGTCTTGGCAAAGAAAAGGTGATCCTCATGGGACATTCATATGGTACGTACATTGCTGCACAGGCGGCCCAAAAGGCACCCGAAAAATACGAGGCTTACGTGGGGATTGGTCAGATGGGGGATACCGTAACAAGCGAGATGGACAGCTTGACCTACTTAATCAGCCAAGCTCAACAGGCCGGCAACGCGGAAGACGTCGTATATCTGAAAGGACTAACCGACAAAATCAAAAAGGGCGAAATGTTCACTCCACGAAATTATGTCATTCAATACGGAGGAGCTTCAAGACTTATTGACAGTCCCGATGGCGATAGCCTGGGGATGCTATTAAGCAGCGAGTATAACTTATTGGACGTCATTCGATATAACGTCGGGATATCTTTTTCTCAAAAGGTTTTGTTGCAGGAAGTTATAGAACATCCGCTCCCAACGCTTGTAACGAAACTTGAAATACCGTGCTATTTTATTATGGGCGATTATGACTATATGACGTCCTCCCATGCCGCAAAAGAATTTTTCGATAAGCTTGAGGCTGATCAGAAGGAGTTTATCGCGTTTGATCAATCTGCCCATTATCCGCAATTTGAAGAGAAGGAAAAGTTTTTTGAATGGGTGTCCGAGACATTTCATTAGCATGCATTCCAGAAGTACTGGTATTGGGCAATTCACTTATATAGGCAATGGCAATATAATGTAGTATTTCTTTTAAAGCAAAGGAGAGCTACTATGTACAAACTCACTTTAACTGCGGCTAAGAAGTTATTGGAAACTGCTGAACACCAAGCACGACAAATGGGTCTTCATTCTGATGTAGCGATCGTCGATGAGGGAGGGAACCTCATTGCTTTTCATCGGATGGATAACGCGAGAATAGCAGGCATCGATATTGCCATAGGCAAGGCTTGGACCAGCGTAGCGATGCAAATGCCGACGGCGAATTTAGCGCAATCTGCGCTTCCGGGCGGAGCTACATTTGGCATTAACACAACGAATCAGGGGAGAGTCGTCATACTTGGCGGGGGGATTCCGCTCGTTCACGAAGGCAGGGTTGTCGGCGGCATTGGTGTAAGCGGAGGAACTAGCGCACAAGACATCGATGTAGCCAATGCCGCTGTGCAGGCTTTCGAAAATATGAGATATCAAGAAAATCAATATTTAAGTGCACGGATCGGTACAATCCAGCAGTCATATACTTATTAATGGGTTCCGTGCATCGACGGTAAGGGCATACTGCTTCCGTGCAAGAAGGAGTCTATCTTCATCCAAGCTATGAGTATTGACTTACATCACGATTACCGGAACGGAAAATGTCGAAGAGCTAACATATGTCTACTAAAAAAACCACGATGATCGTGGTTTTTTCGTTTTTATAATAACACGAATAAACTTATAAATACTTATTGTTTATTTGTAAATGCTTATTGTTTATTTGTAAATGCTTATATATACTTATAAATATAATGTAAATGCTTAAGAAGTGGAGGGGTGAGATGTGTTCCAAGAAGAACGACTCGTAAAAATCCTGGATTATTTAAAACAACATAAAACGATGAGTGTTGGCGAGATATGCTCGTTTTTTCAAGTGTCGAGGGATACCGCACGCAGGGATATTGTCAGATTAGTTCAAGAAGGAGTGGTTGTTCGAACACACGGAGGGGTAGCCTTGCCTGATCTGCAAAAGGAACTGACTTCTTATCAGGAACGACTTATTGATGAGCCCACAGGCAAGAACGTGATCGGCAAGCATGCCGCTAAACTGATTCGGGACCACGAAACGGTATTCTTGGACGTATCTACGACCGTACAATTTGTTGCGGAGCATATTCAAGCGAAACAGATAACAGCGGTTACGCACTCCATAGATAATGTAGGGATACTTTCCAAACGAGAAGATCTGAGCATCTACGTGCTCGGCGGTTATCTGCATACCCAAAATCGATTATTGTATGGTCCTTCCGTCATAGATAAAATCAGTGAAATCCGCGCTGACAAAGCGTTCATTGGTGCGACGGCAATCCAGACTGACGGACTCTATTATCCATATGAAGACGATGTCCGGGTGAAGAGGGAGATGGCCCGGCGCTCGGATCAGGTCATACTTGTTGCGGATCATACCAAATTCACGGTGAAATCAAGGTTCAAGCTGGACTTTAATCATGTGGATATTATTGTAACCGATCAATCAATCCCCGTTGACATACAAGAAATATTAGACCAGAAAAATATTACGCTCATAGAATGTCAGACTCATAACCCACAGGACGGAGTTGAGAAATAATGAACAACAAAATCATTCAAAATGTCAAAGTCCACCTGCCTCATCAAATCCTTTCTTCTGCAACGGTTTGGATTTCGAACGAAAAGTTGAAGAGAATAGAACAAACGCAAGAAATTGAAAAAATCGAAGGCGATGATGAACGGATCGATGGAAACGGAATGTGGCTTATACCGGGGATGATTGATGTTCATATCCATGGGGCCAATGGCTATGACATGATGGATGGAACCGAGGACAGCATTCAAGAAGTGTCACGCGCTTGTGCGGCAACCGGCTGCACCTCATTTCTGGCAACTTCCGTGAGTTCAACGATAGAGGATCTGCTCAATATGATCCGCAGCGTAAAAGCTGTCATCGGACGAGAACAAGGGGCAAGGATCGCCGGCATTCATTTGGAAGGCCCTTATTTGAATCCGAAACGTAAAGGGATGCAAAACGAGAAATATCTTCGCCACCCGAATCTGGAAGAAATGAAGTTGATTATTCGGGAAGCGGGTTCGCTGATTAAAATGGTAACGATCGCTCCGGAATTGCCTGGAGGCTTGGAGCTTATATCCTTTCTGAAAGAGCAGGGTGTCGTGATTGCTGTAGCTCATTCCGATGCTACTTACGAGGAAGCAAAGCTGGCTTTTACAGCCGGAGCGAGTCATGTAACCCATTGCTTTAACGGTATGAGACCGATTCACCATCGAGATCCCGGACTGATTGTAGCCGCGTTCGAAGAACCGCATGTAAGCCTGCAAGCGATTGTCGATCAGGTCCATCTTCATCCGGCCATTGTCAGATTAATGCATCGTCTCAAAGGGCCGGAAGGCATGGTGCTTATTACGGATGCGCTTCAGGCGATGGGATTAGGTGATGGAAATTATATGTTTGGTGGTCATCACGTCACCGTTTCCGACGGGATTGCCAGGCTTGCGGATGGCACTTTAGCATCGAGCACCGTGACTATGAATGAAGCGTTGCGTCTGACCGAAGCCAACGGTATTTCGATGGAGGATGCCGTGCGCATGGCTTCAACAACGCCTGCCCATATTCTAGGTTTATCTCGCAAAGGAAAAATCGAGGTCGGATACGATGCGGATCTCGTTCTGATGGATGAAAGGTATCAAGTGAAGTGGACAATGATTGAGGGTAACATGTACCAATGAAGGACACGTAACTTCTTATTCATACACGTATTATCATACGACAGACAGGGGGCGCCCCAGGTCAATGGACCTTTTGGGGCACATAAGAGCTTGGGAGCCTATTTTGGGATCCCAAGCTTTTTTAGTATTGAAATTGCCGTCTCGTCTCCAAAATTAAGATCACATATAATCTACTAGTAACTTTTTCCTCTTATTGAGCGTTTTTATTGTCAAGTGATAAGAAACCGATACAAATGGGAGGAGACACATGCTTAATATCAATGACAAACGCTCAAGTAAAAACCTCAAGGATCAACTACGTCGGCGACTGCTTGTAAGTATTGCCGCAGGGTTACTTATTGTTCATGGCGTGTTGGCCGTACCACCTTCGCAGGCGAATGCAGAAACTGCTGATGTTTCGGTACGCAACTGGTATCCTTCATCAGTCTTCGAAGTTCCCGAAGTAAAACCTTCTTGGACGGTGATGGTGGACAACTATCTGGATATGGACGACGAGAATTATTTAGGTCGCCAGGCGATTGCTGAAGATGGGAAGGTGTTCGCATTCACCGGGAAAAAGCTAATCGCCATGGATGCGAGGACAGCCAAGCGGTTGTGGAGCTACGGAAAGGATCTGAAGCCTTATGTTGTGTTTAATAATGGCGTTATTTATGGACTGTCGGTGGATCTCAAGCCATACGCGCTGAATGCAAAGACAGGCAAATTGAAATGGCAGTCGAATACATCCATCTACATGGATACTCGGCTTCGTACGGAGGTACTGGTACCCACTGTTGATACGCTCTATGCGATAAAAGGGAGCAGAACCTTCGCGTTTGATGCAGCCACAGGAAAGTTACGGTGGGAGACGAACGAGCCGTCAGGAGAAGGACACGGCACGGATTACCTGCAGGAGGCGGATGGAGTCATACTTCGGACGTTCTATGTGCAAGGAGCACTTACGTCCACCCAGCTGACTGCCTATGATAAGAAGACGGGCAAGAAGCTATGGGATCATTTTGGTCAGGGAGAAGCGATTCAAATCAAAAACGGTCTCGTGTATTCGGTTGACTATTATTCTCCACTGCTGACTGATTATCAGTCGCTTCCGGACCGCAAATGGGTCGTAAATGTGTTTAACCTTAAGACCGGCGTAAAAAAGAGCAGCCGAGAGTTTACATGGAGAATGTCGGGGGAGCCGCCATATGAGTACAGCGGAGGCGGATTATTTATAAACCAAGGGAAGTTATACATGGATCAGGGCAATAGCGTAGCTGAATACAATTTTGACACCTATAAAAAAGGCGAGATTCCTCTGCGAACTTTTCCTCGCCCTTATGGGGACAACTGGGAGCTGATCGGACTTGTTCAGGAACGGTTGATTTTCAAAGACCGAATGACCGGTGAACTGGCAGGCATCAAGCTGGCGAGCGGTCAACAGGTCGATTGGAACGGCGATGCACCTGTTGCACAGATAAATGTGTATGGGAAAGGATTATATCGGGCGCAGCGTAACGGCACACTACTCGGGATTAACATGTTGACCTCTCGACCGCTCTTTAGAGTCAAGACGGGTGAAGATTTACACGAGTCAACACTAAAGACGAACGATATGATCATTATCCAAGCGGAGGGGAAGCTCCTCGGGGTAAAGTTGCCGGCATCATTGAAATAAAGGGAAAGTTTGCAATACTTGAATCATATTTCGTTTGAGCAATAAAAAAATCCCATCGTCTGCATCTGGATGGGATTTTTTTATTGAAGGTTTGAAGGGGCTATAGAGGGTATGTCTTCTACCTTACGGATGCTCCGTGAGACTGGATAAAGGGACGGTCATTTCCTGCTCCGAGTTGCCGATCGGATAGACCCGGACGGTTTCATCCTCATTCACATGCTGGATATAGATGGGAGTATCCTGATAAGTTACATGTTTCATAATGGCCGATTCCGAAATTTCAATCGCTCTTTGTTTATTCATGACAATTCTCCTTATTCCGAAAGGTCTTTCAATGGATCAGCCTGCCGGTTAGCGGCTTTTTTGATTTCCCGGTCCAATTTCGGGGTTCCTTGAATTTCTTCGGCAACCTCCATTTGATGATTGAGCTGCTGCTCGACTTGCCCGATCCCATGTGCTACCTGTTGTTGTTTGCTCTTTGCCAAAATGATCCCTCCATGTGATGATATATCCATTGTAAAAAGCTGCATTACTACAATGCACCAATATGTATGAACCTATGCAAATTTATATAATTTCGGGAACTTTCATCGACCGTACGGAGTCTGTTTTGGTGAGGGGGGAGAACTGCTTTGAAGGAAATGCAGATGCAGCATTCCGCGGAGCTGAAAACTTCGGACATTCGGATGCTTATGGAATCCTACGGGGAGGACGTCTGGAACTATGCTTTCGCCATAACTAGAAACACGCACACGGCGGATGATGTCGCGCAGGATGTGTTTATTAAAGCCTATCAACATTTTGCTTCCTTTCGGGGGGAGGCTTCCGTCAAGACCTGGCTTTTGAAAATCACGCGCAACACCGCGCTTTCCTATCTGAAGCGAGCGTTCCTGCGCAGAGTGGTGCTGATGGGCGAGCAATCTCCCGGCACCGGGCAGAAGGGGACCATGCGTCCCCCGATTTCGCCTTCAGCCGAAGCGGAATATTTGGAACGGGCAGAGGCCGATGAATTGTGGAAGCAGGTACTGAAGCTGCCAGCTAAATTTCGAGATCCGCTCGTGCTTAGTCTGCATCATCAGCTATCCATAGATGAAATATCCGCCATTACAGGCCTTTCGCCAGGCACGGTAAAGTCCAGAATTTACAGGGCCAAACAGAAGGTGGCCGCCGCATGGAAAGGAGCGATCGAGGATGAATGATTGGAGACCGGATTGGGATCGAAGGCTGGCTGATCCGCCATTTAAGAACCAGCGTTTCCGGATTGACATGATGGAGGCCGTGGAGGAACGTCTTCAGGTTGTTGAAAAGAAACGATTCCGCAGGGACTGGAACCGAACTATCGGTACCTGTGTTCCCGTATTGCTGCTCTTGTTCGGGGTTGGAATCTGGTTCGGTTACCAGGCTGTACCTAACGCTACTCCGGTAAGCCCAGGACCGGTTGTATCAAAGGGCGGGACGTTCCAATCCGGCTTCGTATCCGGGTCAGGAGGCGATTTCGATTGGTGGAACCTTGCGGATCGTGAAGTCTCGCAGGAGAGTGACCGTACGATCGTGACGCTGGCAACAGCGCTTTTAAAGCGGGAGATAGGCATCTGGGGCGGACCAACGCCGGACATTTGGGAGCATCCCGGTGTGAAATGGCCGCTTGAACGCTATGATGTGTCCAGTCCCTGGGTTGATGAAATATACGTAAACGAGATTACGACAAATGCTGATCAAACGGTATACAAGCTCCGTCTGCTGCTCCGGGATTCGATCCCGATGGTGTATGAGGAAACGATAGATGTTACGATTCGTAATGATACCCGCCGAATCTCGCAAATCCAACTAATAAGCACTGACGAAACGGGAACACCACGGGACGATCTCGAGGCTGGAGACGATCAAGGAACAACCGTTACTTTAAAGGAAGATGCAGCACTGGATCTGAAGATTACGGGTACTCTGTTCAAGGAGGCAGGAACCATTCGTTCGGTACATGTTCAATATGGCGACACGGAACGAACCTTTGCAGATTGGAGCAGCGTGAATAACGAATCCTATTATCCGGAAACCGCGATACTGTCCGCAGGCAGCAGCGGGAAGGAGAAGGATATATTGGCAATCGTTCTGACAACCGGTTACGGAACAGGGATGCGCGAATCCGCATTGAAACTTCTTACCGACGATCTCATCGAAGTGATGGCAACCGACCCGGTGCTTGCGGCACAATCCAGACTAAGCTACCATATGACGGCGGAAGACGGAAAAAGGATATTTCAACTTACGTTAAGCGGCGTAACCCGCAGCTTTGAATACAAAGAGGAGGACGCCGGGTTTTGGCTGGACCAGCCTGCACTTGGCAGCATTGTCAGGTATGACGTAGAAGAAAACACCCTCTATGCTTCGGTGCCAATCCAGGTATCGCCGGGCAACTTCCCGGCAGAGGTCCGGCTGCGCTATGAATACGACGGGACCGCTTTTCTTGTGGCGGAGGCAACATTAGAGGAGATGTAATAAGAGCGTGAAATGCGGGGACCATCATGATGGTCAGACTGACTGGAAAAGAGGAAACTAAAAAGCCGCTTAGAGCGGCTTTTTAGTTTTCATTATTCGCTTTCATGGATTTATTAGCTGGCGTGTCCCTTTACGACAGTCTGCCAATGTTGGTTTGACCCGGATGGGATTCGGCAGAGGGCTAACTCATTCAGTTCCGAAAAAACTCAACCTGATCGATATCTGCCCACTGGGAAGAGGAGGAGTTCGACACGTAAAACCCGATCGTTGCCTTGCCTGCCGTCACTTGAATATTCGAGATCGTGACAGGCGTCCACGCCGTCGTTACCGGGCAGCCTGTTTGGCGCATCCCGCCGCCATAGTCCTTCACTTCCATGACGCAGCTGTTCTGGCCTCCGCTGCTTCGCATGCGGGCCCGCATTGTATACGTACCGTTATCGAGACCGGTAATGGTCTGGCCGACATAGGCGGTTGCAGGCCCGCTCGTGCCCGCAAGTCCTACAAAGTAAGAGCCTTCCGCCGCGGGAAGCCCTACGCCGTCATTGGCTCCGTGAATCAGAATGCGATTCGGGTAATCGTCGCCGTACGTGGTCCAGCCAGCTACGTTCGCCGTTTCAAAGCCGGGATTGTTAACGAGATTCGTCTGCGAAGGAGTAACGGTATAGCCAAAACGCAGATAGATTCCGCTAACCGGATCAGTCGCGCTCGTCACGGCTGCGACGCGGGTCGAATCGACGGTCATCAGGGAATTCCAATTGGAAGACTTCGTATCGGATACCGGAAAAACGTTGGTTTTATGCTGCCATGTCGCGCCGTTGTCGGAACTGATCATGGTAAACATCGAAGTGTAGGGATCCCCTGTATTGGCGCTGCTCTCATCGGTTTGGAATGCGGCCATCAGACGGCCGTCCGGAAGTGTTACGACAAAAGGAGCGCCGGCTTTTTTGCCGTTGCCGACCGGCACGTACAGCGTTTGGCGTGGAACCGACCAGTTTAAGCCGTCCGGGGATATTTTATATTTAATGACAAAAGGGTGGCCTGCGACGTCCGACGCTTCGAATACGGTCATATAGCGGCCGTCTTGCATCCTCGTGATGACCGGCATGCCATCGCGAGAACTCGCGGAAACGCCGTCGCTGACCGTAATCCAGCTGCCCCAGCCGCTTCTGTTCCACGTTTTCATGTACAAATTTTGCCGCCCGGTCGTACTGACCGTCGCCGGACTGTCATCTGCATAAAGGACGGCAATCGTGCCGTTAATCATTTCCAAATGCGGCTCCCACAGACCTTTAAAACTGGAGGCGGTTGAACTTCCGATCAAGCCGCCCGGCAAATCGCTCCAAGTATAGCCGCCGTCGACGCTCCGCCGGACGTTTAGCTGGATATCATAGGTCGAGCCGCTCTGCACGACATGACGGTAGGCTAACCAAATTTCACCGCTCGGCAGCCTCAACATCTGTCCGTTCCCCACATTGCCGGCGCTGCTTGAAACGGCCGTAACCGGATTGCTCCAAGTGTAGCCGCCGTCCTGCGTACGGGAAACCACGATACGGGTGTTCCCCCCGCCGGCGTTGGTGTCAAACGATACGAGCCATTCGCTCGGCGTTAGCTTGAGCAGCCGAGGATACCATACGCCGCCTGAAGGTGGCGTATAGACAGTGATCTTCTGCGAAGCCCATGCCATACCGGATGAGGCTGCATGAGCCGGCGACAACGGAAACGACGTTAAAGCAAGCGTAAGCATCACGATAAAGGCAAGCGGTTTCTTCCAAAAGCGTTTGTTCCGTTCCATTAGCAACAATCCTTCCAATCCAGATTAGAAAGCGCTTTCTAAAATGGATTGTATCGCAGTTAGTATAAACTAAGATATACTAAATATAGATTATTTTTCTGTTTGGACAGTCGTAAAAGCGAGGTATGACATGGAGCATCCGTTATATAAACAAATACAGAACGATATACGGCGCAGTATTCAGAGCGGCGAGCTTCCGGCAGGTGCCTTGGTACCGTCGGAGAAGGAGCTGGCGAAGCGGTACGGCGTAAGCCAGATCACATCCAAGAACGCGCTCAACGGTTTGGTGGAGGAAGGGTTTCTGGTGCGTTACCGGGGAAAAGGCACCTTTGTCCGGGAGCTGGGTTCTTCGGAAATGCAGCAGCCCCGGACTGACATGAAAAAGACGATCGCGATCATATTGCCAACGATGAAAACCAAGATCGACCAACAGCTGCTGGACGGTCTGGAACGCTACTGTACGGAAAGAGAATATGACCTGTTGATCCGTATCTCACGCGAATCACAGGAGGAAGAATCACGGGCGATCGAGCAGTTTCGGGAACGGGGAGTCGACGGCTTTTTAATATTTCCGGTCGAGCAGGAAAGCTACAATAACGCAATTTTGCGTTTGTCGCTTGACCGGGTACCCCTAGTGCTGGTCGACCGTTTTTTGAAGGAGATCCGAACCTATAGCGTCAGCTCTGATAATTACGAGGGCGTACGCGAAGCCATATCCGGTTTGCTTGCGACGGGGCTCAGGCGCATTGCCTTCCTATCGCCGGAGATTACGAATTCGGTTACGGATGAAAGAGCCAAAGGCTTCGAAGCCGCATTTCTGGAGCAGGGCTTGCCGATCGACAAAAGGTTATGGTGCTTGCTGGATTTGGTTACGATACAGGAGGGGCACGGACCGCAGGAGGTCCTCCGTTTTCTGCAGGGCTGCAGTGATATAACCGCGGTCTTTTGCGTGAATGCGGAGCTGGCCCGCTATGCCCATTACGCCATGCGGGAAATTTGGCCGGCGACGGAGAGCAAACCGCAGCTCGCCGCCTTTGACGATCCGGATATTGAAGGCATTCCTTATATCCGGCAGCAACCGGATGAAGTATCCCGGCGTGCCGTCGATCTGCTGTCGGAACAGCTGGCCGGTAAGCACGAGCCTCGTAGGGAGGTCGTCCCGGTCCAATGGATTTGGCCGGAATGATCCGTTCATCAAGGATACTGGCTTGATACACAAGAGAAATATACATCGTGAAAACGGTCTGAACTTCGTTCAGCCGTTTTTTTTTCGTATATTTTGAGGCAAATCACCGCTTTGTTCAGTTTTATATTTACATTTCTAAAGTTATATTATAATAATATACTAAATATACTATTTACAATATAAAGGTTGTGATGGGCGTTGAAATCGTTGCCGCTATATAAAAAAATACAGGAAGACATCAAGCGGCTGATCGCCATCGGCAAGCTGCGGGAAGGGGACCGGGTCCCTTCCGAGAAGGAGCTTTCTGAACGTTACCGCGTCAGTCAAATTACAAGCAAAAACGCGCTGGTCGGACTCATGGAGGAAGGTTTGCTCGTCCGGATCCAGGGCAAGGGAACCTTCGTGATGAGCAGGCCGGAGAACGCCTCCGCGCTCGATCAGTTAGGCGAATGGACGGCAGGTCCGGGCAGAAGCGGGCGGATCGGGCTCGTACTGCCCACGATGAAAACGAAAGTGGACCAGCGATTTTTGGACAACATCGAGAAATATGCGACCGCCGCCGGCTTTGAGCTGATGCTGAGAATTACGCGAGAATCCCAGCTCGAGGAGTCCAAAGTCATCTCGTCATTCTTGAACCAGGGGGTGGACGGCATTATCATTTTTCCGGTTGAAAACGAGACATACAACGATTCGATTTTAAGGCTGTCGCTGGACCGCTTCCCTTTTGTCCTGATCGACCGGTTTTTGAAGGAAATCAAGACGTACAGCGTAAGCTCGGACAACATAAACGGTACTAAGGAAGCCGTAGAGTATTTAATTAATAATGGCCATTCGTCCATCGCGTTCATCTCACCGGAGATTACGAATACCGTGACGGATGAGAGAGCCCAAGGGTTCGAACAGGCGTTTCTGGAACGCGGAATGTCGATCGACAAAAGCTTATGGTGCCTAATCCCGTTAGAGGAGATCGCCTCGGGCAACTCCGTCGATAAAATCAGGGAGTTTTTAGGCGAGAATCCCGAAATTACCGGCATCGTTACAGCTAATACGGAGCTATGCCGAAGTGCATATAAAGCGGCGGTTGCAGCCCGTAAGCGCGTACCGGAGGATCTGGAGCTGATTACGTTCGATCCGCCGGATCTGCCGCACGTGCCGTTTATCCGTCAAAATGAAGAGGAAATGTGCCGCTTGACCGTAGATCTGCTGATCGAGCAAATTGAAGGAGCCTTTGAGGCAAGAAGGATTATGGTGCCGGTCATGCTGGTAAACGAATGAAAGGTTCGTCCATGAAGCCGAAGAAACCCAATAATTTTATAATAAATATAGTATATAAAATTATAATATTATAAGTTATTATGATTCCGTAAAGCGCTTACAACTAAAACCTTGTTAAAGAAGAGGGGGATCGCATGAAAACGAAGAGCAAATTTGCAGGTATGGTGATGCTGCTGCTGGTGTTTGCGTTATCCGCTTGCAGCGGGGGCAGCAACGGAACAAACGGAGGGACTGCTTCAAGCAACCCGGACGCGTCGAAGCCAAGTCAGGAAGCGTCCACTGGTTCGGACCAGAAGGAACCCGTCACGATTGAGTTTATGGGCCACGGCAATCCGAACGAAAAAAAGATTTTCGAAAAGCTGATCGCTTCCTTCGAGGAGAAGTATCCGCACGTCACGGTTAAATACACTTCGGTGCCGCCGGGCGAATACTCGCAGAAGATGACAACGCTGATCAGCTCAGGCAAAGTGCCGGACGTATTCTATGTCGGCGGTCCGGAGTTTTACCGTTTCGCCGAAGCCGGCACCCTTCTCAACATCCAGTCTTACCTGGATCAGACGTCGTTGTTTAATCCCGATAACGTATGGAAGCAGGCCATGGACCGCTACCGTTTTGACGGCAGCAAGGTCGGGGAGGGCGATTTGTACGGACTGCCGAAGGACGTAGGTCCGTGGGCTTTCGTATACAACAAGGATTTGTTTGACAATGCGGGCGTGTCGTATCCATCCGCCAAGGCTGGAGAATGGACCTGGGACGACATGCTGGAAGCTGCCCAGAAGCTGACGGTCGACAACAACGGCGACGGAAAACCTGAACAGTATGGTGTAGGCGCTTACAGTCTTGAATCGGCGGTTTGGGGCAACGGCGGCGAATACATCGATTACGCCACCGGCACGGTAAAGGTCAACGAGCCCGCATTCTACGAGGCGATGCAATTTGTCGCCGACCTGAACTTGAAGTTTAAGGTCAGCCCGAATCAGGAAGCCGAACAAGCGATGAATGCGTATACGCGCTTCATTAACGGCCAGCTAGGCATGTTTGCGATGGGTCCGTGGGATCAGCCGGCATTTTGGGAGCTGCCTTTCGAATGGGATATTGCTGCATGGCCGGCAAGCCCGAATACGGGACAAACGGCGACCTGGCTCGGCTCGATGGGATTTGCCGTATCGGCAAAATCCAAGCACCCGCAGGAAGCGTTCGATTTGGCCGCCTTCTTATCGCTGGATGAGCAAGGCCAGCGCGAAAACTACCAGCTCGGCCAGGCGGTTCCCAACCTGATCAACATGGCCGAAGGCGAATTTAAGGAAATGGACAAAGGACCGCAGACGCGTCAAGTCTTTCTGGACATTATCCAAGATTACGGACGACCTAACGTTATAGCTTTCTCCAAGGATACGCAATGGATGGATACGTTCAATCAGAACGCGAGTAAAGTATGGAACGGCGAGATGTCAGCCAAAGACTTTACGGCCCAAATTCAGCCGAAGATGCAGGAGCTGTACGACAAAGGCAATAAATAATGAAGCAGGCGGGGCGCCGGCCATGGATATCGGCGCTTCCCGCCGTATCAAGACGACCTGATCAATCGAATACTGGCGAAGGTGGAATGGAATATGGGTACCAAGCTTGGCGGGTATCGCAGAAGAGAACTGGCATGGTTGTATCTGTTCGTCGCTCCGCCGGTTCTCGGGTTTCTTTTGTTCGGCCTTGTGCCGATATTGTTCTCCATATATATCAGCTTTCACAAATGGGATATGCTATCCGATCCGCAGTGGGCGGGACTCGCCAACTATAAGGATCTTTTGGGCGACGAGAAAGTGTACAAATCGATGTACAATACGATTTATTTAATGATCGGCATTCCGATCGGCATGGTGCTTTCGATGCTGCTGGCCATCCTGATGAACCGTAAATTCACCGGCATCTCGTTCATGCGCACGATCTATTATCTTCCGGTCATTTCGCCGATCATCGCCGTATCGCTGCTGTGGCAGTGGATATTAAATCAGGATTACGGCTTGCTTAACAATTTTCTGTGGGAAACGTTCGGCATTGCCGGACCTAACTGGCTGGGGAAACCGGAGTGGGTGAAGCCTTCGTTGATCCTGATCGGGCTGTGGAGCGGCATCGGCGGAAACATGGTGCTGTACCTTGCGGGACTGCAATCCATCTCCTCGACATATTATGAAGCCGCGGAAATCGATGGCGCTGGCGCATGGCACAAGCTGACGCGGATTACCATCCCGCTGCTCACGCCTATTCATTTTTTCGTCGTGGTCATGGGCATCATCGGGGCGTTCCAGTCGTTCAGCCAAATTTATGTGCTGGCGGTAGACGGCGGGCCGGAATACAGCGGCGCCACGGTGGTCTATTATATTTTCCAGCATGCGTTCCAGTACTTTAACATGGGTTATGCAAGCGCGGTTGCCTGGGTGCTGGGCATTCTCATCTTTGTTGTCACGCTTATACAATTCAAGCTTTCCAATCGCTGGGTTTACCAAGACTAGGGGGGAATTCTGTGAAACGGGAAAAAATGACGGACCTCTGGTCGCTGCTGCTGCTGCTTTTCGGATCGATCTTTATGATCGCCCCGTTCATCTGGACCATTTCGACTTCGTTGAAGGATCGGCGAAACGTATTCGAAATTCCTCCGCAATGGATTCCCGAACCGATCACGTTCGGCAACTATGCGAAGGTTTGGCTGGAATCGCCTTTGCTGCATGGATTCATGAACAGCTTGATCATCGTGGTGATCGTCCTGACCATAGGAATGCTGGTATCCGCAATGTCGGCCTATGCATTCGGCAAATTCGAATTCCCTTACAAAGGCATGCTCTTCATGGGCTTGCTCGGAACGATGATGATTCCGTATTCGGTAGTAATGATACCGCAGTATATCGGGTTTTCCAGGCTGGATTGGGTAGACACCTTGCTGCCGCTCATCGTACCCGGCCTGTTCGGCAACATCGTCGTCATCTTTTTCATACGCCAATATTTGCAGAGCGCGATGCCGACCGAATTGATCGAAGCGGCGAAGATCGACGGCTGCAGCTTTCCGGGCATCTTCTTCAAAATCGCGCTGCCGATCATGAAGCCAGCGCTCGCCGCCCAAGCCGCCCTCGGCTTTATGGGCATCTGGAATGATTTTCTCGGACCGCTGATTTACCTGCATACGCCCGAAAAGCAAACGATTCAAGTGCTGATCGCTTCCATGCAGGCGATGTACATCGGCCAGTCGGATTATCCGATGATTATGGCCGCAGCCATCATTTCCATGGTGCCGGTGATCATCGTGTTCTTTTTCTGTCAAAGATACTTTATCGAATCGATGGCAATCAGCGGAATCAAGGGGTGAGGCGCATGCCGATAAGAATGCCGCGCCTGTCAAAAATCGCATGTTGTATCGGAGCGTTAGGTTTAGCGGCCGGATTGGCATTGTCGGGATGCGATACAAGCACGAAACCGGAGGCGGTCGATATGGAAATATACAATGAAATGTATGCCAATCCCTTTCCGTCGTTGGAGGAAGAATGGGAGGATTACGGCAACGGGGATCCGTATGTGCTGCGGCATGACGGCCGCTATTATCTATATGTGAGCACGAAGGATCATCGGACGGGAATCAAGGCTTGGGTGTCGGACAATCTGGTCGATTGGAGCTATGCTGGGCTTGTGACGGAAGATCCGGTATCGACCGGGGCCTATGCCCCCGAAGTAATTTACTCGAACGGGTGGTTCTATCTATACACTTCACCGGCGGGAAGGGGGCATTACGTGTTCCGAAGCGAATCGCCGACAGGCCCGTTCGAAAGAATCTCCGAGAATGTCGGTATGAGCATCGACGGCTCGGTCTTTATCGACGATGACGGCTCCTGGCTGTTTACCCATGCTGGTTCGTCGGGCATTGTCGGCGTTCCGATGGATGGACCTGCCGAATTCGGTGTCGGCCAGACGATTCCCGGGCCCTATCTGGGGCATTGGACGGAAGGGTCCATGATCATCAAGCGGAACGGTACCTATTACATGACATATACCGGGAATCATGTATTCAGCAAAGGCTACCGCATTCATTATGCCGTATCGCATGATTCGCCGCTCGGTCCGTACAACATTCCGGCCAACAATCCGCTCGTCATCAGCACCAAGCCGGACTTTTACGGGCTTGGCCACAGCTCGACGGTGATGGGGCCCGATCTGGATTCCTATTATCTCGTCTATCATAACTTGACGGGAAGATCCCAGGAAGGCCCGCCTGTCCGGCGCATGAACATCGACCGGCTGGTATTCAACGGAGACAAGATGGAGATTCTGGGTCCTACGAATTACGATCAGCCTATCCCGAGAGGGCCGGTCTTTGCCGATCGGCTGGACGCAGACGCCATCGATGAGAACCGGTGGGAGTCGGAGAAATCGGAAGGAGGGGCTCGAATCATCAGCAAAGCGAGCACGGATCGCATCTATACGGCGGAATATAATTTGGTGCCGTCAAAGACGCGGGTCGCCGCATTGTTTGCCTATGAGGATGCCAACCGTTTCGGGTTCGCCGAAATCGAACCGGAACTAAACCGGCTATCCTTGGGCAGGATGGAGGATGGCAACCGTAAAGTGCTCGCCACCGCGGAGCTTCCGGAAGATACGGATTGGTCGAAACTGCACACGATTCGTATCGAACGAGGGAACGAGCGGCTTCGGGTTTACCTGGACGGGGTTCTGAAGCTGGATGAATCTTCGGAAACGTTCGGACCTGGCCATATGGGGTATCGGTACGATAACGGCGTACCGGGATTGTCGTATACCGCATTCTCGAATCAAGCCGACGGCAGCAGTGATTTCGAAACGGCCAAGCCGCTTCCCGGCAGCATGGAAGCCGTGCATTATCTTAGCGGCGAAGGCAGGGGGTATGCGGTTCGTCAACCGTCGGAAGCCGCCGCATGGCGCCATTCGGACGGAACGGCGATCCGGCAGGCGGAGGATGGCAGCTATTCGGCTGCGCTTACGGAAAAAGGCGATTGGCTGCGTTATGCAGTAAACGTTTCGGAATCCGGCACCTATGCGCTGGACTTGTCGGTCAAGGCTGACGCGGGGCCGGCAGCCTTTAAGCTGCTCGTGGACGATCAAAAAGCCGGAAGCTTCAAAATCGACGGCAGCCATGACGCCAGCAGCGAACCCTGGGTAAAAATCCGGGTAGGGTCCCTAAAGCTCGAAAAGGGATTACATAGCCTTTCCATTCAATTGGACAACGGGCAGCTGGAGTGGAAAACGATGGAATTCGAGCTGGTCGATGATCAAGATTTCAAGATCGAACGTTTATTGGAACAAGCAAGTTCCGAGGATGTTCACGGCCGTTGGAACGAAACCGCCGGCATTTATGCGGGAGCAGCCGATGCCGATGCCAAGATGTACGGAGGCAGCCGCCTTTGGTCCGACTACCGCATCCGGACGACCGTAACGCTGGGCGATGATCCGTCCGGTCAAGCGGGCGTACTCTTCCGGGTGACAAACGAGTCGGATTTCAGAGATCAAGTGAGCGATTCGCTGATGGGATATTTCCTCGCGGTCACCGCCACGAAACTGGAACTGTACAAACATAATTACGATTCCGAGCTGCTTCAAAGCATCAAAGTGGAGCTGGAACGGAACAAGCCCGTCAGCTTGCGCATCGAAGCAGTTCACGGCACGATCCGCGTCTTCGTTGAGAATGGAGAAGAGCCTGTCCTGACGTATGACGATCCCCAGGCCTTCATGCAGGGGAGGGTCGGCATTCGATCGGTTCATGCTGAACAGATCGGGCTTGGCGATTTAACGGTGCAATCCATAGGAACCAAATAGAAACGATAAACTAACAGAAGATGGAGAGTGGAACATAATGTCTAGCTCGCACAAATATATAAAGGACTATCCCAGACCGCAATTGGTACGCGAGGAATGGGTAAATCTGAACGGGGAATGGGATTTTCGCTTCGACGATGCTCTGGAAGGAGAAGGCGCCAAGTGGTACGAACGCCTTCAAGCTGACCGTAAAATCACGGTGCCTTTTGCGTACGAGACGAAAGCAAGCGGCATCGCGGATGAAACATTTCATCCTTGCGTATGGTATGAACGAAGTGTAGCCGTGCCTGCGGAGGCAGAAGGCAAACGGATCATTTTGCATTTTCAAGCGGTCGATTACGCGGCGACCCTGTGGGTCAACGGCAGCAAAATCGGCATGCATGAAGGCGGATACGCAGCCTTTTCCTTCGATATTACGGAAGCGGTCGAATTTGGACGCGAGAACAGGATTACCGTTCAAGTCGTGGACGGCAACAGCTGTACGCAGCCGCGCGGCAAGCAGCGATGGATGAAAGACAACTTCGGGTGCTGGTACGTGCAGACGACCGGAATATGGCAAACCGTATGGATGGAATACGTGAGTCCGATTCACATCAGCCGGGTGAAGATAACGCCGGAACTGGAACGCGGGTCGGCGAATTTCGGCTATGACCTGGGCAATGCCGCGCACGGCTACGACGGGTTAACCCTTCAGACCATCATCCGGTTTGACGGGAAGCTGATCCGTTCGACGGAAACGAGCGTGGAACGCGGAACGGTAACGGTCGATGTGAGCGTCGTAAACGAAGCCGTGGGCGAATGGAAAGTCAAGCCGTGGCATCCGAACCATCCGAATTTATACGACGTCGAGATGATTCTGAAGCAAAACGGAAAGCCGATCGACACCGCCTATTCTTATTTCGGCATGCGGAGCATTCGGATCGCAGGGGACCAAATCATCTTGAACCATACGCCGATTTATCAGCGGCTGCTGCTGGATCAAGGATACTGGAGCGATACGCATCTGACGCCTCCGTCGGAGGAAGCGCTGCTGGAAGACATCGACAAAACGCTTGCACTCGGCTTTAACGGCGTTCGCAAGCATCAGAAGCTGGAGGATCCCCGTTATTTATATTGGTGTGACCGCAAAGGATTGTTGGTATGGTCGGAAATGCCGTCGACTTACGAATTCGGAGACGATGCGGTCGAGCGGTTCACGAAAGAGTGGATGGACGTCGTCCGGCAGCATTACAACCACCCCTCTATCATCACCTGGGTACCGTTCAACGAGTCTTGGGGAATTTCCGATATATCGACCAATCGCAAGCAGCAGCAATTTACGGAATCGATCTATCATCTGACCAAGGCTTTCGACCAGATGCGGCCAGTGATCGTGAACGACGGCTGGGAGCATACCGTTTCGGATATCATTACACTCCATGATTATGAAGAAATCGGTGCTATGCTGGAAGAGCGGTATCGGGACAAGGATGCGCTGTTAGGCAACAAAATCGCGCATAATACACACCGTTATCCATTCGCACAGGGATATGGCTATCGGGGCCAGCCTGTCATCATCAGCGAATACGGCGGCATCGCTTTTACAAGCGAAGAAGGCTGGGGCTACGGCAATCAGGTTCGGAGTGAGGACGAATTCTTGAAGCGGTACGAAGGAATCACACAAGCGATCAAGAATTTGCCTTATGTGTGCGGATTCTGTTATACGCAAATTACGGACGTGCAGCAGGAAGTGAACGGCTTGCTGACAGAAGACCGTAAACCGAAAGTAAACGTGGAAGCGATCCGAGGCATCAATCTGGCATGATCGTAGCCGGAGACGTATGCACGCTTACCCGCGCATGATTGAAAAAACTCACCCAAGGGTGAGTTTTTTTTGTTGCGAGTACAAAGAAAATACATACCCATCGTTTGGATGCCTAACCGTAAACCCGATCGATCATGCAGACATAATCCGCCGTACAAGAGAATGTTGGAACGGGACATTTTTTGCGGTTTTCCTGCAAAACAAGAAATGACCAATAAACTCCTGTTCTTACCTTGCGGCTCTGTCAGGTATAGGGGACCTCGCGCTGGATATCGCCTCATGGCGGATCGGACATATTTTTCCTAACGTGCTTATGCAAGAATTGTCCCTGTTCTGCTGCCCTCCGCTTCATTATGGTAGACATACACCACAAGCAAAGGAGGGAATGGGGATGAAATGGTGGTCAACGAACCGTCTCCGATTGATTCAAAATAATCTTCGCGAGACGGACGCCGATATGGATGTGGATCTTTTGATTCGCGAACTCAAGTCGTTCCACGCGAATGTGCTCATGATGAATGCAGGGGGCATATTTGCGTTCTATCCATCATCGCTTATGCATCAATATGTAACGCCTAATTTAACCAAGGACCTTTTGGGGGAAGCGGTAGAAAAAGCCCATGCTAATGGATTGCGATTTATTGCACGGTTCGATTTCAGTAAAGCGCATGAATCGTTGTGGATGCGGTATCCCGAATGGTTTTACCGGGACCGGGAGGGGCGGGAGGTCAATTATCACGGCATCGTTCATACGTGCCTGAATGGAGCCTATCAGCAGGTGAAGTCGCTGGAGAGTATTCAAGAAGTGCTGGAGCGTTATCCGGTGGATGGGATTTTCTTCAATATGTTCGGCTACCAGCATTGGGATTACAGCGGAAATTTCTATGGTCCTTGCTACTGCCCAAACTGCCGCTTGCGGTTTCGCGAAGTAACCGGCGAAGATTTGCTGGCGTATACCGGTCCCGAACATCCGATGCACGAGCTGTACCGGTCCTTCCAGGAACGGACGTCAAGGGAAATGCTGGAGCGCATTCACGGATTCGTGAAGTCGCTGCGGTCCGATGTGGCCATTAGCACGTATCACCCACACCGGGTCGATATCGTCCGCAAGGAATCGAATACGTCGCTGAAAAGGAGCGGCCAGCCAAGGCTGTATTCAGCCTCGGAGAATGTCGCGTCCATACAAGACAGCTGGGATGACAAGCTGGTCAGCAACTGCAGCATTAACGCCATCGACCTGACTTACCGATTCACGGGAGTATCCGAGAATGAAAATGCGATCCGTTTATATCAAAGCATCGGAAGCGGATCGGGGCTGGATTTCTGTATCATCGGGGCATTCGAAGGATACCCGGACCGGGCAAGCTTCGAAACGGTAAAGGATATTTTCCGATACCATGCGGAGCACGAGGAGCTGTTCGGACAGCTCGGCTCCATGGCTGAAGCAGTGCTCGTCAAGCCAGCGGCCCCCGAAGCAGCAGCGGAGTATCACGGTATGTTCAAAATGCTAAAGGAAGAGCACGTCCTCTTCGACGTGGTGATGGAAGAACAGCTGGTGGCCATGGAGTCCAAACTAATGCATATGCGAGCGGTTATTCTTCCCGGCGTTCAGGGATTGTCGGTGGCGGCGGCTCGAGCGCTGCATCGGGCGGCGGATGCCGGCGCGGTGCTGGTTGCAACGGGAACCGCGCTGGAGCGGCAGCCAGAGCTGCTTAAGGAATGGTTCGCGGCCTCGTTCGCCGGCGTGAAACAATCGGAGCCGGGCGCTTATCTGGACGTTTCGGACAAGTCGCATTTCCCCGGATTTGCCCATGGCCGGGACTGGATCGTCGCGGACGGCAGCTTTGCCCGCGTTGCCTTTGACCCGGATACGACCGAGTGCCGATTGCCATTCATCGAACCGTCCACGTTCGGGCCGCCGGAGCGTGCCTACGGTCACCGCATTGGAGCAGATTACGGTTTGGGGCTCCACAGGCGGGTCGGCAAGCAGGGAACGGTCCGAACCGGCGTGTATATGCCTTGGAATCCAGGCGAGCTCTACTATCGCCACGGGTTCGAGGACTACAGGCAGGTAATGGCGGACGTTCTACATGACATCGTGCCGAATCGGATTGCTGCTACGAACGCGCCCCCATGTCTAGAGTTGTTCGTTCACCGTTTGAAGGAGGGCGGATGCCTGATTCAGCTGCTGAATCTCTCCGGATATAACGGGACGACTTTTATGAATCCGCTTCCGTTATATGATGTTCAGGTGGAATTGACCATTGATCGCGTGGACGAAACCGCTGCAGCGAATGCGTCGGGGACTTGGCCGCAAAAGTGGAGGCTGCCAAGAAACGCGGAAGCGAGGGGCAGGCTGCTCCGTGCCGAATCCGATGCGCAGGTGGAAACCTCGCAAGATCGCGTGACGGTGACGCTGCCGCAAATCGGTCGTTATGAAGCGGTTTGGCTTCAGGCCGTGCCTGTCGGCGATCGAAAGGAGCTGATCTCCAGCGATGCCAAAGCCTAAATCTGTTATGCCTGCCCAAGGGGCCGGCGGGGTCATCAAGCCGGGCCTAACGCTTCGCCCGGGCAGTCTCGCGTCCCGCGTCGTCAAGCACCGCGTCATTTATTTGCTGCTGTTGCCCGGGCTGCTCTTCTTCTTGCTGTTCAAAATCGCTCCGATGTGGGGGCTGCTTCTGGCCTTCAAAGATTATAATCCGTTTCTTGGCTTTGCCGAAAGCGAATGGGCTGGATTTAAGCACTTTGCGGAACTGTTCTCGAGCTCCAACTTCTATATTATGTTGCGGAACACGTTTGCAATCAATATGATCGCGCTGATCTTCCATTTTCCGCTCCCAATCCTGCTGGCCCTGATGCTGAATGAAATCCGGCATGAGAGCTTCAAGCGCCTGAACCAGTCCATAGTTTACCTGCCTCATTTCCTGTCGTGGGTCGTCGTGGCCAGCATGACGTTCTTTCTGTTGTCGACGGACGTGGGGATCGTCAATAAACTCATTGCCGAAAGCGGCAGAGATACCGTTTCCTTTCTGTCCAATCCCAATTACTTCTGGGGACTGCTGACCGCGCAAAGCATGTGGAAGGAGGCCGGATGGGGAACGATTATCTTCCTGGCGGCCATGGCGGGCGTGGATCCCCAGCGCTACGAAGCCGCCGTCGTGGACGGGGCTGGCAGGTTCCGCCAGATCTGGCATATCACGCTTCCGGCCATCCGGCCAACGATCATCATTTTGCTTATTCTTCGGCTGGGCAGCATGGCGGACACTGGCTTTGAGCAGATTTTGCTGATGATGAATCCGCTGGTGCGCTCGGTGGCGGAGGTGTTCGATACGTACTCCTACACGCACGGCATTCTTCAAGGGAAAATCAGCGTAGGGGTGACGGTCGGCATGTTCAAGGGGCTGGTGGGGCTCGTCCTGATCGTGGCCGCCGACAAAATCGTAAAGCGGCTCGGCTATGAAGGCATTTATTAAGCCTCCAAAGGCGTCTGCCGCAACTCATTATGCTAAACGAAAGGAGGAATTCCGCGTGAGCTTCGTTCTCCGAAAAAAAGGGCTAAGCTTGTTCGATTGGGTCAACTACAGTCTAATCACCTTGTTCTCGGTCGCGTGCTTGTTTCCGTTTCTATACGTGTTCAGCGTTTCCTTTACGGATCCCGAGGTCTATGTTCCGCTTAAATTTTATCTGTTTCCCGAGCAGTGGTCCTTGGAGTCCTACAAGTACATTCTATCGACCAACAGCTTTATGAATGCGTTTAAAAGCACCGTTTTCATTACGGTCGTCGGTACCGCGCTCAACATCGTCGTTTCCTTTACGATGGCCTACGCGCTGACGAAACGGTCCATGCCCGGGAATCGCTGGGTAATGGGGCTCGTCATCTTCACACTGGTGTTCAGCCCGGGTATCGTGCCCAACTACTTGCTGGTCAAGGAACTAGGCCTGTTGAATTCCTACTGGTCCATGATCTGGCCGGGCCTGACCAACGCCTGGAGCTTGATCGTTATCAAAAGCTTCTTGGATTCGCTTCCATCCGAATTGGAGGATTCCGCGAAAATGGACGGCTGCTCGGATATGGGCGTGTTTTTGCGAATGATAATCCCGCTGTCGATGCCGGCGATCGCCACCTTCACCCTGTTCTTTGCGGTCGGGCATTGGAACGCCTATTTTAACGCCTTGATTTACTTATCGGATTCCAGCAAGTGGACGCTTCAGCTGTTGATTAAAACGCTGGTCATCGATTCCAATTCGGTGGCGGTGGCCCAGGCCGGGGCAAGCGACGAAAACGTGGTGCCGCAAGAGACCATCCGGATGGCCTCAATTGTACTAGCGATGGTACCGATCTTGGTTGTTTACCCATTTCTGCAAAAGCATTTTGCCAAAGGGGTGATGCTCGGGTCGATTAAAGGTTGAGGAAGGAAACGGCGCATCGATGCCCTGTGCATCGGATATGCAGCCGGTAGGATTGAAAGCGTTATCCAACCGCAATAAGCGGGAAGGAGATAGAACTCTGCTTCAAGAACAATACATGGATGATGAGCATCCATAAGGAGGGGTTTACATGAAAAACACATCAAAGAAGGGAAGCTCGCATAGAAGCTGGAAGCTCTGGCTCGCGGCCCTCATGGCCGTCGTCATGCTGGCAGGCTGCGGGGGACAGGCGGGCGAGAAACCGCAAAACGCCGGAGGATCGGAAGCAGAAGGCAATGACGGCAAGCCGATGACAATCAAAATGTTTGCCGGGCTCTATAACGAGATCCCCGACATGAACAATGACTATTGGAAGGAATGGGAGCGCCGCACCAACGTCAAGCTGGACGTGGAATGGGTGCCGTCGGGCGATCTGGATACGAAGCTGGATTTACTGCTGGCCTCCGGCGATCTGCCCGAAGTCGTGGCCTATCAGAACCCGATCCGCCCTACGCTGATTACGGCTATCCAGAACGGCGCGTTTTGGGATTTGACCCCGTTCCTGGGGGATCTCAGCGAATACCCGAATCTAAAAAACAACTTGGCGCCGGATGCCTTGAAATATCTGTCGGTCGAGGGTAGCATCTATGCGGTTCCGCGGTCCCGCTCGCGGATCGACGGCGGGCTGAAAATACGCGAGGACTGGCTGAAGAAGCTGAACATCAAGGTTCCGACCGATTTCGAAGAATACAAGGAAGCATTGAAGAAGATCGTTGATGCCGATCTGGACGGCAACGGGAAGAAGGATACGGTAGGTCTCCTATATATCAATAACCCGCCCGCATCATTCCAGGCCGGTTTCGGCGTATACAATCCGACCTATACCGATGATGGCGGGCTGATGAGCCCGTCCCTTACCCCTCAGTACGTCGAAATGGTGGAATGGCTGCGCGGACTGTACGCGGACGGCCTGATGTCCAAGGAATATGCGGTCATGAAGGAAAGCCAGGCGGAGGAGCTCTTTAAGACGAACCGCGCCGCTTCCTATGGCCGTCCGATCTGGTGGGATCATGAATGGGAGCAGGCGATGAAGAAGTCCGGTCAGCCTGATGCCAAAATCCTGAACGTGACCTTGAAAGGACCGAAAGGAGATTATGCGGTCGGTCTGGAAACCGGCGTAGCCGGCGGGTTCTACATCTCCAAGAAGGTGCCGGAGGAGAAGGTGAAGCAGCTGCTCAAATATTTCGACCAGACGGCGTCCCAGGAAATGACCGATTTTGCCTATTACGGCATTGAAGGCGTCCACTACACCGAACAGGACGGACAGAAGGTGCTGACGGAACAAGGGGTCAAAGAAGTCAATACGACGAGCAAGGGAGCGGGCGTTCTGGCTTATGCCAAGTGGGGCAAGGTAATCAGCGCTTCCGGCGATAAAGCCTTTAACGATGCCAAAATCAAAGAGGTGGAAAATTACGACGAGATCGGAAAAATCGACCACTATCGCGTCATCACGTCCGAGGGCTGGCGCAGCACATGGCCTAAATACAGCGACGAATATGCTTCCATGGTGACAAAGGCGATTGTCGGGCATATTCCAATGGAGGAGTTCCGCGCATACGTTGATCAGCTGAACAGTCAGCCGGACATTCAGGAAGCGTACCAACAAATGGCCGAGGCATACAAGCAGTTTAACGGGGAGTAACGGACAGTCCGCTCGGGCGGTCTCGCATTCTGGAGCGAATATGTTGGAGAACGGGAGGAGACAGCATCGTTGAAGTCTCTGTTCAAACCGGCTGTCTCCGCCTTGCGAATCGCCCGTTTGTTGCCTGTTAGAAATAAGAAGGAGGTAAGGCAATGACGAAGGTTAATGAGGAACGCGCCTGGTGGCACAAGCCGCTGCGCGTCATCCAGCCCAACATGCAGGTCAGGGATACCTCGCTCATCGACCCGCCCCGGCTTGCCGCGCAGCTGAAGGAGATGGGGGCGAATGCGATGGTCTTCAATACAGGCGGCATATATGCCTGGTATGACACGCAGGTTCCGTACCATACCGTGAACGGATATCTTCCGGAGGGGCGCGATTTGCTCGGGGAACTAATCACGGCCTGCCACCTTGAAGAGCTTCGATTTATTGCCCGGTTCGATTTCAGCAAAGCAGATGACAGCGTGTACCTCCGAAGGCCGGAATGGTTCGTCCGCAAGGAGGGCGGCCGACCGGAGATCATCGGGGCTGAACGGCCCGGACCGTGGCCGCTCTTGATGTCCACCTGCATCAACGGCGGCTACCGCAATGCGGATGTCGCCGCTCCGGTGCTCCGCGAAGCGCTGTCGCGGTATCCGATCGATGGCATTTTTTTTAATAACCCCGGTTATGTGTTCTGCCGATGCGAGCGATGCAGGCGTAAATACGCGGAACGGTACGGCAAGGACCTCCCGGACTCCCCACAGGAGCTGGAGCCGGATTTTGCTGCAGGATGCTTCGATGACAATATGGAAGCGATGCATGACCTGATCAAGCAGGAGAGGCCGGAGGTGCCCATGATTCTATACTACAACCTCCACCGCGACAATCTGTCGAAGCGCGTTCAGATCACTGATATGCTGTGTACGGAACCGCAGGACGTACTCTCGCTCGGCCATGCCCGGATCCCTGAATTCTGGAAGCCGGCTCTCAGCATCAAGGTGGGGCGGTCGGTTCCGGGCAGGCCGGCTCCATTTGGCATCGTGCATTCCTGCCCGGGCATGGACTGGCGCCATACCGGGCTTCCGGTAGCGGAATACCGCTTCTGGCTGGCTCAAATTCCGGCCAACGGCGGTCAGATCTGGCACTCCGTCACGGGCATACCCGATACGATCGAAGACAAGCGGATTTTGAAAACCGTAGCCGAGCTGAATCATCATGCCGCCAAGTTGGATGCCTATATGGACGGGGCCGTATCGGCTGCGGAAACCGCCCTGCTCTGGAACGAGCGCGGCGAGGCGCAGAGCTGGGCCGAAACGATGATCAACCGGCAAATCCCGTTTGACGTGCTGCTTCCCCAGAGCAGGAAGGATTGGGAGTTGGACCGCTACCGCGTTGTATTGATTCCCGAAGGAACTGAATATACCTCGTCCTTGATCCATGACTTGCGTTCGTACGTACATGGTGGGGGACAACTGCTAACGGAAGGGGCACTTCCTTCCGCTGCAGCCGACGCCGGCGTAAAGCTGCTCCATGATCTGCTCGGCATTTCGGATGAAGCCTTCAAAAGCGAATACCTGATTGCCTCCTATTTGCGGTTTCAGGAGCTGTCGTGCGAGATCAACCCGCTCCAGCAGGGAATGGATACGACGGCGCTGATTGCTCACCGCGGTTATGTGACTTATGCTCATCCGCGGAATGACGCGGTACGGGTGCTGGCGACGCTGGTGCCGCCGTTTTCTCCGCCGGAAAGCGTGGGAGCGCCGCCGGAACGGGCATCGCTGCCAGTATCCCGTACCGATCTGCCGCTTGCGCTGGAGCAATCGTGGGGTGCCGGACGCGCCATGTATTTCACGTTCTCGCTGGGTGCGCTGCTCCGCGAATTCAAGCTGCCCGAGCATGAGATGCTGCTGGCTAATGCGATCGACCACCTGCTTGACGGAAGGCCGCTGCTGTCCGTAACGACTTCGTATCCCGGACTGCAGGCGACCCTCTTCCGAAACGGGAGCGACCTGCTGCTTCACTTCGTGAACGGAGCCGGCCGCCGGCCGCTTGCAGCGACGCTGCCTCTGCACGACATCGAGGTCCGGCTGAGACCGGGGACTAGATGGCCTACAGAGAGCGTCTTTAAACTGGAGATGTTGATCGGCGGAGGCTGGATAGAAGGTTTCGCAGCGAACGACGAATTGAACTTCACCCTGCCGCGGCTGGAGGTTTGGGAGTGCATTCGGATCCCGCTGAATCCCACCGTTAACGCTGTTGGGGAAGGATAGAGGAAGCGGGAGGACGAAGTATAACAGGTGTAGGATCATCCGTAGAGAGTTGCGGATGGCACAGTGATCCCAGGGCAGTTCCTGCCGCGGGAACCGGAGGTGATAATTCGTGAAGTCTCTTTGGCAGCATATTCAGGCATCGTTCCTCCGCTGGTTCTCCGCGAACCGCTATCTGAAGCGTCTGATTTGGCTCGGATGTCTGTCGGCCGTAATTCCGGTGATCCTAGCCGGAAGCGCGTACTATCATTTCTCCATGAAAAAGCTGACGGTCCAGTTCCAGGAAAATAATATGGCTTCCTTGATGCAGCTGAAGGACCGCGTCGAAAATATCATAACAAGCATCGAGCATGAATCGCTTCAGCTTGCCAGCGGTCCGCTGATTCGCAGCGCGCTGGAAAATCCCGAATATGAGACGGACTACATGCAGCAATTGGATATGCTCAAGCTGTTTCAACTTCACAAAAATACTAATAACCTGATCGAAGACATCCTGTTTTACGATGTTCGGCACCGGCTGCTGCTGTCGCATACCTATGGCCTGGTCCACCTGGACGGGTATAAAGGAAAAGAAGATATTGAGCAAGCCCTGGCGAGGGAAGGGGGGGCGAGGTGGATGCACCTCCCGAAGTCGTCGGAGAACGGATACGTCTCTTACGTCCGCCATCTTCCCGTTATGGTGCAGGGCCAACCGAGAGGCACCATCCTCATACACGTGAAAGAGGAATCGCTTCGCAGCCTTTTGAACAATTACTCCCTTTCCCTGGAGGAGCAGTCGCTGGCCATTCTGGACTCCGATCACCGGGTCCTGCTGCATACGGATGGACGCAGCGAGATCGGCAAAACCGCGGATGAAGACCCCATTTTGGGATCTTTGGTAGAGAGCGGGGAAACGTCCGGCCATGATGTGATGACCGGGGAGGACGGCAAGGAACTGATCGCCTTTTACAAGACGTCTATGGGCCGTCTATACGTGTCCCGGATGCCGGAGCGGGAAATGATCGAGCAATTGAGGTGGATCCGCGTCCTGATCGTCATGTCGGTGACCGTCTTCATGCTGATCGCGGTTTTGCTCACCTGGTTCTCGTCCAAAATCGCGTACAATCCGATTCAGCAGCTCCTTCGTTACGGGGAGCATTTGCGAAGAAACGGGAGGAGCGGGGTGGAGAGCTCCGTCAAAGAGAATGAAATCGAATACATCCGCTCCTCCCTCAGCTACTTGAACGAGCAGGCGGAATCCCTGAACAGCTACATTCGAAAAATTCAACCGGATTTACGGGAACGGTTTCTGCAGCGTTTGCTGCTGTCCGGAAGCTCATGGCGGTCCGGCACACTGGAGGAGGGGTGCGCGAAGCACAAGATTCCGATGATCGAACCATATGCCACGATGGTGGTGAAAGTCGAGAATCCGGTGAAAAAACGATTCTTGCCTAACGAAGGTCCGGTCATTGTGTTTGCGGTCAAAAACGTCATGTCCGAGCTGCTGGCAAACAACCGGCAGCTGGAGGGCTACGTGGTGGACCGGGAGGATCGTGAAGCGGCAGCGATCCTGAGGCCGGGAGAGCCCGGGGCTTCCTCCCAGGAGTTCCGCAGCCTCCTCGCATGTTATGCGGAATCCGTCAGCCAGTCCCTGGCGCGCTATCTTTCTTTTTCCGCGTCCATCGGCATCGGCAATACTGGAACATTGACCCGGGCGGCAGAATCCTATAAGGAGGCGCAGCTTGCTCTGCAATATCGCCTGTTCCATGATGCGGATACCGTACTGTTTTATGAAGACATGATCCGCATCGAGCGTAATCCCGTGTTCATGTATCCGAAGGATATCGAATCGGAGATGATCGAATATTTGTGGAACGGGGATCTTCCGCAGGCGGAGGCGTCGCTTCATGAATTTTCCCGGCGTATTCGGGTGTCGGAATCGTACAACGTGACCTCCCAGAGCTATTACGTGCTGCTCTCGGCCATAGTCCAGTCGATGGAGGAGAAAGGTCCCGGCGTGCTGGAGCTGCTGGGGGGTAACCTGTTTGACCAGCTGAAGGAGAACCAGACCTCCCGCGAAATGCATGACTGGTTTATCGGCGTGCTGTTCCCGCTGTACCAGGAAATCAGCCATGACCTGCGCACCCGATCCACCCGCCTGATCGTTCAGCGGGTATGTGGCCATATCTGCCGTCATCCGGATGGTGCTCATTCATTGGCAGACTGTGCCGAGCTGGTGGGGGTGAGCCCGTCGTATCTCAGCCGGCTGTTCAAGAAGGAGATGGGCGTATCCTTTGTTGAATACGTCATGAACTTCAAAGTGCAGAAGGCGAAACAGCTGCTCAAGGATACGGATTACACGGTCACGGAGATTGCTGAAATCGTCGGTTATTCCGAACGAAACCTGAACCGGGCCTTTCAGCGATTCCTGCAGATGTCTCCACGGCAGTATCGGCTGTCGGTAAGATAGGAAAACTGCTTTTACAGACTCAGGCTTATATAGAATAAAAGGAGAGGATCACATAATGACAATCGCATCGAAACAAACGACCGTAGGGTTTATCGGCTTGGGCGTAATGGGCCACAGCATGGCAGGGCATATCCGGAAAGCCGGCTACCCGCTGCACGTTTACACGCGAACCGCCTCCAAGGCGGAGCGGCTGGTGGCGGACGGCGCCGTATGGCACGATACTCCGGCCAAGCTGGCGCAGGCCTGCGACGTAATCATTACGATGGTGGGCTACCCGAAGGATGTCGAGGAACTCTATTTGGAGCCGGACGGGCTGGTGGCGCATGCCAGGGAAGGGGCATATCTGATCGATATGACGACGTCCAGTCCGCTTCTTGCCCGCCGCATTTATGAAGCCGCCTCGTTGAAAGGGCTCCATGCCATGGATGCTCCGGTCTCCGGCGGTGACGTGGGGGCACGTGAGGCGAGGCTGTCCATCATGATCGGCGGGGAAGAGGGAGACGTCAAGGCGGTGCAGCCGCTGCTGTCGACAATGGGAAGCAATATCGTCCATCAAGGGCAAGCCGGCGCCGGACAGCATACGAAGATGTGCAACCAGATCGCCATTGCCTCTAACATGATGGGAGTCTGCGAGGCGATGGCTTATGCGGAGAGCGCCGGGCTGGATCCCGAAACCGTGCTCAAGAGCATCGAGAGCGGAGCGGCGGGCAGCTGGTCGCTTAGCAATTTGGCTCCGCGCATGATTGCCGGGAATCTGGAGCCGGGATTTTATATCAAGCATTTCATCAAGGATATGGGAATCGCACTGGAATCCGCTAAGGCGATGAACTTGGTTACGCCGGGCTTGTCCCTAGCCGAATCGCTGTACAGCCAGCTGGCCGAGAAGGGGCTTGAGAATAAAGGCACGCAGGCTTTGATTAGATATTATACGGGTGAATGAGATTCGGATTCTTTTGCATCAATAACATAACAGTCTCAATTTCCCGGAAGGACGGATTGAGGCTGTTATTTATTTCAGTACATTAGGAAACTTATCAGGATAAAGTCATGGATCCTCAAGCACTTCATTTTTGGCGATTACGATTTAAGAGAAGCCTGTCCATGATGTCCGTCGGGATGTTGATATTCGGACCGTTGATTGAAACCGGATTGTTCATGCCCGTACAACTGTTTTGATCTCCAATAAGTGAGTGGTCGAAGCCAGCTTCCGCTGCCTGGAGCCGCTGCTTCGGATACAAGGCGGAAGAGATTCAAGATTCAACCACTAGTCTGTAGATGATGCTACGATATGATGTATACTGAATGTTAATTAGAATTGGAGGTTATTCTTGCATATGAAAGACATGAATTATTACGACACCTTTATTCAAATTGCCGAAGACTGCCCTGTCAGGGAGGCCGTCATTCCAAAAGCAAAAGGCGAGTCTAAGACCATACCGGTGATTCAGTATGAGATGCTGTCGAACCACCCTTACCGATACACGCAAGAAGATGTGTTGTTCGAAGTGTTTGCCGAGCGCAATCAGATCCCGGAAACGGAAAGAGCAGCCGCTCGCGAGAAGTTTTTTTCGAAAGGGCAGCCTTGTCTCCGAACCTCGTCCTTAGGCAAGCGCTACGGCTGGGGGATTCATCATGACGCTGAAGGGAAAGTCGCAATCTACGCCGTAGAGTCAGACGAATACCTCAAACTCATGAACGATCAAAGCATTACTCAATGTAAAGCGATGCGCTCAAAGAAAGCCTAGAAGATGCACGGGAAGGATAAACTTTAACGGTAATTGAACTCAATAGGGAGGTTTGGCGGCAGTTCGGACAGGCGGATAGCATGTCAATGGCTGTAGTGACAAACCCCATCTATTTTGCTTCGAATGGAGGTACGGCGAAAATAAGTGATTGAAAAAAATACTGGAATGTTCGTTCCGAATAGTCTATACTCGTGTTGAGAAGGAGGAGGTATGAATGGGACGGACCAAAGAATTTGACCGTGAGCAGGTGCTTCGCAAAGCGATGATCGTTTTTTGGGAGAAAGGGTACGAGGGGGCAAGCATACCGGATTTATTGCAAGCGATGGAATTAAGCAGGTCCAGCATGTACGAAACATTTCAGGATAAACAAACGCTTTATTATGAGGCCATCCAGCAATACAAAAAAATGTCGCAAAAAAAACGCGATTTGATGAACCAAGCCCCTTCTGCGATCGCCGGGATCCGCCAATATTTTGAGCTGCATATCACGAACGCGTTTGCGACGCACGGTGAAGCTTACCCGAACGGATGTCTGATTACGAACGCTTCCGTGGGTCTGGATGCCATGGATGAGCCCTTGCAGAATACGATTCGCCAGAGCTTTACGGAGCTGGAGCAGCTGTTCTACGAGAAATTAAAAAAGGGTCAGGAAACGGGTGAAATTTCCCCCGAAAAAGACATAAAAATGTTATCGTTCCTGTTGCTTAATCTTAATCACAGCATCAACGTGATGGCCAGGATCCAAAGCGACAGCGATAAGGTCCGCGGCATGATGAACGCCGTTATCGAGTCGCTGTAAAGCTTTTTTTTTCATCATTCCGGAACGATCATTCCGATTGGATCCCCCTTGCTTAAGCATTGAGGGGGAACGCATCCCTATATTGGAACGAACATTCCAATATGGTTACACTATCATTTTTATAATAAAAGGAGTGCTTCTTATGAATGTTAATGGAAATGCAAAGGGAAAGTTGGAGATCTCCGCATCGCCCTGGATTATGTTGATTCTTGCCGTTGCGTGCGGCTTGATCGTTGCCAATCTTTATTATACGCAGCCATTGGTTGAGTCCATCAGTTCATCAATTGGATTATCTTCAGGAGCAGCGGGGGGCATCGTCACGCTGACCCAAATCGGCTACGGGATCGGCTTGCTGTTCATCGTTCCTTTGGGAGATCTGCTCGAAAATCGCAAACTGGTGGTTACGCTGCTGATGCTGACGGCCGTGGTTTTAATCTTTGCTGCCGCTGCCCGAAACGCCGCTCTGTTTCTAGCCGCCTCCTTGTTTATCGGTGTGGGGTCCGTTGCGGCCCAGATCCTGGTCCCTTATGCAGCGCATCTCTCCCCGGAGGAGACGAGAGGACGCAATGTCGGTAATGTCATGAGCGGGCTGCTGTTAGGAATCATGCTGGCCCGTCCGGTTTCGAGTTTGGTGGATAATTATTTCGGCTGGCACGCTATCTTTATGATGTCATCCGCCATTCTCTTCGTATTGGCTCTGGTTTTGATCAAAGTATTGCCGGCAAGAAAGCCGCAGACGTCCGATCATTATCCGGCTATCCTCTCATCCATGCTGCGGCTGCTGAAAACGACGCCGATTCTACGTCGCAGAGCTCTGTATCATGCCTTTCTGTTCGGGATGTTCAGTCTGTTCTGGACAACGGTTCCGCTTGTATTAACAAGTCCGCTGTATCATTTTTCCTCTGCAGGCGTTGCGTTGTTTGCTTTGGCGGGGGTATCAGGCGCGGCCGCTGCGCCTCTTGCCGGCCGCTTTGCGGATAAGGGCCTGATCCGGCCTGCAACCGGAATATCCATCGTGCTGGTGATCCTATCCGGACTTTTGCCGATCGTGTTTGCCGGCGGTTCTCTGCTCTCTATCGTGATCCTGGTGTTCGCCGCCATCCTGCTGGATATGGGCGTGTCCGCCAATTTGGTGTTGGGACAACGCGCGATTTTCACGTTGGGAGCCGAGGTGCGGAGCCGGCTGAACGGCTTGTATATGGCGATCTTTTTTGCCGGCGGGGCCATTGGCTCCGCAGCCGGGGGATGGGCATACGCTATGGGCGGCTGGAAAGCGGCGATGTGGCTAGGCGTTCTTTTTCCGGCCTTGGCATTGATCTACTTTCTGACGGAACGCAAGGTGGAGCACGTCAGCAAATAAGAATGAGCAATTAAAAAGAAATGTCGCCTAGCGTTAAACGTTATAATGAGTGTAATTCGCG
Source organism: Paenibacillus sp. cl141a (assembly GCF_900109305.1). Taxonomy (NCBI): domain Bacteria; kingdom Bacillati; phylum Bacillota; class Bacilli; order Caryophanales; family Paenibacillaceae; genus Paenibacillus; species Paenibacillus sp. cl141a. Next base: position 1,023,132 of record NZ_FNZO01000001.1, read on the forward strand.
GGAGCGAGATCATACGAAAGGGTGGGACGATGTCAGAAACCGAAGATGCTCAGAAAATCCATTGGAAAAGGAACATCATTCTCTTTTTAAGCAGCCAAACACTTTCGCTGTTCGGGTCTGCCTTGGTTCAATATGCCATTATGTGGCACATTACACTGACGACGCAGTCGGGCATCATGATGACGCTGTATATTATTTGCGGATTCATTCCGACGTTCCTGCTGTCGCCTTTTGCCGGGGTATGGGCGGACCGCTTCAACCGTAAAACGCTCATTATGATCGCGGATTCTATGATCGCGGTGGTTACGCTGATGTTGGCCATTACGTTTATGCTTGGCTATCAGGCGGTTTGGCTGCTGTTTATCATCTCCGCCGTACGCGCGCTCGGGGCCGGCATTCAGACTCCAGCGGTCGGAGCCATATTGCCTCAAATCGTGCCGCAAGATAAGCTGACGAAAGTAAACGGTATTAACGGCAGCCTACAAGCGCTGATCATGTTCGTAGCGCCCATCGTCAGCGCGGGATTGCTCACTGTAGCAACGATCGAAGCGATTTTTTTTATCGACGTCGTTACGGCTGCAATCGCGATCTTTACATTGTTTGTCTTTCTCAAAATTCCGCTGCACAAAAAGGCGTCGGACACCCAAAGCACGGGCTATCTGGACGACTTCAAAGAGGGCTTGGTCTACATTAAACAGCATGCTTTTCTCAAGTCGTTTTTTATCTTCTTCGCCTTTTTCTTCGTGCTTATGGCGCCTGCAGCCTTTCTGACCCCGCTGCAGGTTACCCGCAGCTTCGGGGACGACGTATGGCGCTTGACGGCAATCGAAATCGCGTTTTCCGTCGGCATGATGGCAGGAGGGGGAATCATTGCTTCCTGGGGCGGCTTTAATAATAAAGTGTATACGATGGCTATAGCCAGCTTCGTCATGGCCGTGTCCACGTTTGCGCTCGGCATTGTGCCTGTATTCTGGATTTACTTGGCCATCATGGCTGTATTCGGGGTAGCGATGCCCATATTTAATACGCCAACGACCGTCATGCTGCAGGAGAAGGTGGATGAAAATTATCTGGGGCGTATATTCGGTGTCTTCGGGATGATTTCGACTTCCATGATGCCCATCGGGATGCTGATATTCGGCCCGCTTGCCGACGTAGTCAAAATCGAATGGCTGCTGATCGGTACGGGGCTGTTGATGCTAATACTTACTGTTTTCTTCATGCGCAACAAGCGATTGGTTGAAGCGGGCATGCCGCTGCCGCAGGAAGAAGCCTCACCGAATTAATTTACCGGATCTCATCTCAGTAACATGAAAGCCGCATGACATATGCGGTTTTTTTGTTCTTTACGCATCATTATGCCGTTTTGTATACCAGGTAAAGTAGTATATCATAGGAATAACATAGATAAGATGAAACATGTGTGCAGGGGGGCTTATGAAAAAAGCAAACGCTAACTTAATGAAAGAAATCAATTTAAATATTGTCCGCAAAGCCTTGAAGCGAGTAGAAACGGCGACGAAGCCCCAATTGGCCTCATTGACTCAGCTGAGTGTGGTTACGGTGAATTCGTTGGTCAAGGAGCTGTACGAGCTTGGGGAATTGTTTGAAGACGATATCGTTCCGTCCAACGGCGGGAGACCCGCGCTAACCTATAGATATAATTATAATTACAGCCTGGCTCTTGTCGTTTATTTGAAGGAGAAACAGGGAGAAGAGCTGATCTCGGCAACCGTCGTGAATTTGGAAAATGATCTGTTGGCCAAAGAAGAATACACCATGCCTGTTTTCGATCGACAGCGCTTCTATGAAATCATTGAGCATTACATTGGGCTTTATCCCTCCATCAAGGTGATTGGCATCGGCATTCCGGGACAGGCCGTCAACGGAGAAATTACGGTAAGCAGTCATCGAGAATTAACCGGGTTTCGCATGATTGAAGAGATTGAATCTCAATTTGGGCTGCCCGTAATGGTCGAGAATGATGTGAATGCCGCCATTAGCGGTTATTCGATGAAGGAAGATTTGGAAGGAGACCAATGCGTGCTTGGCATGTATTTTCCTATGAAATATCCGCCTGGCCTAGCTATTTATCTCGATGGGAGGATCGTAAAAGGGAAGAACGGCATGTCGGGCGAGATCAAATTTCTGCCCATTGGCCTGGATTGGAGTCAAGAGATGACAACGGAGAAGTTTGTGCAAGCTGTGTGTAAAATCATACATACTGTTAATGCCGTCCTGGCACCTGACAAAATCGTGTTATATCAATACCGAATGGAGGCAGATGCCTGGTCTCAGGCTTGGGAAACTTATCGGCTTCAACATCCCATGCCTTCTTATCCTGAAGTGGTGTTGAAGCAGACGTTTCAAGAGGACTTTGAAGCAGGCATGCGCTGGCTTACCCTGCAAGAATTGGAACCGACCCTTGATCTTGCAGTTGACCGGAACCCTCGGAATTGATCTTCCGAGGGTTTTTGAGTTTTGAATCTTGACAAAAAAAAGATGCTGCTGCATATTAAATAAATACACTTTATAAAGAAGATTTATTTAGTGAAACGAAGATGGATTTACTTGGGGAGAAGGTGTACGCTTGGCAACCTGGTTTTTGATTATCATTTATCTGGCTTTTATTAGTTTGGGACTACCCGATTCTTTACTTGGATCCGCTTGGCCGGTGATATGGCCCGACATTGGATCTTCCGTCGGCTCTGCAGGCATCGTGTCCATGGTTATTGCAGGAGGAACCATTGTTTCGAGTCTGGCAAGCGGCTCTATGATAAAGCGGTTAGGTACAGGGAGAATCACCCTGTTCAGCTGCTTCATGACTGCAGGAGCTCTGCTTGGTTTCTCCTTGGCTCCCTCTATGGCTTGGCTTGTCGTTTTGGCCATTCCACTGGGTTTAGGAGCGGGTGCTGTGGATGCTGCTTTGAATCATTATGTTGCTGAGAATTATAAAGCGCATCATATGAACTGGTTACATTGCTTTTGGGGTGTCGGGGCAACAATGGGGCCCATTATTATGTCCTCTTACATTGCAGATCATCATTCCTGGAGAAGCGGATATACAGCTGTATCCATAATCCAGTTCTCGCTTCTAATCATTTTGCTCATTACGCTCCCTTTATGGAAACGCGTCGCAGCTATGCGGGAGATTGACCGGCCGCAAACCGAAAATATAGTCGATAATGAAAAGCGCCAACAGGAGCAGATCGTAAAAGCAGGCATATTTCGTATCAGAGGCGTTAAACCAACGCTTACGGCATTTTTATTCTATTGTGGAGTCGAAACCACGGTGGGGTTGTGGGGAGCTAGTTACCTTGTCGGTGCTAAACATATTTCAGCCGATACGGCTGCCATATGGATTTCTTTATATTACGGTGGTATTACGCTAGGCAGACTGATTACCGGCTTTATCACGCTGAAGGTTGCCAATCGTCTGTTGATCCGCTATGGACAGCTCATCACCATTCTAGGTGGGATTATCCTTGTGCTACCTCTTAGTGCCTCCTTTTCTCTGACGGGATTTATGCTGATTGGACTTGGGCTTGCGCCCATTTATCCTGGACTTCTTCATGAAACGCCGGCTCGGTTCGGAAAAGAACATTCGGCCAAGCTGATGGGTTATCAAATGGCCGTCGCCTATACGGGGACCACGCTGCTTCCCCCCATGTTTGGATTGGTCGCTTCGCAGACAAGCATTGGATTGTTCCCTTCCGTTGTGCTTGCCTTCCTCATCTTCATGTGGCTAAGCGCCGAGAAAGTGAACCGAATTTTGAGCAAGCAAGCGAAACAAGGGACGTAATGGTGGACGTCCTCCACATAATAACCACAAAGTTGGTGCTACGAGAAAAAGGAGGGAATTGATTTCAGGCGATCCTGAACTTTAAAGTTTACCCAATTAATATTATGTCAACTAATCCAAAAGACAGAAGGCTGCCGAAGAGGCAGCCTTCTGTTCATTGTCGTATGGAAAATAACTCTACGCACCATGATTCGTTAATTTCTGACGGAAAGTCAAGTTTTGTATTTGGGTTATCCAAAATATTGAGACCTCAACCTAAATATGGTGCCTATTCATCAGATTAGGAATTCGATAGAATGAAGACGTCCTCAACTGAAAGCGTTTTCCTAGAGGCGCTCATGCTGAGAGCACGTAATATGAACAAGGGAGGGTATTCATGAAGAGATCTTATGCGACGGAAAGGCGGTACTTGCAAAAGGGATTGAGTTTGTTCTTCGCGGTTGTCATGCTGGCTAGTGTCGGATTATGGCCAGTATCAAAGGTTGAGGCAGCAGATTCCACGGTTACCTCGATGGATTACTTTTCGGCGGCTGACGGACCGGTCATCTCCAAATCAGGAGTCGGACAGGCCAGCTATGGCTTTGTCATGCCCATATTCAACGGAGGCGCAGCTACTTGGAATGATGTAGCGCAAGACGTGGGCGTCAAAGTGAAAGTGGGCGGCAGCTGGGTCGATATCGATAGTGTGAGCAGCTTTATTTATAATCAGAATTGGGGACATTGGATCGACGGAGGTTTTACAGGTTATTGGTTCACGCTTTCTGCGACGACAGAGATTCAGCTGTACTCGAAAGCGAATGGGGTTACCCTGGATTACAGGCTGGAGTTTCAGAACATTAACAAAACCACGATCACGGCCATGACGCCTACCCAAGGGCCCCAGATAACGGCAAGCTTTACGGGGGGCGCCGGTTTTACCTACCCTACGTTCAATAACGATCCGGCCGTGACCTATGCAGCCGTCGCTGATGATCTGAAGGTGTTTGTGAAACCGGTTAACAGCAGCACCTGGATCGACATCGACAACAACGCTGCAAGCGGCTGGATCTATGATCATAATTTCGGACAATTCACCGATGGAGGCGGCGGGTACTGGTTTAACGTTACGGAGTCGATTCACGTCAAATTGGAATCGAAAACCTCCGGGGTTAACGTTGTGTATACCATCACTTTTAATGAAGCCGTTCGAAACTCATATGTCATTACGCCTTATGAGGGAACGACCTTTACGGCAGATGCTAACGGTTCTATCGGCATTCCGCTGCCTAAGATTGACGGGGGAGCGCCGATAGGCAAGGAGCTTGATAATTTCGTATACCAGATTAACATCAACGGGCAGTGGGTTGAGCTGGGGAATTCCGGCCAGAGCGGATTTACATACGCTGCCAATGGCTACAACAACATGTCCGATGCGAATCAGTGGGGATATTGGGCCGATTATATTTATGGCCTGTGGTTTCAGCCCATCCAGGAAGATATGCAGATCCGGATCGGCTATCCATTGAACGGGCAAAAGGGAGGCAGCGTGGGCAGCAATTACGTCAACTACACGTTGATCGGCAATCCCGATGCTCCTCGTCCGGATGTAAGCGACCAAGAGGATATTGCGATCGGGACCCCAAGCGACCCGTCCATCCAAGGCATGAATCTCATTTGGCAGGATGAATTTAATGGCACGTCATTGGACACAAGCAAATGGAACTATGAACAAGGTTATTATCTTAATGATGATCCGAACACCTGGGGCTGGGGCAACGCGGAGCTGCAGCATTATACCAATAGTGCGCAAAATGTGTTCGTGCAGGACGGGAAGCTGAACATCCGCGCATTGAACGATCCCAAGTCTTTCCCGCAGGATCCAAACCGGTATGCCCAATATTCCTCCGGTAAGATTAACACGAAGAATCATTTTACCCTGAAGTACGGACGAGTCGACTTCCGTGCCAAACTCCCGACAGGCAATGGCGTATGGCCGGCACTATGGATGCTTCCGCAAGACAGCCCTTACGGAACATGGGCAGCATCCGGCGAAATCGACGTGATGGAAGCGAGAGGGAGATTGCCAGGCTCGACGAGCGGTGCCGTGCACTTCGGTGGAACATGGCCGGCGAACCAACATATTTCTGGCGAATATCATTTCCCGGAAGGGCAGAACATCAACAATGACTATCATGTCTATTCCGTCGTATGGGAAGAGGACAACATCAAATGGTATGTGGATGGCAAGTTCTTCTTCAAGGTGACGAATGAACAATGGTACTCCTTGGCCGCACCGAACAATCCGAATGCACCTTTCGATCAGCCTTTCTACCTCATCATGAATCTGGCGCTAGGCGGAAATTTTGATGGCGGCATTGCCCCGAATCCATCCGATATTCCTGCTACGATGCAGGTTGATTATGTGCGGGTTTATAAAGAAAACGGCAGCGGAAATCCTGGAAATGTGCCAGTTACCGGCGTCACGCTGAATCCAACCACCGCACAGGTGGAAGTGGGTCAGAGTCTTCAGTTAAACGCCGGCATAGCGCCCTCCAATGCAACGAATAAGCAGGTGACTTGGACCGTTTCGGGTGCGAGTGCTGCCTCTGTGAGTCAGGAAGGCGTCGTGACGGGACTCGCTCCGGGTACGGCGACCGTTACGGCTACTAGCGTCGACGGCCAGAAAACCGCTTCTTCCACGATCACGGTGGTACCGGCGCCATCCAGCGTGATTGTCATCGGCGATGAGGTGAGGGGACTGAAAAAAATCGGCAATGACTTGCTGTTCTATATCAACGGCGCTACCTTTGCCGATCTGCATTACAAGATCAATAACGGCGGGCAGCTGAACGTAGCCATGACCCCAACGGGGAACGGCAACTATACTTACCCTGTAAACAATCTCAAGCAAGGGGACACCGTCGAGTACTTTTTCACCTATAACCCGGGACAAGGGGCCTTGGATACCCCTTGGTTCACCTATATCCAAGGCGTGACCCAGGGAACGCCGGAGTAAATCGATACTTCGGCAGATCCTGCTATTAACAGGAGATACGGTTATTTAATTCGGTTTCAGGAGTGCAATTCACACCTCTAACAGGCGGGGGCGAAGTCTTACGACTTCCCTCCGTCTTTTTCCATATTGAAGAACGGAAAGGCAAAAGCGGTTCGATTATCGACTTTAAAGGCGATTTGTAAGGCTTTGAAACGTCAGTCCGGAGATATTCTAGAATATCGAATGGACGGAGACCAGCTGGAATAAAAATGGAGCATCCTAATTAAACGCGAAAAGGCTTAGGACCCGCCATAAAAGGCTGCCCTAAGCCAAACAGTTTACACACAGAAACAACATACCCTATCATCCGCTTGAAGACCCGAACGGTGATTAAGCCCTCTGAATGATTTTTTTGTCCTCGATTACATATACGGTATCGGCCACATTCTCGATCAATCGTACATCGTGCGATATGAATATGATCGTTCCCGCATAGTGCTTCATCAATTGTTCCAGCGCTTCCACCGCAGGAAGATCCAGAAAATTGCTGGGTTCATCCACCAGCAGGATGTTGTACCGTCCTAACAGCGTTTTGGCAAGCTGCAATTTCATGATTTCTCCGCCGCTCAACACGGATAAAGCCTTTCGTACGTCCTGTTGAGAAAATCCCATCGATGCCAGAACGGCTCGGATGTCCGGCACTTCATACTCACTGTCTTCCAACATGAACTCCATAACCCCTTGATCACGGTTAAACTTGTAACCCGTTTGGGCAAAATAGCCGATTTCCGCTTTAGGGGATACGGAAATACCATGCTCACGATGGAGTATCATCTTGAAAAGCGTCGTTTTGCCGGATCCATTCGCACCGGTGATCGCGATCTTGGCATCCAATGGAAATTGGAAGGAGGTCTCCTTGAAAATTTCCTTGCCCTCAAACTGTTTGCAAATGTCTTTCCCGGTAATCGGAAACGGATGATGAAGCTCCAAGGCTTTGCTTTGCCGAAAACGGATGGATTGCATGGCTTCAGGAGGTTTCACCTCACCAAGGGCTTCGATTCGATGCTCCATATTTTTAGCGGCATTATGGAGCTTTTTCTGTTTGCTGCCCGTCGATTTTTGATGAGCCAGGCGGCCGCCGCCTTCGGAGCTGTTTTTTCGTGAAGCGCCCTTGGCCTTTTGATCCACTTTTCGCGCCTGGCTAAGCTTTTCGGTAATCGCTTTTTCCAGCCGCTCCCTTTCCGCAGTAAACTGCTTATATTTTGCAGCCTGACTATGCCGCTCCTCTTCTTTTTGGCGCAAGTAATCGGAATATCCGCCCCAGTACTCCGTGATTTTCCCCTCATTCAACTCCCAGATCTTGTCGACGACTTGGTCAAGGAAATCACAGTCGTGACTGATGATAAGCAAGGCGCCGGAATAATATTTAAGCTGGTGGATCAGAAAGTCTATGCCATCCCGATCCAGGTGACATGTCGGCTCATCGGCAAAAATTCCGTGCACCTCTCCGGAGAGGGCCGCCCCGAATATTCCACAACCATATCTTTTGCTTTTATCAAAAATCCCATATGGATTCCTCCTTCAATAATCGCAGTTTCTGTTCGCAGAATCGCCTGCGATTGAAGAAGAGAGGTTTAAATAAAGAAGAACCAGTGTAAGGACCTCATAAGATTTGCCCCTTTACGTTTTTATTGACCATACGCCTAATAGAGAAAAAAACACCTGTCCAGCCCAAATCGTAGGGATGTCGTTTCCCAGGAGGTTGGATTGTACCATGTCCGATGTCAGGCCGTTTTTTGGCAATAAAAAATACAGATCCGAGTCCACAACGGGGCTTAAATCTGCATGAGTAACGAGAGAAGATGACGAAACAAAGGCATAGCAAAAAAGCTAACCGTGTCGCAATCTATGTCTACATACGCAGGAAATAAGCAGCTCAAAAAAAGCCCACATTAGTGGTTGGAACATCCGCTTTTTTGATTGCCAGCTTATCTTATACGCATGGAATGTAACATAGATCGCGAGCCTCCTCATAAATAATACGATGAATCATAACATTGACTGCTATTACTGTCAATACAGAAGGGGCAGCCCACTATAATGAGAAGCTGAAGCGTCAAAAAAAGAATTGACCATCATGGTTAACTCTGGTTGTAAGGCTGCACAAGCCGACTTATGATATAATTCTTCGTAAATAATACATTTCCATCCTTACCCGGATATCTACGTGATTTGTGAATGAATACTGAACAAAAAAGGAAGTGGATTATCTTGGAATTCGACGTGGTTATGCAGGAACTGGAGGCACTCGGCAAGGAACGGATTAAAAAAACTTATATGAGCAACGGTGCACAGGAGCCGCTTTTTGGGGTTGCTACTGGCGCAATGAAGCCGTTAGCCAAGCAAATCAAGAAAAATCAACCTTTAGCAGAGCAGCTTTACGACACCGGCAACTATGATGCGATGTATTTTGCCGGCATTATTGCAGACCCCATGATCATGACGGAAGCCGATTTCGATCGTTGGATGGATCGAGCTTATTTTTACATGCTGTCAGATTATGTGGTTGCCGTGACTTTGGCCGAAACGGAAATTGCTCAAACAGTTGCCGATAAGTGGATCGCAAGCGGTGAAGAGCTTAAAATGTCGGCAGGCTGGAGCTGCTACTGCTGGCTTTTGGGTAACCGTGCGGACACTGCATTTGATACCATCAAGATCGAGAGCATGCTCGAACAGGTGAAAGACACGATCCACGACTCCCCTGAACGAACGAAATCCGCTATGAACAATTTTATATATACCGTAGGAGTTTCTTATTTGCCAAGCCATGATAAGGCGGTAGAAATCGCGAAGGCCGTCGGCCCAGTCGAAATCAAAAGGGACAAGAAGAAGAGCAGCATCCTGCTGGCTTCCGACAATATTCAAAAAGAGATCGAGAGAGGGAAGATCGGATTTAAACGCAAATATGTAAGGTGTTAGGAACGTCTGCAATAGGAAGAATCGAGCTCAACCGAAAAGGGACAAAATATAAGCATGCATAAGTCGCGGGAAACGCGGCTTTTTTTTGTTTATGGTATCGACAAGGTTAGCGACAAGTTATCAACGAATATCGGGAGCGCCCCATTACTTACTATAATTACCAAGATAATCTATACATGATATTTAATTTGTTAATTTTTATGTAACCGCTATCATCCTATAATTTGTTTAGAAAGGAGGTAAAAGTAAAAAACAGAGAATCATTCGACATTCGGTTGTACAGAGCAAACACTAAAGAGGAGGTAGATTATGATTAAGTTTAGTAAAAAGGTAATGACGTTGGTGCTGGCGGCTTCCATGAGTCTTGGTTTGTTTGCAACAACCTCAAACGCAGCGACGGACTACTGGCAGAATTGGACCGATGGCGGCGGAACGGTCAATGCCGTGAACGGCTCCGGAGGCAATTACAGCGTAACATGGCAAAATACCGGGAATTTCGTTGTCGGCAAAGGCTGGAATACCGGATCGCCGAACCGGACGATTAACTACAATGCCGGCGTCTGGGCGCCGTCCGGCAACGGGTATTTGACGCTTTACGGCTGGACTCGAAACTCGCTGATCGAATATTACGTCGTTGACAGCTGGGGGACTTACCGGCCTACCGGAACGCATAAAGGCACCGTGACCAGCGACGGGGGCACCTATGACATCTATACAACGATGCGATACAACGCGCCCTCGATTGACGGCACACAAACATTTGCCCAGTATTGGAGCGTTCGGCAATCGAAGAGAGCAACAGGCGTAAACTCCAGCATCACGTTCAGCAACCACGTGAACGCATGGGCAAGCAAAGGAATGAATCTGGGAAGCAGCTGGTCTTACCAGGTGTTAGCGACAGAGGGCTATCAAAGCAGCGGAAGCTCCAACGTAACGGTGTGGTAACTTCCCAACCATCCACCATAAGTAAGCCGTCATCCTAATCAATCCGTTATCCGGATGCGCGTTGCAGGCCGTTCTCTGTCTGAGCAGCGGCCTTCGACGTTGCCGGAGGCGATTTGCAGACCGGGGCATGACTTATCGGTTCTTCTATCAGCTTAAAGGAGATCTATCCATGAGAAAGCTATGCATATTTCTTTTTATAGCAGCAATGCTTGTGATCGGCGCTTGTTCGCAGGATAAACCTGATAAGAAGGAAGTGCTTGTGTTCGTAGAAGGCGGGCCTATTAAGAACAATAAGTCCAACTACGCTGGACAAAGCGCGTCGTTACCGAGCTTTTATATCGGCAAATATGAGGTCACTCAAAAAGAGTGGAAAGAAGTCATGGGGAGCAATCCCTCGGAATTCGTAGGAGATCAACTGCCGGTTGAAATGGTGAGTTGGTATGACGTTGTGGAGTACTGCAATCGAAGAAGCATACAGGAAGGATTCGAACCGTATTACAACATCCATAAGGATGAAAAAGACGCAAATAATAAGAATGATAATGATCATATCAAATGGACCGTCACGATCAATGAGGGAGCTGACGGCTATCGGCTGCCTACTGAAGCGGAGTGGGAATATGCTGCAAGCGGAGGGCAGGCGAGCAAGGGTTATGCATACAGCGGAAGCCATAATGCTGACGAGGTTGCATGGTATTGGAGAAACGCCGGAGATCAATACTTATCCGGAGATTGGAACTGGCCCGTCATCGAGAACAACCATAATCAAACCCACTCGATCGGCACCCGGAAGCCCAACGAGTTAGGCATTTACGATATGTCAGGCAACGTTAGGGAGTGGTGCTGGGACTGGTACGGCGACTCGAACAGCCAGAGCGGCACCTTTCGGGTGGTGAAGGGCGGCGGCTGGATCGGCGACGTCAGCAACAACGAGATCTCGTTCCGAGGCAAATTCGATGCCAATGGCTTTGGCCCGGATCAAGGGTTTCGGGTCGTTCGCGGTGCGTAGTCAAGGAGCCAGCCGTTCCGATATTAATCGTATTGATTCTTTACTCCCCATTCGCATAACCCTTCCAAAACGGGTAATAACGTTACCGCTTTATCCGTGAGGCTATACTCGACTTTAGGGGGGACTTGAGGGTATTCTTTCCGTTTCACGAGTCCATCCGCCTCCAATTCCTTAAGCTGCGAACTCAATGTTTTGTAAGTAATGGCGCCGATCTGTCTCTTCAGATCATTGAAGCGAACCGTTTGGTTTTCTGCAAGAAGGTAGATAATGACCATTTTCCATTTGCCGCCGATCACGGACACCGTATAACCAAAAGGCGTATCTTGAATATTCTTAACTTTACCTTTAAATTCAGCCATGCTCATATTTACACTATCCTTTCGGGTAGTACCTTTCAAATAAGTGCGTACTACTTTTTTATTTGTGCTCAGTCTATACTAACCTTACTTTGAAGTAAAGGAGACGACAGCATGACTAAAAAAACGAAAACGATACGCCTGTTAATGCCGCAATGGCAAGGGGGGAACAACCCCAACTACTCTTTTGGAGCCGAACTGCTTGCTTGGCTGGCTCCGGATAATGATCAACCCCTTATCCGTGTTCCCGTCCAATCCTATGATGGAACGCCTCTTGAAAACGAGAACGGTATGAATGGCAGAACACAGCTGCTCGAACAGTTAAAGGCGGCTCATCATCTGATCCATGCACATAAGCCGGATCGCATTGTCATGTTTGGCGGTGATTGCTTGGTCGAACAAGCTCCATTTGCCTATTTGAACGAACGATACGACGGGGAGCTAGGTTTAATCTGGATTGATGCTCACAGTGATTTGGTGAGGTATGTAGGCTATGATAACGGGCATACGGTACCGCTTGGGAATCTGTTGGGAGAAGGTGATGAGGAGTTTGCCAAACATGTGAACATCCCTCTAAAACCCGAAAACGTCTTTATTGCAGGATTAGCAACGCCTACCGAACAAGAAGCCAAGGTGATCTCGGAAGGATTCCAAAAGCTAGGCATCGGTTTTGCGGAGCAGGACACGGACATGATTCAGAGGCTGGGCATTCGAACTGCTGGCACCGAGGAGTTGAAGAACAGTACTGCGCCTATGAAAGCGTGGATTAAAGAACGCGGTATTAAGCACCTGGCGATTCACCTCGATCTGGACGTGCTTGATCCCAAGGCATTCCGGTCTTTGCTGTTCGCGAACCCTGAAGAACCCTTCAATTTATCTCCACAGGGAACCATGCAATTGCCGCAGCTGCTTCATCTGCTGAAGGAACTGTCTGAAGAGACCGAAGTCGTGGGTTTAGGGATCACGGAGCATCTGCCATGGGATTCTATCTATTTGAAGAAACTGCTGGGTGAAATGCCTATTTTAAACAACTAAAAGCCACTAACCGTTTTATCATAGATGGATCATACGGGACAGAAGTCGCAATGATCAAAAAGGAGGTTTCCTGCAGCGCTTAATAGGAAACCTTCGGTCTCGATCATTCAAACCCAATCGCCGAAAATCGCGCGGGCTTTGTTCCAATCGACGCCCAAGCTGCCTTGCCAGCCTGCCCAAGGCATCTCCATGTCGGAACGGCCTTTGGTGTTGTCCAGTTCAAACTCGGCATTGATGATTGTTGCCGTGTCCGTCCAGCGGTCCGGAGAGAGCTCCAGGATGCGGTTGGGAAGCACGCCGACCCTGGCTAGCGCCTGGAGCATGCCACGGCGAATGCCTGCGTGACCCTTCAAGATTTTTTCGCCGGTTAACCGCTTCTCATACTGCCCTGGCGTTTCGCCAGCCTCGGCCCGGTCCAAGCTCTGCAGCAGCTGTCTGAAGGCGTGCTTGTCAATGTCCGTTGCTTCAACGGGCCCTTGCTCCAGCAGTTCGGCCAACTCGGCCATATCCACGTATGCGCCGAAGCTTGATCCGCTGTAATTGTTGCCCAAATGCATCGCGTAACGTATGTAAGACAGATTGTCCCAGCCTTCATGGCTGTGGCTGAAGCCACAGACCTTGCAAGCCCGAAGCCATTCGGGTTCCTCGTAAGCGTGGGGGCGTGCATGAATCATGGCGTGATAACTGGCCAGCGTGGATATGCCTCGGGGCCAGCTTCCCCCCACCCCTGCAACAAAGGCATTGCTAATGCTGGACCAGGTCAAGCGAACGTTCGAACGCAGCTCGATCAGTCGGCTTATGATTTCGTCATGCCGAATATACTGCAAATCGTTTGCGACCCATCCGCTGGCCTCCAGCAGCTCCTGCTCTGACGCAGTAAGTGTTTCTGTATTATATACGCTTACCTCTCGCTCCCGGTCATAGTTGTAATTGGTATGATGGTACAGCTTTTTCAACATGCGCATTTGTCTGTTGTCCATGGATGGCTCCTTTCATTCGACGCGGGCGGGTTGCACCCGCTCTTCAGGTAACGGCGGGTTGTCCATCTTCCATTATAAACGGAACGAGCAGCTTCGGACATACGCTTAAAGACCAAGTAGGAATAGAGCTAGAGATGAGCAATCCGATTCGAGCTTCTCAATGCCGTGAAGGTCTCCTGGGCTTCGCGCGAGTAGACGTGTGGTGTTGTGCATCCTATTTTCATGAATGAACCAAGCCGGGGAATGACAATATAAGATGGTAGTATACATCTCTGTTTCCAAAGGAGGATATCTGTCATGGCTCACCAGAAGAGAAGGAAAGAAGCTGCCTGGAAGTCGCGTAAGCAAGAACAGCATCCCCATGGTAAAATCAAATCGCTCAAGGAACTGTCCAGCGAATAGGTTGGAGAGCATACTACTTGAAAATCAAAAGACTGCCCGGTGAAAGGTACCGGCAGTCTTTTTTATCTTCAACAATCCTCTACACGACGTTTGTTTGTTCTTCTGATCATGGTTGCACTAGTAAGTCTAGATTAGATATGACATAAGGTAATGGTGATCTCGTAAAAAAGTGACTTGACACTGGAGTTTACTCCAATGTTATTTTGAATGCATGAAACCATTATATTCAATACAAGAAGTTTCTCAGATCCTTGGAATTCCCAAGGATACACTCCGCTACTATGACCGAATTGGAATCGTATCGCCGGCCCGGGAAGACAATCGGTACCGCAGGTATTCGAGTAGGGACATCATGGATTTAATGAATATTCAAATCCTGCAGTTTGCTGACTTGTCGCTTAACGAAATCAAGGGGAAGTTTGGATTCCACAGAATGGAGGAGGTTGACCCGGCAGAATGCCTGAAGGCAGCTTCGTTCCTTGATGCCAAGAATGCGGAAACGCGCGCGAAGATTGCTCATCTGGAAAAGGTCAGTCAATTGCTTGAGTTAGCAGCCGAAACGCTAAGGGACCTTAATCATGAAAGCGACCGGCGGCTAGCAGCGTTCGTTCGCGAGATTTACCAAACGATTCGCAGGAGGGAGAATGGAATATCCGAGGAGGGATGTCTTGGACATGAAGATTAAGAATCCATATTATTTAATTGCCGGTATTCTTGCCGTGCTTTTTGCCATTACGCATGCTTGGAACGGGCAATCCGCTGTATTGCCGATACTTCACGCGAGCGAGATCGCCTTGGATTCCGAGATCATATTCACGTATGTCTGGCATATCATCACAGCGGAGAATCTGGTCTATGGTATCGCGTTCATTTGCATGGCATTCCAAGGCGAACGATCGAAAATCCGGGCCGTTGCATGGTTGATCGTATCGCTGCTGATCGTACGACTGATGGTCATTCTAGGCATAACGGCAGTTCAAAATGTTTCGGCATTAACGGAAACGGTAGTCGATTCGGTTGCCATCGTATTTTATGTCATCTTCATCCTACTGGGCATTAGAATGAAGCCAAAAGGGCTCAAAGATTCGAAGCTACTATCAAGTAAGCGCTAGTGAGAGAAAACCATATCGAGAGAGTCCATGGATTTTGTTGAACATGATTCCAGTATCCCTTCATGAAATCAATCTATGCACAGCAGCCGGCCCAAAGGCCGGCTGTAGTTATTAGCCACAGGGTATAGTTATAAAACTAATGAAGGCCCATAAGGAACAGGGTAGTTCCATATTATAATGGGTACTTACCGCTTAACTCATTTTCTATGTACTCAAAGTATCTTCGAATGCGTTCCCCTGGTTGGCGACGGAGATGCTCGATGTCCATTCTGCGCGGGATTTTACCGGCCATATAAAATATCCGCAGTCCCGTCCCTGTTCTGATTTCCTCCTCGGTAAACTTGCGTGCGTAGCCGTTCAGAAGAGAAGCCCAATATGGTTCCACCGTACGGGCAGATATCATGTGAAGTCTCGGAACGCCGATATCCAGTGCGCGGTGACCAAAGCCGCATTCATCAAAATCCAATAAACTTAGATTATCGCCGGTACGAAGGACATTCCCCATATGGGCATCCCCGTGTATGAAGAAGTTCTCGTTCATGGAATGCTTGTCGTACGCATCGCTTAACGCGGTTGCAAGGTGCTCGCCGCGAATTTTGTCCTGGGCATTCAGGAAAGGGGCTTCCCACAGAAACTGCAGCGATTCTTCCACGAGGTACTGCCGATCATATTGGGGCCTTTCAAAGCCGTTCCAGTCCGGTGCCGAACGCTGGCTAATAGCATCGGATGTTTCGTGGAGCAATGCCAGGGTTTCTCCCAGTTCGAAGTAATCTTGGTCGGAGGGAGCGTCGATAGGTGTGCCCTCAATATAATCAAATAGTGCGTAATATTGCTCCTTCGCAGAACTTTGAACGGTGGTTACCGAATGCCCTTCGGTATTTGGAATGACCCTCGGCACGCTTAGCGGCCCGGCCAGAGCTTCCAGCCATTCGATCTCAGCCCTGATTTGACCCAGGGCATAACGATCCGATCGGTATTTTCTTAAAATAGTGGATCTTTGATCCTTGCTCGCCAGGAAGGTGGTATTCTCGCCTTCATTCAGGACAGAAATCTCGAACGCTTCACGGAATGCATATGCGTTCTGAAGGATGAAATCCTCATCGGTATACATAGCCTCATCTCCTTTACTTGATGTAGAACCCTTGAGGACGTTAGAGACACACGGATGCCTATATAATTAGATATATTTCTAATTTGACATTTGTCTAATTATAAAATAGCACATACTTTCAGTAAGAACAAGTGATTGAACCAAACAAAAAGTGGTTTTGTTTTGTGTCTGTCCTTGGAGCGCCGGAATAATGCAGACCGTTTTGTTTCAAAATAGCATAATGCTATAGAATTTTTTTCATTATGATGCCTAATGAATGAAACGACACATAACTTGACAACGTAATAACGGCAGGGAGCAGCGGTGTAATCAAAGTTCAATCGCTGAAACGTGGAGCTTGAAAGCAACAAATGGGTCCTGAACATTCAAACATAAGAGAGGGGAAGTACCGTTGGAATCACTTTGGTTGGAGTATGCCTGGGCATTACTGATTCTTATCGGTTTGGAAGGTTTATTATCGGCGGATAATGCCCTTGTGCTGGCGGTTATCGCGAAGCATTTACCGGAGGAACAAAAGAAGAAAGCCATCAATTACGGAATCATCATGGCCTTTGTATTTCGCTTTGCCGCCCTGTTTGCGATATCGTTTATCGCGAACGTCTGGCAAATACAAGCGATTGGAGCGGCTTATCTCCTATACCTCGGATTAAAGCACATCATCAAAGCCCGTTTTGGCAAGGAAAACAAAAATATTCGCGAGGATATAAAGAAAGATGCAGCGGGAAAAGGCTTCTGGCCGACCGTTGGAAAGATTGCGGTTGCGGATCTCGCTTTTGCGATTGATTCCATTCTTGCTGCCGTGGCTCTTGCACTGGGCCTCCCGGATTCGCCGCTACCGGATTTCGGCGGGATGGACGGAGGACAATTCCTGGTTGTCGTGCTTGGCGGGATCGCAGGGCTTGTCCTGATCAAGTTCGCGGCTACATGGTTTGTGAAGCTGCTTGCTCAACGGCCGGCACTTGAGACCACAGCATATGCCATCGTGGCATGGGTCGGCGTCAAGCTGGCTGTGATCACCCTGGCCCATGAAGATATTGGCGTGTTGGCTCATCATTTCCCGCACAGCACAGGCTGGACCGTCGTTTTCTACGGGGTCTTGGTCGCGATCGCCCTTCTCGGTTGGTTTGCCCCCTCGAATAAAAGGCACACGCAACCTGATCCGCTTTAGGTTGACCTAAGTAGACGAGGCAGTGGAATCGAATTCCACTGCCTCGTTTTATACTTTTCCGTTCATAAAAATCCCGAGCGTGATGGATTGACATGACACCAAATGGTGACCTATAATCAAAATGTCACTAAATGGTGTCCGATCGCTGAAAATATTGAACATTAGAAATTCAGCACCGAGGAACAGCTTATCAATGATAGGGTTACACTTTGATCAGATGGCACAGCTCCATTTCATGGATGCGTGGCAGGATACGGGGCTTTAAGTTTGCCGTTTATTTGCTGCTTCGATTCGCAAGCACTCGCCCCGCGAACGCTCGTCCGAAGGGCCGCACTCAATAGAGGCGGCAAATGAACGGCTGTCCCTCGGCAGTAATATGGAGGAGAGGGTGTTGTGAACGAGAACTACCAGTCGCGCGATGTGTTTAACGCCATTGCAGACCCGACCAGGCGCCAACTGATCCATCTGTTGGCGGAAACCGATGAGCTGCCGCTGCATGAGTTAACGGCACAATTTCCCATGGGACGTACAGCGGTGTCCAAACATTTAACAATACTTAAGGAAGCCGATCTGGTACATGACCGAAAAGTCGGCAGAGAAACGCGTTTCAGGCTTAACGCCTCGCCACTCCGAGAAGTTCAAGATTGGGTGGCTTTTTACAACAAGTACTGGAATGCCAACATGCTGCGTTTAAGCCAGCTATTAGAGGAGGAAGATGAATGAGTTTAACACTGTCTATGGATTTTCCGTTCAGGACATCGATCGAAAAGCTGTGGTTAGCCATCACCGATTCAAATCAGCTTGCCAAGTGGATCACGGAAAACGATTTTAAACCCGTCGTAGGGCACCGATTTCAGTTTCGCCATGAGCCATCCGAATGGTGGGATGGGATTGTTGAAGGCGAAGTGCTTATCGTGGACGAGCCAAATCTTCTATCCTATACCTGGGCTACCGGTGAGGAAAGACATACGGTTACCTTGACGCTGCAGGATTTAGGAGGCGGAAAGGTTAACCTTCATCTCGAACAAATCGGATTTTCCAACGTTCACGGGCTCGAGGGGGCTAAGCATGGATGGAGTGAATGGGTAGGAGAGCTTGAAAAGGTATTGGCAGAGTAACAGCAGCATCCATATAAATGCCGCTTACCAAGCGTTATTTGAATAGAGAACGTTGATTGAACCTTGAGAATCGGCTCCTATAAGCCGGCTGCATGCTGCTTGCAGCCGATTTAAGTCATGGACGATTCATTTGAAAATTTATTAAATCACCCATTTCGGAAGGATGTTATGCATGAGCGAAACAAATCAGGAGTATATCGTGCTCTCGGGTGCGAGGGAAAACAATCTTAAGAACGTATCCCTGCGCATTCCCAAGCGGAAGATCACGATCTTCACCGGTGTATCCGGATCCGGCAAATCGTCGATTGTCTTCGATACGATCGCCGCAGAATCCACGCGACTGCTGAATGAGAACTTCAGCATGTTCGTTCGTACGTTCCTGCCCCGCGTTCCCCAGCCGGATACGGACGCAATCGAGAATCTGAGCATGGCCGTTATCGTGGATCAGAAGCGGCTTGGCGGCGGTTCCCATTCCACGATGGGCACCATTACCGATATTTCTCCCATTCTCCGTCTTTTATTCTCCCGAGTGGGTCAGCCCCATATCGGACCCGCGCATTTATTCTCCTTCAACGATCCGCAAGGCATGTGCCCGGAGTGCAACGGAATCGGTCGCAAGCTTGGCGTCGACATGAGCAAGGCGGTGGACATGACCAAGTCGCTAAATGAAGGCGCGTTGATGCTGCCGGACTATTCGGTGAACGGCTGGGAGTGGAACATGATTTTGCAATCGGGCGATTTTGATCCGGACAAAAAGCTGAGCGATTATTCCGATGAGGAATTGGAGCATCTCCTGTATGCCAAGGCAAGAAAAGTGAAGATGGATTTCGCCGGTAAGGCAACGAACATTACGGTGGAAGGCGTCATTGAGAAGTTCACCAACAAATACATCAAGCAGGATGTAAAAACGAAGTCCGAACGCACGCAGAAAGCCGTGATGCCATTTATCACGGAGGGTCCGTGCCCCAGCTGCCGCGGCGCAAGACTCAGCCAAGCGACGCTGAGCTGCAAAATCAATGGACTCCACATTGCGGAGATGTCCGCCATGGAAGTGGGCCAGCTGATCCGCGTTATACGCGAGATCAGTGATCCGATCGCCGCACCGATCATCAAATCGTTAACGGAGCGTCTGCAGCATCTGGTGGATATCGGCTTGGATTACTTGACACTGGACCGCGAGACGGATACCTTGTCGGGCGGCGAGTCGCAGCGCGTCAAAATGGTCAAGCATCTGAGCGGCAGCCTCGTGGATGTCACGTACATCTTCGATGAGCCCAGCGTTGGCTTGCATCCCCGCGACGTACACAGGTTAAATGAACTGCTTCAGAAGCTGCGCGACAAGGGCAACACCGTGATTGTCGTTGAGCATGATCCCGATGTGATCAAGGTAGCGGACCATATCGTCGACGTTGGGCCTTACGCCGGCAGCCGCGGCGGTACCATCGTATATGAGGGAAGCTACTTCGGACTCCTGGAGTCTGCTACTCTAACAGGGACCCACATGAAGCGGCCGCTCCAGCTGAAGCACGACTGCCGGCAGCCATCCGGCAAGCTGCCCATCAAGGATGCCACGCTGCACAATCTAATGAACGTGAGCGTTGATATTCCGACCGGCGTGCTGACCGTTGTTACGGGTGTCGCCGGCTCGGGCAAAAGCACCCTGATCAACGAAGTATTTCTCAGCCAGCATCCGGATGCAATCGTCATCGATCAATCGGCGGTAGGCGTATCCACACGCTCGAATCCAGCTA
Source organism: Paenibacillus sp. cl141a (assembly GCF_900109305.1). Taxonomy (NCBI): domain Bacteria; kingdom Bacillati; phylum Bacillota; class Bacilli; order Caryophanales; family Paenibacillaceae; genus Paenibacillus; species Paenibacillus sp. cl141a. The sequence continues at coordinate 1,043,874 of NZ_FNZO01000001.1, forward strand.
CTTACACGGGTATAATGGATGATGTTCGTAAAGCATTTGCTTCGGCGAACAAGGTGAACCAGGGTTTGTTCAGCTTCAACTCGAAGGGAGCATGCGAGAACTGCCAAGGGCTTGGCGTATTGTATACGGACCTTTCTTTCCTCGACAGCGTAAAGCTGCCATGCGATGTGTGCGGGGGGAGACGCTTTAAGGATGAGGTACTCGAGTACAAACTGAACGGCAAGTCGATTGCCGAAGTGCTGGAGATGACAGTGGAGCAGGCACTGGACTTTTTTGAACTCAAAGAGGTTGTTCGCAAGCTTCAGGCCATGAGCGATGTGGGATTGAACTATATTACGCTCGGCCAGCCGCTCAGCACGCTCTCGGGCGGGGAGTGCCAGCGCATCAAGTTGGCAAGCGAGCTGCATAAGAAAGGCAGCATTTACGTGATGGACGAGCCGACCACCGGCCTGCATATGTCGGATATCGGCCACCTGCTGGAGATCATGAACCGCCTTGTGGATGCCGGCAATACGGTGATTGTCATCGAGCATAACCTCGAGGTGATCAGCCAAGCGGACTGGATCATCGACATGGGACCGGACGGAGGCAGCAAGGGCGGACAAGTGGTGTTCGAGGGCACGCCGGCGCAGATCGCTCTAGCGGAGCAGTCGATTACGGGAAGATACTTGATGTAACGAGGGGTGAGATCCATGGGTTTTATTAAAGATTTTCTGTCCATAATTCAAAAGCGGGAATTGATATTTATAGAGAGCAGCAAAGAATCGGAAGACGCGTACACTTTTTCATTCGAAAAAGGACCCGATTTAACATGGAAAGCAGGGCAATACGGTTTGTTCAGCATTACGCATAAAACCATAAAGAATGCTACAAAGCCTTTCAGCATCAGTTCTGTTCCCACAGAGAACGTTGTTAATATAACAACGCGCATCGGGGATAACCCAAGCGAATTCAAGAAGGCGCTGCTGGAATTAAAACCAGGCATGCATATGAAAATGAGCGGTCCTGTAGGGTCCTTTCATTTGGATCCTGAAAGCCCCTCGCTCCTGATCGCGGCAGGGATCGGAATGACGCCTTTTCGGTCCATCTTAAAGCAGGCGGCAGCCGAGAAAGGTGAGTTGAAACCCATACACCTTCTCTATTTAGATAGCAAGAAGTCCTATCTGTATAAAGATGAACTTGATGCAATCGCCAATCATCCTTCGATCCAGGCATCTTATCTTGATTCAAGAAATGATTTAGATCAGGAAATTGACAAGTTCATCGCCCAGCATAAGGATCATGGCAAGTATTTGGTCGCTGGGCCAAAATCCATGGTGGAGTCGGTTACTGCGTACTTGCAAAGTAAGGGTGTGTCCAAGCGGAATATCAAAAAGGATGCTTTTTTTGGATATTAGCAATTGAATGTACTAATCGTAGAGAGCGGAATCCATGCATAGCAAAGAAATCGTGGATAGAGAATAGCTTAAGCATGAACGACACATAAGCTGGCGTTTTAGAAGGAGGAAACAATATGGAGGTTTTTGCAGATTTTTTAGCGAAAATCGATAACCCTCAGCATCGGGCGCGAACCGAAGAAGTTTTGAAGTGGGTCGCCGAAAAATTTCCGAATCTGATGCCGAAAATGGCGTGGAATCAGCCGATGTTCACCGACCACGACACATTTATCATTGGTTTTAGCGTAGCCAAACCTCACTTGGCGGTTGCCCCTGAAAAGGCAGGGATACATCAGTTTTCGGATGAAATCGTCCAGGCCGGCTATGATCACACCAAGGAGCTTGTCCGCATTCGGTGGGATCGTCCGGTTGATTTCTCATTGCTGGAGAGAATGATCGAGTTTAACATGCTGGATAAGGCAAACTGTACGACGTTCTGGCGCTGAGAAAAAAGCATCTGCCCGTAGAAATGGGTAGACGAAACTTTACTGAGCACAAATAGTTGCGCTTCGATGCCATAGCAAACCTATACTTTGGTTGAGAGGAGGGAACCAGATGGATTGGCTTATGAGGATGAATCGGGCATTAGATTACATCGAGATGAATTTATCCGAAGAAATTGAATTGGGTGAAGTGGCTCGTAAAGCTTGCTGTTCGTCACATCAGTTTCAGAGAATGTTCTCGTTCATCACGAATGTGACACTTGCGGAATATATTCGGCGAAGACGTCTTACCCTTGCGGCTTTTGAATTGCAGAATAGCGACGCCAAAGTCATTGATATTGCCCTGAAATACGGTTATGAATCACCGGTTTCTTTTGCGCGGGCTTTTCAAATGCTGCATGGTGTCAATCCAGCAATCGCTCGTCAAGAAGGGACCGCTCTAAAGGCCTATCCTCGGATTTCCTTCCTCATTTCAATCAAAGGGGCAGAGGCTATGAATTATCGTATTGAAACGAAGGAAGCCTTACAGATCTTTGGAATCGAAAGAGTGTTTCCAATAAACGGAGATGGCGAAGCAGTGGCTTCGCCCGCAGAATTCTGGAAGGAAAGCCATGCTAATGGCGAGGTTGAAAGACTTGCTGTCCATGCAGGCGACTTGCCTTCTTTTTTAAACAAGGATTTATATAAAGTACATGCGGTTTGCAGTTACAGGAAAACGGAAAATGACTCTTTTCCGTACATGTTGTGCGCATTTAAAAGTGACTCCAGTGATACAAACGGATACACAAACATAACGATTCCCGCGCATACTTGGGCTGTTTTTTCATCGGATCCATTCGCATGGGACAGCTTTGATGAGATCATCGAGACGTTATATCGACGATTCTTCTCAGAGTGGCTTCCAACGGCGGGATATGAACAAGTCGATGGAATGGAATTTGAAATCTACGGCGGTAGAGACGGTCTTCATTACGTTGAACTATGGTTCGCTGTAAGGAAGATAGCTTAAACTTAATTTCTAAGCTGTCATTAAGGAAATAATGGATCGAGAAAAGATGACATTTTATGTCTCATAAAAAGTCGCGTAATACGCGGCTCTTTCGATTCAAGAACAATAAAGCTATCATTTTATGGCGGCCGGTCTTTGTGATCGACCGCCTTTGCCATGCGATAGGGCAGGTGTAAATTGGATGGCTCTTTATAGCTATTCTTAATATTCGAACACCTTCATACAATTTATGGACGAGCGATCCCATGAACGAGCGCCGGAGGTGAGCGAATATGAAACTGGAGCAACTACAAGTAAGTGGTATGACATGCGCGGCTTGCGCAACCCGAATCGAAAAAGCGCTTCGCAAAGAGAAGGGGGTTCAAGCTGTTCATGTCAGTTTGGCTTTGTCTCGGGCTACCGTTCACTACGAACCGAGGGAAATTGGAATGCAGGCGATCACCGCCAAAATTGCTAAGCTTGGCTATAAGGCAACGGGCAAGCACTCGCATCCCCAAGCAGGAATAGAAGCCGAAACTCGCGCCTATCGTACCCGGTTCGCGATCGCCGCGTGTTTGTCCATTCCGCTTTTATGGGCGATGCTGGCCCATATGTTCGTGTGGTTTCAACCATGGACGCCGAATTTATTCATGGAGCCCATGTTTCAATTCCTGATTGCGACGTTTCTTCAGTTTGGCGTGGGCTATCCATTTTATTACGGCGCTTATCAAGCCTTCATCCACCGCAGCGCAAACATGGATACCTTGGTTGCCATCAGCACGTCCGTTGCTTACTTCTACAGCCACTACGCGATGTTTCATGCCGCACACGATACCTCTCACCCCACCCTGTATTTTGATACGATTGCCATGATTATGACCGTGGTTTTGTTAGGCAAGTGGCTGGAGACCATTGCCAAGGGAAAAGCGCTGAAACAACTGAGTGCGTTATATTCGCTTCAGGTGAAGCTGGTTCGGGTGTTGCGACAGCATGGCGAAGAATGGATTACGGCAGATCAGGTACAAACAGGGGACCGCATTGTGGTGAAGAGCGGAGAATGGATATCCGTTGACGGTGTGGTTCATTCGGGAACGGCGGATGCGGATGAATCGATGATGACAGGCGAAAGCACGGCGGTGACCAAATGCAGCGGAGACCGCGTATATGCCGGAACCCGTTGTTTGGTCGGGAGTCTGTATATCATGGTCGATAAGAAGCATAAGGAAACCCGACTTTCCCAGATGATTGCACTGATCGAAGCCGCGCAGCAGAGCAAACCGGCCATTCAAAGAACGGTTGACCGCATTGCGGCGGTTTTTGTACCGGTTATGCTGGGCTGTGCGGTGGTAACATTTGCAGGATGGCTATTGTTTTCCCATGGCCCTGATCTATCTGAAACCGCAATGCGCCACGCGTTATCTGTTTTACTGGTCGCTTGCCCCTGTGCGCTTGGACTGGCAACCCCGATTTCCATCCTGATTGCAACCGGATCATCTGCCCAAAAGGGCATTTTGTTCAAAGAGGCGCGCTCCCTGGAAAGGCTGCGGCAAATCGATGTCGTATTGCTGGATAAGACGGGAACGCTGACCGAAGGCTTGCCGCAGCTTGTTGCCATCCAAGCGGCCGGACAACGTGACGCCGATGTACTTCGCTTGACCTCGGCTCTAGCTTCTCTGTCCATGCATCCACTGGCGCAAGCCATTGTGAAAGCGGCGAAAGACCAACAGGTCCACATTCCGGAAGCAGCCTCGTTCCACGAACGGCCGGGAAAGGGAATGGAAGGCGATGTGGAAGGAAACAACGTATGCGTGGGGAACCGGAAATGGCTGGAGGAAATGGGCATTCGCTTTTCGGAGGATAAAAGGTTTGGATTACATCAGGAAGCGGCCTCCTGTCATATAAGACTTTATATAGCTATGAACGGGACATGTATCGGTACGTTTGATATGGCTGACAAACTCAGACGGGATGCGCGAGGCGTCGTTCAAGAGCTGAAGCAAAAAGCCGACGTGTGGATGGTAACTGGCGATGAGGAGCGAACGGCGCTGACCGTGGCTGACGCGACAGGCATTGAGCTGGTACGCGCCGGCATGCTTCCTGAACAGAAGCTTGCGTTCATACGCGAGCTCCAGCAGCAAGGTCGTTCCGTGGCCATGGTCGGCGACGGCATCAATGATGCGGCTGCGCTGGCCGCCGCCGATGTCGGCATCGCCATGGGCGGTGGAACGGATGCAGCCAAACAGGCTGGAGACGTCGTCCTGATCGGAAGCAGGCTATCCCGAATTCTGGAAGCCCACACCTGGAGTCGTTATACGATGCGGAATGTTCATCAGAATCTACTGTTTGCACTATTGTATAACGTCCTGACCGTACCTTTGGCTGCATTCGGTTATTTAGATCCGCGCATCGCATGCATTGGAATGGCGGCAAGCTCGCTGCTGGTTGTCGGCAACTCGCTGCGGCTCCAGCTGTGGGGAAAACGGGGGGCGAGAGCATGGCCTTGACCGGAAGCGGATTACCGTTAGTGGCATTGGCGGGATTCATGGGGGCGCCGCATTGTCTGGTCATGTGCGGGGGAATCGTTTCTTCTCTGGCACTTGGAAACCAAGGCTCTCCGCTGAAATCCGTATTGGCCTACAATGCAGGCAGAGTTATCACCTATACGGCCATTGGCGGTTTTATGGGGGTGATGGGCTCCTTCCTGGATGTGGCCGGAAGCTTTGTCGGCTTCCAAGGAGCAGCCAGCATCATTGGAGGAATGCTCATTCTGCTCTGGACCTTTCGCCGCTACACATTGCCCATATATAACGCTCATCTGCCGAGACATCCATTTTTTCAAGCGAAACTGGCACGGCTTGGTCAGCGTTATGAGATGCTTGCGACTTTTTTAACCGGCATTCTGCTTGGGTTTCTTCCATGCGGCTTGACTTATGCGATGCAGATGAATGCAGCGGCATCCGGTTCCGGCCTGGAAGGTATTATGATTATGCTGGTGTTTGGACTTGCGACATTTCCGATCCTGTTCGTGGTGGCGATGTCTGCCGGCAGCCTGACGAAAAAATGGCGCAGGGGCATGCGCAAATTTGGCGGATTTCTAGCTTTTCTGATGGGAATCCTGTCTATTTTAAAAGGACTAAGCGCCAATGGCTGGATACCGGGCATTCACCCGTGGCTATGGTAACAGGGGCTCAGCGAACTTTGAACAACGTCCTTACTTTGACATGGCGATCTTCCCAACGCAGAACGGCTTCGGCCTCCCAGAGGCCTTGCATCACAGGGATTGCCGTCGCGCTGTAAACGCCTGGCTTGGATTCGACGACCTCTGCGGGGAACACACCGCAAAACATATCCGGCATCGCGATGTGAAGTTCAATGTCAGCATCGGTAATCGGCTTCTCGGGAAGCTCGGTCACGAAGAGCTCAAACACGGTTTCCTTCATGGGTTCAGCAGCAGACGAAACGGTTTGTATTTCCATACGCAGCTGTCCATCGGTATAAAGATCCTCCGTTGGAGTATGATCCTGAACCTGTCGAAACATCAGGATGGCCGCGATCGCGCAGATCAGCAGCAGAGCAATCCCCCATCTGGTCTTCATTCTACCCCTTCCTTCACCTGAAAGCATAAGTTTCCCTCATAGGTATGTAACAAAAGCTCAGAACATGCAAGGTGGGTATTCTTCAATGGAGTGTCCAAACTAAAAAAGATTTTGTCCATACAAGCGGCAAAATCTTTTTTTGTTCGCTGGTTTACTTGATGCTTAACATGATGTGGCCAGTCGCAGAACAGGCTGGCCAGAGCAGTTTATAGCCCAAAGGAGCCATTTTATTATATTTATAATTAAGCGAAAATGAGAAATGTCATCAGCTCGAAGGAAGAGTGGGACCGAGTCGCAGTTCATAAGATACATCCATTTCGATATGATGTCGAAACACCGATAGAAGGGACGAAGTTTGAAACCATGAACAAAACCGGAGTCTGGTTGTTTTTTGCGTGGACGGTCGCCACAGTGGCCACTGGCGGAAGTTTGTTTCTAAGTGAAGTTTGGCATTTTACGCCTTGCGTCTTATGCTGGTACCAAAGGATTTTCATGTATCCGTTAGTTATTGTGCTGGGCATCGCAGCTTACCGGCAAAAGACAGATATCGTGCCGTACGTCCTGCCACTGATTCTCATTGGGGGAGGGATATCGACATACCATATCGTCATCCAAAAACTCCCGCACGATCTGAGCGCGGCGGCATGCGGGCCGGTGTCCTGTATGGATGACTACTTGAATTGGTTCGGTTGGTTGACCATCCCGATGCTGGCACTCGCAGCATTTGTACTCATAATCTTTGCATTGTTACAGGCTAAGCGCTCACAGAAACAAGAAACAGCTCAAGGTTGAATTTGTAACATCAACAGGTGGATGGTTATCCGTCATTACAAATAGAATTGTAGTTGTAAGAACCCCGTTTCTTGACCCGGCTCATGGGCTAGAAATGGGGTTCTTTTTCGTTTATCTACCACTGCGGCGAATACCATGAATCGTCTGACAATGCAATGGCTCGAACGAGTGGTTTTCTTGTTTTTCACCGAGATGTCAGAAAGATTCGATCCTTTCATGAACGGAGCGCAGTCGTGATTCATTTGTGATCATGCTTCGTTATAATAGCCTTTGAATATCGGGTAAGTATAGGTTAGGGTCTAACCCGATTCGAATGAATTGCGTTTGAAAGGAGACATTCTGGCATGGTCGTAGATACGGTGCTGTGGAGCAGATGGTTAACGGGGTTAACCTTGGCATTTCATGTCATATTCGCCACGGTCGGCGTCGGTGTTCCATTAATGATTGCAATTGCCGAATTCGTCGGCATACGAAAGAAGGATTCGCACTACATTCTGATGGCCAAGAGATGGACGAGAGGATTTGTCATTTCCGTGGCCGTCGGCGTTGTAACCGGAACGGCGATTGCCCTGCAGCTGGCATTGGTATGGCCGAACTTTATGCAGTTGGCAGGAAACGTGATCGCTCTTCCGTTATTCATGGAGGTTTTTGCTTTCTTTTTTGAAGCCATTTTCCTCGGCATTTATTTGTACACGTGGGATCGCTTCCGAAATCCGTATGTTCACTGGCTGCTAACGTTACCCATTGTAGCTGGCGCAAGCATGTCCGCTTTTTTTATCACGTCGGTGAACGGTTTTATGAATCAGCCTGACGGCTTTGTTATGGAAGCCGGTCACTTTACGGCGGTTGATCCGCTGCAGGCGATGTTTAATGCGGCAACGCCCTCCAAGGTGTTCCATGTATTATCCTCGGCCTACTTGACGGGGGCAGCCCTGCTGGCGGGCATTGCGGCTTATATTATCCTAAGAAAAGGAGCGTCGGCGTATTACAAAAAAGCGTTGAAGCTGATGATGGGCGTGGTGCTGGTCTTCAGTTTGCTAACCACTATTGCCGGCGATATGTCCGCAAAGTTTTTGGCGGAGCATCAACCGGAGAAGCTGGCGGCTGCAGAGTGGCATTTTGAAACGGAACGCGGCGCGGATCTGATCCTGTTGGGCTGGCTGAATGCCGAGCAGAAGGTCATGGGGGCTCTTCACATTCCGAAGGCGCTCAGCTTCCTGGCCTTTGGCGACTTTAATGCCGAGGTGAAAGGGCTGGAGGAGTTTCCGCTCGATGAACGCCCTCCGCTGCTCGTGCACTATTTGTTTGATATGATGGCCGGCATCGGCTTTGTGATGCTTGGCGTTGCGTTCTTGTATTTCTTGTTCGTGATGTGGAAGAAACGGAACGAGCTCAACAAGTGGCTGCTTCGGGCCATTGTTCTTAGCGCGCCGCTGGCGTTTTTAGGGGTAGAGCTGGGCTGGTTCTATGCCGAAGTCGGTAGACAGCCGTGGATTATTCGCGGATACATGCGGGTTGAGGAAGCTGCTACCTCCTCGCCGAATGTGAGGATTCTCTTTTTCCTTTTCCTCCTTCTGTATATCGTGCTGGGCGTCATGTGTATTTTTGTACTGCGGCGCTTATTCCGCAACAAGCCGGCAGAAGCCGAGCTTGAAGAACTGTCCAAAGAGAAGCAAATTCATTCCATGGAAAAAGGGTGAGCCGTTATGATCAGTTACGAGTTGATAGGCATTTCGGTGCTTTGGCTGTTTTTGTACGGCTATTTGATTGTGGCCTCCATCGATTACGGCGCCGGATTTTTTGCCTTCTATGCCCGCTTGACGAAGCAGGACCATCTGCTCAATCGTTTGATCTCTCGTTATTTGTCGCCGGTCTGGGAGATCACGAATGTGTTCTTTGTTTTTTTCTTCGTTGGCATCGTCGGGTTTTTTCCAGACACGGCCTATTATTATGGTTCTGCGCTGCTTGTGCCGGGAAGCATCGCCGTCATTCTGCTGGCCATTCGCGGGTCCTTTTACGCGTTTGAGAACTACGGCTCCAAAGAAAACATCGTGTATCTGTTTTTATACGGGGCCACGGGATTGCTGATCCCGGCATCGTTGTCGGTGGCACTGACCCTTTCCGAGGGCGGCTTTATCGTGGAGGAAGGCGGGGCCGTTTCGTTAGAGTACTTGTCGCTGATGACAAGCCCGTTGTCGTGGAGCATCGTCGCATTGGCCATTGTATCGGTGCTGTTTATCAGTGGTTCGTTCTTGTCTTATTACGCCTCCCGGGCGGATGACCAGCCTGCGCTCAAGCTGATGCGGACCTATGCCTTGTTTTGGAGCATGCCAACCATCATAGCCGCGCTAACGGCATTCATTTATCTCTCTCAGCATAATGAGCGGCATTTTCAAAACATGATGGACTTATGGTGGCTGCTGGCGCTTTCCGTTGGTTTTTTCATGATATCCGTATGGCTTCTTTACAGCGGGCGCCGCTATGGACTGGCCTTTATTTGCGTGATGCTGCAGTTTTTCTGTGCCTTTTTTGCTTATGGCATCGGACAATATCCGTATATTCTGGATCCGTATATTACCATTCAAAGCGGTGCCACGCATGAGTCGATGGGCGTTGCGCTGGTGATCGCCTTTATCGGCGGACTGTGTCTGTTGATTCCGTCCCTTATCCTGGTCTTCAGGCTATTCCTGTTTGATGCGGATTATGTAAAAGGCAAAAAATAAACCGATGCGTTGTGAAATCACATACAGAGGTCGGCATGAAGGAGGGACGTCATCATGAAGAAAAAAACGGGACTGATCTCCCAGCAAATGTCCGCGCAAAGAAAACCCCTTGTTCTCCTGGGTGGCGTGTCGCTTGCGCTCGGTGCCGCCATCGTGGGCCAGGCCGTGCTGCTCGCAGAATCGGTGGAGAAGATATTTGTGCAGCATGCTTCGTTATCGTCGGTTGCCGTCATTCTTGTTATTCTGCTGGGCGTCATGGCTGCGCGTACGCTGCTGTCGTATGGCAATGGACGAATCGGTTTGCAGATGGCTGCCCGGGCCAAAACGGATATGCGAGCGGCCGTGCTGCGAAAGCTGACCAAGGCTTCCATGCCGATGGCGCTTCGCGGGCAAACAGGCGGAAAGGTGAGCGTGGCGCTGGATGCCGTGGATGAGGCGGACAGTTATTTCAGCCAGTATGTGCCGCGAATGATGGAAGCTGCCATCATTCCTATTCTGATCTTGGCCGTAGTATTTACGCAGCATATGAATTCCGGGTTCATTATGCTGGTTACCGCTCCCTTTATTCCGATATTCATGGTATTGGTGGGGCTCAAAACGAAGAACAAATCGGAGGAGAAATTCGCGCAGTTGGCCGAATTTTCCGGCACGTTTCTCGACTCTCTGCAAGGACTCGTTTCGTTGAAGCTCTTCGGCCGTGCTCGCCATCATCAGCAGGACATCGAACGCAGCAGCCTGGGATACCGGGATGCGACGATGGACATTTTGCGAATTGCGTTCACCAATACCTTCATGCTGGAATCCATCGTCATGCTGGGCATTGGCATCGTTGCGCTTGAGCTGGCGCTTCAGCTCTTGGTCTTCAAATCGCTCTCCTTCCACACCGCCTTTTTGATCCTGCTGCTGGTGCCCGAGTTTTACAGTTTGTTAAAAAACACGGGAACTGCCTTTCACGGGGGCCGCACCAGTATGGGGGCGATCCGTAAGGTGGAAGAGATGCTTGAGGAAACGCAAGATGAAGAAGCGTTAAGCACTCGTCGTGAGGGTGCTGATCATAGGGATGGAACAGGCGAGTTAGATTGGACGATTGCGTTGGACAAGCCAGGGACAGCCGGTGGGGGGTTCATTCAAATGCCCCCGTCCATCGAGCTGAGGGATGTCCGGTTTCAGTATGCGCCGGATTCCTTCGAGCTTGCGGTGGGTTCCATATCGTTTGGACCCGGAGAGCATATTGCGATTGTCGGTAAAAGCGGGTCCGGCAAAACAACCTTGCTGCATCTCGTGGCCGGGCTGCTGAAGCCGGTATCAGGTGAAGTGCTGGTGAACGGAAGGGCGCTTAATTCAGACGATGAGGCTTCATGGTTTGATTATGTCAGCTACATTACCCAGCATCCATATATCTTTGCCGGCACGTTTGCCGAGAATATTGCGATTGGCGCGGGCAGGGACGTCTCTAGGGCTGACGTCGAGCAGGCGGCTGAAGCTGCCGGACTTGCTGCGGTTGCGGCTGAGCTCGAGCATGGCTATGACACCTTCGTCGGCGAAGGGGGCAGGGGGTTGTCAGGCGGCGAGAAGCAGCGGCTTGCGCTGGCGCGCGCTTTTTTGAAGCGGCCTGCCGTCATTTTGTTTGATGAGCCCACGGTGGGATTGGATCTCCACACCGAACGCGTGCTGCAGCTGTCCATTGCCGAGCTTGCAAGCCAAGCGACCATGATTACCGTTGCGCACCGCTTGTATACGATAAAAGATGCCGACAAGATCCTGTTTATGGACAACGGAGCCCTGCTTGGCTGCGGGCGCCATGAAGAGCTTCTTGTTCGGCTGCCGCAATATGCCGAAATGGTGGATGCCCATCGGAAAGGGAGGTTCGCATGAATGAGCTGGCCATTCTAACAAAAGCGATGATTGAGGAACGCAAGGATATTGCCATGGCCATCATCGGCGGATTCGTGGCAGGCATCGCAGGTGTATGTCTCTTTTCACTTAGCGGATATCTCATTTCGCAGACGGTATTTGCTCCGCCGCTTTATACCTTGATTGTGTTGACGTCTCTGGTGAAAATCCTCGGTCTGCTGCGGGCGGCCAGCCGCTATGCAGAACGCTTGTATTCCCATCGGGCGACGTTTTCTCTGCTCAGCCGTTTGCGCACATCTTTTTTTGCCAAGCTTGTTCCGTTAATGCCAGGGATACTGGGCAAGAAGCGGAGCGGTGAGCTGCTCGCGCGGATCGTAGGGGATGTAGAAAGCTTGCAGCATTATTTTTTGCGCGTTGCTTATCCGCCTATCATCGTTGTTATGGTGTTTTTGGCGACGGTGTTGTTTACTTCCGCTTTCTCGATCTGGATTGCCTGTTTGTTTGTGGCGGGGATGCTGGCAACGGCTTTTGTGGTTCCAGCGCTGGTATTGCTTGGACAGAGAAGAATTCATGGTCGCGTTCGCCGGCAGCGGGCCGCATTTTCCACGGAAGTGACCGAACTGCTCTACGGGTTCCGTGATTTAAAAGTATATGGGCAGCTGAAGCAGCGAGAGAAGCTGCTTCAGCATGCCTCGGCAGTTTTATCAGCGGAGCAGCAGGCATCTGCCGTGCACCTGCTGCGAGGGCAATCGCTGCATACTTTTGTGACGTATCTCATTTCTTGGGGCGTGCTGATTCTCGGTGCTTATCTGATTATGGACGGCTCTATTGCCGGCGTGTTTCTCGCCATGCTGGTCATGGCTTCGCTTACGGTGTTCGAAGAGGCGGCGCCAATGGCCACGCTGCCGGCTTATAAGCAGGACAGCGAGCACGCGGCCAAGCGGCTCGCGGAAATCGTTCATGCTGCCGATGTGATGTCGCCGCAGCCGAGCGGCATTCTACCCGTCAACGAAGCCGTTTCGGTGGAGCTGCGCGGGGTTTCGTTCCAATATGAAGACGAATGGCGTCCTGCACTCCAAAACGTTTCCCTCCAATTTCCCGCTGGTTCCAAAACGGCCATTGTCGGACCGAGCGGGTCTGGGAAAACAACGATCGTCGAATTGCTGCTCAAGCTGCGTACCCCGACAAGCGGCGAGATTCGTTTGCATGATGTTTCGATTCAGGAATTGGATGAAGCGAGCATTTGGCAAGCGTCGAAAGTAGTGCTGCAGCACAGTCATTTCTTCCGGGGAACCATTCGAGACAACCTGCTGCTGGATGCCGAACATCACGACGACCATGAGTTGTCCGCTATACTGGATAAAGTCCAACTGCCGAATCAATCTCTGGACGCTGCGGTATATGAGAAGGGCGAGAACTTGTCCGACGGAGAAAAGCAACGGCTGGCCTTGGCGCGGGCCATGCTCCGGAAAGGGCGTTTGTGGCTTTTGGACGAACCGACGTCTTCACTGGATTACATCACCGAGCAGCGCGTTTTCAGTCAATTGCTGGCGCAAGCGCAGGATGATACGCTTATTCTCATATGTCATCGGCTGACCGGCTTGGAAGAAATGGACCGGATCGTGGTCATGGTTCAAGGCAGAATCATGGAAGCAGGCACGTATTCGCAGCTGATGGAGCAAAAGGGTTACTTCTATGAGATGAAACAAATTGAGCGGCAAATGATAGGCGAAGCCTGATCTTGCCATTGAAGTGTCGGGTGAATTTCTACCTTCGCGTCACCGACATATAAGACAAGCAAAATTGATCAACTCCAATTCACTAAGTAAACATCAGAAGCACAGCCGATTTTCCTCCGGAGGAAGATCGGCTGTATAACCTTAACGGAGATATTGATTTCAGACGATTGGTGGAACAGGCTTATATGTGCTAAGCTCAATTTTTTGCCAGCGGCAGTGTGCCAACCGCAGATTGTTCAAAAAAAGGGCATTGCAAATGGGGAATGAATCATATATTATGGATAACATAGATCTACAATTAAGCATATGCTGTGATGCTGAAACGGGAAGTAATATACTTCTCGTGCGCGACAATTATGGATATTAAATATCCGTAATAGTGATACCTTGCACCATAAACCATAACGGAAAGCGAGAGGGATGTCTTGAACGATTTTTTTAATGAAGCCATATGGGAACAAGCTTGGAAGGAACATGGCGACAGCGTCATCAACAAAATGAAAAAAGCCGGAATCGAACCGGCTCGAGCATTTGATCATAAGGCCCGGACTTTCAATGAGCAATCATTTAATGAAGAAGGGAGAAAAAGGACTTCGCGCATCATGAACTGGCTTGAAGGGCAAGGCGTTCGATTCGATAACGCCTCCGTTCTGGATATCGGGGCCGCTTCGGGCGTGTTTTCGGTTCCGTTTGCGGAGCGCGGGGCGGATGTAACGGCCGTGGAGTCTTCGCTGCCATTGATCGATCTGCTGAAAGAGAATATAACAAATTTTCCACAGGATCAGGTGAAGATCGTTCCCGAACGTTTTGAAGATATTGACGTACAGGCCAAAGGGTGGAGCCAGGCGTTCGATCTCGTTTTTCTCTCGATGTGCCCGGTCATCGTGGATTGGCAGAGCGTAGAGAAGGTACTGCAATGCGCCCGGGAGTTTTGTTATATCAGTATGCCCGCAGGTTCCACCGAGATCAGCCTGATGAATGAAATCTGGCCGCTCATCACCGATCAGCCTTACCGATCGAAACACATGGAATTCGGGTATTTGCTTCACCTGCTGTATCTAAAAGGCTATTCCTACGAGTCCCTTGTGACGCGGGAAACGAAAACGACGGAAGTCTCAAGCGAAGCTGCGCTGCAGGATATTATGAACTGGCTTCGCGGTCATGGTCAAGTCCCAGATGATCAGAAGCGGAAATTGATCACAGATTATTTAGAGAAAGCGTATCCGTCCGGCAAAGTCGCCATCCGGCAGAGTGGGCGTTACGGCAAGGTATTGGTTCGATTGCATGATGAAAGCATGTACTCGGGAAACGGACTTAAGGCATTATCCTGATGAATATTCCAATAACAATCTTTCCCGGCTCAACAACCATTCTTGAACCTGCCGGGGATCGGATGATATGGTAGTAGTGCGTGAACCAACGATCCGGGAGAGGCGGGAAGATGTCATGAAACTGAAATTTACACACGTAAAAACGGCGGAAGAAATCGCAGAGGTTGCCAGACTGGCGGCAGAAATATGGCGCGAATATTACGTATCCATCATTTCTATGGAGCAGATCGAATATATGATCGGCAAATATCAAGCTGTCCCGGCGATTACGGATCAGATCCGGCATCAGGACTACGAATATTACTTGATCCATTCGGCAGACTCTTCCACCGTCGGTTATATGTCGGTCAGACAAGAAGAGGACAAGCTCTTCCTGAGCAAGTTTTACATTAGCAAGGAGCACCGCGGACGCGGCTATGCCAGTCAAGCGATGGCATTCCTGGAAGAGCTGTGTAAAGACCGAAGCTTGAGCCATATTTGGCTGACGGTCAATCGACATAATGAATCCAGTATCGCCGTATATGAGAAAAAAGGCTACCGGACCGTGCGGGAACAAATCGCGGATATCGGGAATGGATTCCTGATGGACGATTATATTATGGAAAAGGAAATTTCGGTTTCATAAGGTGCACGGCTAAATATCCATGTTGAAATAAACGAAGCAACCCTAGCCCATTCGCTTGGGTTGCTTTTATAAAGGGGATGGCTAGCCTGATTTTCAAGATAGCAATCCATAAGAAACCCATTCTTGGTTGTTTTGCTATGATTGAAAAAAAAAGGAGTTGATTGAGGATGACGGTCAAACTTACCCCTTATTTAAATATGGAAGGGAATGCAAGGGAAGCCATCCGCTTCTATGAACAAGCTTTAGATGCCGAAGTCCTTTCCATCATTACATACGGGGACATGCCGGAAATGCCGAACACATACACGGATGCATTAAATCAACTTGTCGCACATGCGAAGCTGCGGATTGGCGAAGCTGAACTCATGTTCTCGGATGCACCGACAGGCACCTCGATTCCGAAAGGCAAACAGGTCACCATCTGCATTTCAACGAACAGCGTGGAGACATCCAAACGATTTTTTGAAGCCTTGGAGCAAGAGGGTCATGTGAATATGCCGTTCGAGGAAGCCCCTTTTAGCCCAGGCTTTGGCGATGTAACCGATAAATTCGGCGTGACCTTCCAGATTTATACTGAGGATTAATGCCTTTTCATGAACTGCGAAACTGACTTTAAGTACTAAACCTAGTCCGTTACCAAGGCTGGGTTTACTGCTTTTTACAGAGTATCGCTTGAGTGGGGAAGACATCCGCGGCGATAACTTTGATATACTGCTTGCGAGTGGTTTTACACCGACAGATTGTGAGGTGTTTGCATGGACAACAAATATTTCGACCGCATCAAGGGCGGACTATACGGGGTGGCCGTGGGCGACGCTTTGGGCGGGACGACGGAGTTTATGAGTATGCGGGAGATCGAAGCACAGTACGGTTATTTGACGGAAATCATCGGCGGCGGGGTCTGGAATCTGGCACCGGGAGAAGTGACCGACGATACGATGATGACGCTTTGCGTCGCGGCAGGCATTATCGAGAATCCTGCAGAGCCGATGGAAGCGATCGGGCGTTTCTTTATGGAATGGTATCAATCGAGGCCCAAAGACATCGGGAATATCATCCGTCATGTTTTTCAAACCTACGAGGGGGATTGGCTCGAAGCGGCTTTTGTTGCGCATATGGATATGGGGCAAAGCGGCGGGAATGGATCCCTCATGCGCTGCCTGCCGGCGGCCCTGGCCTATAAGGATCCGGCGGACATGGAACGAGTGACGATCCTGCAGTCGAGGATGACGCATTACGATCCAAGGTGCGCCGATGCCTGCCTCATGTACAACCGAATGGCGTGGCGCCTTTTGCAGGGTGAAAACTTAAGGGCTGCCGTTATGGCCGAGGTGGCGGGAAGCGAATACGAACACTTGATTGAAGCCGAGCCCGAATGTCCGGCAAGCGGTTTTGTGGTGCATACCTTCCGCTGGGCACTGCATATTTTGCTCAATACGTCAGATTTTGCAGGAGTCGTACAGAAGGCGGCCAATCTAGGGAATGATTCCGATACGATCGGCGCCATCGCCGGCGGGCTGGCAGGCATTTACTACGGGTATGAAGGCATACCAGCCCGATATGCGGAAGCGATCCTCATCCAAGAGCGGCTCGACAGGACGGTTTCGCAGCTGTATGCGTTGAAAGCATCATCATAAACCGTGCTTTTTGTAATCTCGAATAATAACATCCATCACGTGCTTCCCCCAATTCGAGGCTTCCGAGCCACGCTCGTTCCAAGCAAAGGTGATGAGTGCTTTCCACAAGGCCCATCCTCGTGCGCGATGAACGGTGTTATCATCAAAATTCATGCGGTTTAGGAAAATCCGGCGACTGTCGTCGTCAAAAAAGTTCCATGCCATCACGAGGTCGCTTGAAGGATCGCCGACACCCATAGTCCCGAAGTCGATAACGCCGCACAGCCGTCCATCCTTTACGAGCAGATTTCCTACCGCCACATCGCCGTGCAGCCACATCGGTGCGGATTGATATTTTGTCGCAAGGGAGAGGTCCCAGATTTCCGTTAAAAGCGCATGATCGTATTCGTCGGAAAGCGTTTCGATGATGGATCTGGTCTCATTGTCGTAGACGGCAAGGTTTCCTCCGCGATGAAAATTTTGGATGCCCGCCGGCACGCCGCCGCTTGCGTCGATCGCCTCCAGCTCCTTCAAAAATGCAGCGAGGTCTTTGGCAAATTCGTTAACATCCCGAATGTTGCCATGCGTTACGGTTTCGCCTTCAATCCAACGATTGATCGACCATGGAAGAGGATACTCTTCCGTTGGCTCTCCTTTTGCAACCGGAGCTGGAATGGGCAAGGACAAATGGGGTTTGAAGACCGGGAGCCATGTCAGCTCTTTCTCGACAGCCGAAGCGTAGCGTTCGTGACTTGGCAGACGAACGGTCATATCGTTACCCAGCCGATAGGTGCGATTATCGTGTCCGCTTTTTTCCACTGGTTGGATGGTTAAATCCTTCCATTGGGGGAATTGGCTATGGATTAACCGGCGTACAAGTTCAGTGGTAATTTCAATCATACGCTCAACGCCTCCTGGGGTGAATTTTTTATAAAAGTCAGCAGTTGTTTATTCATTACACACCGTTTCAGTTTCTGAATTCCGTTGGCATCCATTCACCGAAGCTGCCGGTTGATGCAAGCAAGCTTACGGAGTTTATTCAATGAGCTGGCGTGGTACCATCATTATAATTCCCGATTCCGAACGGGAACAAGGGAGAGAATGGATATAAAAAAGCTGTAATTGAACGGAATTTAGCGGAACTACATAATCAAAAAATTCAGTCTTAAGTAGGAGGTGAACGATGATGCGGTCCGTATAATTAGATCATGAAAGGAGAGTCATTCCATTACACAAGAAATGCATTTTCATTGACAAATTGGAGGTAGAAAAGATTGACTAGGCACGATAAAAGCACCCAAGCACCAAGCCTGCTCCGCAATCGGTTCCTGCAGACGATATTATTATCTAGCGTGCTCCTGCAGATCGGGATCTGGGTACGTAATTTTGCGATTCTCCTGTACGTTGCGGATCGAACGAATAATGATCCATATGCGATCTCGTTAATCAGCGTAGCAGAATTCGCTCCTATTTTTGTTTTTTCGTTCATCGGAGGTACTTTTGCCGACCGCTGGCGGCCTAAGCGAACGATGATCTGGTGCGACTTGTTATCCGCGGTATCGGTATTCGTTGTCCTTCTGACCATACATTACGGTTCTTGGCATTCCGTCTACCTCGTTGCGTTTATCTCGGCTATCCTTTCACAATTCTCGCAGCCGTCAAGCATGCGTTTGTTTAAGTATCATGTGGCAGAAGAACAACTGCAGCAAGGGATGGCTTTATTCCAATCGCTGATGGCCATCTTCATGGTGCTCGGCCCTATGCTTGGCACTTTCGTTTACAGTACGTTCGGCCTTGAAACATCGATTGCGATCATGGGGGCGGTTTTTCTGTTGTCCGCACTCGTTCTTATTCGTCTGCCTGAGGATAATATGAAGCCGCAGACCATCGCGGCAAAAGGCCAGTTCCGTAGAGATTTCGTTGAAGGCTTCCGCTATGTTTGGCAAAGCCCGGTGCTGCGAATGCTTGGACTCGCGTTTGTTCTCGCGGGACTTGCGGTCGGCGTAGCTCAAGCCCTCAACCTGTTTATCGTAACGGAGCGGCTGGGCAGGAGCGAGGAGTTCCTGCAATATCTGCTGATGGTGAATGGTGCAGCCATGCTGATCGGCGGCGGGATCGTTGCCGTCTTTGCGAAGCGGGTACCGCCGCAATTACTTCTTGCCATAGGCATGCTGTCTGGCGCCGTCTGCACGACAATTGTCGGGTATTCGACGAGCATTCCGCTGACACTGACCGTTCAATTTCTAAATGGGCTTGTCTTCCCTTGCATTCATATCGGGATCAGCACGATGATTCTGAAATGGTCCAATGCTTCCATCGTCGGACGGGTGAACGGGGTTTTGAATCCGATGTTTGTTGGCATGATGGTCATTTCGATGTCTTTCGCCGGCGCGTTAAAGGATGCTTTCTCACTGAGCACGATCTATAGCGGGGCAGGACTATTATTCCTTCTTGGTTCACTGGTCATGGTGCCGATCATGAATCAAAAAGCGCCGGATCACGCACATCTTGCACAACAAACCTAAGCTTTAAAGTGTTCATGCGGAAGAACCGGCCAGGATCATGGCCGGTTTTTTTCGACATCTTATGTTCAGCAATACCAATCAAACTTATTCCATAATCATGTAATTGTGGAAAACCTATCATGAAGATGTTAAGCTGATAATGACTGCTACTTTTTGAAAGGGGGACCTCATGAATGTTCCTCATGACAATCATGTTGTATGTAATCATCTTCATTTGCGGGTATGTTTGGATCAAAAAAAAGCTGAAGGTATCCTCCACGTCAGACGGACTGTTGTATAAGCATATCAATCGATTTCATTTAATTGGAGAGCTCATCCTTGTAGTCGCTGCCCTTATTGCCATTTTCGTTATGAGATATGTATTGGAATGGAGAGTGTGGGCTCATCAGGATATTATTCTTGTTGTTGCTATTCTGCATGCGTTCCGTTCCCTTGTAGAAAGACGCTATATGAAGGAATCCAAACAACATTTCCTCAGTGCTTATGCAAGTGTTAGC
Organism: Paenibacillus sp. cl141a; assembly: GCF_900109305.1. Classification (NCBI taxonomy): domain Bacteria; kingdom Bacillati; phylum Bacillota; class Bacilli; order Caryophanales; family Paenibacillaceae; genus Paenibacillus; species Paenibacillus sp. cl141a. The sequence goes on from NZ_FNZO01000001.1 coordinate 1,064,039, forward strand.
GGCTTGCTGCTCTTTCTTGGCCTGGAGTTATTTGCATAACAAGACAAGAAGAATGAAATCCAATAAACAACTAAATTCGCCCTGTTTAATAGGATAAGATTATACATGCATAGAAAGCCGTGGAAATGATATTATCCCCTTTAAGTAGACAGTGTGTAAAAAGCGCATTAAAGTCTACTTGGAGGGGATTTTTTTCATGGGCGAAATACGAAAGACAT